>NZ_JAQGFI010000017.1:0-146415 GCF_027854095.1 Rhodococcus sp. C-2 | reverse complement strand
CCGGATCGGAAATCGGTGTTCTATCCACCGATGTCGATCGATCCGTTCCAGCAGCCGATCGGCGGGAACAGCCCACCAACGGCCGCGTGAACGGACATAACTGAAAATGCCAGCGTATGCACCGGGGAAGAATCATGCCCCGTTACATGCGCTGGCTTTTCGTGTTCCGGAGAGTTCAGGGCAGCGACCAGAACTGAGTAGTCACGAGGTAGACGACGATAACCCAGAACAAGGTCACAGCGGCGACGATTGCCACCCCTTGTGCGTTGGTTTTTGCGACAGGAATCCCCGGAGGCGGACGCAGCCAACGGCGCAGGAGTCGATTCACGTAGTACGGCATCGTGAAGAAACTCATGATGAAGCTCGACAGCAGATTGCCGATCAACAATCCGAGCCAGAGTGGCAGCTTCAGCGGTGACAGCGCCAAAGTAAGCAAGACGACAGTCGGGTAGAGACCGACCCAGACCGCGATCGAGGTTTTTGTCTCCGAAGGTGGAGGGGCCTCGTTTCCGTTCTCGTCGAAGGCAAACCAACTGCCGAACGAATTGTCCACGGTTCGCAGTTCGAAGTCGTGAAACTTGCGGCCCTCGGCGAGGAGTTGTTGTCGCTCAGGGGAAGTCAGCCACGTATCGAGGTGGGCAGCATTGTCGAAGCGATACAGCAGGGTCCATTCATCCTGCACACCGTCGACGGGGCGAAACAGTTCGGTGCCGCGGAATCCGTCGAAAGCACTCTCCACCTCCCGAAGGCGATCCTGCCAGGCAAGGAACTCGTCGATGCTGTCGTCACCTACTCGGTGCGTCACTACGACGGTCAGCAGTGGGTCCGGAGGCCTGATCCCGCCGCTCACTACCTGCTGCGTGGCCGGGCCGTCGAAGAACTGACGACCGCTGTCGAGGTAGTCCTGCCTCGTCGCGCTGTTGATCCACGCTTGAACATGAGCGATGGAGTCGAAGCGGTACACGATCACCCAATCAGGTTGGGTGGGCGTCGGAGCAGCGATTTCTGCCCCGAGGAAGCCTGCATAATCTGCGGCGGCTCGGTTGAGATCTTTCTGCCAGACCTCGAATTCTTTCTCCAGTCCGGCACGCACTCGCTGGCCGATGATGACCGTCGCGGCGCTGTCCGCCGACGTGTTCGCGGTCATCGGTTCAGGCCTGAGTAGATGCGTTCCGGGGTGAGCGGTAGTGACCGGAATCGTGACCCGGTTGCATCCTGCAGTGCGTTCGCCAATGCAGGGGCAACCGGATTGATGCAGCACTCCGCCATGCCCTTGGAGCGGAGTGGGCCGACGGAGTCTGATGACTCGACGAGGATCACCTCCGTGCGTGGGATATCTGCATATGTCGGGATCCGGTAGTTACGTAGATTCGGGTTCATCATCGCGCCGTTTGCGTCTACGTGGAAGTTCTCGGTGAGTGCGAAGCCGATGCCCTGGGCGACGCCACCTTCGATCTGTCCCCGCACCTGCGCCGGATTGATGATCACCCCAGCGTCGGTGGCTTGGACGCTGTAGAGAATGCGGATCTCGCCGGTGATGCGATGGACGGCAATCCGGAAGCCATGAGTGTTGGACACCACGCTGCGCGGAGATCCGTATGCCTTCCGCGCCTCGGTGAATCGGATCCCGCGCGGGCGTGCGGCCTCGAGTATCTCTTGCAGTGTTAATCGAGTACTACCGCAGACGATCTTGTCGTCGTCCATCGAGCACTGGTCAATCGACACGCCGGTGTGGTGCGCGGCGAAGGCAAGTAGGCGATCGCGGAGCGCATTCGACGCGCGAAGTACCGCGTTCCCAGCGACAAACAGGCCGGCGCTGGCGAAAGCGCCTGTGTCGAAACCGGTTCGGTCGGTGTCCGACTGAATGATTCGTACACGTGACGGTGTTGTGCCCAGCTGATTCGCGGCGATCTGCACGTGGGCGGTAGAAGTTCCCTCACCGAATTCGACTGTGCCGATGGCAAGTTCGTATACACAGTCTTCGCCGAGGGTGAGCCAAGCCTCGGAAATGTGCTCGGTGGGTGGCGCGGTCTCGTGTAGCGAACTGGCAGTGCCGGTGCCGATCAGCCAATCCGCTCCGAGCGAGGGAACCGGTTGGCGCTTCAACGCGGCGTCGATCAGATCTATGCATTGCCCCAGTCCGTCTTCGGTGAAGATCACGTCGTCTGGGCCGTCTTCGAGTGCGATCAGCGAATCGCCCGGTCGGACGATATTGCGTCGACGCAGTTCGAGCGGATCCATGTCCAGCGCGATGGCCAATTCGGTCATGGCCGATTCCACGGCAAAGGCCGGTTGCGTCATCCCGTACCCACGTAGAGCGCCGCTCGGAACATTGTTGGTGTACACGGAATACGCATCGAACTTCTTGTTGGCGCAGCGGTAGAGCGAGACCGCCGCGCCGCCGGCAAAGACTGTCTCTCCACCGTGGTTTCCGTACGCACCGGTGTTCGAGATGTTTCGGTACTGAAATGCCGTGAGGGTTCCGTCAGACTTGGCACCGAGCTTGATCGTGAGCTTCATCGGATGACGCGGCGACGCGGTGGTGAACTCTTCTTCTCGGGTGAACTCGAGGCAGACGGGACGACCGGTGTCGAGGGTGGCGAGCGCCACCAGATCCTCGCTGATCACTTCCTGTTTTCCTCCGAACCCGCCGCCCACGCGTTTGCAGAACACGCGTAGCTGATCCGGGCGGAGGTCGAAGAGATGGGCGAGTTTGACCTTGGCGATGGAGGGGGACTGCGAACTTGTGCGAACGTGAAGGCGTCCGTCTTCCATCCAGGAGATCGAACCGTGCGTCTCGAGGTGCGCGTGCTGAACCCGCGGCGAGAAGTAGGTGCCTTCGTGGATGACGTCGGCCTCGGCGAACCCGGCCTCGACGTCGCCCACATGACCGTGAAGTTCGAGCAGGATGTTGTGCTCTGGATCTCGAACAAAGGGATCGTCGGATCCGTGCAGGGCTGGAGCGCCGTCGGCCATGGCCTCTTCCGGATCGAACACAAAAGGCAGGATCTCGTAATCGACCTTCACCTTCCGACGGCCTTCTTCCGCAGCGACGACGGAGTCGGCGAGGACGGCCACTACACGCTGACCCACGAACCGCACGACGTTGTCGAGAATGTAGGTGTCGTCCGGATCGACAAGGTGGTCGGTATGTATTGCCGTGGTGAAGAGCTTGCGCGGCACGTCTTTCCAGGTGTAGACGCGATGGACACCGGGGACGGCGAGCGCCTCGGTGGTGTCGATGGAGGTGATGCGTGCATGTGCGTGCGGCGAGTGCAGCACTTTCAGGTGCAGCATGCCGTCGATGGCGGTGTCCATAGTGTATTCGGCTCGGCCGGTCACCACGTCGGTGGCCGCCGGCGCCCCGACGCTGGTTCCGACGGCCTGTCCCGGGAGGGCAACTTCGATAGCACCGACACCGTTGACCGCGTCTTCGATGGATCGGTAACCGGTGCAGCGGCACAGGTTTCCCTTGAGCGCTCGCGGCAAGTCTTCTTTCTGCGCGTCGGTGAGCGCCGCCGAGGTCATGATCATCCCGGCGGTGCAGAACCCACACTGAAAGCCGGGTGCATCCCGGAACTGCTGCTGAATCGGATGGAGATCTTCGGGCGTGCCGAGTCCCTCGATCGTGGTTACCGCGCGACCGTCGGCGCGAAAGGCGGGCGTGATGCAGCTGTGTATCGGTGTTCCGTCGAGCCACACTGTGCACGCCCCGCAGTCCCCGCCGTCGCACCCCTTCTTCACCCCGTGGTGTCCGAGGTGCCGAAGAAACGTCCGGAGACACTGTCCCGGGAACGGCTCCTCGTGGAACTGCCGGTCGTTCACCGTGTAGCTCATGACTGGCTCCCCGTGAGTTCGTTTCGGAGCTCGTCGGCGTAGTGGCGGGCGAGGTGGAGGCGGTGGTCTGGGGTTCCGTTGGGATCGTCGAACCAAATGTCGGCCGAAATGGAGTCGACGGCTCGTCGCAGAGAGTGCTCGTCCGGCATGGTGTCGAACGTCAGCCGGATCGGATGGGTGGTGCCGGCGGTGATGGTGAGGTGAAAGTCGTCGGCGCCAGGAGTCTGCGTCGCGATCATGAAGATCGTCGAACGGCCGAGGTGCGTGAGACTGAAGCGGCGGTGGGCGTGCCGTTTGGTGAGTGCGTGCACCGGGAACTCGATGCTCCGAAGGACTTCGCCCGGCTCCAGGACATTCTGGTGGTCACCGGTCACGAAGTCGCACGCGTCGACGGTCCTCACTGTTCCGTCGGTAGCCCATAGTGTGAACGAAGCCTCGAGTGCAACTGCCAGGGTGATCATCGGTCCGGCCGGAAGCGACATACAGATGTTGCCGCCTACGGTGGCCGAATTCCACACCTTGAAAGACGAGAGGAAGTACTCGCAGCTGACGCGAATAAGTGGACTCGCACGCCAATTGTCCGGCGGGACAAACGCATACAGTTCGGCAACGGTGCACGTAGCTCCGACACCGAAATGAGTCGGGCCGACCTCCAGTGGTGTCCAACCGAGCGCGGTGAGGTCGACCAGTCGACGCGTGTCGGGTTGTTCTGCTGAGAACAGCCACGTTCCTCCCGCGAGCCAGGCGTCGCCGGGACGCCACACGTCCCCTGGGCGATCCGGTGGTCGGCGTATCACGTCGGTAATGGTGGTGATGTCCATGCGCCTGCTCCCCTCGGGGGATGTGTCTTCTCGGAGTGGGACATTACCGAGGTGACGAGACGCATTCACACTTTTAGTACATATCGGGCACGCGAAACATGAGCGATACGTACGTGACATCGACTGGTGGGGCGGTGCATGCGCTTGCCGATTCTGGGTACGACTGCTTGAGAGGCGCGATCAGCCTCTTGCTTTCGCGCTGTTGATTCGGACGCGGCTACGCACTCGGCGGCCGCGGAGATCATGCGGGGCGGGGCGCTGTGAAACCCTTCGAGGTAAGTCGGACCGACCCTTCTGATGAGACGCTCTTTCCGCTCTCGGCCGCCCAACGGGCAACCTGGTTCGCTCAGCAATTCGATCCCGAAGTCCCGATTCTGATAGCGCACTACGTGGAGCTGCGCGGCGAACTCGACGTCGAACTGCTGGATCGCGAAACGCGAGCGGTGGCATACGAGTTTCAATCTCCTTTGCTCAAAGTGATCGAGATCGACGGTCAACCGATGCAGTACGTGGACGAGACATCTGAGATCACCGTCCGTCTTGTCGACCTCCGTGGGTCCCCCGATCCGATCGAGGATGCCCTCGGGTGGATGCGCCGAGATTGCCGGACGCAGCTCGACCTGGCAGTCGACGGAATCGTCGCGACCGCTGTGCTGCGCGTCGGGGACGCGCACTATCTGTGGTACAGCCGCATCCATCATGTTGCGCTCGACGGTTTCGGTGCCATGACCATGATGAACCGCATTGCGCATCGGTACTCGGCCTCGGCGGCGAGAAAGGACTCGCAGCCGAGTCGTGCCGCGACGCTGCGCACGCTGTACGACATCGACGAGCGGTACAGAATGTCGGATCGATTTGCCGCCGACCGGGAGTACTGGGCTGAGCGCAATACCACCCTCGCCGGATCCAGCCTGGCGGAGGCTTCTGGGCCCGCGCAAACCGAGAGCCGACTCGAAAGCACACTGATGTCGGACCGAAGTTGTGCCCTTCTCTACGAATCCGAGAACCACGCTGCACCGGTCATCGCTGCGCTCGCGTTGTACCTCGCGCGGATGACGGCGAAAGAGACTGTCCAGATTCATGTTCCGATGTCCGGACGGACTACGGCGGTGCTGCGGGACTCGGGCGGCATGATGGTGAACGTCACGCCACTGCTCATCCGTGTCGCAGCGGTCGACACCGTCGGTGAACTCTTCGCCCAGGTCCAGCATGAGCTCATGGGTGCATTGCGACACCAGCGCTGCAGCCTCGACGACATCCGTCGGGACGCCGGCGTGACGAGCGGTCTGGAAGGCGAAGACTCATATGCCGGGCCCATGGTCAACGTCATGCTGTTTCGCCAGGAGGTGCAGTTGGGCGAGGTGGTTGGGGAGTATCACATCGTCACCTCCGGGCCGGTGGACGACCTTCTGGTCAACGTGTATCCGAGCGGCGACAGGCTGCGTGTCGACTTCCGGGCAAACCCGATCCGATACGAGGAGGCGGGTTTACGCGAGCACCACCGGAACTTTGTCGGCTTGCTGGAAGAGTTGATCGCGTCTGATTCCGGTGCCGAACTCGCAGACATTCACGGCCCGACGGCCCGAGAGGGCGAGCGACGACAACGCGAAGTCCGGCACATCGAGTATTGGAGACATGAGCTCGCCGGGGCGCCCGAACTTTTGCAACTTCCCTTCGATCGACCCAGGCCTGCAACGCAATCGCTGGACAGTGCACAGGTTGAGGTCCTGATCGCCGCCGACACCCACGCGCGGATCACGGCGATGGCGAGTGATCTCGGGACGGACACTCGTGCGGTCTTACATGCGAGCTTTGCTCTCCTGGTGAGCCGGTTGTCCGGTGCTTCGGATGTTGTGATCGGTACGCCCGCGGGATCCGACGCGAACATCGTCGCCATCCGGAGTCGCGTCGATCTGGAGACGCCGTTCACGGCACTCTTGGGCAGTGCCGTCGAGGTCCGAAGTAATGCGCTGCCGCACAGTGGGATACGGCTCGAGCAGGTGGCGGAATCGCTCGAGGTGGAGGATGTACCTGCGTATGCGCCGGTGATACAGGTGACGTTCGAGTCCGTCGCCAGCGCTGACGAGCACCCTCCCGACCTCGGCCGCTTCGATCTCGGAGTGTCTGCAGTCGAGACTTTCGACGAGGTGGGTACGCCGTCCGGAATCACGGTGACGCTCGCGTTTGCCACCGACCTGTTCGACGCCGAGACGGTACGTGGCCTCGGTTTGCGGTTCGCGCGCGTCCTGGAATCCGTCACCACAGATCCGACAATGATGGTCGGCGACATCGATATCTTGTCCGACGACGAGCGATCCGCGATGCAGCCTGTACGCAGTGACCCTCGCGCTTCGCACCGCACCCTGGCCGAACTGTTCGACGGTGCGGCGCGCACACACCCCGAAGGCGTGGCCCTGTCGTATCTCGATGCCGAGTTGACGTATCGAGAACTCGACGAGCGTTCGTCGAAGTTGGCCCGAGTCTTGATCGACCGCGGCATCGGTCCGGAAAACAGTGTGGCGCTGGGTTTGACGCGTTCGATCGAATCGGTTGTCGCGATGTTGGCGGTGACCAAAGCCGGCGCGGCATTCGTGCCGGTGGATCCGACCTATCCGGGTGAACGTGTTCGCTTCATGCTGACCGATTCCGGCGCCGTACTGGGGCTCACGGTCGTTTCCGAACTTCATCGTTTGCCGGATTCGATTTCCTGGATAGCAATCGACGACGCTGAGTTCCGTGGCCGACTTGCACGGTTGTCCGTGCGCTCCATCTCCGATGTCGATCGGGTGCACCCGATCCGGCCCGACAGTCCTGCATACGTGATCTACACGTCCGGATCCACCGGACTCCCCAAGGGGGTGACGGTCTCGCATCGTGGACTGGAAGCGCTTGCTGCCGAACAGCGTTCGCGGTTCGGTGCGACCCAGGATGCGCGAACGTTGCACTTCTCGACCCCGAGTTTCGACGCCTCGATTTTCGAATACCTGCTGGCTTTCGGTGCCGGAGCGACCATGGTGATTGCACCGAGCACGATCTACGGCGGTGACGAGCTGTCTCACTTCCTCGAATCCCAGCGTGTCACGCATGGTTTTGTCACTACTGCGGCGCTCGGAACAGTTTCTCCCGAGGGCCTTTCGGACTTCGGCGAAGTGGTGGTCGGTGGTGAGGCCTGTCCGCCGGATCTCGTGCAGCGGTGGGCTCCCGGCCGACGGCTGTGCAATGCGTACGGGCCGACCGAGACCACCGTCATGTCGAACATCGGCGAGCCGATGGTGTCGTCGGAGGACATCACAGTGGGCGGTCCGCTCCGCGGCTTCGAGGAGATCGTGCTCGATCAGCGATTGCACCCCGTCCCCGACGGTGTTGTGGGCGAGCTGTACATCTCGGGAGACGCGCTCGCACGTGGATATCACCGGAAGTACGCGTTGACCGCAGAACGATTCGTGGCAGACCCCTTTGGCCTCCCCGGGCAGCGGATGTATCGAACGGGGGATTTGGTGCGGTGGCGCCGTGGCCGTGGACTCGAGTACGTCGGTCGTAGTGACTTCCAGGTGAAAGTTCGCGGATTTCGTATCGAACTCGGGGAAATCGACAGCGTCGTGCGGTCGTGTCCGCAGGTCGAGAATGCAGTCACCGTGGCGCGTGCGGCTCCCTCCGGGACAGCGATGATCACCACGTACGTCGTGCCTGCCGGCGGAAGTGCGCTCTCGACGGCCGAGCTGACGCGGTACGTCGCGAGCCGTGTTCCGTCGTACATGGTTCCTGCGGCATTTGTTCTACTCGACGAGTTGCCGGTAACTCCGGCGGGAAAGGTCGATCGCGCTGCCTTACCTGCACCTCGGCTCGATGCTCGGTCGGACGACTTTCGACCGCCCGAGGGCGCTGAGGAACTAGTGCTCGCCGAGATTTTTGCCGATGTTCTAGGCGTCGAGACGGTGGGTGCGGGTGACGACTTCTTCGATCTGGGCGGGAACTCACTGATTGCCACGAAGCTGATCGCTCGCGTAAATGCCGCTGAAGAAATCGATTTCAGGGTGCGGACTTTGTTCGAAGCACCGACTATCGAATCATTGGCCCGTCACGTGCGGGATGCGAAGTCATCCCGCGTTGATCGCACGCGTTCGAAGCGTCCAATCCTGCAGGCACATTCGTACAGGGACAAGATTCCGGTGTCTGTGGCACAACGACGCCTGTGGTTCGTCAATCAGTTCGACACGTCGTCCCCGGCCTACAACATTCCGATGGTGGTCCGACTGTCAGGTGCCTTGGATGTCGCTGCGATGCAGCGCGCGGTGGGAGATGTTGTCGATCGGCATGAATCGCTCCGTACCGTCTACCCGGCGTCGGTCGACGGCCCCCATCAGGTAGTAGTGCCTTCGGAACGCGTGACGTCGAAGATCGCGTGGGAAGTATCCGTGGACGAGGAAGCCTTGGACAGGCGCATCGCCGATCTCGCTCGCGAGGGGTTCGACGTGAGCGCGAACGTGCCCCTGCGCGGCTCCCTTTTTCGGGTCACGCCGGACGATCATGTCCTTGCGCTGGTGGTTCACCATATTTCGGCGGACGGAGCATCCCTCGAGCCGCTGGCCCGCGACCTGACCCGCGCCTACGCGGCGCGGGCTGCGAAACGGGCACCGGACTGGTCGCCTTTGCCTGTGCAGTACGCCGACTACAGCCAATGGCAGATCGAACTGCTCGGCAGTGACGACGATCCGGACACGCTCGAGGCGAAGCAGTTGGACTACTGGACGTCCACCCTGGCCGGTCTACCTGACGTGATCGACCTTCCGCTGGATCGACCGAGACCGGCGGAACGATCCATGCGCGGTGAATCGGTCCGATTCTCGGTGCCCGCAGACGTGCACAGTGAACTCCTCGAACTCGCTCGGAATCACAACACGACACCGTTCATGGTGATGCACGCAGTGCTGGCGGTTCTGTTGGCACGGCTGAGCGCCTCGCCGGACATAGCGA
Source organism: Rhodococcus sp. C-2 (assembly GCF_027854095.1). Taxonomy (NCBI): domain Bacteria; kingdom Bacillati; phylum Actinomycetota; class Actinomycetes; order Mycobacteriales; family Nocardiaceae; genus Rhodococcus; species Rhodococcus sp. C-2. The sequence goes on along the minus strand of NZ_JAQGFI010000017.1, from coordinate 136,783 downwards.
TCGGGACTCCGGTAGGAGGGCGCGCCGAGCAAGTCCTCGACGATCTGGTCGGGATGTTCGTCAACACGGTCGTCCTGCGAATCACCGTTGACACCGCCGCGACTTTCGAGGAGATCCTTTCACGAACTCGCGAAGTCGATCTGGCAGCGTTCGGACAAGCCGAGGTGCCGTTCGAGCGAGTCGTCGATGCAGTTGCGCCGGAGCGTTCGTCATCTCGCTCACCGCTCTTCCAGGTTCTGTTGGAATTCCAGAACACCGCAGATCCCCACCTCGAACTACCCGGACTGGGTGTCGATGTTGTTCCAGTCGACGTCGGTGTCGCCAAATTCGACTTGCAACTGTCGCTCTCCGAGCAGCGTGGCAAAGACGGCGTCCCCATGGGTTTCGATGCCGCCTTCACCTATGCCTCCGATATCTTCGAGCGCACCACAGTCGCCGAGTTCGGCGAGCGTTTCGTCCGCCTCCTCCGGTCGGTCGTGTCGGATCCAACAGTGCCAGTAGGGGATACGGAAATTTTGGGCGCGCCCGAGCGTGGGTTGGTGGTGGGTGGTTGGGATGGTGTGGGGGTTGTGGTGGGGGGTTTGACGTTGGTGGATGTGTTGGATGGGCGGTTTGCTGGTGTGGGTGGTGGGGGGTTGGTGTGTGGTGGGGTGGTGTTGTCGTGGGGTGAGTTCGATGTTCGGGTGAATCGTTTTGCGCGGTTGTTGATTTCGTTGGGGGTGGGTCCGGAGTCGCGGGTGTGTGTGGCGTTGTCGCGGTCGGTGGAGTTGTTGGTGGCGGTGTTTGCGGTGGTGCGGGCTGGTGGGGTGTTTGTTCCGGTGGATGTGGGTGCGCCGGTGGAGCGGGTGGGGTTTGTGGTGGGGGTGGTGGATCCGGTGGTGGTGTTGTCGCGGGTTGGTGATGGTGGGTGTTTGCCGGTGGGGGTGGGGTTTGTTGATGTGGGTTGTGTTGATGTTTCGGGGTTTTCGGGTGGTCCGGTGGGGGTGGGGGATCGGTTGGGGGTGTTGTTGCCTGAGCATGCGGTGTATGTGATGTTCACGTCGGGGTCGACGGGTCGTCCGAAGGGGGTGGTGGTGTCGCATGCGGGGGTGGTGAATCGGTTGTTGTGGATGCAGGGGGAGTTTCCGTTGGGTGTGGGGGATGTGGTGTTGCAGAAGACGCCGGTGTCGTTCGATGTGTCGGTGTGGGAGTTGTTTTGGCCGTTGATGGTGGGTGCGGGGTTGGTGGTGGCGGATCCGGGTGGGCATCGTGATCCGGTGTATTTGGTGGGTGTGATCGAGCGGTGGGGGGTGTCGGTGGTGCATTTTGTGCCGTCGATGTTGGAGGTGTTCGTGGGGGAGTTGAGCGTGGGGGAGTTGGGGGTGGGGTGTTCGGGTTTGCGTCGGGTGTTTGTGTCGGGTGAGGGGTTGTCGTCGGTGTTGGCGGGGCGGTTTGCGGGGGTGTGTGGTGCGGAGTTGGTGAATTTGTACGGGCCGACGGAGGCGTCGGTGGATGTGACGTTTCATCGGGTGGAGGGTGTTGTGGGGGTGGGTGTTCCGATTGGTCGGCCGGTGTGGAATACGCGGGTGTTGGTGTTGGATTCGCGGTTGCGGCCGGTTCCGGTGGGTGTGGTGGGGGAGTTGTATGTGGGTGGGGTGCAGGTGGCTCGGGGGTATGAGGGTCGTGTGGATTTGACGGTGGGTCGGTTTGTGGCGGATCCGGTGTCGGGGGTGGTGGGTGCTCGGGTGTATCGGACGGGTGATGTGGTGCGGTGGGGGTGTGGTGGGGTGTTGGAGTTTGTGGGGCGCACGGATTTTCAGGTGAAGGTGCGGGGGCAGCGGGTGGAGTTGGGTGAGGTGGAGGCGGTGTTGGCTGCTCAGGTGGGGGTGGCTGGTGCGGTGGTGGTGTTGCGGTCGGGTGTGGGTGGGGATTTTTTGGTGGGGTTTGTGGTGGGTGAGGTGGGGGTGGTGGTCGATGAGGTGGTGGTGTTGGAGGGGGTGCGGAGGTCTCTTCCGGGGTTCATGGTGCCGTCGGTGGTGGTGGTGTTGGGGGAGTTTCCGGTGACGGTGCATGGGAAGTTGGACCGTAAAGCCCTCCCGGACGTCAACTTCGAACTTCAAGCGCTGCAGTATGTTGCGCCACGAACGCCGGTCGAGGAGACGGTTGCCGCAATCTTCGATGATCTGCTGGGAACGTCGACGGTGGGCGTGAACGACGACTTTTTTGCCCTGGGTGGGAACTCTCTCAGTGCGGCCAGGTTGGTTGCGCGAGTGAATTCTGTTCTCGGCGAACGGATCAACATTCGCGACGTCTTCGATGCTTCTACCGTTGCAGCGCTGGCCGAGTTGGCGCAGTGTCGCGGAGGAGAGGGGGCCAAGCCGGCGTTGAGGCCGCGGGGTACGACGACGGATATCCCACTTTCGCCGGCGCAGGAGCGAATGTGGTTTGCGAATCAGTTCGACCCCGAGTCCGCCGCCTACAACGTCGCGTGCGCGTTGAGGCTCGACGGCACAGTGAATCTGAGTGCACTTCACGCGGCATTTGTCGACGTCGTCGAGCGGCACGAGTCCTTGCGCACTGTTTTTCCTCTCACTGACGACGGCCCGCGTCAAGTGATCATGTCTACCTCACAGGTGATATCGGATCTTGCACCGATACTTGTGCAGGGAGAGGAAGAGCTGCGCGAGCGTTGCCGGCAGATCGTTTCGGATGGTTTCGACGTCATGCAGCAGGTCCCGATGCGCGCCACCTTGTTGCGGCGAGACGACCAGGTCCACTCGCATGTCCTGGTGATCGTGATTCACCACATCGCCGCCGACGGATTCTCCACGGTACCGCTGGCCCGAGATCTCATGAGCGCATACACCTCCCGTGTGAACGGTGAGGCACCGCAGTGGGCGCCGCTCGGGATCCAGTATGCCGACTACGCGTTGTGGCAACGTGGTTGGTTGGGCTCGGAATCGGACTCTCGGTCTCTGATCTCGAAACAGCTCGGCTATTGGGCCGAGAATCTTGCGGGCGCACCGGAGGTTCTCGACATTCCGACCGATCGACCGCGCGGTGATGTGCGTTCGCTTCGACGCGGACGGATCAGGTTCGTGTTCGGTCCGAAGGTGCATGCCGGTGTGGTTGCCCTGTCGCGCAAACACAACGCCACGGTCTTCATGGTTGTGCACGCAGCCTTGGCAGTGCTGCTGGCGAGGCTCAGTGATGAGGACGACGTAGCCGTCGGAACTCCCATCGCCGGGCGTGGGGAGCGCGAACTCGACGACCTGGTGGGCATGTTCGTCAACACTTTGGTGTTGCGCACTGCAGTGGACCGCGGCGCAACTTTCGGAGACTTCCTCGACCAGGTCCGAAACGTAGATCTGAGCGCCTTCATTCACGCGGACGTGCCGTTCGAAAGAGTCGTCGAGATCGTGAATCCTTCACGTTCGACGGCGTACTCGCCCCTGTTTCAAGTCATGTTGGAGTTCCAAGACATCAAACGGCCTGCACTCGAACTCCCCGACCTGCAGGTGACCGACGTGGGCGTCGAGATCGACACCATCAACTTCGATCTTCAGTTGACGGTGACGCAGAACGCCGGCGCAGCCGGCGAATCGGACGGTCTTCGCGCCGAATTCGGATATGCCACAGATATTTTCGACGAGGAAACGGTAGCGGGCTTCGCCGACCGCCTGCAACGGATTCTCGAGCGCGTTATCACGGATCCGCAATCACGGATCGGAGATATCGAGATCCTCGACGCCTATGAGTCAGCCGAACTGGTACCCGTGCGAGGTGAGATTTCCGCCGCTGTTCAGACCCTTCCGGATTTGCTGACTGCAGCAACAGATATGGCGACTGCCCAGGATCCCGGCGCCGTTGCGCTGGTGTTCGAGGAACGTGAAGTGACCTATCTCGAACTCGACGCGCAGTCGAACCGATTGGCCCGCATGCTGATCGAATCCGGAGTGGGTCCCGAATCGGTGGTGGCGTTGTGTCTCCCACGCTCCATCGAGTCCGTTCTGGCGGTGTGGTCCATTGCCAAGACAGGTGCGGCATTCCTTCCCGTGGACCCGGGACATCCTGCTGCTCGTATCGAGCACATGCTGGGCGACTCCGGTGCAGGGTGGGGGATAACGTCTCGAGCTCACAACGCGGCATTGTCCGGCCTCGTGCCGTGGCTGGTCCTCGACGATGCCGGTTTCGAGGAACGGCTGCGGGCGTACTCGCCATCGAAAGTCACCGACGCGGATCGGAAGGCACCGATTCGCATCGACAATCCGGTCTATCTGATCTACACGTCGGGGTCGACAGGAACACCCAAGGGCGTGACGGTCACACATCGCGGGTTGAGCGACTTCGCGCTCCAGGAGCGTGAGACCTTCGCCGCCACGACCCGATCCAGAACTCTGCACTTCGCTTCGCCGAGTTTCGACGCGTCGGTTCTCGAGCTCGTGATGGCCGTTGGTGCTGGAGCCACGATGGTGATCGTGCCACCGACCGTCTACGGCGGGTCGGAACTGGCGGCGTTACTGGAGCGCGAGCGCGTCACCCATTGTTTTGTGACTCCGGCGGCCTTAACGTCCGTCGACCCAGACGGTCTCACCACTGTCGGTTGTGTCGTGACAGGTGGGGAAGCGTGTCCGCCGGAATTGGTGGCCCGCTGGGCTCCGGGCAGAAAGATGTTCAACGCCTACGGTCCTACCGAGGCAACTGTCGTGTCGAGCATCAGTGCGGCACTGGCTCCGAACGACCCGGTCACTATCGGCACACCTACTCGCGGATTCAGCGAGGTAGTGCTGGACTCGCGTCTGCGAGCGGTACCGGTAGGTGTCGCGGGGGAGTTGTATCTTGCCGGGCCGGCTCTCGCTCGCGGCTATCATCGGCGATACCCGTTGACCGCCACGCAGTTTGTCGCAGATCCCTTCGGTGCGCCGGGAACGCGGATCTATCGCACGGGCGATCGCGTGCGGTGGACGCCCGACCGACGGCTGGAGTATCTCGGGCGCACCGATGCCCAAGTCAAAGTCCGTGGGTTCCGCATCGAACTCGGGGAAGTCGAGGTGGCACTGCAGACGCACCCGCGCGTGGCCCAGGCGGTGACGGCCGTCTGGAACGGCGACGGCAGGGATCGGTTGATCGGCTACGTGGTTCCCGATCGCGGAGCGAGTGTCGATCCGCGAGACGTCCTCGCCCATGCAGGCAAGCGCCTGCCGTCGTACATGGTGCCGGCGGCGGTGGTGGTGCTCGACGCCGTTCCGCTGACGGTTCACGGAAAACTCGACCGCGCAGCGCTTCCCACACCCGATTTCTCGTCCGCCGCCACACCCGACCGGCCACCGCGAACGGAAACCGAGAATCTTCTTGCCGCTCTGTTCGCGCAGGTTCTCGGTCTCGACGCGGTAGGAGTGCATGATTCGTTCTTCGAGCTCGGTGGCGACAGCATCATGTCCATCCAATTGGTGGCCCGCGCTCGCGATGCGGGTGTGATCATCTCACCCCGAGATGTTTTCGACCACAAATCCGTCGCCGCGCTTGCCGAGTCGGCGCACCTTGAGCAGGACAGGCCTGATGTACTCGCGGAGCTACCGGGATCCGCTGTCGGAACTGTTCCACTGAGCCCGGTGGCGCAGTGGATGCTCGACCGCAGCAGTGGCGGGCTGCGTGGCGGCGGAGTGAAACGGTTCTCCCAGGCGCTCTTGCTGACAGCTCCCGCTGATCTCACCCAGGACCTCCTTGTCCGTGGTCTCCAGGTGTTGCTGGACCGCCACGGAATGCTTCGAGCTCGCTTGGTTGAGAGTGACCGGGTCATGGAAGTCTTACCACCCGGCTCGATCTCGGCCGAAGGACTGATCCACCGCGTAGCTGTCGATTCGGTGGACGACGAAGGTTTCAGGGCCTTGGCGTCGGGAGAACTCGAGGCCGTGGCCGACAGCTTGGATCCCGCCACGGCTGACATGGTGCGCGTGATCTGGTTCGACCTGGCCGACAAACCTGACGTGTCGACCGGGCGGGGCCGACTACTTGTGGTGATTCATCACCTGGTTGTCGACGGCGTCTCGTGGCGCATTCTGGTCACCGACCTGGCGTCGGTGACAGCACAACTCCAGGCCGGTGTCACGCCCGAACTGCCACAGATCGGAACGTCGTTCCGGCGATGGGCGCATGGGCTTGTCGAGCACGTGGGCGACCGGAGCGTCGAACTGGACATATGGAAAACGATCCTGGACGGCGATGACCCGTTGATCGGTTCGCGCCCACTCGATCCCACGATCGACGTCGACGACACGGTCGACACCGTTACAGTGGACATCTCGCCTTCGGCGACCAGGAACCTTCTCACCACGGTTCCTGCGGCATTCCACGCCGGCGTGAACGACGGACTCGTCACCGCTGTTGCGTTGGCCTCGATCGAGTGGCGACGACGCCGCGGTATGGATACCGCTGCCGCCCTGATCACGCTCGAAGGACACGGGCGCGAGGAAGGAGCGGTTCCCGGCGCAGACCTCGCTCGCACCGTTGGTTGGTTCACCACGCTCTACCCGGTGCGCGTGGAACTTGGCGCAATCGACGTCGACGACGCACTGGCAGGTGGCGCCGACGCCGGGCGGGCTCTCAAAGCTGTCAAAGAGTACGTGCGTGCGATCCCCGATCATGGAATCGGATTCGGGATGTTGCGGTACCTGTCGGGCGAGAGCGACCCACTCGGCCGATTCCGTTCTCCTCAGATCAGTTTCAACTATCTGGGCCGGATCAGCTCCTCTGACGGAACACAGGACTGGCTGCCGGTGGAGGGCAATCGAAGGCTCGGCGGAACCCAGAACCCGTCCATGCCTGCGGCGTCCGTGATCGACATCAACGCGGCGGTTGAGGACCATGTCGACGGGCCCTGCCTGACAGCATCTTTCACCTTTCCCCGCGGAGTGCTCGACAGGTCTGACATCGCGGAGTTCGCGGAACTGTGGCGTCGTGCGCTCGACGGACTCACCGCGCACGCGTCGCGACCTGATGCGGGCGGTCTGACGCCGTCGGACATTCCCCTGGTCTCGGTGGACCAACAACAGATCGAACGCTGGGAGAACGATTTCCCCGGATTGCGCGATGTCTGGTCGGTGTCGCCTCTTCAGGCCGGGCTGATGTTCCATGCCTCACTGGCGGCCACGTCGACGGACGTCTACACAGCGCAGTTGTGCGTCGAGCTCGAAGGAGCGGTTGATTCCGAGCGTTTGCGCGGCGCTGCTGCCGGACTACTCGCAAACCACCCGAATCTGTGTGCAGCGTTTCTCTACGACGTGAACGGCCTACCGGTGCAGTTGATTGTCGACGATGCAGTGATTCCCTGGACCGAGGTCGACCTGAGTGATCGCGGATCGGCAACCGACGCAGATCTGGAGCGCCGCCTCGACGAGGACCGCAGTGCACCCTTCGACCTCGCTTCGCCGCCGCTGCTTCGGCTGACGCTGCTGCGAACCTCGCCGACGAGGTGCGTGTTGGTGGTGACGAACCATCACATCGTTCTCGACGGCTGGTCGATACCGTTGCTGGTTCGCGAACTGTTGATGCGATACGCGGCCGACGGTCTCCCGGTCGAGAGGGCCCCGGCCGATCTTCCCGAGACTCCCTCCTACCGCGCCTATCTGGAATGGTTGATGCACCGCGATATGGAGACCTCGCTCGCGGCGTGGGAGGACGCCTTGGAAGGCGTCGACGAGCCGACGTTGTTGGCGCCTTCGACGCCGATCGCGGAGCAGCTGGTGCCCGAAGAGGTTGCCGTCGATCTACCCGATTCAGTGCGCGACGGACTCGGTGCGCTGGTCCAACGGAGCGGGATCACGATGAACACGGTGATCCAGGCGGCGTGGGGTGTCCTACTGTCTCGGATGCTTTCCCGTGACGACGTCGTCTTCGGCGTCACGGTTTCGGGCCGCTCACCCGAGTTGCCTGGTGTGGAAAACATGATGGGGCTGCTGATCAACACGTTGCCTGTCCGAGTGCAACTGGATCCGGACGAGACGTGTACGCAGCTGCTCGCTCGACTGCAAAGCGAGCAGACAGCTCTGCTCGATCATCACTATGTCGGACTCGGCGCGATTCAATCTGTCGTAGGGACAGGCAATTTGTTCGACACACTGTCGGTCTTCGAGTCGTATCCGATCGATACCTCGGGGATGGGCGGGAACACCGACATTGCCGGTATGCGCGTCACCGCTGTGAATGCCCGCGACGCCACGCATTACCCGCTCACCGTGCTGTCGGTCGCGGAACCGACGCTGCAGGTCAGCCTGCGGTACCAGCCGGCGGCATTCGACCGCGCCGCGGTCGACACCATTGCACAGCGAATGTCGCGGATTCTTGCCGCCTTCGCAGCGAACGCGGATACACCGGTCGGTGAGGTCGACGTGTTTGTCGCCGGTGAGCGTGGGTTGGTGGTGGGTGGTTGGGATGGTGTGGGGGTTGTGGTGGGGGGGTTGACGTTGGTGGATGTGTTGGATGGGCGGTTTGCTGGTGTGGGTGGTGGGGGGTTGGTGTGTGGTGGGGTGGTGTTGTCGTGGGGTGAGTTCGATGTTCGGGTGAATCGTTTTGCGCGGTTGTTGATTTCGTTGGGGGTGGGTCCGGAGTCGCGGGTGTGTGTGGCGTTGTCGCGGTCGGTGGAGTTGTTGGTGGCGGTGTTTGCGGTGGTGCGGGCTGGTGGGGTGTTTGTTCCGGTGGATGTGGGTGCGCCGGTGGAGCGGGTGGGGTTTGTGGTGGGGGTGGTGGATCCGGTGGTGGTGTTGTCGCGGGTTGGTGATGGTGGGTGTTTGCCGGTGGGGGTGGGGTTTGTTGATGTGGGTTGTGTTGATGTTTCGGGGTTTTCGGGTGGTCCGGTGGGGGTGGGGGATCGGTTGGGGGTGTTGTTGCCTGAGCATGCGGTGTATGTGATGTTCACGTCGGGGTCGACGGGTCGTCCGAAGGGGGTGGTGGTGTCGCATGCGGGGGTGGTGAATCGGTTGTTGTGGATGCAGGGGGAGTTTCCGTTGGGTGTGGGGGATGTGGTGTTGCAGAAGACGCCGGTGTCGTTCGATGTGTCGGTGTGGGAGTTGTTTTGGCCGTTGATGGTGGGTGCGGGGTTGGTGGTGGCGGATCCGGGTGGGCATCGTGATCCGGTGTATTTGGTGGGTGTGATCGAGCGGTGGGGGGTGTCGGTGGTGCATTTTGTGCCGTCGATGTTGGAGGTGTTCGTGGGGGAGTTGAGCGTGGGGGAGTTGGGGGTGGGGTGTTCGGGTTTGCGTCGGGTGTTTGTGTCGGGTGAGGGGTTGTCGTCGGTGTTGGCGGGGCGGTTTGCGGGGGTGTGTGGTGCGGAGTTGGTGAATTTGTACGGGCCGACGGAGGCGTCGGTGGATGTGACGTTTCATCGGGTGGAGGGTGTTGTGGGGGTGGGTGTTCCGATTGGTCGGCCGGTGTGGAATACGCGGGTGTTGGTGTTGGATTCGCGGTTGCGGCCGGTTCCGGTGGGTGTGGTGGGGGAGTTGTATGTGGGTGGGGTGCAGGTGGCTCGGGGGTATGAGGGTCGTGTGGATTTGACGGTGGGTCGGTTTGTGGCGGATCCGGTGTCGGGGGTGGTGGGTGCTCGGGTGTATCGGACGGGTGATGTGGTGCGGTGGGGGTGTGGTGGGGTGTTGGAGTTTGTGGGGCGCACGGATTTTCAGGTGAAGGTGCGGGGGCAGCGGGTGGAGTTGGGTGAGGTGGAGGCGGTGTTGGCTGCTCAGGTGGGGGTGGCTGGTGCGGTGGTGGTGTTGCGGTCGGGTGTGGGTGGGGATTTTTTGGTGGGGTTTGTGGTGGGTGAGGTGGGGGTGGTGGTCGATGAGGTGGTGGTGTTGGAGGGGGTGCGGAGGTCTCTTCCGGGGTTCATGGTGCCGTCGGTGGTGGTGGTGTTGGGGGAGTTTCCGGTGACGGTGCATGGGAAGTTGGACCGTAAAGCCCTCCCGGACACTGATTTTGCGAGCGCTGCGTTTCGGACTCCCGCCACTCCTGCCGAAATCGGAATCGCCCGTGCTGTTGCCGACGTTCTCGGTCTCGACCAGGTGAGTGCCGACGACAGTTTCTTCGAACTCGGCGGGGATTCCCTCAGCGCCACTCGAGTCATCGCCCGCATCAACGCCGCATTGCACACCAATATGGGGGTCAATGCACTGTTCGACGCCCCCGTGGTCGCGGACCTGGCGGCCTCGATAGATCCAATCGACTCCGCGCCGGGCGAGCCTGGACTCGAGGGAGCTACTCGTGTGCCCCTCACGAGTAGGGCACGGCCAGAACGTATTCCGCTGTCGTTCGCGCAATCGCGGATGTGGTTCGTCAACCAGTTCGACACGTCGTCTCCGCTCTACGACATCCCCGTCGCACTACAACTGGACGGGTTCCTGGATTCGGGTGCGCTCCAAGCCGCGCTGGGTGATGTGGTGGAACGGCACGAATCTCTTCGAACGATCTTTCCTGCGTCCGCAGACGGGCCCTACCAGGTGATCGCCGAACCCGCGGTCGCTGCTCCTCGAATCCACCCCGTGTTGATTCCCGGCGAGGGGCTTTTCACGGACTTGCACGCGTTCTTCGACATCGGATTCGATGTGTCCGAAGAGTTCCCGCTGCACGTGAGGTTACTCCGAACCGGACCGGAGCAGCATGTACTCGCGATCGTTGTTCACCACATCGCCGCAGACGGCTTCTCGATGGCACCACTGGCACGCGACCTGATGAGTGCATATACCGCGCGCACGCAAGGTCGGAGCCCGGACTGGGTGCCGCTGCCGATTCAGTACGCCGACTACACCCTCTGGCAGCGTGAGATCGTCGACGCAGACGTTGGTCCGGAAACTTCGCCCTCGGCCGAATTCGATTATTGGACAGCGAAGCTGTCGGGTATTCCGGACGTCTTGCCGCTCCCTCTCGATAGACCACGAACCTCGAAACGGTCTGCCGAGGGCGCGGTGGTTTCGATGGACTTCTCGCCCGAGATCCATCGAGCTTTGAACGAACTCGCACACCAGAACGGTTCGTCTCTGTTCATGGTGATGCATGCGGCTCTGGCGGTATTGCTGGCACGGCTCACTACAGCGGACGACGTAGTGATCGGGACTCCGGTCGCAGGTCGCGGTGCATCGGTGTTCGACGATGTGGTCGGGATGTTCGTCAACACGCTCGTCCTTCGCACACCTGTCTCATCCGGAGCAACCTTTGCCGAGGTGTTGGCCGCGGTGCGGTCAACGGATCTCGGTGCTCTGGACCATGCAGACATCCCCTTCGAGAGGTTGGTGGATTACCTCTCGCCCGACCGTTCCACCGAGCATTCACCTCTGTTTCAGGTACTCCTCGAATTCCAGACCGATACGGGACTGCGCTTCGACTTGCCGGAACTGACGGTTCGCTCGCTCGACGTCGATCTCGCGGTTGCGAAATTCGATCTGCAACTGAGTGTGATGGAGCACGTCGACGAGCACGGTGAGCCCGCTGGTATCAGCGCCGGTTTCCGTTATGCAACAGATATTTTCGATCGAATGTCGGTGGCGCGCATCGCGGCGCGCTTCGAAAGAGTGATCGGCGCCGTGACCGAGAACCAGTCGGTGGTCGTCGGTGATATCGACATGATTCTGGCCGGCGAACTCAGCGGGTTGCTGGTTGCGCCCACGCCCTCTGGCGCCGGAACAGACGAGGATTCGTTGTCGGATCTCTTCGATCGCACGGCGCTGACGTCCGGTGCTGCCGTGGCGGTGCGCTGCGGCGGATTGTCGGTTACGTACCGCGAACTCGACGAGCGAGCAAACCGCCTTGCTCGACTGTTGGTGGCGCAGGGGGTGGGGCCGGAAACCTTGGTGGCAGTCGCGATGGCCCGCTCGATCGACCTGATGGTGGCATTGCTGGCGGTGGTGAAGGCGGGTGGCGGATACGTACCGGTGGACTCGACTTCTCCGGTAAACCGGGTGGACTTCGTGCTGCGTGACGCCCGGCCGAAGTGTGTGTTGACCACCCGGGCCGACGGCGACTACATACGAGACAGTGACGCAATCGCAGACAGCGAGATTCCAGTGATTGCGGTAGACGACCCGGTGATTCTCGATGCGCTGCACAGGTTTTCTCCGCTTGCGGTGACCGACCGAGATCGGCTGCTACCGCTCCGGCCCGAATCGGTGGCCTACGTGATCTACACCTCGGGGTCCACCGGGCGCCCGAAGGGGGTGCAGGTTTCTCACCGCAGCGTAGTGACGTTGCTGGCAAACACCAGAGCGCTCTTCGGCTTCGGCAGCGGCGATGTGTGGACGATGTTCCATTCGGAGGCATTCGACTTCTCGGTCTGGGAAATGTGGGGCGCACTCGCACACGGTGGCCGACTGGTACTGGTCGACTACTTCACGGCCCGTTCACCAGAGGCATTCCTCGAATTGCTACGGCACGAACGTGTCACGGTGCTCAATCAAACTCCCACCGCCTTCTATCAATTGGCGGAAGCCGACCGGCTTACCGGGGGTGCGGCCCTGTCATTGCGCTACGTGATCTTCGGCGGAGAAGCGCTCGACTTCGGACAGTTGACGCGCTGGTACGCCCGTCGCGGGACTTCGTCACCAGATCTGGTCAACATGTACGGCATCACGGAGACCACTGTGCACGTCAGCCATTTACCGCTCGATCGTGTGCTGGTGCGTCAACGATCGGCCTCGGTGATTGGTCGGGCGTTACCCGGATTGCGTGTGTATGTGTTGGATCAGCGGTTGCACCCGGTGCCGCCCGGTGTGGTGGGTGAACTGTATGTCTCCGGTGATCAGGTTTCACGCGGATACCTCGGCCGGTTCGGTCTGACGTCCGCGCGGTTCATTCCCGACCTCGCGGTCAGTGGTGCGCGTATGTATCGATCCGGTGACCTGGGGCGCTGGAACGACAGCGGGCAGCTGGAGTACCTCGGACGAAACGATCTGCAGGTGCAGGTGAAGGGGTACCGAATCGAACTCGGCGAGGTGGAGGCTGCACTGCTCTCCGGAGTGGGCGTGTCTCAGTCGGCGGTGGTAGCCCGCAGAGACCGGTTGGTGGGCTACGTGGTGCCGGAGTCCGGTGCCACTATCTCTCCGGCGGCGTTGCTCGAGTATGTCTCACAGAGGTTGGCGCCCCACATGGTCCCCGCTGTCGTGACGGTTCTCGAGGGTTTGCCGCTGACGGTGAACGGAAAGCTCGACCGGAATGCATTGCCTGAACCTGACTTCGGGCGACAGGCAACCGTAAGTCGTGGCCCCGCGTCCGCGACGGAAAACATCCTTGCGAGTCTGTTCGCCGAAGTTCTGGGACTCGAGGAGGTGGGGGTCGACGATTCGTTCTTCACTCTAGGCGGTGACTCGATCATGTCCATCCAGTTGGTGACGCGCGCCAGGTCTGCCGGAGTTCTGATCACACCGCGCGAGGTGTTCGAACGCAAAACTGTTGCGGCGCTGTCCGAGACGGCCGGAACGGCTGGCAACCGTGTCGTCGTCGACGAATTGCCTGGCGGCGGCGTCGGTGAGATCGAATTGACGCCGATCGTCGAATGGATGCTTGACCGTGGTGGAGATTTTCGCCGGTACTCCCAATCTGTTCTGCTCTCGGTTCCTGCCACGCTCGACGAGGTCACGCTGACACTGGCCATGCAGGCTGTGCTGGACCACCACGACATCCTCCGCGCAGGCATCCGGGCGACGCATCATCCTGAATCCGCTCGGCGGATGGACGTTGCGCCTGTAGGTACGGTGCGGGCGGAGACCGTCGTACGCCACGGGAGCCTCGGGGGTTCTGCCGCGGAGACGGTCTCGACAGAACTCGACGCAGCTCTGGGGCGGCTCGACCCGGAGGCAGGTGTGATGGTGCAGGCAGTCCTGCTCGACACCGACGGACAGATTCAAAAGGACCGGCAGAGCCGGAAACAGTTGCTAATCGTGGCGCACCACCTCGTGACGGACGGCGTTTCCTGGCGAATCCTGATCCCCGATCTTGCACTTGCCTGTGCGCAGGTGCAGACAGGCGTCGACCCGTCACTTGCTCCGGTCGGAACCTCGATGCGTCGATGGGCACATGGCCTCGTCGACGCCGCGCGCGAGCCGGATCGGGTCGCTGAAATCGACTATTGGCGAGAGGTGCTCGAGGGCCCGGATCCGACTCTGGGTGTGCGCGCCCTGACGAAGAGGGACACCGCCTCGGCCACCATTGACATCGAAGTACGAGTTCCCACGGGATTGACCGAGGCCGTGTCGACGACAGTTCCGCAGGCGATTCACGGGAGCGTCGAGGACGGATTGTTGACGGCTTTGGCACTTGCGATGGTCCGCTGGCGCATGGACCGCGGCATCGACAATCCGGAGACATTGATCAGTCTCGAGGGGCACGGACGCGAGGAACAGGTGGTTCCCGGGGCAGATCTCGCTCGCACGGTGGGATGGTTCACGTCGATCTTCCCGGTGCGGATCGATCTGAGCGGAGTGGATCCGGGCGACGCCTTCGCCGGCGGCCCGGCTGCGGGCGTCGCTGCCAAGGCCGTCAAGGAACAACTCCGGGCGGTGCCGGACCGCGGCATCGGCTTCGGGTTGCTGCGCTATCTGAACCGCGAAACGGCACCAACACTTTCGCAACTTCCGGAGCCCCAGATCAGTTTCAACTACCTCGGACGCGTCGGTGGATCCGACGCCGACGCTTCAGCGGGATGGGTACCGATCCGTGACGAGGACCTGCGGACGGTTGCGGCCGTCGATCTCCCACTCGCCAGCGTCCTCGAGGTCAACGTGATGACGGTCGACAGCGATACCGAGGACGGTCCGCAGCTCGTTGCCGGCTGGACGTTCCCACCGGACATTCTGGGTGCGGACGACGTTCGGCAACTGGGGCAGTGGTGGCTCGGCGCACTGGCCGGGCTCGGAGAGTTCGCGGCGGGCGGCGGCGGATTCACACCCTCGGACTTCGATCTGGTCGATCTTCGACAGGAGGCGATCGACGACCTCGAAAGTCGGTGTCCCGACCTGAGCGATGTCTGGCCACTCTCTCCACTGCAAGCGGGGTTGTTGTTCCACGCCGAATTGGCCGAACGATCGGTCGACGCATACCTCGTACAAGTGGCTCTCGATCTAGCCGGCGCAGTCGATTCGGAGCGCCTGCGCCGCGCCGCCGACGCGCTGCTCGGCCGGCATGAGAACCTGCGTACCGCCTTCCTTCACAGCGCCGACGGCCGTGCCGTCCAGGTGGTCCGAAGCAACGTGGCAGCGCCGTGGCAGGAAATCGACCTCACTGGTGCACCAGATCAGGAAATTGATCGAGCGCTGGCCGAGGACCGAGCGCGCCCGTTCGACATGGCACGGGCGCCGTTGATCCGATTCACCCTGATCGCTCTCGCCCCCGAAAAGTTCACGCTCGTGCTCACCAATCATCACATCCTTCTGGACGGCTGGTCCATGCCCCTGCTGATCCGGGAATTGGCGACGCTCTATGCCGCCGACGGTCAAGTGGCGGCCTTGCCTCACGCGCGCGCGTATCGCGACTATCTGACCTGGATGAGCCGCCGCGATCAGCAAGCTTCCCGAGCTGTGTGGGCGAGGACGCTGAGCGGAGTCGAAGGACCGACGCTGTTGGCTCCAGCGGTTCGATCGCGTCGACTCTCCACCATGGCGGCCGAGTGGGTGTTCGATCTGGACGAGGAATTCACAACCTCACTTCGCGGAATGGCGCGTGAACTCGGGCTGACGATCAACACGATTGTTCAGGCATCGTGGGGGATCGTCCTTGCTGCACTGACCGGGAGAGACGATGTGGTGTTCGGAGCGACGGTGTCGGGTCGACCTCCCGAGCTGACCGGGATCGAAACCATGGTCGGGCTGTTCATCAACACAATTCCGGTCCGAATCACGCTGCGCCCGAGTGAAAGTATCGGCACACTCCTCGCGCGGATCCAGGCCGAGCAAGCAGAGCTGTCGGATCACCACTGTCTCGGGCTTTCCGAGATCCACGTAGGCGCGGGGCCGGAGATCGGATTCGACACGTTGACTGTCTTCGAATCGTATCCCGTTGACCGTCAGGGGCTTTCGTCCGATACCGATATTGCGGGGGTCCGGATCACCGATGTCGAAGCCAAGGACGCTGCCCACTACCCGCTCAGCCTCGTAGCATCGGTCGACACCAGGCTCCGCCTGAAATTCGAGTACATACCCGAGGTTTTCGGTGCCGCCGACATCGAAGAGATCGCCGGACGACTGCGGCGCGTACTCGAAGCGTGTACCCAGCCGGATCGTCCCTTGGCTGTGGTGTCGGTGCTCGCAGCCTCCGAACATGCTGAATTGGTGCCAGTCCGTGGCACGGCCGGCGGGTCGTCGCGCGTCTTCCCGGAGATCTTCGACGAGGCAGCCCAGCGTGATCCGAACGCACCGGCCGTGGAATCGGCGGACGGCAGCATGACCTACGGCGAGCTGGACATCCTTTCCAATCGCATTGCTCGCATGCTCGTCTCGCACGGCCTGGGAACCGAGGACTATGTAGCGGTCGGTGTCCCACGTTCTCTCGCGTCCGTGGTGTCGATACTTGCCGTCGCCAAGACAGGCGCTGCGTTCGTGCCGATCGATCCCGACTATCCGGACGAGCGGATCAATCACATGCTGATCGATTCGAAGGTCAGCTTCGGATTGACCACCACCGCGGGCCGAGATCGATTGCCCGATATCGCGGAGTGGCTGATTATCGACGATCCGCATTTCACTAAGAAGTGCGAGGGATTCTCGGGGAGCCCGTTGACCGACAACGACCGACTCCGTCCGATCGGGTTGGATTCAGCTGCCTACGTGGTCTACACCTCGGGGTCGACCGGCGTGCCCAAGGGCGTCGTGGTCACGCAGCGAGGGCTCGACAACTTCGCCCGAGACCAGCTCGAACGCTACGGCGCAACTCCACAATCACGCACGCTGCACTTCTCCACTCCGAGTTTCGACGGGTCGCTCTTCGAATATCTGCAGGCTTTCGGAGCCGGGGCGACGATGGTTGTCGCTCCACCCGGGATCTACGGGGGCGAGGACCTGGCGCAACTTCTGGCAGAGCACGCCGTCACGCACGCGTTCGTCACCACAGCGGCATTGGCATCGGTGGACCCGGCTGGGCTGGAACAACTTTCGGAAGTCGTATTCGGGGGCGAGGCGTGCCCGCCCGACCTCGTCGCTCGCTGGGCACCTGGCCGCCGCCTGTACAACGCGTACGGACCGACCGAAGCAACGATCATGTCCAACGTCAGCCCGCCGATGACCGCCGGAGAACCAATCACCATCGGTGGACCCGTCAGGGGCGTCAGCGAACTGGTGCTCGACACTCGACTTCAAGCGGTTCCCGTCGGGGTCCCCGGCGAGCTGTACCTGGCCGGACCAGGCGTGGCACGGGGATATCACCGAAGGGCGGGGTTGACGGCAGAACGCTTTGTTGCCAACCCGGCTGACCCAGGAACGCGGATGTACCGCACCGGCGACATCGTGCGATGGACGGCGGACATGTGTGTCGAGTACGTCGGGCGAAGCGACTTCCAGGTCAAGGTTCGAGGCTTCCGTGTCGAACTCGGTGAGATCGACAGTGTGCTCATGTCGGAGCCCAACGTCGGTTTTGCCGTTACGGTTGCCGATTCCGCCCTCACTGGAGACACCCGACTCGTGTCGTACGTCGTGCCCACGGCGGGTCGACTGGACACCAGGATCCTGAGTCGCGCCGTGGCCCGGCGCTTGCCTTCGCACATGGTGCCTGCCGTTCTCACGGTGCTGGAGAACATTCCGTTGACCGCTGTCGGAAAAGTCGACCGTTCGGCGTTGCCAAGACCCGAAATCGAGACGACCACAGGGGATTTCCGTCCCCCGGTCGGCCCGGTCGAACAGGCAGTGTCGGACGTGTTCGGCGAGGTGCTCGGCCTCGAACGAGTCGGTACCGACATCAGTTTCTTCGAGCTCGGTGGAAATTCTCTGAGCGCCACTTCGGTCGCGGCGAGGCTACGGGCGGTGCTCGGAGCTACCGTAGGCGTGCGGGATCTGTTCGAGACGCCGACGGTGGCCGAGTTGGCTACGGTGATCGGCCAGTCGGTTGCCGAAGGGGCGGAGCGACTGGGACCGCGCCCCCGACCCGACAACATCCCCTTGTCGTTTGCTCAGCAGCGGATGTGGTTCGTCAATCAACTCGACACCAGTTCTCCTGCATACAACATTCCGCTCGTGGTGCGGTTGAGCGGTGAACTCGACAAACCGGCCTTGAGATCAGCGATGTCCGATGTCATCGCCCGCCACGAATCGCTGCGAACGATGTTCCCGGTCCACGGTGACGGACCGGTCCAGCACATCCTGCCCACCGAGAGCGCCGAGCTGCCGCAACTGACCGAGACATCGGTGACCGACGAACATCATCTCCGTGACGAGCTTGCCCGGATGGTCTCGGCCGGTTTCGACGTCGCCGCACGAATTCCCCTGCGGGCAGCGTTGTTCACCATCGATGAGCGCGAACACGTGCTTGCCGTAGTGGTGCACCACATCTCGGCTGACGGCTTCTCGATGTCTCCGTTGACCCGAGACGTGATGATTGCATACGAGGCCCACGCGTACGGCGGGGATCCCCAGTGGACGCCGCTTCCAGTCCAGTACGCCGACTTCGCGCTCTGGCAACGGGAGATTCTGGGCTCAGTCGACGACCCCGGGTCGGTGATCGCCGAGCAGTTGGCTTACTGGCGACGTGCATTGTCAGGTGCTCCCGACCTCTTGGAACTTCCGCTCGATCGAGACCGGCCGACGCAACAGAGTTTTCACGGCTCGCGGATTCACTTCTCGATCAGCAGTGATCTTCACCGCCGTATTCGGAACGTGTCGCGGCAGCACGAGTCCACTGCATTCATGACTGTGCATGCAGCGCTCGCGCTCTTGCTGGCACGTTTGGGCAGCACCGACGACATCGTGATCGGCACGCCGATCGCCGGCCGGGGAGATCGTGCCCTCGATGATCTGGTCGGCATGTTCGTCGGCACGCTCGCACTGCGCACACAGGTGGATCCGGCTCGATCGTTCCGGGAGTTGGTTGAGCATTGCCGCGAAGTCGACCTCGCCGCGTTCGCTCATTCCGACGTGCCCTTCGAGCGGGTAGTGGACGCGGTCGGGCCGAAACGGTCGAGCGCCTATGCACCGATTTCCTCGGTGTCGCTGGAATTCCAGAACAACAAACGACCGATTCTGAAGCTACCGGGACTGGAAGTCCGTGGGATCGACCCTGAACTCGAGGTAGTGAAGGTAGACCTGGAATTCCTTCTGGCCGAGGAGTACGACGATCGCGGTGAACCGGGAGGGATGAGCGGAGCCGTCGACTTTGCC
Organism: Rhodococcus sp. C-2; assembly: GCF_027854095.1. Classification (NCBI taxonomy): domain Bacteria; kingdom Bacillati; phylum Actinomycetota; class Actinomycetes; order Mycobacteriales; family Nocardiaceae; genus Rhodococcus; species Rhodococcus sp. C-2. The sequence goes on along the minus strand of NZ_JAQGFI010000017.1, from coordinate 117,473 downwards.
ACTGATCTCTTCGACCCCGGTACGGTCGGCGGTTTTGCCGACATGTTCGTTCGTGTGCTCGAGGCCGTGACCCGGAATCCGCAGGTACCGATCGGTGACATCGACCTACTCGGCGATCTCGAACGTCGCGAGTTGACGCCGGCGCACGGGCTCCCCGAAGTACCTCCGAAATTGTGGCCTGAGTTGTTGGCGGACGCCGTGGCGATCGATCCTGACTCGGTGGCCCTGTCGCTCGAGAACCGGCAGCTCAGTTATCGCGACCTGGACGAGTGGTCGAATCGTGTTGCCCGGGAGTTGTGCGGTCGCGGTGTGGGCCCGGAGACCTTCGTGGCACTGGGAATGCCTCGCTCGATCGAATCGGTGGTGGCGATCTGGTCGGTGACCAAAGCCGGAGCGGCTTTTGTGCCTGTCGATCCGGCCTATCCGCGCGAGCGCGTCGAATACATGCTCGCCGATTGCCGAGCCTCGCTCGGTTTGACTGTTCAGACCAGCCGAACTCACCTACCCGACGTTGTTCCCTGGCTGGAACTCGACGACCCACACTTCGCCCGGCGGGTAGCCGCGCTGTCGCCGGAACCGATCACCGATGACGATCGAACCGGTGAACTGAACCTCGATCATCCGGCCTACCTGATCTACACCTCGGGATCTACCGGGAAACCCAAGGGAGTGAACATTACTCATCGAGGTTTGGCGAGCTTCACGGCCGAAACTCGTGAGAGGTTCGAGGTCACTCACGACTCTCATGTCTCTCAGTTGGCATCGCCGAGTTTCGACGCTTCCATCTTCGAGTTGACGATGGCATTCAGCGCCTCGGCGCAAGTCGTGATCGTTCCGCCTGCTGTGTACGGTGGCGCCGAATTGGCCGATGTTTTCCGGCGCGAGCAGGTCACTCATGCCACCATTACACCGACCGCGCTGGCGGCGTTGGGTGACAACGGTTTCGAGGCGCTCCGTGTTCTCGATCTGGTGGGCGAGGCCTGCCCGCCGGAGGTCGTCGCGCAATGGGCGCCGGGTCGGAGGCTGCACAACGGCTACGGCCCGACTGAAACCACCGTGCAGGCGAGCGTCAGCGATTCGATGAAACCCGGTGCGGGAGTGAACATCGGCTCGCCGGCAGTGGGCTTCGGCTTCCTGGTGCTGGACGAGCGTTTGCAGCCCGTCCCGGTGGGCGTGCCGGGGGAGTTGTACATCATCGGTCCAGGTATGGCACGTGGGTACCATAATCGGGCGTCGCTCACGTCGGAACGATTTGTCGCGTGCTCGTACGGGTCGCCGGGGCGCCGGATGTACCGCACCGGAGATGTCGTGCGTTGGCGTGAATCCGGCGGTGACAGTGCCAAAATCGTCGGCTCCGGCGATGGAGTGCATCACACGCTCGAATACATCGGGCGCAGCGACTTCCAGGTCAAGGTCCGTGGTTTTCGGATCGAACTCGGGGAAATCGATGCAGTTCTCTCACGCCATCCGTCGGTGGACTTCGCCGCGACTGTCGGCCACACGGGACCGTCGGGTGAAACGGTCCTGGTGTCGTACGTGCGTGCGTCAGCTGCTGACGCCACCGGCACCGACGAGATACGGGCGTACGCAGCCGACCGACTACCCTCGCACATGGTTCCGTCGGCAGTGGTGCTTCTCGAGCGGATTCCGATGACACCGGTGGGCAAGCTCGACCGAAAGGCCTTACCGGAACCCGAATTCGGTTCGGCTGCAGCCGAGTTCCGCGAGCCGGTCACCGACACCGAGCGCGCCGTGGTCGACTCGTTCGTCGAGGTTCTGGGTGTCGACCGGGTGAGCACTACCGACAGCTTCTTCGACCTGGGCGGGTCCTCCCTGGTGGCCACCCGAATCGTCAGCGCACTGCACTCTCGTTTCCGACGGAGAATCCCGCTTCAGTGGATGTTCCTCGACCCGACACCCGCTGGAATCGCTCGACGCCTCGACATGCCGACAGCCGACGCCGGTATGGAAGAGCTTCTCGCCGTGGTTGTTCCACTGCGGACGAAAGGGACTGGGCGACCGCTGTTCTGTGTGCACCCCGGTATCGGCCTGTCCTGGGGGTATGCCGGCTTGGTGCGGTATCTGCCCGAGGACAGACCCGTGTACGGACTTCAGCTCCCCGCTCTCAGCGACGACGGTGACTATCAGTCGATCGAACAGTTAGCCCATCGCTACGTCGAAGAGGTGGAGGCCGTTTCGCCGGACGGGCCGTACGACTTACTCGGGTGGTCCCTTGGCGGAGTCATCGCGCACGCCATGGCCGTCGAACTGCAATCGTCCGGCCGCGACGTCGCCACACTGGCGATCATGGACAGCTACCCCGACAACGGCGATGCCCCTGCGTCAGCCGAACTCGACGTCCGAGACATACTGCGAGGACTCGGCCTCGAGATCGAGACCGACCGAGATCTGACCTTCGACGAGGCGGCGGCCGTGTTGGCCCGGAGGCTCGGGCCCGAGACGGGAGTCGACGGTCGGGACCTCGAACGGATTGCCCGAGGGTACGAGACTTCGCAGAGAATCACGCACCAGTTCGTTCCCCAGGTCTACGAAGGAGATCTGCTGATCTTCCTGGCATCCGGAGACGACGACACGATTCCGCGCGACAGGTCGCCGCAGGAATGGAGCCCACTCGTGACGGGCCGGATCGTGGAGGTGCCCGTGCGCTGCGAACACAACGAGATGATCGAACCTCCGGCCATGGCGGTCATCGGACCGGTGCTCGCCCGGGTGCTCTCGATGTTTTCCGGATACCCCGAACGGGCATGACAACTTCAAGCCACCAAGCCGCACGCCCGCGAAGCGAGCGCCACCGAGCTGTTGCCGGGCACCGCAATCGAGCACGAGGAGCGGCAATGAGAAGAATCGGACGTACTCGGGCCATGCTTGTCGTCGCCCTCGTCGCGTGGACGGGACTGTTCGGCGAAGCAGCGTTGGCCTCGGCTGACCCGGCCCCGACATCCCCTTCAGGCGGTTCAGCTCTCGATCACGTCGAGGAGATCAACGCCCGTCAGCTGACTATGTACGTCTACTCGGCTGCGATGGACAAGGTGATTCCGCTCGAGGTGATTCGGCCGGCAGACACAAGTGCGCCCCGGCCGACCCTCTATCTACTCAATGGCGCCGGCGGAGGCGAGGACACGGCGACGTGGCAGACACGGACAGACGTCGTCGACTTCTTCGGCGACAAGAACGTCAACGTCGTCAACCCGATCGGCGGTGCCTACAGCTACTACACCGACTGGGAGAAGCCCGATCCTGTTCTCGGACTGAACAAGTGGACCACCTTTCTCACCCAGGAGTTGCCACCGATCGTCGATGCCACGCTCGGGACTACGGGTACGAATGCCGTTGCCGGATTGTCGATGGCAGGTACCTCGGTTCTGAGCCTGGCCGAGGCGGCGCCATCCGTTTACCGTGCCGTCGGTGCTTTCAGCGGGTGTGCCGAGACGAGTACTCAACCCGGTCAGGACTACGTGAGATTCGTGGTCGGATTCCGCGGCGGCAACGTGGACAACATGTGGGGTCCTCCCGGCGGTCCGGGCTGGGTAGCCAACGATCCTGTGGTCAATGCCGAGAGATTGCGGGGGGTCGACCTCTACATCAGCAATGGATCGGGCCTGCCCGGCCCACACGAGAATCTGGGCGGACCGATGGTCAACGGCGACCTCGGCGTTCTGGCGAACCAGGTGATCGTGGGTGGAGTCATCGAGGCCGGGACGAACCAGTGCACCCAGCGTTTGGCCGAGCGGCTCGACTCCTTGGGCATCCCGGCCACCTATGATTTCCGGGCAACTGGCACTCACTCTTGGGGTTACTGGCAGGACGATCTTCACAACTCGTGGTCGATGATTGCCGCGTCGATCGGTGCGCGTTAGCCGGCGAACCCTGGGGTCGGTGGCTGAGTTGTTTCTCACTCCGGGACACTCTTGCCGAACCTAGCCGACCGAACTGCAGGTCAGCGGCGTTATAGTCGCCTCATGAGTTCAGAAACACTCGCTCCCCTCGACACCGACGTACTTGCGCGCAGGTTTGCGTGCCTGGGTGATCCGACGCGGCTGCGAGTGCTCCGACTTGCTGCCGGCGGTCCGATCGACGTCGACACGATTGCACACGCCGCATCACTCGAGCCGTCGGCGTTGAGTGCCCACCTCGAGGCCTTGATCGAGGTCGGTTTTGTCGAGGCTTCGGTGCGTGAAGGCACTTCGGTTGTCAGTGTTGCCGGAACGGCATACTCCGATCTGATGGCAGCGGCCGCCGTCGTGGCTGCTCGTGGTCCGGTCGAAGACACACTGGGAGTTCTTCCCGATGACGTGGTGGTGCGCCGCATGGAATCCGGCGACTGGGATGCCGTCCGCTCGATCTACCGCGAAGGAATCGACACCGGAACCGCGACGTTCACCACCTCGGTGCCATCCGCCGAGAAGCTCGACGCGCAATGGTTACCCGATCATCGATGGGTGGCCGAGATCGACGGCCGCGTCGAAGGCTGGGCGAGCCTCAGCCCGGTGTCCTCGCGAGACTGCTACCGCGGGGTCGCCGAGAACTCCATCTACATCGGTAGCGGCGCTCGCGGGCGCGGCGTGGGCAAGCTGCTGCTTCGCCGACAGGTGCAAGCCGCCGACGCCAGTGAGATCTGGACAGTGCAGTCGTCGATTTTCCCGGAGAACCGGGCAAGCGTCGCCTTGCACCAGGCCGTCGGATTCCGAGTCGTCGGCACTCGGTCGCGTATCGCTCAACTGGGTGGGCGGTGGCGTGACACGTTGTTCCTCGAACGTCGCAGCGAGGACGCTGACATCTGAGAAGAGACGCTCAGCCCTTGGCAGCGCTGACTCCGGCGCGTCGCCCGTAGAAGCTGCCGTCACCGAGGGACGTTCCGGAGGCGTATCCACCGGCGCAGACGCCGGCGGTGCAGCGTCCAGCGGCAAACAAACCCGGGATCGGTTCGCCGGAGACGTGGATGACCTCCGAGTTGATCGACGTGCGCAGGCCGCCGAGCGTGAATCCGGCGGTGAAATTGCGAAGATCGAGCGCAGCGACGGGTGAGCCGATCGGCTTGACCCACTCCTTCTTCTTACCGAGTACCGGGTCTTCACCACGGGCGGCGTGCCGGTTGTAGACCTCGACCGTCGACTGAAGGGTGCCTTCCGGCAGGCCCATGTCGGATTCGAGTTCCTCGACGGTCTCGGCCACCCACTTGGGCTGGAATCTGAAGAACGGTGTGGAACTGTCGGCGGCGCAGCCCTCTTCGTAGGAAGCTTCGTCGATGATCAGGTAGGCCTGATTCTCGTTGCGCAGCAGCGTCTCCTGGCCGATTCTTCCCGGATACGTGTCCTCGTTGACGTAGCGCTGGCCGCGTCCGTTGACGAGAATGCCGCGGATCATCAACTGGGGGTCGCCGAAGAATGCGACCTCGGTGGCGTCCATGTGCGCGAGGTCGGCCCCGAGAGCCTGCGCCATCTGGATGGACTTTCCGTCGTGCTCTTCGATAGCCGCACCGGGGCGCCCGATCAGCCGTGGGGCGTACGACTGAATCATCGCTTCGTTGTAGGCGAAGCTTCCCGTCGCCAGTACGACACCCGTGCGTGCTCGAACTGCCACTTCCTTGCCGTACTGCTTGGCGATGATGCCGACCACTCGATCTCCGTCGACGACCAGGCGCTGGACTCGCATGTCGTATTCTGCTCGTACGCCGAGGCTTTCGGCCGTCTCGATCAGTGGCTTCATCAACATGAAACCACCGCCCTTCTCCCCGGTGCGCTTGCCGCTCATCTGTGGAACGTGCCCGCGAGGGGCCGGTGTCGCGATCGTGTTGAACGGTGCCGAGTTCTCGCCGCCGGAATACATGAGTCCGTCGTCGAAGGGTGTTTCCCAGCCGGGTTGGCCGTAGAAACTCTCCTTGAACGGCACACCGTTGTCGACGAGCCAGTTGTAGTGCTCGACGCTGCCTTCGCAGTAGTCGGTGATCTTCTCCTCGTCGGCGCCGGGACCGAGTGCGGCCATCATGAACGATTTCATGTTGGCGGGGGAGTCCTCGAACCCGAGTGCCTGCTGCAACGGGGTCCCGCCGCCCAGATAGATGAATCCGCCTGCCAGCGCCGCAGCGCCGCCCCAGCCGCTCGTGCGCTCGAGCACCAACACGTCGGCGCCCGCTCGCGCGGCCTCGATCGAAGCACTCACTCCGGCAATGCCGTAGCCGGCGACGACGACGTCAGCCTCGAAGTGCCACTGCTCGATGTTTGCGGAGGACTGCGGACGGATTGAGCTGGCCTCGGCCATGGATTCGGATCCTTCGTTCTTCTGGTTGGTTGGTGGGGGAATCGGTGGGTGTGATCGATGCCCTGATGGCAGTATCTCGACCGAAAGTCAGTCGGTGTCCGTTTTCGCGGAATCGGCCGCGGCCTTCTCCTTGGCGCGCGCGGCCTTACGTCTGTCGGCCTTCACGGCGATCAGCGCATTGTTGAGCCCGGTGGCCAGCGGCCAGCCGACGTAGTGGCACAGGAAGATTGCGGCCTCTTCGAACTGCTGCTCGGTCAACTCCTCGTTGTGGAGAGCAGCGTTGATCTGGATCTTCGCCACATCGTTCTGCCCCTGGGCGGTGATGGCACCGATCAGGAGTAGTCGTCGATCACGTACCGACAGTCCCGGTCGCGTCCAGATGTCGGCAAAGAGGTGGTCGGCGGTGACCGCGAAGAAGTCGCCGGGAACGTCGGCGGGAAGCTCCCAGCCGTACACCTCGTTCATCTTCGCGACGCCACGAGCACGGGCCTCGGAGATGCGGCTTTCGTCGGTTCCACCGGCATCGGTCATGTGAGTGGTGTCGGTCATGCGTGCTCCCGAATAGTAGATGCCGTTGAAGGTTCGGCCGACCTGTCTTCGCTGTCATTCCCGACGCCCAGACCGGCACCGAGTCCGGCGAGCGCAAGGTGCGCGAGCGGCAGGTCGAGATTCAGCCGATCACCGAGGTCGATGGCCAAGGCCAAGTCCTTCTCCCCGAGATTGCGAACATGCCGCAGTATCGAGAACCACGGGTCGTCCTCCGAGACCGGTGCGGTGGTGTCGCGGAGCATGATCGCGCCCGCGCCACCGGTGATCGCATCGGTGTGCCTGACGACCTTTCCGAGCGTGCGGAGATCGAGTCCTGCTGCTTCGGCGAGTCGCGCGGCCTCGGTCGTGGCGGTGAACGAGACGAAGTGAAGAAGGTTGCGTGCGAGCTTCATTCGCGTTCCCGCGCCGACGTCACCGGCGTGAACCACCAGCTCGGCCCAGGATCCGAAGGGCTCGCGGACGGCTTCGAACGCCTCGTCGGAGCCGCCGATCATCACTGCCAGCCTGCCCTGCGCTGCGCCGCCGGCACCGCCACTGATCGGCGCGTCGACCAGCAGAACACCACGCTGTTGACAGATGTCAGCGAGTTCCACCGCCGTGGTGTCCGAGATAGTGGAGTGAATCGCGACGACAGTGCCTGGCTGTGCGGTCGACAGAATCCCGTGCGGCCCGCACACAACCTCGCGTACCTGCGCGTCGTCGAGCACCGTGACGGAGATGATGCTCGCCTGCGCTGCAACGTCGGCGGGCGTCGATGCTGCGCTCGCGCCCGCAGCGGTGAACGGTTCGAGCGCTTCTGCGCGGGCATCACACACCACCAGTCCGCCCGGCCAGTCCAGGAGGCGCTGCGCCATCGGCGCGCCCATGTTGCCTAGGCCGATGTATCCCAGTCTGGTTTTCGAAGCGCTGGCTTTCGGCGCCGATTGCGTCATGACCGGTACACCTGGCCTCCGTCGACGTTGAAGATCTGCCCGGTCACCCAGCCTGCGTCGTCGGAGAGGAGGAACAGGCACATGCCGACGAGATCGTCCGGTGTTCCCATGCGCTGCAACGGGATTCGTTTCACCATGTCCTTGACGATGTTGCCGGGGGTGACGGTTCGAGTCGCCTCCGTGTCGATAGGGCCGGGAGCGATGGCGTTGATCCGGATGTTCGACCAGCCGAGTTCGGTCGCGAGTTGTTGTGTCAGGCTGTTGACGCCGGCCTTCGCGAGTCCGTAGTAATTCGAGTACAGCCAGGCTGCTGTGGAGGACTGGTTGACGATCGAACCGCCCTTCGCTCGCATGTGAGGTACTACCGCCCGGCACACGTGCAATGCGCCGTCCATGTTGACGCTCATGAACTTTCGGTAGTAGTCCCAGTCCACCGTCAACAGGGAATCGATCTTCATTCCGCCGTAGATGGCAGCGTTGTTCACCAGGTGCTCGATGCTGCCGAACTGCTCGATCGTGAAGTCGGCGAGTGCCGCAGTCGACTCCCCGTCGGCGACGTCGACGTCCTTGAACACGGCATTTCCGCCGTCCGCGTTGATCTGCTTGGCGACTGCTTCACCGAGTTCGCGATTGAGGTCCGCCACGACCACGTTGGCCCCCTCCGCGGCCAGAGCGCGGGCATACGCCTCTCCGATACCCTGCGCTGCTCCGGTGACTATCGCGGTGCGACCGTCGAAACGTCCCATGTCGACCTACTTTCGTGGTGATCATTCTGTGGTGAGGGTGTGGGGTGAGGGTGTGGAATGTCAGGAAGGTGAAGCGACGAGCTTGGTTTCGAGGTATTCCTCGAAACCCGCGAGGCCCATTTCGCGGCCGATCCCGGATTGTTTGTAGCCGCCGAACGGTGCGTCGGCCGAATACCAGACGCCGCCGTTGACGCTCAGCGTTCCGGTTCTGACACCGGCAACGACGTGCGCGACGCGATCGGGATCGGTGCCCCACACCGACCCGGACAGGCCGTATGGGGAATCGTTGGCAATCCGGATAGCGTCGTCGTCGTTGTCGTACGGAAGGATCACGAGGACGGGCCCGAAAATCTCCTCCTGCGCTACGCGAGACGAGTTGTCCAGCCCGGCAATGAGAGTGGGTTCGACGAAGAAACCCCTCTCGCGATCGTCGGGACGGCCCCCACCCGTCACGATCGTGCCGCCCTCTTCGACCGCGAGGGCGAGGTAGCTCTCCACCCTGGCGCGCTGGCGCGCCGAGATGACCGGGCCACACACCGTTCCGCGCGCGCTGGGGTCGCCGGCTCGGATACCCGCCATCGCGGCAGATGCCGCGGCCAGAGCATCGTCGTACCGAGAGCGCGGCACCAGAAGTCTGGTACTGAGCGCGCATCCCTGACCGGCATGAACGCAGACGGAGAACGCGGCAACCGAGCATGCACCCTTGATGTCCGCATCGTCGAGGACGATGAATGCGGACTTACCCCCGAGTTCGAGGAAGACCTTCTTGAGAGTTTGCGCGGCCGTGGCCATCACTGTGCGTCCGGTGGCGGTGGAACCGGTGAAGGACACGAGATCGACGCGCGGATCGCTGCACAGCTGCGCGCCTAGGGAGTGATCCGTCGACGTCACGACGTTGACTACGCCGGCCGGGATCTCGGTTTCTTCTGCAATCACCTTGGCGACCAGCGCGGCGCACCAGGGCGTGTCCGGCGCGGGTTTGAGAACGATGGTGTTGCCGGCTGCGAGGGCGGGACCGAGCTTGGCGAAATTGATCTGGTGCGGAAAGTTCCACGGTGTGATTGCGCCGACGACGCCGACGGCTTCCTTGAGCAGTCGGCGATGGGTCGGAATCCCCATGGGTGACGCGTGCCCGAGATCTTGTTCCCACGAATAGGTTTCGATCAGATCGGCCCAGTAGCGAAGATCTTCGATCGGGCCTTCGAGTTGCGGACCGCTCGTCAGCATGACCGGTGCGCCGACCTCGGCGACGGTGATCTCACGCAACTCCTCGATGTGGGACTGGAGTGCATCGCACAGTTGGCGCAGGCAGCGAGCGCGAAACCCGTGATCGCGTGCCCATTCGGTGTCGTCGAACGCACGGCGCGCAGCGGCGATGGCCGCGTCCATGTCCGCGGCGGTGCCTTCGGCCGCACGGCCGATCAGTTCCTCGGTCGCCGGGTTGAAAACTTCGAAGGTCCCGCCGGATCCGGGAACCAGTTTTCCGTCGACGAGAAGTGCAGAACTGTCTGCGGGTCGAAGCGTCATAGCGCAAACCCTCTCTTTCTGGACATGTGTCTGGACTCTAGTTCACACTTGTGGTTGAGGCAATGGTTTTTGGGGCATAAGAGATTTCGAGAGCCCAGCAGTCTCGAGAGGGTCTCGGATCTGCTTCGACGAAAAGCGCCTCGTGTCCGGTGCGGCGCCGCTACGGTTCACCGCACATTCACAACCACGTCTTCACATCCACAGGAGAGAGGTCGAAATGAACAGAGTTGACGGAAAAGTGGTGTTGGTGACCGGCGCTGCTCGAGGTCAGGGGCGCAGTCACGCCGTCCGTCTCGCGCAGGAGGGCGCGCACATCATCGCCTTCGATCTGTGCGCAGACATCGCCAGCAACGAATACCCGCTCGCCAGTCCAGCCGATCTGGAGGAAACCGCTCGCCTGGTAAAAGAGGCCGGGCAGCAGGTGGTGACGGCGCGTGTCGACGTCCGTGATCGCGCCGGACTCGAAACAGCACTTGCCGAGGCGGTAGGGCAGTTGGGCGGATTGCATGTCGTCGTGGCGAACGCCGGTATCTGTCCGCTGGGCAAACACGTGTCGACCGCCGGTTTCGTCGACGCCTTCGATGTGAACTTTCTCGGTGTCGTCAATACAGTGCACGCGTCGATGGAATACCTCGGCGAAGGGGGTTCGATCATCGCGATCGGCTCTGTTGCCGGTTTGGTGCCGCAGACCGGATTCAACGGGCAACAGGCGCTCCAGGGTCCGGGTGGCGACGGATACGGGTTGGCCAAGAAGCTGATTCAGGCCTACACCAGTTCGTTGGCGCTGACCCTCGGGCCGAGTTCCATTCGCGTCAACGCGATTCATCCGACCAATGTGAACACCGACATGTTGCAGAGCATGCCGATGTACCGGACGTTCCGTCCCGACCTCGAGAATCCGACCGCCGAGGATGCGGCTGTGACGTTCCCGTTCATGCAGGCGATGCCGATCCCGTGGGTCGAACCCGCGGACATCTCGCATGCAGTCGTGTACCTGTCCTCGGACGAGTCGCGATTCGTCACCGGCCAGCAACTGCGCGTGGACGCTGGTGCCGGGATGAAGATCGGTCTGTAGTAGAACTTTTCGCGTCGCTGCTGCCTGTTCGTGGTGAATTTTCCAAGTTTCCCCATTTCGTTGCCCTGGACAGGACGCTGTAGTAACGTCCAGACACGTGTCCAGCAAACGGGGCGATTCAAGTGGCGGGGGATCGATTGTCTACGAATCCACTCGCAGGCGCCTCACGGGCAAACAGGCGGAAACTGTGGCCAGGCTTGCCGAAGCAACAGTGAAAGTTCTACGCAAACAAGAGTTTTCCGGACTGACTGTCCGTTCGGTTGCGGCCGAAGCGGGCGTAGGAACTGCGACCGCCTACACGTATTTCGCGTCCAAGGAGCATCTCGTCGCAGAGGTTTTCTGGCGAAGACTTCAGAACTCGTCGGCGCCTGATGGCTCAGGGTTGGATCGCACCGCGCACGTGCTGTCTGTACTTCGAAATATCGCGCTGCTTCTCGCGGACGAACCGGAGGTATCGGCCGCCGTGACCAATGCACTGCTCGGATCCGACCCTGAAGTGGAACATCTTCGCGGCCGGATCGGGCTCGAGATCCATCAACGACTCGCCTCGGCGTTGGATCCGAATGGCGAACCCGAAGTGTTGGAAGCGCTCGAAATGCTTTATGCCGGGGCGCTTCTGCGGGCAGGGATCGGCTACGGAACCTACGCGCAAATCGCTGGACGCCTCGAGGCCTCAGCTCTACTGATCCTGGAGAAATCATGACAGAAGCTTTGATCGATCCGGTGGTCTTCAATCCGTACGACTACCACTTTCACGACGATCCGTATCCGACGTACAAGCGTCTGCGCGAAGAATCACCCCTGTATCACAATCCGGACGTGGGCTTTTGGGCATTGTCGCGATATGCGGACGTGGTCGACGGATTCAAGGACAACAAGCGTCTGTCGAGCGCAAACGGAGTATCACTCGACCCCGCTGCATACGGTCCACACGCGCATTATGTGATGTCGTTTCTCGCTATGGATGATCCCCGCCATATGCGGTTGCGCCAGTTGGTTTCTCGCGGATTCACACCGCGGCGTGTTGCGGAGCTCGACGGCCGGATACTCGAACTGACGAAGCAACATCTGATACCCGCGCTGGGCGCGGGGGAGTTCGACTGGATTACGGAGGTGGCGGGAAAGCTGCCGATGGACGTCATCTCCGAACTCATGGGTGTCCCCGAACCCGACCGAGCCGAACTGCGGCGCAAGGCGGATCTGGTGGTGCATCGAGAGGCGGGTGTTCTCGACGTGCCGCAACCTGCGGTGGAGGCTTCGATCAGTTTGATGGGCTACTACAAGGAGATGATCGCGCAGCGTCGCCGATCGCGGACGGACGATCTGACCTCGGCCTTGCTCGACGCCGAGATCGACGGAGACAAGCTTTCGGACCAGGAGATCCTCGGATTCATGTTTCTGATGGTCGTGGCCGGAAACGAGACCACGACCAAGCTTCTCGGAAACGCTCTGTACTGGGGTTCGCACCACCGGGAGCAGATCGCACCGGTCCTCGACGATCCCGAACGAGCCTCGGAATGGGTGGAAGAGACTCTTCGCTACGACACGTCGAGTCAGATCGTGGCTCGGACTTCGGTTGTCGACCTCGAATACCACGGGCGCACCATTCCAGCGGGGGAGAAGGTCCTGCTCCTGATCGGATCGGCCAACCGAGACGCCGACGTCTTCGACGATGCCGACAGCTTCCAGATCGGCCGGAGTTCGTCGGGAAAACTCGCGAGTTTCGGTGGTGGCGTGCACTTCTGCCTCGGTGCCCACCTTGCCAAGCTCGAAGCCAAGATCGCCCTGGCGGAGTTGGGGCGTCGGGTCAGCGACTACGAAGTCGTCGAGTCCGGAATCGAGCGTGTTCATTCGACAAATGTCCGGGGCTTTGCGGCCCTGCCGGTGAAAGTGCAGGTGCGCTGATGCCTCGTTTCGAACCCAATCCTGTTCGCCGGCCGGCACTGATCAGTGGTGCGTCGTCGGGAATCGGCACAGCCACCGCGTATGCCCTGGCCGAACTCGGGCATCCGGTTGCACTCGGTGCGCGTCGAGTCGCCGAATGCGAAGCCATCGCCGAGAAGATCCGCAGCAACGGTGGTGAAGCGTTCGCCCACTTCCTCGACGTCACGGACGGTGATTCGGTCGACGGGTTCGTCTCGGCCGCAGAGGCAGTCCACGGCCCCGCGGAAATCGTCGTCTCCGGTGCCGGAGACCTCGAATTCGGGGCTGCGGACGAGATGAATCCTGAGGCGTTTCTACGGCAGATCCAAGTTCACCTCGTCGGTGCGCAGCGATTGGCGCATCGCGTACTCCCCGGCATGAGGCAACGACAGCGCGGTGACTTCGTACTGATCGGCTCGGATTGTGCCGAGCGCCAGCGTCCACTCATGGGTGCGTACGACGCGGCGAAGGCCGGGCTCGAGGCAATGGGGCGTCAGATGCGAATGGAGCTCGAGGGAACAGGCATTCGCGCGTCGATCGTGCGACCCGGGCCGACACTGACCGGCATGGGGATGGACACGACGCCGGAGATCATCGGACCGGTCGGGGAATCGTGGAGCAAGTGGGGGTTCGCCCGCCATGGTTACTTTCTGCGCGCCTCGGACATCGCCAATGCCATCGTCGCCGTTGTGTCGGCGCCGCGAGGAGCACACATCGTGCTCGTCGAAGTTCAGCCCGAGGCGCCACTGGACAAACTTCCCACTGCGAACTCACAGGAGACGACATGACGCACGGAGTGCAAGAGACGTCGCGAACACTGCCAGAGCCGCCGCGGGTGTCCGGCGGGGATCTCCCGCACGGGCATCTCGAGGAACTGCGAACCGACCCGATAGCGCTCATGCGCCGGGTGCGTGAGGAATGTGGTGACGTCGGCGCCTTTCAACTTGCCGACCGCACAGTGATCCTGCTGTCCGGAGCCGAGGCAAACGAGTTCTTCTTCCGCTCCACCGACGAGGATCTCGACCAACAAGCGGCTTACCCCTTCATGAAGCCGATATTCGGTGAAGGCGTCGTCTTCGACGCCAGCCCGGAGCGGCGTAAAGAGATGCTGCACAACTCGGCTCTGCGCGGCGAACAGATGCGCGGGCACGCCGCCACGATCGGCCGGGAAGTCGAGGCGATGGTCGCGCAGTGGGGAGACGAAGGCGAGATCGATCTGCTCGACTTCTTCGCCGAGCTGACCATCTACACCTCGTCGGCGTGCCTGATCGGCAAGAAGTTCCGCGACGAACTGGATGATAGCTTCGCCAAGCTGTATCACGAGCTCGAACAGGGAACGGATGCATTGGCTTTCGTGGATCCGTACGCGCCGATCGAGAGTTTCCGCCGCCGCGACGAGGCCCGGTTGGCGTTGGTCGCTCTGGTACAGGACATCATGAACGGGCGCATCGCGAATCCTCCGCAGGGCAAGGATGACCGCGACATGTTGGACGTGTTGGTCTCGGTCAAGGACGAGAACGGCGACCTCCGGTTCAGTGCCGACGAGATCACCGGAATCTTCATCTCGATGATGTTCGCCGGCCACCACACGACTTCCGGCACGGCAGCGTGGTCGCTGATCGAGATGTTGCGGCATCCCGACACCATGACGGACGTCGTCGACGAACTCGACAATCTGTACTCCGACGGCGCCGACATCAGTTTTCATGCCCTGCGCCAGATTCCGGTTCTGGAGGCTGTGGTCAAGGAAACCCTTCGACTGCATCCGCCGTTGATCATCCTGTTGCGGGTGGCACGTGGAGATTTCGAAGTGGGCGGCTTCGAGATCCGAGAGGGCCATCTTGTCGCCGCGACACCCGCGATCTCCAATCGAATCGCCGAGGACTTTCCCCGGCCGGACACCTTCAATCCCGGGAGGTACATCGACCCGAATCAAGAGGACATCGTCAACCGCTGGACGTGGATTCCGTTCGGAGCCGGCCGGCATCGCTGCGTCGGCGCTGCGTTCGCCCAGATGCAGCTCAAAGCGATCTTCTCGATCCTGCTGCGGGACTTCGAGTTCGAGATGGCGCAGCCGTCGGAATCCTACCGAAACGACCACAGCAAGATGGTCGTCCAGTTGCAGCAGCCGTGCGCGGTGAGGTACCGGCGCAGAACACGTCCCGGGCGTGAGGGGTGATCATGCACGTCGAAGTCGACCTCGACCTGTGCCAAGGCCATGCGGCATGCGAGCTGGAGGCACCGGAGATCTTTGTCGTCCCGAAGCGGGGGAAGGTCAGTCTTCTGGACTCCGACCCACCCGAGTCGCTCCGCGGTGAAGCCGAGATGGCGGTCAGGTACTGCCCGACCGGCGCCCTGAGAATTGTCGATTGATTGCAGCGAATTCATGTGCTCGAGGGAGGAAGTTCAGATGACGGGTTTCGACCGCGCAGAGCTCGACGAGATGGTCCAACGCTGGATCGAGGCGAACAAAAAGGCCGAAGCCGCCGGCGATTGGAAACCGTTGGCGGACATGTATACCGAGGACGCCACGTACGGGTGGAACTACGGCCCCAAGCAGGATTTCATGGCGGTGGGGCGCGGGGAGATTCGTGAAGTCGCGCTCGGTCTCGAGATGAAGGGCCTCGAAGGCTGGGAGTATCCGTATCAAGACTTTGTGATCGACGACCGTAGCGGAAACGTGATCGGCTTGTGGAAGCAGATTTCCGATGCCAAGCGTGAGGACGGTAGCAACTACTCCGTCTACGGTATCGGTGGTAGTTGGTTCCGCTACGGCGGGGATTTCCAATGGTCCTGGCAGCGTGACTTCTTCGATTTCGGGAACGTGTCGGCACTGTTCATGGAGATGATCGGCAACAATGCTCTCTCGAAGGGGATGCAGGGGCGGATCCAGCGATCGATCTCGGGCGACCCGCTACCGGGCTGGTATCCGGTGGGCACCGCGCCGGTCCCGCTGTGGTGAGTCCGATGACGGTGCGCGATTCCTTCGAGACACTCTCGCAGCGCGACCTTGCCGTGTTGGTGCCCGAGTTGCTCCTGTGCGGGCAGCTGATCGATCGCTCGGGCATGGCGCATCTGATCGTCGAATTCGGACGCGAGGGTATGGCGCAGGTGGCCGTCGAGGAGTGGGAATCGGCCAGCCCCTGGTACACCCGCCGCATGCAGAAGGCTCTCGGATACGAGGGCGACGACGTCGTGACGATCTTCAAAGGGTTACAACTCGACATCGGCGCTCCGCCACAGTTCATGGACTTTCGATACCGGGTCGACGATCCGCTGCACGGTGAGTTCTGGCTCGATCATTGCGGAGCACTCATGGACGTCGAGCCGTTGGGTGATGAGTTCGTGACCTCGATGTGTCACGACATCGAGGATCCGACTTTCGATGCGACAGCCATCGCGACCAACCCGCACGCCCAGATCCGGCCGATTCACCGACCACCGCGCAGGCCCGCGGACCGACATCCGCACTGCGCCTGGACCGTTTCCATCGACCCGTCGCACACGCCTCCCGTGATGACCGCGCACACCGAGCAGATCGGACGCACCGCCGCGGTGACGGTCGAGCTGAGCCCGATCGATCACGGTGGGGACGGTAGGGCGGACTACTCGGGTCCGTTGTTGTCCGACCTGAGGTTTTCCGACTTCTCGCGATCAGCCTTGGTTCGCATCGCAGAGGAGATCTGCGTGCAGCATCATCTATTGGCGTTGGGCTTTCTGGCAGCGGTTCGCCGCCGTGCCGACGAAGGCAAGGCTCGCGAGATCACGCGAAAGCAATTGACCGGAATCGCGGGAGTTGCGGCACAGCGTATTCGAGATGCGCTCGGGCTTCCTTCGACGCTGGAATCGTTGGCATTGGTCCTGTCCGTGCATCCCTTGCTGAATCCGAAGCAGTATGTGGAGAGCGAGGTCCGACAGGACGGCGGTGCTCTGGAGCTGCGGATCTCGCGAGAAGCTCTTGTCGACCGCGACGGCGGTTGGCCGACCTTGCTCGGCAGCGAGCACCTCGATCCCCTCCAGGCTTTGGTCCGCGGCGTGAATCCGCACTTCACCGTGAGAGTGGTGGCCGAAGATGCCGCGGGGCTCCTTCTGGCCGTCGACATCACCGAAGCTCCCGCTCCGGAATGCGTCGAAGTCGCCATCACGAAGGTCAGTACCGGCGCGGCATTCGTATTCGAAGATCGCGGAATCCCTTTGCCTCTCTTCGTCGTCTGACCGGCCGAACCCGAAGGACTCAACCTATGGCGTACACGTTTGCAGACCTGTTCGAGCATTCCGTCGATGCGATGCCCGATCGCCTCGCGCTGATCGTTTCCGGCGAGGAGGTGACATACCGTGAGCTCGACGAGCGGGCCAACCGATTGGCGCATTACTTCCAGTCCGTCGGGTTAGGTGTCGGTTCGCACATCGGTATTCAACTGCACAACTCGATCGAGGCGATGGTTGCTGTCCTCGCGGCCTTCAAGATCCGCGGGGTTCCCATCACGGTGAACTACCGCTACACGAGCGACGAATTGGTTTACCTGTACGAGAACGCGGATCTCACGGCGTTGGTTTTCCATCGTGGTTTCGCTGAGCGGGTCGCCGAGGCGTTGGTGGCCACGCCGCGGGTCAAGTACGTGATCGAGGCGGCGGACGAACTCGCTCTCGGGAACGAACCGTCGATTCCGGGGGCAGTGGCGTACGAGGATGCGCTCGGCAACCAATCCCCGCTGCGCACAGGTGAACATGCATTTCCCGAGCGTTCCGGCGACGACGTCTACGTTCTCTACACCGGCGGAACAACCGGACGACCGAAAGGCGTCGTCTGGCGGCAGGAAGACATCTGGCGCGTATTGGCCGGCGGTTACGACTTCTATTCGGGTGAGCCGATCGCCGACGAGTACCAGCAGTCGCGCGGTGGCGCCGCGGCAGCCGAACCGATGCGGTGGTGCATGCTTCCACCGCTGATCCACACCTCGGCACTGATGCCGACGTTCAACGCTCTGTTCTCTGGTAACACCGTCATCTTCGAACCTAAATTCGATGCGGCACAGGTCTGGAAGGTCGTCGCCGAATATCGCCCGCAGGTCATGGTCATCACCGGCGACGCCATGGGCCGTCCACTGGTCGAAGCCCATCACGAATTGCAGCCGGACGCGTCGAGCCTGGCTGTGCTCGCCTCCGGCGCTGCGCTCTTCTCCGGATCGGTCAAAGATGCGTTCTTCGACGTCTTTCCGAATCTGATGATCTCCGATTCGGTTGGATCGTCCGAAACAGGCTTCGGCGGAATCGGATTCGCAACCAAAGGGTTGGAGCAGCGTGGCGGACCCAAAGTGGGTGCCAACAGATTCACGGTCGTCGTCGACGATGACAACCGAGTGTTGGAGCCGGGCTCGGGCGCCGAAGGATGGCTGGCGAAACTCGGAAACGTTCCACTCGGCTACTACAAGGACCCGGTGAAGTCGGCCGAGATATTCCGAGAGGTGAACGGCGCACGGGCAGTGGTGACCGGAGACCGGGCGCGGATCGAGGACGACGGCTCGGTCACCCTCCTCGGACGGGGAAACATGGTGGTCAACACCGGCGGCGAGAAGGTCTTCGTGGAAGAAGTCGAAGCCGTGGTGAAGGCCAATCCCGACATCTACGACGCGACAGTGATCGGTGTTCCGGACGAGCGGTGGGGCAATCGGGTGGCGGCGGTGCTTCGCATCCGCGACGGTGTGGAACCGGATTTCGAATCCATCGAGAAGCACGCCCGCAGTCACCTCGCCGGCTACAAGATTCCGCGTTCCTTCTGGATCGCCGACGAGGTCGTTCGAGCGCCGAGCGGCAAGCCGGACTACCGCTGGGCCAAGGAGTTCTCACAGAACAGCGACCCGGTCCACCGGATCGACTAGCGCTCACACGCAACACCCGGCACCCGGCACCCATCCGTAAAGGAGCATCTGCAATGCCTGAGATCGACCTTCCCGACGGGTTCGACGTGACCGACCCGCATCTGTACGGCGAGCGCGTCCCGCTTGCCGAGTTCGCCGAACTACGACGATGCGCTCCGGTCTGGTGGAACGCCCAGGAACCGGGTACCGGCGGATTTCACGACGGTGGTTGCTGGGTTGTCTCCCGCCACGCAGACGTCCGCGACGTCTCGTTGCGCAGCGAGGAGTTCTCGAGCAACGTCAACGGCTGCATTCCGCGGCATGAAGACAACATCTCGGCGGAGGAGTTGGAGGCGACAAAACACGTCCTCATCAACAAGGACGCCCCTGAGCACACACAGCTGCGCAAGTTGGTGGCACGCTTGTTCACTCCGCGGTCGGTGGAAGCGATGCGGGCCGGGTTGGAAGCGCGGGCAGAAGACATAGCGTCGGCTGCCGTGGCGGAAGGTAGCGGTGATTTTGTCAGCCAGGTCGCCAGCGAGTTACCCATGCAGGCGATCTCGGAGCTGATCGGTGTACCGCAGGACGGGCGCCGTCAGCTGTACGAATGGTCGAATCAGATGACGGGATACGACGACGAGTCACTCGCCGGCGAGTCTCGGATGGCGTCGGCGCAGATATTGGGCTACGCCTATCAACTGGCTGAGGTGAGACGGGAGGAACCGCTCGACGACATCATCTCGCGCTTGGTGCATGCCGACATCGACGGGCAGAAACTCACCCCGGAACAGTTCGGTTTCTTCGTCATCATGTTGGCTGTCGCAGGCAACGAAACGACGCGAAACGCAACGACACTCGGCATGATGGCATTCCTCGAGCATCCGGATCAGTGGGAACTGTACAAGCGCGAGCGTCCGCGCACCGCCGCGGACGAGATCATCCGCTGGGCTTCGCCACTGACGTCGATGCAACGAACAGCAGTGGTGGACACACAGATTGCCGGCACTGCGATTGCGAAGGGGCAGCGCGTCGTACTGCTCTACGGCTCGGCGAACTTCGACGAAACCGTCTTCGGGAACCCCGACGTCTTCGACATCACCCGAGACCCGAACCCGCACCTCGCGTTCGGAGGAACCGGGCCGCACTACTGCGTCGGCGCCAACCTGGCCAGAATGGAGGTCGATCTGATCTTCGGCAAGATCGCCGATCACATGCCCGACATCAGCAAGCTCGGCGATCCGAGCAGGCTCTCGTCCGGTTGGCTCAACGGGATCAAGCAATTCAAGGTCGACTACGGCAACTCCACGTCATGCCCTTCGGGGCATTGACGTGTACAGCGGAAGAGTTGCACTTGCGGGCCCGATGCGCGAACTCGGCCAGTTCTACCGGATGGGCGCCGATGTCGCAGTGGGCTTGTTCCGCACCCGCTTTCAGGTGCAAGAGTTTCTCGAGCAGAGTTGGATGATCGCCCGGGTGTCGATCGTGCCGACAGTGTTGGTAGCCGTGCCGTTCACGGTCCTGGTGAGTTTCACCCTCAACATCCTTCTCCGCGAGATCGGTGCCGCCGACCTCAGCGGCGCCGGGGCCGCGCTCGGCGCCGTGACTCAGGTCGGTCCGGTGGTGACGGTGCTGATCGTGGCAGGTGCGGGCGCGACAGCCATCGCCGCCGATCTGGGATCGAGAACGATTCGTGAAGAGATCGACGCCATGGAGGTGCTCGGGATCGATCCGATCACTCGGCTGGTGATTCCTCGGGTGGTCGCGTCGACCGTGGTGGCTTTGCTGCTCAACGGACTCGTCTGCGTCATCGGCATCGCCGGCGGTTACGCCTTCTCGGTGTTTCTCCAGGGCGTGAACCCTGGCGCCTTCGTCGAGGGAATCACGTTGCTGACCGGCCTGCCCGAGGTGGCGTTGTCGATGGTCAAAGCTGCACTGTTCGGGATGCTGGCGGGATTGGTGGCCTGCTATCGCGGACTGTCGGTACGGGGTGGGCCGAAAGGCGTGGGGGAGGCCGTCAACGAAACGGTGGTGTACGCATTCATGGCGTTGTTCGTCGTCAACACCATCGTCACCGCGGTCGGCATCCGATTGACGGCGGGGTGATCGAGGTGACGCTGTCGGATTCGCTGGCACAAATCGGCAAGTTCGGACGCACGCGGGCGCGGGTGGCTCGAACGTCACGCTCGATCGACGACGTCGGGCGACAAGCTGTCTTCTTCGCGCGCGCCATCGCTCACATCCCGTGGGCAATTCGCAAACACCCTAAGGAAGTGTTGAGACTGGTAGCCGAGATCAGCATGGGCACCGGAGCTTTGGCAGTGATCGGCGGCACGGTTGCGGTCGTAGGATTTTTGACTCTCGCCTCGGGCGGCACCATTGCGATCCAAGGTTTCAGCTCACTGGGAAATATCGGAGTCGAAGCGCTCACCGGATTCTTCTCCGCCTTCATCAACGTTCGTATCGCTGCGCCGGTCATCGCGGGAATCGGCCTGTCGGCCACGATCGGCGCAGGTTCGACCGCGCAGATCGGTGCCATGCGCATCAGTGAGGAAATCGACGCCCTCGAATCGATGGCGATCAGTTCGGTCCCGTACGTCGTCAGCACCCGCGTCACCGCAGGGATGATCGCGATCTTGCCGCTGTACTCATTGGCGCTCGTAGGATCTTTTCTGGCCGGAAGGTTCACCACGGTGGTGCTGTTCGGTCAGTCCTCCGGTCTTTACGACCACTACTTCACGACGTTCCTCGATCCGGTCGATGTCGCATGGTCCTTCGTTCAAGTGCTCGTGATGGCACTACTGGTGATGCTGATCCACACGTACTACGGATACAACGCGTCCGGGGGACCGTCGGGCGTGGGAACTGCAGTGGGCCGCGGGGTTCGGCTCTCGCTGATCTGCGTCGTGGCGGTGACCCTGCTCGTCTCACTCGCGCTCTACGGCGGTTCCGGCAACTTCAATCTGTCCGGTTAGGGGGACTGCGTGCACAGATACGGCTACAAGTTGGCTGCTCTGGGCTTGGCTGCGGCGATCGTCGGGGTCATCGCGTTGTCGGTCGCGTCTTTCAACCAGGTGTTTGTCGCTCGCGTCCCGATCACGGTGATCGCGGAGCGCGCGGGGCTCGTGATGGATCCGGGCGCGCGGGTGAAGATGGCCGGGGTGACCGTGGGCTCGGTGGAGTCCATCACGCCGACTGACGACGCCACCGCACAACTGTCGTTGTCGATCGATCCCGAAGCGCTCGAATCGATTCCGTCAAACGTGAATGTGGCGATCACGTCGAACACGGCCTTCGGCGCGAAGTTCGTCAGCCTGTCCTCGCCGGAGCAGCCGAGTAGTGCGCGACTTGCCGCCGGAGCGACGATCGACGCATCCCGGGTGACCGTCGAGCTGAACACGGTGTTCGAGAAACTCACCACCGTGCTCCGGACGGTGGACCCGGGCAAACTCGATTCGACATTGGGTGCCCTCTCGACTGCTCTGCAAGGACGCGGCGAACGGCTCGGGGTCGCACTCGAACAAGCAGATTCCTCCTTGCTCGAATTCAACACTGCACGTGAGGCTCTCGATCATGTGTTGACGGACCTGCCAGCCGTCACGCAGACCTACCGCGACGCTGTTCTCGACTTGACGGACACCCTCGACTCGCTCACGACGACGGGATCCACTGTTCTCGACGAGCAGCAGAATCTTGATCTCCTCTTGCTCAACGTGATCGGGCTGGCCCGCACCGGCGAGGACATACTGGGAGCCAACGCCGACGGCGTCGACACCGTTCTGTCGTTACTGCGGCCGACCACCGCACTGCTCGAGGAATACTCCCCGGTGATTCCCTGCATGTTCCACGGACTGCAGGAGAGCAAGAAGATCGGCGACGGCGCCTACAACGGACAACCAGGAATCAAGATGTCGATCGGTCTGATCGCCGGAACCGAACCGTACCGATATCCCGACGACCTCCCGAAGGTCGCGGCAACAGGTGGCCCGCAGTGTATGGGCCTTCCACTGCGCGACCCGAACGTCAATGCTCCGTACCTGGTGACCGACACCGGGGTGAATCCGTTTGCGCCCGAGCGTCAGCCGAATGGTGGGCAACCGATGAACACGGTCCCGGATCTGATGAGCTACCTGTTCGGGACGGAGATCCGATGAAAGTTCGTGGGTACACCGTCAAGTTCGGAATTTTTGTTCTGGTGATGATCCTCGTCAACGCCGGGCTGATCCTCGTGTTCGGCCAGATGCGAGGTGGCGACGCGAGGTCGTACTCGGCGGAGTTCGTCAACGCCTCCGGGCTCAGAGCCGGCGACAAGGTGCGCATCGCCGGTGTGCCGGTCGGTTCTGTCGGCTCCGTCGAATTCGGTGGGAATCACCGTGCCCACGTGAGTTTCAGTGTGGATACGGGTGACACCGTGACCGTATCGACCAGAGCCGCTGTTCGATATCAGGATCTGGTGGGTAATCGATACCTCGAATTGCTCGACGATCCGGGGATCGCGGAACCGCAACCGGAGGGCGAGAGCATCCCCGTCGATCGCACCGCACCGGCACTCGACCTCGATGCGCTACTCGGTGGTTTCAAGCCGCTGTTTCAAGCCCTGGACCCGGAGCAGGTCAACGCGTTGTCGATGTCCTTGCTCGAGGTGTTTCAAGGCCAGTCCGGAACTGTGGCATCGGTGCTGGCGCACACCGGATCGATTACGAACACTCTCGCAGACCGCGACCAACTGATCGGTCGAGTGATCGGCAACCTCGACGGTGTGCTCAGCGAATTGCGCAGCCGCGGTGGTCAGTTCAGTGACACTCTCGATCACCTACAACAGCTGGTCAGCGGGCTCGCGGCGGACCGGGAGATGATCGGGACTGCCGTCGAGAGTGTGAACACCGCATCAGGCACCTTCGCCGATCTCCTCGCCGGAGTTCGCCCGGACATCGCGGGAAACCTGTCGAAGCTGGACGCAAGCCTGAATCCGCTGATCGAGCAACAGAGTGAGCTCGATCGGATTCTCGCGTCCATGCCCTCGAACTACAAGCAGCTGATCCGAGTCGGCTCGTACGGGTCGTTCTTCAACTTCTATCTGTGCGGAATCGCACTGAAGGTCGACGGTGCCGACGGTACGCCGCTCACTGTCGACCTGGTGGATCAGACGACCGGAAGGTGCGCACCACGATGAGAGAGATGGCACAGAGCCAGGCCGTACGCGTGGGGGTCGTGGGATTGGTCGTCACGGCCGCCGTCGTATTGGCATCGCTCCAGTATCAGAATCTGCAGTTCCTGAAATCGAGTGTCGGGTACAGCGCGGTGTTCGCCGACGCCAGCGGTCTCGCGCCGGGAGACGAAGTCAACGCCGCCGGAGTGAAGATCGGAACGGTGGATCGGATCGAGGTCGAGCACGGACTCGCGCGCGTGGATTTCACACTGGAAGGCTCGATCGGTTTGGGAGAAAGCACATCGGCGGCCGTCACCACGATGTCGTTGCTCGGCAAGCGAGCGGTATCGCTCGATCTGGACGGTCCGGGAAGGATCGCGGTCGGCGGCGAGATCCCGGTCGAGCGAACAAGATCGGCGTACTCGCTGCCCGACGTGCTCGGTGACCTCACCACGACGGTCGAGGACATCGATCTCGACCAACTCTCCGAATCGCTCGACGCAGTGGGGCAGGTGATGTCCGACAGTGCGCCGAACCTGAGGCCGGCGCTGGACGGTGTCGCACGGATCTCCGACAGCGTCAATAGACGCGACGACATGTTGCGCACCTTGCTGTCCGATGCAAACGACGTCGCCGGGACGCTGGCCGAGCGTGGACCACAGGTCAACGCGCTACTCGTCGACGGCAACGCCTTGTTGGGAGAACTGGATCGGCGACAGGCGGCGCTGGGGGAAGTGATCACGAACATCTCGGCGTTGTCGACCCAGCTGAGCGGACTCGTCCACGACAACGAGGCGCAATTGCAGCCGGTCCTCGGCAAACTCGACACGGTTGTCGGAATTCTGCAGAACAACAAGGACAACCTTTCTCAGGGAATCGACGGTCTCGGTACGTACGTGGGCACGCTCGGTGACACCGTGGCCAGCGGCCCCTTCTACTACGCCTACGTTCAGAACCTGGTGCCAGCGCAATACACCCAACCGTTGATCAACGCGATGTTCGGGCTACCACCTGCGCCGCTACCGATTCCGGAGGTTCGATGATGGGTGCCTTACGAGTTCGCAAACCGGTGAACT
Source organism: Rhodococcus sp. C-2 (assembly GCF_027854095.1). Lineage (NCBI taxonomy): Bacteria > Bacillati > Actinomycetota > Actinomycetes > Mycobacteriales > Nocardiaceae > Rhodococcus > Rhodococcus sp. C-2. The sequence continues at coordinate 92,362 of NZ_JAQGFI010000017.1, read as the reverse complement.
GGCGTCGAATCGCCGTCGTTGGTGGAAGCGTCATCGGTGCGGCGATCGTCGTCGTGTCGGGATACCTTGCGGTGCAACATCTGCGCTACTACAACGTGACGGCCTACTTCACCTCGACGACCGGTCTGTATGTCGGTGACGACGTTCGTGTCGTGGGAGTCGACGTCGGCCGCGTCACCGCGATCGCCCCACAGGGAGATCGAATGCGCGTCGAACTGAAATTGGCGCGCGAGGTTCCCGTCGCCGAGGACGCGAAAGCGGTGATCGTTGCCCAGTCGCTGGTCTCGGCCCGCTTCGTGCAGTTGACGCCGGCGGTGACGGACGGCGCCGACGCACTGAATGACGGTGCGGAGATCCCACTCGACAGAACGGCCGTCCCGGTCGAGTGGGACCAGATCAAGGAACAGCTGGGCCGGGCTGCCGATGCTTTGGGTCCCGTCGGGGACGATCGCGGTCCCGCCGCCAACTTCCTCGACGGTGCCGGATCCGCACTGGCCGGCAACGGGGAAGCGCTGGGGCGCTCGGTGACCGAACTCTCGGAGGCTATGAGCACACTCGACGAAGGCGGAGCCGATCTGTTCGGCACCATCCGCGGCCTGCAGACCTTCACGACCGCACTCGCCGCAAGCGACGAACAGATCGTTCAGTTCCAAGGACGACTGGCAAATGTCTCGAGTGTGCTCGCCGAGAGCCGGACGCAATTGGCTCCGGCTCTCGCCGATCTGGACGCCGCCGTCGTCGACGTACAGCGGTTCGTCGAACAGAACCGAACCGGCTTGACGGAGCAGATCGCGAAGTTGGCCGACGTGTCCCAGGTACTGGTCGACAAGCGCGCAGGCCTCGAGAAGGTACTGCATCTGGCTCCGACAGCGTTGTCGAACTACTACAACGTCTACCGGCCGGCCCAAGGAGCGATGGTGGGTGTGCCCGCATTCCAGAACGTCGGCAACCCGATCGACTTGATCTGCGGCGGAATCGCCGGCCTGGCCAACGACACCTCGAAGAAGGGCGCGGATTTGTGCATCGAATACCTCGGCCCGTTGCTCAACACGATCAAGGCCAACTACCCGGACCTGAGCATCAATCCGACCCGGGCGCTCGGCGCTCTTCCGGACCAACTGGTGTACAGCGAGCCTGATCTGGAACCGACTGGCGCCTTGAGCTTTCCGATCATGCCCCCGGCGCCTGACCTGGCCGGACTGCTCATGCCGTCGACAGGATCACGATGACTGGCCGCCGGTGGGGAACAGTGTGTGTGGCGGCGAGCACCGTGCTCGTTCTGGCGGGTTGCCAATGGAGCGGGCTGAATTCGGTTTCGCTGCCAGGCGCGGCCGGGCGCGGTGAGGGGAGTTTCGCAGTCGTGATCGAGATGCCGGACGTCACGTCGATCAGTCCCAACTCTCCGGTCATGGTCAACGACGTGACAGTCGGAAGTATCAGTGCGATCGAGACCGACAACTGGCACGCACGGGTGACGGTTGCGCTCGACGGCTCGGTGTCGCTGCCGGCCAACGCGACTGCCACGATCGGCCAAACCAGTCTGCTCGGATCCAAACACGTCGCGCTCGCGCCGCCCACCGAGGTGGCGCCGGAAGGGCGGTTGTCGGAGGGATCCGTGATTCCCCTTGCATCGGCCAGTGTCTATCCCACCACCGAGGAAGCGTTGACCGCACTGTCCTTGGTGCTCAACGGCGGTGGGCTGGCCCAGATTCACAGCATCACCACGGAACTGAACACTGCTCTCGGCGGACGGACGGATGCGGCGCGCGACCTGCTGAGCCAGATGGACACCGTGACCGAGACACTCGACCGTCAACGCGAGGCGATAGTCACGACCATGGAGAATCTCGACGTGTTCGCCGGCGAGATCACGGCTCAGCGAGACGTTCTCGGTGAGGCGTTGGAGACCCTCGATCCAGCCTTGGCGGAACTGAGCGCCCAACGAGTCGACCTGACCACCGCCCTCGATGCGGTCGGCAGGTTCGGGGACGTCGGGACCGATCTGGTCGACCGGACCCGCGACGATCTGAAAGCCAATTTGAGCTCCTTGGAATCGACGCTGCAGAAGGTGGTCGAAACAGGACCGGACCTGATCAACAATTTGGGCAACCTGAGTACCTTCCCCTTCCCCCAGACGACCATCGACGACGGAATGCGCGGCGATTACACCAATCTGTGGGCGCTGATCGACCTCACGAGTAATCGTCTCCAGTCGGGGCTCGGCTTCGGCACTCCGTTCGGGGCGCCGCAAACACCCGTGGAGAGCGGAATCCTGGTAGATCCCTTGACCGCCCCACTCGGCACAGGGCAGCCCGGCCCACTTGGCACAGCGCAGCCCGCCCAGGGAGGTGGACGATGATTCTCACGAAGCTGGTGCGAAGGCAATTGACGATCTTCGCGATCCTGGCGGTGATAGGCATGAGCGCAGCGGCTATCTCGTACCTGAGAGTTCCGACCATGCTCGGAATCGGGCGCTATTCGGTGACAGTCGAACTGCCGGACGCCGGTGGCCTGTATCGGAACGCGAACGTGACCTATCGCGGCGACACCATCGGTCAGGTCAGGTCGGTGCGTCTGTCTCCGGGAGTGGTACGCGCCGAATTATCTTTGGAGAGTGCGGTTCCCGTTCCCTCCAGCGGGCTCGCAGTAGCGGTGCGAAGTGTGTCGGCCATCGGCGAGCAATACGTCGACATGCAACCGAGAACCGCGGACGGACCCTTTCTGGCCGACGGAGACGTGATCGGCCCTGACGCTGTCACGATCCCGACCGAGATCGGACCGGTCCTCGATCAGGCGCAGGCGATGCTCGCATCGGTACCGCAGGACAAGTTGCGGTCGGTGATCGACGAGTCCGCGGCAGCATTCGGTGGCAGGGGAGAGGACCTGGCTCGTCTGCTGGATTCGACCACCTCGTTCGTCGATCAGATGTCTGCTGCCACAACCCCGGCCACGACGCTCGTACAGCAGTTGGATCCGCTCCTGCAGACACAGGTGGTGACGGGCGATCAGATTCGCCAGTGGGCGTCCAGTGTCGCTCAACTCAGTGGACAGTTGGAGGTCGCCGACGGGTCCGTGCGCAATATCCTCGAGACCGGACCGGGCTTCGCGACTGAAGCCGACCTGCTGTTTCAAGGCCTCAAACCCACTTTGCCTGTGCTGCTTGCCAATTTCACCAGCACCGCTCAGGTGGCTTTGACGTACAACGCCGGTTTGGAGCAGGTGCTCGTCATCTTGCCGCCACTGGTCGCGGCACAGGAAACCGTCGTACAACGCGGGCAGGTGGACGGCGCCGCGAACGTCAACTTCCATCTCCAAGCGCAGGACCCTGCGGCGTGCTCGACCGGTTACCTTCCTGCCGATCAGCGACGGGACCCGACCCAGACGAGTGTGCCGGACACCCCGGCTGATCTGTACTGCAAAGTGCCACAGAAGTCGGTCTTCGCCGTTCGTGGATCTCGGAACATTCCCTGCATGGAGGTACCGGGCAAACGAGCACCGAGCCCGGAGATCTGCCGGAGCCCCGAAGCGTACGTGCCGTCGGGGACCAATGCGCCCGGCGAGTTGTACACCGGGCCTGACGGAGTCGACTATCAACACACGGAGTTGGCTCCGGCTGACTCCGGCCCGGGGGAGGGTGAGCCGTGGCAACAGTTGCTGACGCCGACGAATCGCTGAGAGGTGAGGTGCTGGATCCGGTCGGAGGGAAGCGCGGTGTACTCACTGCCCTGGTCTGGATTGCACTCGCGGCTCTGAGCGTCGTTGTCGTCTTCGGTTGTCTGGCAGTTCGATCGGACCGCGCGCGAGAGTCCCAGCGTCAAGAGTACGTCGACGGTGCGGTCGCAGGAGCCCTCGCTCTGATCGACGTTCACTCCGCCACAGTCGACGAGGACCTCGAGACACTGCAGTCGCTGAGTACGGGAACCTTTGCCGACGAACTGAAGTCCGGCGAATCTGCGTTCGTCGCGTCCATCCGTGATTTTGCCGTCGATTCCGACGGGCGTGTCGACACCGCAGCCTTGGCATCGGAATCCGGTAACTCGGGGGTGGTGCTGATCGCGGCATCTGCTCAGGTCGGCAATTCAGCGGGAGAGTCTTCGGCGCGCACCTACCGTCTGCGCGTCGGTGTCGAGGACGTCGACGGGCGGGTACTGATGTCGAGTGTGGAGTTCGTGCCGTGAAGCGCATGGTCATAGCGCTTGCAGCGTTGGTCTTGATGGGAGTCGGCGGCACTGCGATCTGGAGTCACCACCGTTCGGGGGACGCTGAAACCGCACGTGCCGAGGTGATCGGTGTGGCGCCCACGCTCGTCGAGAAGCTCTTGAGCTACAACAGCGATACCGTCGACGACGATCTCGCACGAGCGGCCGAAGGCGCCGGCGGATCGTTTCAGGACAGTTTCACCGAATTCGGATCGAAAACAGTTGCCCCACAGTCGAAGGAGCAGGGAATCAGCACGAAAGCCCGAGTCGTCGATGTCGGTGTGCTCTCCGTTGCCGCGGACCGCGCGGAAGTGCTCGTGTTCGTCGATCAGATCACGACGAGTACCGCGCGGCCGGCACCAGCGTCGACGTCGAGCCGAGTCGAGGTGACACTCGATCGAGTCGACGGCACATGGCTGGTGAGTGCCATGACCCCCATCTAGTGAAGGTTGTCGCGGCCCGCCATGATCAGCCTGGCAGTGACTTCGAGCCGGTCTGCGATCTGCGAATAGGACTCGTAACCCATGCCGGCTCGAACAAGCGCTCCGGACCAGGAGATTTCGAGTGCTTCGAGTACGTCGGGATCGTATGACGGCCCCAGCGCCTCGATGAGCCGCTCGCGGATGTTCTTGCCGATACGTCCCCGAAGGTGTTCGACGTCGGGATCATTGCCCATCATCGCCGTGGTCACGGCCGCGGCCAGCTCCGGTTCGTCGGAAACGAGGAGTGCGACGCTTCGAAGGACCGAGCAGACCTGCGCTTCTCGTTCCGCCTCGGGGGAGGGCTCGTGCGGTACCGCGTCGAGTCGGCGCCAGAACAGTTCTGCCACAAGGTGACTCTTGGACGAAAAATAGGTGTATGCCGTGGCTGCGGCGACACCGGCTTCCGCTGCCACCATTCGTACAGTCAGATCGGCAAACCCTTTGTCGCGCAGGACCGTGATCGCTGCCGCGGTCAATCGATCGACGGTTTCGGCTTGCTGCTGTGTGAGCCGTCGACGAGTGGACTCGAACTTGGTCTTACCAGACATGTGTCCAGACACTACGGGATCAGACCGGTGCGAGCAAAGTGTGCGCTATCGCTGCTCGTTCTCGCTCCCGCTCGGTGTCATGTCTCGCTCCCGCTCGGTGGGACAGAATTTCGAACCCCCGCGATCGCTAAGTCCATGTGTTAGAACGATTTCTAGAACATGTTCGGAAACTGTGCCCAGAATCAGAGAGGCTGACGATGACGAAGTGGGACGAGACGTGCGACGTACTCGCTGTGGGATCAGGCGGCGGACTCACCGGCGCGTACACGGCAGCCCGCGAAGGCCTCGACGTCATTGCGATCGAAGCAACCGACAAGTACGGCGGAACAACGGCGTACTCGGGCGGCGGCGGAATGTGGTTCCCGTGCAACGCCGTTCTTCGTCGGGGCGGGGACGACGACACCATCGAGGATGCGCTGGAGTACTACCGATCAGTGGTGGGTGATCGTACGCCCGCCGACGTTCAGGAAGCCTACGTTCGAGGTGGCGCCGGGTTGATCGACTACCTCGAAGAGGACTCGAACTTCGAGTTTCAGATACTGCCGTGGCCCGACTACTTCGGTGAAGAGCCCAAGGCTCGAGCGAGTGGACGGCACATTGTTCCCAAGCCGATGAACGCGAACAAGATGGGTGCCCTTCGTGATTCGCTTCGTCCGCCGCTGGCGACGGAACGGCTGGGGGAGAAGTTGCCGAAGTACCTCGTCGGCGGCCAGTCGTTGATCGGTCGATTCCTGTTGGCTCTTGCGGAACTCCCGAACGCCACCATGCACCTGAAGACCACTCTCGAAGAATTGGTCGTCGAGGACGGATCGGTCGTCGGCGCGGTCGTCGACCGAGATGGTCGGCGTCGAACCATTCAGGCACGCAGAGGAGTGATCCTCGCCGCCGGTGGATTCGAGCAGAACGAGACCATGCGTGCCGAATTCGGTGTCCCCGGATCCGCTCTCGACACGATGGGCTGCCCCGGCAACCTCGGGAAGGCACACCAGGCGGCCATCGCCGCGGGCGCCGACACCGACCTCATGGGAGAGGCCTGGTGGTCGCCGGGACTGACCCATCCGGATGGCCGCTCCGCGTTTGCGCTGTGGTTCACCGGCGGAATCTTCGTGGACGACGACGGTCGCCGATTCGTCAACGAATCAGCGCCGTACGACCGCTTGGGTCGCGCGGTCATCGAACACATGCGGGCAGGGAAAGTAACCACGCCGTACTGGATGATCTACGACAACAGCGAAGGCGCAGTGCCGCCGGTGAAGGCGCCCAACGTACCCATGGCACAGACGGAGCAGTATGTGGATGCGGGGTTGTGGAAGAGTGCACAGACACTCGAAGACCTCGCTGCCCAGATCGATGTTCCCGCAGCGGAACTGGTGGAGACCGTGAAGCGATTCAACGCGTTTGCGGCGACTGGCGTCGACACGGACTTCGGTCGAGGAGACGCTGCGTACGACCGCGCCTTCTCCGAGGGGGCTTCGCCGCTCGTACCGATCGACCAAGGGCCGTTTCACGCTGCCGCGTTCGGCATCTCCGACCTCGGGACCAAAGGTGGTCTACGGACCGACGCGACCGGGAGGGTGCTCAAAGCCGACGGTACGGCGATTGCCGGGTTGTACGCGGCGGGGAACACGATGGCAGCGGCCAGCGGGACTACGTACCCCGGCGGTGGAAACCCGATCGGAGCGAGCATGCTGTTCAGTCACTTGGCTGCTCTCGACCTCGCGAAGCTGCCGTCTTGATCATCAGTCGCGCGTCTCGGGGATGGGGTCAGGCCTTGCCGAGTCCGGCGGCGATTCCCTTGTCCAGTTGGGTGAGCATTGCTGTACCCAACGACGAAAGCTGGGCGACCTGGCGATCGTCGAGGCCCTCGAAGAGGAGACCTTGAACTGAGGCGACGTGCGGCGGTGCGGCCGCGACCACCTTTGCCATTCCCTCGTCGGTGAGCACTGCGTTGGAGCCGCGGCTGCCACGAATGACTTCCCGTTTCACCCAGCCGGCCTTCTCCATCTTCGTGATCACGTGCGAGAGGCGGGACAGGGACGCGTTCGCGCGCTGGGCCAGTACCGACAACTGGAGCTTGTGGTCGGGGGCGTCCGAGAGTGCCGCGAGTACGAAGTATTCGAAGTGTGTGAGTGCCGAATCGCGTTGTAGTTGAGTGTCGAGTGCGGCAGGCAACCGTGTCACGAGAGCGATCAGTGTCAGCCATGCTTCTTGCTGCTCGGCTGTGAGCCACTTCGTCTGAGACTGCGCGTCGGGCTGCGCGGTCGGTTCACTCATCGGTGACTTCTCCTTCGGGTCGAGCATTCTTCGTGCACGGAGCGTGCTTGTGTACAGCGTCTCAGACGCATGTCCAGAAGAATCCTGCGGGGAATAGTTGCGGGACGCAAGTGTTGAGTTCTATATTAGGTTGAACCTTCAACTTACGACGAATGTCTATCCCGAGGAGTCCGTATGTCCACCACAACCATGCCTGCGCTGTATCTCAGCCACGGTGCTCCGCCGCTGGTGGACAGCGCGTTGTGGGTCGACCAGTTGGGGGCGTGGGCCGGCGATCTTCCGCGGCCGACGGCAATCCTCGTCGTATCGGCGCACTGGGAATCAGCACCGCTGACGATCGGATCGACGACCACGGGCACCCCGCTCATCTACGACTTCGGTGGTTTTCCCGAGAGGTTCTACCGCGCGAAGTACAACTCTCCCGGCGCTCCGGAACTCGCCGCCCAGGTTGCCGCGTTGATGCCGGACAACGAACGCGTGGTTCAGCAGCCGAATCGGGGCCTGGATCACGGTGCCTACGTGCCGCTCACGGTGATGTACCCGGACGCAGACATCCCGGTACTGCAAATTTCGCTGCCCACCCTCGATCCCGAGCGTTTGCTCCATCTCGGACAGCGCCTACGGCCACTCCGTGAGCAAGGTGTACTGATCGTGGGATCCGGATTCACCACGCACGGGCTACCGTTCCTGCGCGATCCGTCACCGGAGGCGCAGGCCCCGGGATGGTCGGCGGAATTCGACGCGTGGGCAGGGGAGAGGTTCGCTGCCGGTGACGTCGATTCCTTGATCGACTTCCGCGCTCAAGCTCCCGGGATGCCGTATGCGCATCCGACCATCGAGCACTTCGCCCCGTTGTTCGTCACGCTCGGTGCGTCATCCGATCCGGAACAGGTGCCCACCCAGGTGATCGACGGATTCTGGATGGGGCTTGCGAAGCGCTCGATTCAGGTCGCGTAGAGATTTCAAATCGCGCAGAGAATCAGGTCGCCCAGGTGGGTCAGCTTCGATTGCGAAGGAACTCGAGCGCCTGGTCGCCGTGGGTGTTGGCGCGTAGTTCACTCGAGATGACTTTGAGGACGGTGCGGTCGGTGTCGATCACGAAGGTCGAGCGTTTGACCGGAGCCAACTTGCCCAGGAGTCCGCGCTTGACGCCGAACTGTTCGGCTACCTTGCCGTCGGTGTCGGCGAGTAGGGGGTAGTCGAAGGATTGTGCGGTGGCAAAGGTGGACTGAGCTTCGACCGTATCGGTGCTGATGCCCGCTCGCGAAGCGCCCACCGCGGCGAATTCGCTGCCGAGGTCACGGAAGTGGCACGCCTCGGCGGTGCACACCGGCGTCGAGGCTGCCGGGTAGAAGAAGAGGACCAGGGGTCCGTTCTCGAGCAGGCTCGTCAGCGAGCGCGGAGTCCCGTCCTGGTCGGGCAGTGAGAAATCGGGAGCGAGTTGGCCTGGTTTCATTCGGCCGAGGTTACCCGCGCACGACGGCCACATGGGGGAGCCTGGGATGATGGAGGCATGCACGGCGAGCCCACCTCCATGTCCGCACGGTCATCCGACACCGCGATCGTCGGTGACGCGTCCGATTCCACCACGACCCGGGAGCAGTTCCGAGCTCTCGCAGCTGAGCACCGGGTCGTTCCGGTCACTCGGAAAGTGTTGGCGGACTCCGAAACTCCGCTCTCGGCGTACGAGAAGTTGGCCGGCAATCGTCCCGGCACCTTCTTGCTCGAGTCGGCCGAGAACGGTCGTTCGTGGTCGCGGTGGTCGTTCATCGGCGTCGGGAGTCCGGCTGCACTGACCGTCGTGGACGGAGAGGCGGCCTGGTACGGCAACGTTCCGGCCGGCGCTCCGGCCGGCGGCGACCCGATCGACGCGCTCGGTGCCACCCTCGAGCTGCTTCGTTCGGAGCGGCTGCCCGACCTGCCCCCGCTGACCGGCGGAATGGTCGGATTCCTCGGCTACGACGCGGTGCGGCGCCTCGAGAGATTGGGTGACTCCGCGGTCGACGACCTGCAGATCCCCGAGATGGTCATGCTGCTTGCCGCCGACATCGCCGCAGTCGATCACCACGAAGGGGCGATCACCCTCATCGCCAATGCCGTCAACTGGGACGGCACGGACGAGCGCGTCGACACGGCGTACGACGACGCAGTCGCCAGGTTGGACGCGATGACTCGTGCTCTCGCGGCGCCGGCGAAATCGACGGTGTCGACATTTTCGAAAGCGACTCCGAACTACCGTCGTCAGCGCACCACCGAGAGCTTCGGTGTCGATGTCGAAAAGTTGATCGGCGACATCGAAGCGGGCGAGGCATTCCAGGTAGTTCTCTCGCAGCGATTCGAGATCGATTGCACTGCAGCACCGATCGACGTGTACCGGATGCTGCGAGCGTCGAACCCCAGCCCGTACATGTATCTGCTCAACGTGCCGAACGGTGATGGAGAGACGGCGTTTTCGATCGTCGGTTCGAGCCCGGAAGCACTGGTAACCGTCGCCGAGGGCGTCGCGACAACACACCCGATCGCTGGAACCAGATGGCGCGGTGCCACAGAGGAGGACGACATCCTGCTCGAGAAAGATCTCCTCGCCGACGAGAAGGAAAACTCCGAGCACCTCATGCTCGTCGATCTGGGGCGAAACGATCTGGGTCGTGTCTGTCGCCCGGGCACGGTGAAGGTGCACGACTACCGGCACATCGAGCGGTACAGCCACGTGATGCATCTCGTATCGACGGTCACCGGACATCTGGCCGAGGGAAAGCACGCTCTCGACGCCGTCACCGCATGCTTCCCCGCTGGAACCCTCTCGGGGGCACCCAAGGTCCGAGCGATGCAGCTGATCGAAGAACTGGAACCGACCAGGCGCGGTATCTACGGCGGCATCGTCGGCTACCTCGACTTCGCCGGCGACGCCGACACCGCGATCGCGATCCGAACGGCATTGATCAAGGACGGGATCGGATACGTCCAGGCGGGCGCCGGCGTCGTCGCCGACTCGGATCCGGTCTACGAGGACACCGAGGCCCGCAACAAGGCGATGGCAGTGCTGAGCGCGATTGCGTCGGCGCACACCCTGCGCACCATCGGAGGTGACGATCAGTGAGTGAGAACGAGTCGAGTGCAGCGGAGCCTACAAGCGCGTCTCGTGGCACCGCCGTGCCGAGAACGCTTCTGCTGGCGTTGTCGGCAGCAGCTCTGTGGGGCAGCTCACGAATGACGTGGGTTCATCTGACCTCGAGCGACGGCAAGACGCTGGAGAGGACGACGGATCTCGACGGCAGCACCTGGGCGGCGGCGATGACTCCGCTCGCGCTCGCGCTTCTGGCGGCGATCGCGGCGTCGTTTGCGGTGCGAGGTTGGGCACTTCGGGTAGTCGGACTGTTGGTTGCCCTCGTCGCCGTCGCGGTAGCGGTTCCGGCAGTGCAGTTGTTGGTGTCCGGAGCCTCTGCGGACCGAGCGGTGGAGTTGGCCGAGTTGTCCGGTCACCCGGAAGATCTCTCGACGACTGTTTCGGTACTGCCTGCCTTGCTTGCGTTGCTCGGAGCGGTGGCGGCGCTCGGCGCGGCAGTACTTCTGATGCGCAAACCTCCAGTGCGAGGCGGGTTGTCGTCGAAATACGACAACCCTGCCGCGCGCCGCGAGGCCGCGGCCAAGCTTGGTCAGGGAGACAAACCTGCATCGGACGAGCCTGTGACACAACGGATGTTGTGGGATGCGCTCGACGCCGGAGAGGACCCGACAGCGACTGACAGGGACGACGGAGTTGGGGGAGACAACGGCGCGAAACCGGGGTCGTCCCACTGAGTAAGACTGAACCCTCACCTGCGTGGGTACCCCGACGGAGTAGCAAAATTTCGTCCCACTAGGCTGAGACCACCCTGATGACGTATCTCACATCGGGCTCTTGCCCAGAAAGGATTCGGGCCACGATGACCGTACTCGACTCGATTCTCGACGGGGTGCGCGCTGACGTCGCCGCCCGCGAAGCCGTACTCGACTTCGCTGCAGTCAAGGCTGCTGCGGCCGCTGCACCGCCTGCACTCGATGCTGCAGCAGCACTTCTGGAATCGAGCATCGGCGTCATCGCCGAGGTCAAGCGAGCGAGCCCGTCAAAGGGTGCGTTGGCCGACATTGCCGATCCCGCTGAGCTTGCCGCGGCGTATCAAGCCGGTGGCGCACGCATCATCAGTGTTCTCACCGAAGAGCGCCGTTTTCACGGCTCGTTGGCCGACCTGGACGCAGTCCGTAAAGCGGTCACCATTCCGGTGCTCCGCAAGGACTTCATCGTGGGGCCGTACCAGATTCACGAGGCTCGCGCTCACGGCGCCGACGTCATCTTGCTGATCGTCGCGGCACTCGAGCAGCAGGCGCTCGCCTCGTTGATCGATCGCACCGAATCTCTGGGAATGACTGCCCTCGTCGAGGTGCACACCGAGGAAGAAGCCAACCGCGCGCTCGAAGCCGGCGCCAAGGTGATCGGTGTGAACGCCCGCAATCTCAAGACTCTCGAGGTGGACAAGAACACCTTCGGTCGCATCGCTCCCGGTCTTCCGACCGAGACGATCAAGATTGCCGAGTCCGGTGTTCGCGGAACTGCCGATCTGTTGGCGTACGCCGGGGCGGGCGCCGACGCAGTGCTCGTCGGTGAAGGCCTCGTGACCAGCGGCGACCCTCGCAAGGCCGTCGCAGATCTGGTCAATGCAGGTGCGCACCCGTCCTGCCCCAAACCGTCTCGATAAATCGCTTCACCCGCCCGGCGTGCTTTGATGCACCCGGGCGGTGACCAGCGACACCGTTGGGGCAGACTGGTGGGGTGACTTCACGTACTCAGGAACCAGGCTCCGGTGCAATATTCAAGGGCGGCAATCTGCCGCCGGCCAGCGCGGGACTCACCGAGCGCTCCCACGATCCCGACGCCGGAGGCCATTTCGGCGTCTACGGCGGACGGCATGTGCCGGAAGCCCTCATGGCGGTTATCGACGAAGTCACTGCGGAGTACGAAAAGGCTCGAGCGGACGACACGTTCTTGAACGAACTCGACCGCTTGCAGCGCGATTACACCGGGCGCCCGTCGCCGATTTTCGAGGCAACGCGAATGAGCGAGTTCGCCGGCGGTGCGCGCATCCTTCTCAAGCGTGAAGATCTGAACCACACCGGTTCTCACAAGATCAACAACGTTCTCGGTCAGGTTCTGCTGGCAAAGCGTATGGGCAAGACCCGCATCATCGCCGAGACCGGAGCGGGCCAGCACGGTGTGGCATCGGCCACCGCCTGTGCACTGCTCGGTCTCGAGTGCGTCATCTACATGGGTGCTGTCGACACCGAACGTCAAGCACTGAACGTCGCGCGCATGCGACTTCTCGGCGCGGAGGTCGTCTCGGTCGAGACCGGTTCGCGCACGCTCAAGGACGCGATCAACGAAGCCTTGCGCGACTGGGTTTCCCACGCGGACAACACCTATTACTGCTTCGGTACCGCGGCAGGCCCGCACCCGTTCCCCACCATCGTTCGGGACTTCCAGCGAGTGGTCGGCCTCGAAACACGCGTCCAGGTTCAGGCACTGACCGGCCGCCTGCCCGATGCAGTCACAGCCTGCGTCGGAGGCGGCTCCAACGCAATCGGAATCTTCCACCCGTTCATCGACGATCTGTCGGTACGGCTGGTTGGCTACGAAGCAGCCGGCGACGGTGTCGAAACCGGAAGGCATGCAGCAACGTTCGCCGGCGGTACCCCTGGCGCATTCCAGGGTGCCTACTCGTACCTGCTCCAGGACGAAGACGGTCAGACCATCGAATCGCACTCGATCTCTGCTGGTCTGGACTACCCGGGCGTCGGACCCGAGCACGCTTACCTGAGCGATATCGGGCGCGCGACCTACGAACCCGTCACCGACAGTGAAGCCATGGATGCGCTGCTGCTGCTCTCACGCCGCGAGGGCATCATCCCGGCCATCGAATCGGCCCACGCCGTCGCCGGCGCACTCCGACTGGGCAAAGAACTCGGTGAGGGCGCGATCATCGTCGTCAATCTCTCCGGTCGCGGTGACAAGGACATGGACACCGCCGCAAGCTGGTTCGGTCTTTTCGACGGCGCCTCAGGTCAGGCAGCCGCTCCGGATGATGCAGCAGACGAGAACGACAACACGGAAGGCTCGGACAAGTGAGCGAACGACCATCACGCCTCGCACCCACCTTTGCCGCGTGCAAGGCTGACAAGCGTGCCGCCCTCGTCGGTTACCTGCCTGCCGGTTATCCGACCGTTCCCGAATCGATCGACGTGTTCAAGGCGATGGTCGACGGCGGCTGCGACATCATCGAAGTCGGTGTCGCGTATTCCGATCCGGTCATGGACGGTCCGACCATCCAGCGTGCAGCCGAAACCGCACTCACCAACGGCGTTCGCCTTCGCGACATCTTCACCGTGATCGAGCAGATCAGTTCGGTCGGCGGCAAGGCCGTCGTGATGACCTACTGGAACCCGGTACTGCAGTACGGCGTCGACAAGTTCGCACGAGACCTCGCTTCCGCCGGCGGGCTCGGACTGATCACCCCCAACCTCATTCCGGAAGAAGCCGGCGCCTGGATGGAAGCATCCGAGGAGCACCACCTCGACCGGATCTTCCTTGTCGCTCCGTCCTCGACGGAAGAACGACTCGCGATGACACTCGATGCGAGTAGTGGATTCATCTACGCGGCCTCGACGATGGGTGTCACCGGCGCTCGCGACGCCGTGTCTTCGATGGCTCCGGAACTGACCGCACGAATCCGCGCGCATTCCGACATTCCCGTCGGCGTCGGATTGGGAGTTCGCTCCGGCGCACAGGCTGCCGAAATCGCGGCATACGCCGATGCCGTCATCGTCGGCTCGGCTCTGGTCTCCGCCGTCGAGAACGGCCTGGGAGCGGTTCGCTCGCTCACCGAAGAACTCGCCGAGGGCGTCCGCTCGGCTACCGTGGCGTCGTGACCTCAACTGTGGACCTGCTGGCCTATATCCCCAGCCCGCCCCAAGGCGTCTGGTACGTCGGACCGGTGGCGCTTCGCGCCTACGCGCTCTTCATCATCCTCGGAATCATCGTCGCGATCGTGTGGGGAGATCGTCGTTGGGTCGCCCGCGGCGGCGAGAAGGGGACCGTTCTCGACATCGCGATCTGGGCCGTTCCCTTCGGTCTGATCGGTGGCAGGCTCTACCACGTTTTGACCGACTGGCCCGCTTATTTCGGCGAGAACGGTCAGCCACTCGACGCACTCAAGGTGTGGCAGGGAGGCCTCGGAATCTGGGGAGCAGTGTTCCTCGGCGGCATCGGTGCGTGGATCGGCTGCCGTCGACGCGGCATTCCGGTGTCCGCGCTCGGTGATGCGATTGCGCCCGGAATCTTGCTCGCGCAGGCCATCGGTCGTATCGGCAACTACTTCAACCAGGAGTTGTACGGTCGCGAGACCACCGTCCCGTGGGGCCTCGAGATCTTCGAGCGTGTGAACTCTTCCGGCCAGCTCGATCAACTGGCAGGTGTCTCCAACGGAGAAGTCATTCGGGTCGTTCATCCGACGTTCCTCTATGAAGCTGTGTGGAACGTCCTGATCGTGATCCTGCTGGTCCTCGTCGACCGCCGATTCAAGATCGGCCACGGACGCCTATTTGCTCTGTACGTCGCGGGCTATTGCCTGGGCCGGTTCGTCGTCGAACTGATGCGCGACGATTTCGCCTATGAGATCGCCGGCATTCGCGTCAACACATTCACTTCGGGGATCGTGTTCTTCGCCGCACTGGCCTACTTCTTCCTGGCGAAGAAGGGTCGTGAGGATCCGGCTGATTTGAAGTCGAAGGACTACGTCGCTGCGGTAGCTGCCGGCGAAGCAGGAGTCGCGGCGCCAGTTACCGAAACTGATTCGGCGAAGGCCGATGCTGAAGATTCTGAATCCGATGCTGCTGAATCCGCTTCCAGTGAGGCAAGCGCCTCCACGGCAGCGTCGGATGAGTCGTCGGACGCGGTGAAGCTGTCGAAGAAAGACAAGCCGTGACAGGTCCCTATTCGCAGGGGGGATTCCCCGAGGATCAGGGACCGGTCTACGGCGCGCCCAATCCGTACGGATATCAGCAGCCATTGCCGCCTCCATCGATGTACGGGTTCGGAGATCCCTACGCCCCGTACGGTCGGCACCCGGTAACCGGGGAACCGTATTCCGACAAGTCGAAGGCCACCGCTGGACTGTTGCAGATCTTGCTGGGCTTCTTCGGAATCTGTGGAGTCGGGCGCCTCTATATCGGAAGTGTCGGCATCGGATTGTGCCAACTGCTCGGCATGTTCTTCGCGCTGTTCATGTCGGCGTTCCTCATCGGAATTCCATTTGCGATCGGAATCTGGATCTGGGCGTTCGTCGACGGCATCGTGATACTTTCGGGCAATGCGCGGGACGGTGCTCGCCGGCCATTGCGAGGATGAGTCGCGAGCGCGAACCGAGGAAACATGTGTGGGGGACTGGCCTCGAGAAGGTCGAACCTTCTCGAAGTCCGATAACAAAAGCTATTACGTACCGTCGTCGAATCGAAGGAAAGTACGTTGCCTAACTTGAACAAGAATCCGGAACCTTCCGAGTCGGGGGACTCGTCTGGATCACAGCCGCCGGTTCCACCGCAGTTCGGGTCGCCGTTCGACTACGACGCGACGGCGGATGCGTCGTTGACGGAAACCTCGGCACCCACCGAAAAGACGCCGTCGACGGAGACCACCGGCACCGGTCCAGGCTGGGACACGTATTCGGGAGTCGGAAACGGTCCGGGGTGGGGAAACCACCCCATCTACCCGCCGCCGACCGGAACCGAATCGACCACAGCGTTTCCCGCTGCCGATTCTGATTCCACCCCGAATCAGCCGACAGCGCCGTACACGTCGCAGGAAAGTTACGCCGCCCAGAACTATCCGGCGCCTGACTACTCGAGCCCGACCCAAACCCCGACGGACGGTCCCGTCTACGGTGCACCGGCAGATCAAACTCCGAATCCCTACGCGGCTCCGCCGCAGGGCTACCCCCAGCCGGGATACTCACAGCCGGGATACTCACAGCCGGGTTACGGTCAGCCTCAGGGGTACCCACAAGCTCAGGGTTATCCTCAGCCTGGCTACGGCCTGGTCGACCCGTCCGCACCATACGGACGTGACCCGATGACCGGTGAACCGTACTCGGACAAGTCGAAGACGACTGCCGGATTGCTGGGCATTCTGCTCGGCGGATTCGGTGCAGGACGTTTTTATCTCAACCAGCCCGGCATGGCTGTCGCACAGATCGCGGTCACTTGGTTGACGTGTGGAATCGGTGGCATCTGGCCGCTCATCGACGGAATCATGATGTTGACCGGCAGTGTGCGCGATCAGTACAACCGCCCTTTGCGTAGCTGATCGAAACGACCGTCGGCAAGTGTGACCCCCTGATGCCTCGGTATCAGGGGGTCACCGTTTTGCTCTCGCGACCTGCGGTTATGGGCTGATAAACTAGCGCACGTCGGCTGCATGTCCGCGTGGAGGTCGCCGAGTGCCGTTTTCTCGAATACCTGAACCTCGGGGCCTGTACGACCCCGATCAGGAAACCGATTCGTGTGGTGTAGCCGTGGTAGCAGACACCTCTGGACGCCACCTGCATTCCATTGTCGACGATGCGCTCGCGGTCCTGGGCAATCTCTCCCATCGCGGCGCAGTTGGGCGCGAATCCAACAGCGGAGACGGCGCGGGCATTCTGATTCAGCTGCCGACGGAGTTCTTCGACGCGGTGACCGAGTTCGAGCTTCCACCACCCAACGCGATGGGTGAGAACACCTACGCGGCCGGAAACTGCTTTCTCCCGGTGGATCAGGAAGCACGTTGGCGCGCGGTAGTTCGAATACACCGGTACGCAGCGGCAGAAGGACTGCAGATTATCGGGTGGCGAGAGGTGCCGGTCGACCGAGACTGCGTCGGAACCGTTGCCGCGCAGTGCGCTCCGTACATCAGTCAGTGTTTTGTGACGTGCGCCGAGTCGCGAGATCGTAGTGTGGGCGGAATTGCCTTGGACCGACGAGTGTTTGCGCTCAGGAGACAAGTCGAGCGAATTCATTCGGCCGATGATGCGGTGTATTTCCCCTCGTTGTCCGCCCGAACCATCGTGTACAAGGGCATGCTGACGCCGGCGCAGTTACCCGGTTACTTCACCGACCTACGCGACGACCGAATGCGAACTGCGTTGGCAGTCGTGCACAGTCGATACTCCACGAACACATTTCCGTCGTGGCCACTCGCTCAGCCGTATCGCTGCATCGCCCACAACGGCGAGATCAATACGATTGTGGGAAACAGGAATTGGATGCGCGCTCGCGAGCCGATGCTGCGGAGCACACTTTTAGGTGGGGACATCGATCGCCTGTTTCCGATCTGCACCCCGGGAGGATCCGACTCTTCGTCGTTCGACGAAGTACTGGAGTTTTTGACGCTCGGGGGCCGCAGTGTGCAACACGCCATCGCGATGATGATTCCCGGAGCCTGGGAGAACGATTCTTCGATGCCCGACGAGATAAAGGCCTTCTACCAATTTCACGGTTGTCTGATGGAACCGTGGGACGGTCCTGCGTCCGTGACGTTCAGCGACGGCATTGTTGTCGGGGCCGTGTTGGATCGCAACGGTCTTCGCCCAGGGCGATGGTGGCGGATGAAGAACGACCGTATCGTGTTGGCCAGTGAGAGCGGCGTGTTCGACGCTCCCACGTCCGAGGTGTTGGAGAAGGGGCGCCTCGAACCGGGACGCATGTTTCTCGTGGACACCGCTCGCCATCGCATCGTTTCCGATGCGGAGATCAAGTCCGAACTCGCGAGCACAGCCCCCTACCGGGACTGGCTCGACGGGGGATTGGTCGACCTCGAGGACATCCCCGAGACTGCGCCTGCCCGAGGCGATCCGGCTCCGCTGTTGCAACGGCAGTTGCTCTTCGGATACCACGCCGAGGACCTGCGGGACATTCTTGTCCCGATGGCAAGCTCAGGATCGGAGCCGTTGGGGTCGATGGGTGTCGACACGCCTCTCGCCGTTCTTTCGGATCGGCCGAAGCTGTTGTACGACTACTTTATTCAGCTCTTTGCTCAGGTGACCAACCCGCCTTTGGACGCGATTCGCGAGGAAGTCGTCACTACGCTTGGTGTCACCCTCGGCGCTGAGCAGAACTTGTTCGAAGCGTCGGCGCTGTCGTGCCGAAGGATTGTTCTCGACAAACCGGTGATCGGACCGGGAAAGATGGCGAAGGTCGCCGAACTATACGGCGCAAGAACTCCGAGAAGCGCTGTCCTTCGCGCAGGTTTCGATCCGAGGGGCAGTCTCACCGAAGGCGTCGAGAGGCTTCGTGAGTCCGCGCGAACAGCCGCCGCAGCCGGAATCGAGATTCTGGTGATCTCCGACCGTGGATCAGGCCCTGAGCAGGCTCCCATTCCGTCATTGCTCGCAGTATCAGCCGTGCACCACGATCTGGTTCGTGATGGCCTGCGGACCAAGGTTTCCCTCGTCGTCGACTCGGGTGACGCGCGCGAAGTTCATCACATCGCGCTGCTGATCGGCTACGGTGCGGCGGCTGTCCACCCGTATCTTGCTCTCGAATCTGTCCAAGCCCTCAGCGAGCAGGACGAACTTCCCGGGATAGATCCGAAGACTGCGTCGGACAACTACCTGAGAGCAACAAATTTCGGCGTGCTCAAAGTGATGTCGAAGATGGGAATCGCTACGGTTCACTCCTACACGGGCGCACAGGTATTCGAGGCCGTGGGCTTGGGTCGAGAGTTGGTCGACGAATACTTCTGCAACACACGGAGCCGGATCGGCGGGATCGGTATCACCGAAGTCGCGCGCGAAGTTCTGATGCGCCACACGGCTGCGTTCTCGTCGTCCGCAGTGCAGCATCGTCAGTTCGACAATCGTCAGTTGACCGACAGCGGACAGTACCGGTATCGCCGCGATGGTGAATTGCATGTGTTCACACCCGAATCCGTGTTCTTCCTTCAGCACGCGACCCGGACGGGGCGAAGTGAAATCTTTCGCCGCTACAGCGCTGAAGTCGATCGACTGAGCGCGCAGGGCGGAACACCGCGGGGATTGTTTCGATTTCGGTGTGAGGTTCGTCCGCCGATTCCGCTCGATCAGGTCGAACCCGTCGAGATGATTCTCGCTCGATTCAACACCGGTGCGATGAGCTACGGCTCCCTCTCTGCGGAGGCGCACGAGACGATGGCGGTTGCGATGAATGCTCTCGGCGGGCGTTCCAACACCGGTGAGGGCGGAGAGTCGCCGGAGCGGTTGCGTGACGACAAGCGTCGAAGCGCAGTCAAGCAGGTCGCGAGTGGGCGCTTCGGGGTGACCAGCGATTACCTGGTCAATGCCACCGACATTCAGATCAAGATGGCCCAAGGTGCCAAGCCCGGTGAAGGAGGGCAGCTTCCGGGGTCCAAGGTGTACCCGTGGATCGCGGAAACCCGGTACTCGACGCCTGGGGTCGGGCTCATTTCTCCGCCCCCGCACCACGACATCTATTCGATCGAGGATCTCGCCCAATTGATCTACGACCTCAGATGCGCAAACGATCGTGCGCGGATACACGTGAAGTTGGTCAGCGCAGTCGGAGTCGGGACTGTTGCGGCAGGTGTGGCCAAAGCGCACGCCGACGTGGTGCTGATCTCCGGTCACGACGGTGGGACGGGTGCTGCGGCACTCTCGTCCATCCACCACGCGGGTACGCCGTGGGAGATCGGGCTGGCCGAAACTCAGCAGACCCTGGTGCTCAACGGGTTACGCGATCGGATCGTCGTCCAGTGTGACGGGGGTTTGCGCACGGCGCGGGACGTCGTCGTCGCCGCGTTGCTGGGGGCGCAGGAGTACGGGTTTTCCACGGCGCCACTCATCGCGGCCGGGTGCGTCATGATGCGGGTATGTCACCTCGACACCTGCCCTGTCGGAGTCGCGACGCAGAATCCCGAACTGCGCGAGCGATTCACCGGCCGGCCCGAGTACGTCGAGAACTTCTTTCGCTTCATCGCCGACGACGTACGACGGCTGTTGGCAGAACTGGGGTTTCGAAGTATCGACGATGCTCTGGGGCACGCAGACGTATTGGAAATGTCTCCGGCGGTGGCACATTGGAAGAGTCGCACGTTGAATCTCTCACCACTCTTCGACGTTCCGGCCGCGCCGGCCGGCGCGGCCTTCCAACCGTATGTACCTACTTCGAGCGAACTCGAACACACCCTGATCAAGTTGGCTGCGAACTCCCTCGAGGACGCTCGACCCGTGCATATCGAACTGCCAGTACACAATACGGATCGAGCGGTGGGAACGAGGCTGGGCGCTGAGGTGACCAGACGCTACGGCGCCGTCGGGCTACCTGACGGCACCATCGACGTCGTGCTCCGTGGAACGGCAGGCCAGTCACTCGGTGCGTTCCTGCCACCGGGCATCTCGCTGGTCGTCGTCGGCGATGCAAACGATTACGTGGGAAAGGGGCTCTCGGGTGGACGAATCGCGCTTCGGCCGAGTGAGGACGCACCCTTCGTGGCCGAGGAGCAGGTGATTGCCGGCAATACGCTGCTGTACGGCGCTACGAGCGGTGCGCTCTATGCCCGGGGGCGTGTCGGGGAACGATTCGCGGTGCGCAACTCGGGTGCGGTCGCTGTGGTGGAAGGCGTCGGCGACCATGCGTGTGAGTACATGACCGGGGGTCGCGTCGTCATCATCGGCCCAACTGGTAGGAACCTTGCTGCGGGAATGTCGGGCGGAATTGCCTTCGTACTCGATGTGAAGGCAGAGAAGGTCAACCGCGACATGGTCGTGCTGGAGCGGCCTTCGGCGGAAGACTGTCGTCAGCTGGTCGACATTCTCGGCGAGCATTTGGCTGCGACCGGCTCGCCGGTGGCTGCGAAACTTCTCGACGACTGGGTTGGCCAGAGTCCGAGATTCACCAAAGTCTTGCCTGTCGACTACCGGAAGGTCGTGGGAGAGAACGAACTGGTGGAGCCGGCTCATGCCTGACGCACGCGGGTTCCTCAACGTGAAACGATCCGACGCACCGACCAGACCGCCCGATGTGCGTGTCGGCGACTGGGCGTCGGTATACGAGTCGCTGGATCCCGTCGTGCGAAATCGAGACGTATCTGCACAGGCCTCGCGTTGCATGGACTGCGCTGTGCCGTACTGCCATTCGGCCGACGTAGGGTGTCCGCTCGGCAATCTCATTCCGGAATGGAACGACCTGGTTCGGCGTGGACGGTGGTCCGAAGCCTCGGAGAATCTGCATTCCACCAACAATTTCCCCGAGTTCACCGGACATCTGTGCCCCGCACCGTGCGAAACGGCGTGCGTTCTCGCACTCGACGACGAGCACACGTCGGGGGGTGTCACCATCAAGCGCATCGAACAGGCGATTGTCGACAACGCCTGGGAGTCGGGTTGGTTGGGGCCGCAGGCTGCGGTAGTTCACAGCGGAAACCGTGTTGCGGTTGTCGGTTCGGGACCGGCGGGACTGGCCGCGGCTCAACAACTGACACGAGCCGGACACAGTGTCACGGTGTTCGAGCGGAGCGATCGGATCGGGGGACTGCTTCGCTACGGAATTCCTGAATTCAAGTTGCCCAAGGCCCTCATCAACCGGCGGCTGGACCAACTGACCGCCGAGGGGACCCGATTCGTCACTGACTGCGCCGTCGGAGTGAACGTGAGCGCGCACGACCTCCTGACGGATTTCGAGGCGGTAATCCTGGCGGTCGGGGCTGATCGTGTCAGAGACACCGACGTACCGGGTCGTAGTCTTCGCGGAATCCATCCTGCGATGACGTACCTGCGGGCGGCCAACCTCGAATGCGAGGGTGATGGTGCGTCGAGCATCTCGGCGCGAGGTAAAAACGTCGTGATCATCGGTGGCGGCGACACGGCCGCCGACTGCCTCGGCACGGTGCATCGCCAGGGTGCGCTCTCGGTGACGGAATTGGACTACCACGTCCCACCTCCGGCACGCCGCGATCGAGATCGCGACCCATGGCCGTTGTGGCCGCGGGTCCTGCGCACCTCGCCGGCGGACGAGGAGGGCAGTGACAAACGATTCCGATGGGCGGCGCAGGAATTTCTCGACGACGGTGGGGGTGCGGTCCGCGCAATCCGGATGGTTCCAGTAGCCGTGTCACGAGCGAAGGACGGACAACGGACCCTGGTGGAGACCGGCGACACGACGGATCTGGTGTGCGAGATGGTCCTGCTCGCTCTGGGTTTCGACGGCGTCGAAACCGCTCCACTGCTCACCGACCTTGATGTCGGCACCGATCCACTCGGCAGAATCGAGTGTGATGTCGGGTGGCAGACCCGGACACCCGGCGTATTCGTCTGCGGCGACGCGCATCGCGGGGCGTCGCTGGTCGTGTGGGCGATTGCCGAGGGACGGTCGGCCGCACGTGCCGTCGACATGTTTCTCACAGGCGAGTCGGCGCTTCCGGCTCCGGTTCATCCAAAGGCATTTCCGCTGTTCGTGAGCTGACCAACTGAATCGAGTAAGTACAGAAAGTGCAGGTCGCAAATGCCGGATAGAAGTGCGGTGGGGTAGCGACTAGGCTCGAGCCGTGAACCGACGGACAAAAATTGTATGCACACTTGGACCTGCGACAGCTTCTGGCGACCGCATCCGTGAGCTCGTGGAGAGCGGCATGGACGTGGCGCGCCTCAACTTCAGCCACGGCGAGCATGCCGATCACGAAGAAAACTACATTCGCGTCCGCGCCGCGTCGGACGCCACCGGAAAGGCCGTCGGTGTTCTCGCCGACCTTCAGGGGCCCAAGATTCGCCTCGGCCGATTCAAGGACGAGCGGACCACCTGGGCCAACGGTGAAGAGGTTCGTATCACCGTCGACGACGTCGAGGGAACGCACGATCGCGTCGGCACCACGTACAAGGAATTGGCGCGCGACGCCAAGGCCGGCGATCGACTGCTGGTCGACGACGGAAAGGTCGGCCTGGTCGTCACGTCCATCGACGGCAACGACGTCGTCTGTCGGGTCACCGAAGGCGGTCCGGTCAGCAACAACAAGGGCCTCTCACTGCCCGGTATGAACGTCTCCGTTCCAGCCCTGTCGGGCAAGGACATCGCCGACCTCGAGTTCGCTCTCAAGTTGGGCGTCGACTTCATTGCACTCTCCTTCGTTCGCTCACCGGCGGACGTGGAATTGGTTCACGCCATCATGGATCGAGTCGGGCGCCGCGTTCCCGTCATCGCGAAGCTCGAGAAGCCCGAGGCCATCGACAATCTCGAAGCCATCGTGCTCGCGTTCGACGCCGTCATGGTCGCCCGCGGTGACCTCGGTGTCGAGTTGCCGCTCGAGCAGGTCCCGCTCGTTCAGAAGCGCGCAATCCAGATTGCTCGTGAGAACGCGAAGCCGGTCATCGTCGCGACGCAGATGCTCGAGTCGATGATCGAGAACTCACGTCCCACTCGCGCAGAGGCATCCGATGTCGCCAACGCCGTTCTCGACGGCGCCGACGCAGTCATGCTCTCGGGCGAGACTTCGGTGGGCAAGTACGTCATGGAAACCGTTCGCACCATGGCCCGCATCGTCGAGGCCGTCGAGAACGAATCAACCCGTGTCCCACCGTTGACCCACGTCCCGCGCACCAAGCGCGGTGTCATCTCGTACGCAGCACGCGACATCGGCGAACGTCTCGACGCCAAGGCCTTGGTTGCGTTCACTCAGTCCGGTGACACGGTGCGTCGACTGGCTCGTCTGCACACGCCGCTGCCGTTGCTCGCCTTCACACCGCTGCCCGCGGTGCGCAGTCAGCTGACGCTGACGTGGGGAACCGAGACGTTCCTGGTCGATGCGGTGGCCACCACCGACGAGATGGTGCGTCAGGTGGACAGTGCGTTGCTCTCCCTCGGGCGGTACGTCAAGGGCGACCTCGTGGTCATCGTTGCCGGATCCCCTCCGGGAACTGTCGGTTCCACCAACCTCATTCACGTCCACCGTATCGGCGAAGAGGACCACTGAGTGACCCACGCGAACGCGTCCACCGACCTCGGTACTCTCCTCGGTTTGTTGGATCTGGAGCAGATCGGTGAAGACGCGTTCCGTGGATACCACCCGAAACAGGTAGGTTCGCGGACGTTCGGCGGTCAGTTGGTGTCTCAGGCACTGATGGCCGCCGGGCGGACCGTCGACGGTGATCGCCCCATCCATGCGGTGAATGCCCATTTCATTCGCGGCGGAGATGTCAAGGCGCCCATCGAGTATCGGGTGGATCGTCATCGCGACGGGCGGGCGTTCGCCAACCGTCAGGTGACTGCCTATCAGGGTGAGAACGAATTGTTCGTGATGCTCGCGGCGTTCCAGGACTCCGGCAAGGGGCTCGACCATGCTGTCGAGATCCCGGATGTTCCACTTCCGGAGTCGTTGCCTCCCATCGGCGATCATCTGGTGGGGTACGAGGAGAAACTGCCGCATTTCAGTGCGGCGCTCAAGCCGATCGACATGCGGTACGCCAACGATCCGGCGTGGATCCTCAAGGGCACCGGCGAGAAACTCAACCACAATCGGGTGTGGATGCGCCCCGACGGTGATCTGCCGGACGATTCGCTCATTCACGCTGCGACGCTGGCATATTCGTCCGACACCACCGTGCTCGATTCGATTCTGACCACTCATGGTTTGTCCTGGGGTCATGATCGTATCGTCGCGGCGACGGTCAATCATTCGATCTGGTTCCATCGCCCGTTCCGGTTCACCGACTGGGTCCTGTACGCCACCGAATCGCCGGTCGCCGCAGGTTCGCGCGGTCTGGCAACCGGACGGTACTTCTCGGTGGAAGGACTGCTGTTGGCGACGGTGGTCCAAGAAGGAATGATCAGGCATTTCCCGCGTAAAGGGGAATGAGATGCGGGCCCGAGACTGAACTCGGGCCCAGAATCAAGCAGACTTGCGATATTGCGGTGAGAGTTCGTCGGCGCGGTCCCACGGAGACCAGTCGACTTCGCGTCCATCGAGTTGGGCCGCAACAACTTCCAAGCCCGCGTGCCAACCGGCGGCGTGCGCGTACGCGGACTCTTCGTCTTCCATCGTGTGGGTGAGAGTCAGCCAACAGCCGCCGGTGCCGTCCGGTGCCAGTTCCCAATGCAGAGTATCTGCGTCCCAGAGGAATTCGAGAATTCGGTGCGGGTGGACGCTGATGACCGTCCCGCGCGTCACGTGATCTGCGGGCAGTCCGAAACGCTCGACTTGTTCCGGTGTCACCTTGAACAGTAGATCCGCGCCGGGAGTGAGATCGAAATCGACGTCCGCCGGGAACCAGGCGTCGAGGTACTCGCGTTCCGTTATCACTTTCCAGACCTTGTCCGGTGCGTGCGGAATCGCCAGTTGGAAGCTCAGTGACACCCGACCGTCATAGGTCAGGTTTATCTTGCCGTTGTCCATCGGTGCCTCCAATGCTTGGTGCCCGTGCGGTTGCCCCCATCGTGCCATCTAATTGCACAGGATGGAATAACTGCAGGTCAGATCGTTACCTATTGATAGGTTATGTCGATTTGTCTCGTTTTGTGAGTTGCGTTCTCGATGCGTTTCGTGGCGCTGAAAGAACCGCGCGGTACGCTGACCACGCACGACTGGCGCGGGTGGGGATTACCACCGGGGAGTGCACATCGCGAGGCATCGACCGCCTGGGTGCTTCACACATCTTGTGTGAAGGGGATCCATGTCTACCGAGAATCGGCCTACCGAAAACGTCTCTACCAAGAATCTGTCGACCCAGACCGCGCCCGCTCGAATAATCGACGGACGCGCAATTGCCGATGCTGCGCTCGCGGACCTGTCAGTGCGCACCAGGCAGTTTCGTGATGAGGCGGGGCACGTTCCTTGCCTGGCCGCCGTCATCGTGGGAGCGGACCCGGCCTCGAAGGCGTATGTACAGATGAAGGTCAAACGATCTGTCGCGGCGGAATGACGTCGCGGACGGTCGAACTCCCGGTGAGTACAACCACCGAAGAACTGGTCGACGTGCTGAGAGCGTTGTCGGCGGACCCTTCGATCGACGGCATACTGCTGCAACACCCGGTGCCAGGCCGCATCGACGAACGGGCCGCGTTCGATGCCATCTCGGCCGACAAAGACGTTGACGGCGTTACCTCGGCAGCGTTCGCGGCAATGGCGTTGACCGGTGGGGGATTCGAATCATGTACACCGAGTGGCATCCTGCGCCTCCTCGACGCCACAGGCGTCGAACTCTCCGGAAAGCATGCCGTCGTGGTCGGCCGAAGCCCGATACTCGGATTGCCGATGGGAATGCTCCTCCTGCGTCGAGGCGCAACGGTGACATACTGCCATTCGCGCACCGTCGACCTGGCCGCACACGTCGCCTCGGCAGACGTCGTCATCGCGGCCGTCGGTGTTCCGGAACTGATCAAAGGGACGTGGATCAAGCCTGGGGCAGTGGTGATCGATGCGGGGTACAACGAGGGCAACGTCGGAGATGTGGAGTACGCCGCTGCGCTCCCACATGCCGGTGCGATCACACCGGTGCCGGGTGGCGTCGGCCCCATGACGGTGGCAGTCCTGCTGGAACAAACACTGGCAGCAGCAGTTCGAGCAGCGGAAGTTCGGGCATGCAGTGAGAATCATGACAGTCGTGTTGAACCGGACCCCGCAATCGCCTCGGATCGATTGTGAGACCTCGGTTTCGAGACGGAGTATTCATCCGCCCCGCGATAACCGAATTACCGCGTCGAGCACCGCTGCGCTGGAATGGCTGAGCTGAGCGCGCAATTGGGTATTCGACAGTCAGCTGTCTGCCTTGGGGATGTCGATCGTCAACTGGGACGGTGAATCGGATGTCGATACGGTGTATGCCGGACGGATGTCGACCGTGCCGACAAACGACTGCAGGATCGCACTGTTCCTGGCTGCACTGTCTATGCGCGTGATGTTTTCGCCCTCGTGAGATACGGAGTTGAGCGACGAATCCGATTGGACTCCCATCAGGTCGACTTGAAGTATCGATCGACTTCCGACGTCCACGACTGTGCTGTCACCCGCTCGGATTGCTTCACTGACGTATTCGGTTTTCCAGAACACAGATCCGCTTCCGTCGAAGCGATAGGTGATGCGGGTGAAACCATCGTGATCGATCACGTCGATCTCGGTCACGTCGACGCGCGGAGTCGGTGAAGGGACCTCCGTGTCGTTCGGGAGCGGAGCAAGCGTGGAGATCTCGGTGGATGGGGCATCGATCGGGGGAGAGCCGACCTGAAGGGTGCCGGTCTGTGTTGCAGCATCGAGCGCGGCCTGGGTGGAAGATTCGCCGGCAGCGCTGGATTCGCCGGCAGTATTGGATTGGCCGTCTGTTTGACACCCGGTGAGCAGCGCGAGAATCGATATGGCTCCGAGCAGAGCAATCAGCCGGTGACCGTTCATGGATCGAATCTAACGGCGGTCGATCTGGGGTACAGCCGAATGCCGAAACCTTGCAGTGCGGCCAGCTGCGGCAGGTGGTGCCCTCGGTGAGACTCGAACTCACACTGGACGGGTTTTGAATCCGTTTCCTCTGCCAATTGGGATACGAGGGCTTGTTGCGATGACTACATTAGAAGATGCGATTTCAATGTCAAACACCGGTACCCTCTAATCGTTCGCGTCTCGTGTCGGGGCGGTTCGATGGAGGAGGATGGTGGCCATGAATTCGCCGCAGCCGCAAGGCAATCAGCTCGCACCCCGTCGTGTTGTCGTCGCTGAAGACGAGGCGTTGATCCGCATGGATCTGGTCGAGATGCTCCGCGAAGAGGGCTACGACGTCGTCGGTGAGGCGGGTGACGGGCAGGTCGCGGTGGAGTTGGCCGAGTCGCTCAAGCCTGATCTGGTCATCATGGACGTGAAAATGCCCAGGAGAGACGGCATCGACGCCGCTTCGGAGATTGCCGCCAAACGCATCGCTCCTGTTGTCATTCTCACAGCGTTCAGTCAGCGCGAGTTGGTCGAGCGCGCACGCGATGCCGGCGCCATGGCTTACTTGGTCAAGCCGTTCTCGATCAGTGACCTCGTTCCCGCTGTCGAATTGGCGGTCAGTCGTTTCCGCGAGGTGACGGCGCTCGAGCGTGAGGTCGCTGATCTTTCGGACCGGCTCGAAGCGCGCAAGCTGATCGAGCGAGCCAAGAGTGTTCTGATGGTGCGCCAAGCGCTCACCGAACCTGAGGCGTTCAAGTGGATTCAGCGCGCCGCGATGGATCGGCGCTCCACGATGAAGGCGGTCGCACAGGTCGTACTGGAAACTCTGGGCGGTGAACCGGACGCTTGAGCAAAGTGTCCGGGTTACCCGGTTGCTGCGTCGACCGTCGAAACGTCGCGCAGCGCTACAGCCGTGTAAACACTGTGCACCTTCAGATAACAGTCAGGTCACAGGGCTTTCTTGAAGGATCGCGAAACGGTTCCAAGGTCTAGCGTCTGATCCCACAGCGAGCGCCAGTTCGGGTGGCGCGAGCACCGGCTGATCTTAGGAGCGTGGGATGGCTAGACGAACACTTGTGCGTACTGCTGCAGTTCTCGGCGCGGCATCACTGGCACTTGCAGGCTGTAGCTCGGACAAGTCGGATGACTCGTCTTCGAGTGGCTCTACGTCCGGCGCTTCTGCCGCGACGACATCCGTCACGACTGATTGCACCCCGGAGCAGGCCAAGGCCGGCGCCACCCCGTCCACGGAAGCGCTGCGCATCGGCACGCTTCTTCCCGATACAGGCAGCTTGTCGTTCCTCGGGCCGCCGATGGTCGCGGGCACCCAGCTGGGAGTCAACGACGTCAATGCAGCCGGAGGCGTTCTCGGCCAACCGGTCCAGCTGATTCCCGGCGATTCGGGTGACACCACAACGGACACCGCCAATACCACCGTCGACCGCGAATTGGCTGCAGGCACTCAGGTCATCGTCGGCGCCGCGTCGTCTTCGGTCTCGCTCAAGGTGATCGACAAGATCGCCAGCGCAGGCGTCGTGATGTTCTCGCCTGCCAACACCTCGGACCAATTCGTCTGCTACCCAGACAAGGGCATGTACTTCCGCACCGCTCCGACGGACGTACTGCAGGCTCAGGCCGTCGCACAGCTCATTTCGGACGACGGTGGTCAGCGCGTAGCGATCATGGCCCTCAACGACCCGTACGGGACGGGTCTGGCGGACAACATCGAAAAGAATCTGATCGATTCGGGTGTCCCCTCCGATCAGATCGAGAAGATCATCTACGACCCGAACGCGCAGTCGTTCAACTCCGAAGTCGATCAAGTCAAGAACTTCAATCCGGATGCAGTGGCACTGGTGGGCTTCGAAGAGTCGGCGAAGATCATCACGCGCATGCACGAAGTGGGCATCGGCCCGTCGGACGGAATGGCGATGTACGGCGTCGACGGCAACATGGGCAACGCTCTCGGCGAATCCGTGGCGAAGCCGTTGCTCGACACCATGCAGGGAACGACGCCCCTGACGGACGTCGGAGCTGCCTTCCAGGATCGTCTGAAGGCTGTGAACCCCTCTCTGATCGACTTCAACTACGCCGGAGAGTCATACGACGCGGTGGTGATCTCAGCGCTCGCTGCCGAGCAGGCGAAGTCGACGGCCGGTACCGACATCGCGGCCAACATCAACAGCGTCACCGAAGGCGGCACCAAGTGCACGTCCTACGTCGAGTGCCTGCCGTTGGTGAAGGCGGGAACCGACATCGACTACGACGGCATCACCGGTGAGTTGGACTTCAACGATTCGGGGGAGCCGTCCATCGGTTCGTACGGAAAGCTCAAGTTCGGCCCTGAGAACACCCTGACCACAGAAGGATTCGTGGTGGTGGGCAAGTAAGTCGTGGGCAGGTAAGCAGCCAACGAGAATGGGCCAGGGTCTCGCGACCCTGGCCCATTCTCGTGTCTGTACTACTTCTCTTTGCTTCCAGCGAGCGTTCCCAAGTACAACTCGATCACCTTGGGGTCGTTCATCAGATTGGCGCCGGTGTCGGTGTACGCGTTCTTACCCTGATCGAGTACGTAACCGCGGTCGCAGATCTGAAGGCAGCGGCGCGCGTTCTGCTCGACCATGATGACCGAGACACCCGCAGCATTGATCTTCTTGCAGCGGATGAACACCTCGTCCTGGAACATGGGGGACAGGCCCGCGGACGGTTCGTCGAGCAGCAGCACCGACGGATCCATCATCAGGGCCCGGCCCATCGCGACCATCTGGCGTTCACCACCCGAGAGTGCGCCGGCCTTCACCTTTCGTCGTTCACTCAGAAGAGGGAACAGTTCACTCACGAAGGCGAATCGTTCCGCGAATGCCTTGGGACGCAGATAAATGCCCATTTCGAGGTTTTCTTCGATGGTCAGAGTCTGAAAGACGTTCTGCGTTTGAGGGACGTACCCGACTCCCTTCTGAACGAGGACGTGAGCGGGCGCAGACGTGATGTTGTCCTCGCGTAGAGTGACCGACCCTTCGCGTACCGGTATCAGTCCGAACAGTGATTTCAGGAGTGTCGATTTGCCTGCGCCGTTCGGTCCGATGATCCCGACGATTTCCCCTTCCTTCAGGAAGAAGTTGCATTCACGCAGGATGTTGACGCCGGGAATGTAGCCCGCGACGAGGCTGTCGGCGCGGAGCAGGGCACCTGCCGACAGTCGCTGATGCTCCTCGGCCGTCGCGGCGAACTCTGCAGGCGTGAGTGAACGTGCGTGGTTCTCGCTCATGGCTTCTCGTGCCTTCCGCGCGGTTCCTCGGGACTCGATTCCAGCGTCGCGGCGAGATCGGCCGGAAGGTTGTCGACGTCGGGTTCCGACAGGTCCCCGCCCGACTCGAGGGTTTCGACCTCGGCTTCAGCCAGGGCGGCGGCCAGAACGGCCGTCTCGCCCACCGGATTTCCGTTGTCGTCGAACTCGAGAGCCTGGTCATGGTGGCTGCCCAGATATGCGTCGACGACGGCTGCGTTGGACGAGAGTTCGTCCGGGGTGGATTCGGCGATGACGCTGCCCTGCGCCATGACCACCACCCAATCGCTGATGTCTCGGATCACGTCCATGTCGTGCTCGACGAACACCACTGTCATTCCGTCGTCGCGCAATGACTTGATGTGTCCGAGCAGGCTTTGCGTCAGAGCAGGATTGACCCCCGCCATCGGTTCGTCCAGCATCACCACCGAGGGCGAAGTCATGAGTGCGCGAGCCATTTCGAGCAGTTTGCGCTGCCCACCGGAGAGTGAACCGGCGAGGTCGTCGGCCTTGGTGTCGAGTTTGAATCGTGCGAGGAGTTCGTTGGCGCGTTCGGTGATCTCGCGTTCCTGGCCTTTCCAGATCCACGGGACGAGAGATGCAAAAATGCGTTCACCACGTTGGCCGGTGGCACCGAGACGTACGTTGTCCAGCACGGTGAGTTTGGAGAGCGCCTTGGTCAACTGGAACGTCCGTACCACTCCTTTCCTGGCTACCTGGTGGGGATACATGCGGCCCAGCGATTGACCGTCCATCGACCACGTACCGGTGTCCGGCCGGTCGAATCCGGTAAGGAGGTTGAAGAGCGTCGTTTTTCCGGCACCGTTTGGACCGATCAGACCCGTGATGCACCCTCGTTGAATCTCGAGGTGATCGACGTCGACGGCCTTGAGACCGCCGAACGTCCGCGAGACGTTGTCAGCGACCAACACCGGGTCGGGTTTCGCCGATCCGGGAAGGTGAGGAACGTCGGCAAAGATCTGTGCTCTGGTATCGGCGTCAAGCATTGAGTTGCACCTCCCGCTTGTTACCCAGTATTCCCTGCGGTCTGAAGACCATCAGGAGAGCAATCATCAATCCGAGCAGGACATACCTGGTGGCTCCGACCTGTTGTTCGGACAGCGAGAGCAGCGGATTCTCGCCGGAGATCGCCTGACGCAGCAAGGCATCAGGGATGGCGAGGAGGAACCAGAACAACATTGCGCCGACCACCGGGCCGAATACCGTTGCCGCCCCGCCCAGAATCAGTGCGCCGAACGCGAAGAACGTCTGCGCGGTCGAGTAGAAGTCCGGGTTGATGGACTTGGTCTGCAAAGCGTTGAACACCCCGGCCAGACCACCGATCACGCCGCCGAGAACCAGCGCCTGCATCTTGTACACGAACACGTTCTTGCCCAACGATCGCGCTGCGTCCTCGTCTTCGCGTACCGCCTTGAGGACGCGCCCCCACGGGCTGTGCGTCAACAGGTAGACAAATCCGCACAAGATCAAGACCAGGGTCCACCCGACGACCATCGACCAGAGATCGTCTCCGTAGAACTTCACGCCGATAAACGAGTATTGCTTGGCCGAGTCGAACGGGCTCAGTGCGGTGAACGGATCTGCGAAACCGAAGAGGCCGTTGGTGGAACCGGTCACCGAATCCGACGCGGTCGAGCGGAAGATCAGACGCAAGATCTCCGAGGCCGCGATGGTGACGATGGCGAGATAGTCGGCGCGCAGACGCAGCGTCGGAATACCGAGCACGAGCGCGAGA
Organism: Rhodococcus sp. C-2; assembly: GCF_027854095.1. Classification (NCBI taxonomy): domain Bacteria; kingdom Bacillati; phylum Actinomycetota; class Actinomycetes; order Mycobacteriales; family Nocardiaceae; genus Rhodococcus; species Rhodococcus sp. C-2. Next base: position 59,359 of record NZ_JAQGFI010000017.1, on the reverse strand, counting down.
AGGCCGGCTGCGGTGAGTCCGACGAGGATGCCGAGCCAGAGCGGCTGGTCGTAGGTCACGGTCATGATGCCGACGCCGTAGCCGCCGAGAAGGGCAAAACCGATCTGACCGAAATTGAGCAGTCCGGCGTAGCCGAAGTGCAGGTTCAACCCGATTGCCAACAGTGCGTAGAAGATTGCCGACGGCCCGATCAGCTGGGCGAAGGAAACCTGGAAAGCTCCCATGATGTCCATGTTCGTCACCCGATCCTTTGTTTGGATCCGAGGATGCCCTGGGGGCGAACCACGAGGATCACGATCAAGACGAGAAGTCCGCCGATGTATTTGAGGTCTGGGTTGATGATGAGCGTCGAGAGTTGGACCAGAAGTCCCACGATGACGCAGCCGAGTAGCGCCCCGTACGCGGTTCCCAGACCACCGAGGGTGATTCCGGCGAACATGAGCAGCAACAGTTTGAAGCCCATTTCCCACTGGACGCGTCCGCCGAGCTCGGAGATACCGAACAGCACACCGCCGAGGGCGGCCAATCCGCCGCCGAGACCCCAGACGAACATGATCACCCGCTCGACGTTGATACCGGACGAAGCGGCGAGGTCACGATTGTCGGAGACGGCACGCATGGCCTTTCCGATGCGAGTCTTCTGCAGAAGCAGTGCGACGCCGACCAGGACGACCAGACTGACGATCATGACTATCGCGTTGGCGTCGGTCAGTGCGATCGGGCCCCAGTTCTTCTCGACCTGGCCCTGGTAGTCGTCGAACGGTTCGGCGCGGTCGGAGAAGAAGATCAGGATCAAGTAGCGCAATGAAATCGCGAGACCGATCGAGACCACCAATTGCGCGATCAACCCGGTCTTGCGCTTACGCAGTGGTTTCCAGACGATTCCGTTGGTCAGCAGGCCGATGCCGATGCCGACGAAGATCGCGAGGATCGTGGCGGGAATCAGCGGAACGCCGAAGGACGTGTTGATCACCCAGGCAGCAACGGCTCCCAACGTCACCATCTCGCCGTGAGCGAAGTTGGTCAGGCCAGTGGTGCCGTAGATCAGGCTCAAACCCACACCGGCGATCGCGATCACGAGGCCGAACCGCAGACCGTCGACCGTCGTGCGGATCAGCTTCTCGCCGAAGCTGACATTCGAGGCGGTACGTACCTCGCCGAACGAGAAGATCACGGTGTTCGCGCGGCCGGCCACCACCTCGCGTTCGACAGCGGCTTGCACACTGACCCCGTCGGGAAGTGTGTCGGCAACGATCTCGAAGGTGTAGGTGCCCGGTGCCACGGCCAGTTCCCAACGGCCGTTCGATGCCGATTCTCCGGTGGCGACTTCCGTGCCGGAAGAATCGAGTGCACGGACGGTGACGCCCTCGAGGCGTGTGCCGCCGTTGTTGAGATTGCCGCTGACGGGGACAGCGTTGTCGGGAACCGGTGCTGTCGGTGTTGCGGATGCTGTCGGGGTCGGCGGTGTAGGGGAAGTGGTCGGTTCCTGAGCCGAAGCAGTTCCGGCCAGGCTGAGTAATGCGAAGAACGTCAGTAATGCAAAGGCCAGTAGTCGGCTGAGTGTCGCGAGGGTCTGCCGTTTCACTACGGGTGGGGCCACGTACGTCCTCCGAGCGGGTCGGGAATAGCGCGTCTGGACAAAGGTGCCGCGCAGCAGAGGGATTGTTTCGCTGCTGCGATTTCCGGACTCTAACGGCTCCGTTCGCTTCAGATGGGGTTCTGAGATTTCCGGGATGTTTCGGTTCCGTATCGAAGGCCGAAGGCTGCATCAATTGTCCGATTCTTGTGTCTGTTCCTGCGTAAACAACGGCGAAGGCGTCGATGTCGGTCGCGATCCCTAGACTGATGAACCGTGAGCCCCGCAACCACAACTCGGTCCAGCACGTCCACCGCTCCAGCCGGCACCACCGGCAAGGCGGACGATCGCCCTCTCTTGATGCTTCTTGACGGGCATTCGTTGGCGTTTCGCGCCTTCTACGCGCTGCCTGCAGAGAACTTCAAGACACACAGTGGGCAGGCCACCAACGCGGTGTACGGCTTCACGTCGATGTTGATCAACCTTCTTCGTGACGAGCAGCCCACCCACTTGGCCGCGGCTTTCGACGTGTCGCGTCAGACGTTTCGCGCCGACCTGTTCCCCGAATACAAGGCGCAGCGCGCGAAGGCTCCGGACGAATTCAAGGGCCAGATCGACATCACCAAGGACGTTCTCGGCGCGCTGGGCATCCCGGTCATGGCCGAGGAAGGTTTCGAGGCCGACGACGTGATCGCCACCTTGACCACGCAGGCGGAGGCACTCGGATACCGGGTTCTCGTCGTGACCGGCGACCGCGACTCGCTGCAGCTGGTGACCGACAACGTCACTGTGCTTTACCCGAAGAAGGGTGTCTCGGAGCTCACCCGATTCACGCCGACGGCCGTCGAGGAGAAGTACAGCCTCACTCCGTCGCAGTATCCGGATTTTGCTGCCCTGCGCGGCGACCCGAGTGACAACCTCCCCGGTATCCCCGGCGTCGGCGAGAAGACCGCTACCAAGTGGATCCGTGAGTACGGCGACCTGCAGGGACTGGTCGACAACGTGGACAAGGTCCGCGGCAAGGTGGGCGACTCACTGCGGGAGAACCTCGCGAACGTCCTGCTCAATCGTCAGCTCACCGAAATGGTTCGCGACGTTCCCTTGCCGTACACGCCCGAGCAGTTGGTGTTGGCCCCGTGGGACCGCGAGAAGATTCATGCGTTGTTCGACGATCTCGAGTTCAAGGTTCTCCGCGATCGACTGTTCGCGACCCTGTCGTCGTCCGAGCCCGAAGCAGAGGAAGGGTTCGAGGTCAGCGGCGACGCACTCGCCCCGGGTGCGGTTGCCGCGTGGCTCGACGCCCACGCACGAACCGGTGAGCGTCACGGCGTGACGGTGCTCGGAACCAGAACTCCGTTCGCCGGCGACGTCACTGCACTCGCGATCGCGGCCTCCGACGGTGAATGTGCATACATCGCGGCGTCGACGGCAACACCGGAAGACGAAGCAGCTCTCGGTGATTGGCTCGCCGACGCATCGCAGCCGAAGGCGCTGCACGAAGCCAAGTGGGCGATCCATGCTCTGCGTGGGCGTGGTTGGACGCTCGGTGGACTGACCAGCGACACTGCTCTGGCCGCGTACCTCGTCCGGCCGGGCCAGCGCAGCTTCAATCTCGACGACCTCTCGCTCCGCTACCTCAAGCGTGAACTGCGCGCCGAAACATCCGGCCAGGAACAGCTTTCACTGCTCGACGACACCGAGCAGCTCGATGCCGAAGCGGCCGAGACCGCTATGCTCAGCGCTCAGGCCGTTCTCGACTTGGCGGCTGCACTGGACACCGAGTTGGAGTCGATCGAATCCAAGTCGCTCCTCTCCGACATGGAACTGCCGTTGACGATCGAGCTCGCTCAGATCGAGGCCACCGGCATCGCCGTCGACAGCGCGCATCTGCACGATCTTCAGAGCCGTTTCGCCTCCCAGGTCGCCGACGCAGCAAACTCGGCCTACGAGGTGATCGACAAGCAGATCAACCTGGGTTCGCCGAAGCAGCTGCAGGTGGTCTTGTTCGAAGAACTCGACATGCCCAAGACGAAGAAGACGAAGACGGGCTACACCACCGACGCCGAGGCGTTGCAGGGTCTGTTCGACAAGACAGGACACCCGTTCCTCGAACACCTTCTCGCGCACCGTGATGCGACGCGTATGAAGGTGACCGTCGACGGTCTTCTCAAGGCCGTAGCCGAAGACGGACGCATTCACACGACGTTCAACCAGACGGTTGCCGCGACCGGACGTCTGTCGTCGACCGATCCGAACTTGCAGAACATCCCGGTGCGAAACGACGCGGGGCGCGAGATTCGCGACGGATTCGTAGTCGGGCAAGGGTTCGACGTTCTACTCACTGCCGACTACAGCCAGATCGAAATGCGCATCATGGCGCACGTATCAGGCGACGAGGGACTGATCGAGGCATTCAACACCGGTGAGGACCTGCACAGCTTTGTCGGCTCGCGCGCATTCGGTGTACCGATCGAAGAGGTGACTCCAGAACTGCGGCGCCGGGTCAAGGCGATGTCCTACGGTCTGGCCTACGGGCTCAGTGCCTACGGATTGGCGTCGCAGCTGAAGATTTCGACCGAAGAAGCGAAGCAGCAGATGGATGCGTACTTCGCTCGTTTCGGCGGCGTGCGGGATTACCTCCACGCGGTGGTCGAGCAGGCACGTAAGGACGGCTACACCTCGACGCTCTACGGTCGTCGTCGCTACCTGCCGGACCTCAACAGCGACAACCGTCAGCGTCGTGAGGTTGCCGAACGTGCTGCCCTCAATGCGCCGATCCAGGGCACTGCGGCCGACATCATCAAGGTGGCGATGATCAACGTGCAGAAGGCTCTCGCCGACGCCGGATTGAAGTCGCGCATGCTGTTGCAGGTGCACGACGAATTGGTGCTCGAAGTGGTTGCCTCCGAGTTGGAGGAGGTCACCGCGCTGGTCAAGGACAAGATGGCCACAGCCATCGAGCTGTCGGTACCCCTGGATGTTTCAGTGGGAACCGGTCGAAGCTGGGACAGCGCGGCTCACTAGGCAGCAACGAAAAAGGCTGGGCCGGAATCGACTTCGATTCCGGCCCAGCCATTTCACGCTATTCAGCAGATGCGGTCTGCTCTGCGATCTGCTTGCGGACCTCGTCCATGTCGAGTGCCTTGACCTGAGTGACGAGCTCTTCGAGCTGAGCGGCGGGAAGCGCGCCGGCCTGGTTGAACACGAGTACGCCTTCGCGGAAGGCCATGATCGTGGGGATGGAGCGGATGTTGGCGGCCGCTGCGATTCCCTGCTCGGCCTCGGTGTCGACCTTGGCGTGAACGACGTCGGCATGCTTCTCCGAAGAGGCTTCGAACGTCGGTGCGAACTGGCGGCACGGGCCGCACCAGGAGGCCCAGAAGTCCACGAGGACGACGTCGCTGCCGTTGATCGTTTCGTCGAAGTTCTGCTGGGTGAGTGTCTGGGTGGCCACAAGGGTCCTTTCCATTGTGCGGGCTGTTGGTGTGTGCAACGCCCCGGAACCGCTGATTCTTCCCTGAGCCGATTTCAGCTTGCGTTCTCGGTCGCCCGAAACGTCCGGCGGTAGGCCTGCGGCGTGGTGCAACGCAGACGAATGAAGTGCTGGCGAAGCACGGCCCCGCCGCCGAATCCGACGCGTTCTGCGATGACGTCGACGGAGAGGTCGGAATTCTCGAGGAGGTGTTGGGCGGCCAGTACTCGCTGATCGCTGAGCCAGCGGGCGGGGGTTGTTCCCGTTTCCGCTTGGAAACGGCGCGCGAACGTGCGCGCGGACATGTTCGCGCGGGCCGCGACCATGCCCACAGTGAGGTCGAGGGCGAGGTTCTCCGTCATCCAGTCGAGGAGCGGGGCAAGGGTTGCACTCGGCGTCGAGGCGAGGGGAGTGGCAACGTACTGGGCTTGCCCACCGTCACGATGGGGCGGCACCACCATCCTTCTCGCGATGCCATTGGCAACGCGAGAACCCTGTTCTTTTCGGACGATGTGCAGGCACAGGTCAATTCCTGCCGCGGTGCCTGCGCTGGTGAACACCGGATCTTCGTCCACGTACAACACGTCCGGATCGACCTTGGCTTCCGGATACGTCTGGGCAAGCCTCTCTGCATGCCGCCAATGCGTCGTGCATCGCCTTCCGTCCAGTAGTCCAGCCGCCCCGAGGACAAACGCTCCGGTGCACAGACTCGCCACCTTGGCGCCCCGGGCTACGGCCTCGTTGAGTTTGACCAACAGGGGATCGACACTCGAGTCGGGACTCGGTGAGCACATGTACGCGTCGCCGGCGTCGTAGGTTCCGCCGGCGGACACGACGATGAGATCGGCGTCGTCGAGAGAATCGAGGTTGTACGGAACATCGATGTTGTACCCGAACCGCGTTCGGATCGGACCCGGAACTGCGGCGATCAGAGAGAAGTCGTACGTGGGGAGGCCGTCGTCGGATCGGTCGAAGCCGAAGACTTCACATGCCACGCCGAGTTCGAACGCCTCGGTCATCGGCATCAGTGGGACCACCACTTTCGCGAGCATCTTTCGAGTGTGACAGAAAAACAGGAAAGTGGCAGAAAATCGTCCAAGTCTGGCTTTTCTGCCACTACTGCCACGTGGGACATTCCGTCAGGCTGGACACATGGCAATCATCGTCGTCAGCGTCTTGGTCCTACTGGTCCTGAACGTACTAGCTCTTGCCGGCCGCACGCCCGACACTCGTCACGACGTCAGTCCGCACGGAGACTTCACCCTTTGAGGGCAAGTCTGGCCTTTCAATACACCGCAGCTGCGGTGGTGTGGGGAGCTAGTTTCCTCTTCATGAAGATCGGGCTCGAAGGTCTGTCCTTCACGCAGGTAGTTCTGTGGCGCTTGGTCTTCGGTGCGCTCGCGCTGGTTCTCGTGTCATCGGTCAGCCGGATAGGCCTACCGAGGGACTTTCGCGTCTGGAAACACATGGCTTTTCTCGCAGCGACACAATGCATCGTGCCGTGGCTGCTGTTCAGTTGGGCGGAGCAAAACATGTCCTCGGGACTCGCGAGCATCTACAACGCCACCACACCACTGATGACTATGGCTGTCTCCCTTGCCTTTCTGCCGGGGGAGACGCTGACGCGATACAAATCGCTGGGGTTGCTTCTCGGATTCGGTGGGGTGCTGATCGTATTGGCGCCGTGGAATCTCGGCGTCGGCGGAAATGTCAGTTCTCAGGTCGCTTGCCTGGGAGCGACTGCGTCGTACGGGATTTCGTTTGTCTACCTCAGACGTTTCGTGCTTCCTCTCGGCGTCGACACCCGCACAGTCGCGCTATTACAGATCAGTATCGGAGCTTTCGTGATGGTTCTGGCCTCACCGGTCATCGCAAACACGCCGATGCTCCTGACGCCGGCAGTTGTCCTGTCGATGATCGCTCTGGGCGCACTGGGGACCGGGCTCGCATTCATCTGGAACACCAATGTCGTTCAGGGGTGGGGGCCGACTGCGGCGTCCACCGTCACTTACCTCAGTCCAGTGGTGGGCGTCGCTCTCGGCGCAATAGTCTTGAACGAAAGCGTTGGCTGGAATCAGCCGGTTGGTGCACTCGCGGTGATCGCGGGAATCCTGGTGACCCGACGTGCAACCCGATCTGTCACAGCGGCGGCGTCAGTAACCACTCCGTCTTCTGTTCGCCGTCCCAGCGCCTGATCGCGCCGCTGCGCCCGTGAATCACGTCGTTACCGACCAGGGCAATGGCTTCACCCAGACATGCAGGTTCGACGCGTCGGGCGAGCGTCACATGAGGAGTCCACCCGCCGGGCTCGACGTGGGCGGGAAGCGCCGTCGAACCAACGGTTGCCTCGGCTATTTCTCGGTGCAGGTGAAGGAGTGCGCGCGAAGGAATGACCGAGCGCGCCAAGACCATCTGCTTGCCGCCGAACACGATGTAGCCACCGAGTCGGACCTCGAAGTCCGGGGCCGAGAAGCGCCGCTTCAACAGTCCGTCGACCTCCGCGGGGATCTCACGGGCGACGAACAGTGTGATGTGCGGACGGTTGGACGGGCTGTGATGAGAGGCCTGACTGGGTAAACCGGCGTCGGCGAGAAGCTGCCACTGTGCTCGGACTGCCGACTCACTCACCGGATCGAGGAGCAATTCCACCGACTGGACCATGGTGAGCAATGATTGCCTGATGACAGGTGCGAGCGCAATCGGTACTTCGGCCATGCGGCTGGGACTCATGCACGGCGACGGAATCGGCCACGAAATCGTCCCGGCGACACGGCAGATCGTGGATGCGGCGTTGTCAGCGGTTCATGCTCCGCCCGTCGAGTGGGTCGAGCTTCCGCTCGGGAGTACGGCCATCGACACTCACGGCACGCCGATTCCCGACGAAACCATCGATGCGTTGGGGCAGCTGCAGGGTTGGATTCTCGGACCCCACGACAGTGCGTCCTATCCGGAGAGGTTTCGCGGACAACTCACACCCGGCGGCGTCATCCGGAAGAAGTTCGAGCTGTTCGCGAACATTCGGCCGGCAGCGGCGTTCCCCGGTGTCAAGGCAATGGTCCCCGACATGGATCTGGTGATCGTCCGCGAGAACACCGAGGGGTTGTACGCGGATCGGAACATGGCAGTCGGCAGCGGCGAGTTCATGCCGACGCCCGACATCGCGCTGGCCGTCGGTGTGTTCACCCGCGCTGCGTGTGAACGGATCGCACGCACTGCCTTCGCGTTGGCGTCGCGACGGCGCAATCACGTCACGATCGTCCACAAAGCCAACGTCCTCACACTGACCACCGGCCTGTTCCGTGACGCCTGCCGAACAGTCGCTGCGGAGTACCCACACGTAGTCGTCGACGACGAGCACGTCGACGCGATGGCGGCGCACCTGGTTCGGCGCGGCGGCGACTTCGATGTCGTGGTGACCGAAAACATGTTCGGCGACATCTTGTCGGATCTGGCGGGCGAGCTGTCCGGTTCACTCGGAACCGCGCCGTCGATCAACGCTTCCGAGACGCAGGTCATGGCTCAGGCTGCGCACGGTGCCGCACCCGACATCGCCGGGAAGAATCGGGCGAACCCGACGGCACTGTTCCTCTCGAGTGCAATGATGCTCGACTGGCTCGGTGATGCGCGTGGCGATCGGTTGTTGTCTGCGGCAGCACGCCGGATTTCAGATGCCGTTCGCACGACCATCGCGTCGGGCATCGCGACCGCCGACCTCGGCGGTTTGGCATCGACCAGCGAATTTTCCGAAGTCGTGTACGCACACACTCTGCGTCGCTGATTCTTGTACGACAGGCCGGAATCTTGCGAAGTCGGCGACGGTGGAACTCCTGCCGTAACCTACCGTTCGACTGAATTTCGGATGGACGTTGCAAGTGCGGCGATCGACGAGTGGAGAGCAGAGTCGTGGTCGATGAAAACGCACGGGCACCAAGGCCACGTAGCGTGAGTTATGGCTCGAGCAGTGGCGGGCGTATCCGCGCCAACGTGGTGCGAGTGTTGTTGGTGGGCTTGATCGTCGCACTGTGCGGCGGGTGTGTGACCAACAACGAGGGCCTCGTTCCGGAGGGGCCGCCACTTGACATCCAGAAGGTGCCCGAGATCGCCGCCCTGTTGCCCCCGAACGTCAGGGAGTCGGGCAAGCTGCAGGTCGGGGTCAACATTCCTTACGCACCAAACGAATTCAAAGATGAGAATGGCAAAATCGTCGGCTTCGACGTCGACATCATGAACGCAGTGGCAACTGTGCTCGGGGTCGAAGCTGTCTATAACCAGGCCGACTTCGACAAGATCATCCCCGCTATCCAGTCGGGAAGCTACGACCTCGGCATGTCTTCGTTCACCGACTCCAAGGAGCGGGAGAAGTCGGTCGACTTCGTCACGTACTACAGCGCAGGTATCCAGTGGGCTCAGCGGCCGGACAATCCCGTGGACCCGAACAATGCGTGTGGGTTGCGAGTGGCGGTACAGACCACAACTACCGAGGACATCGACGAAGTACCCGCCAAGAGCGAGGCATGCGTTGCTGCGGGCAAGCCGCCCATCGAGAAGATCAAGTACGACAGTCAGGACGATGCGGCCAACGCACTCATCCTGGGTCGAGTCGACGCGTTGTCTGCGGATTCACCGGTGACCGGCTACGCGATCAAACGGAGTAAGGGGCGGATGGAAGCTGCGGGTCAGCCCTTTGATTCCGCGCCGTACGGCTGGCCGATCGTGAAGGGTTCCGCCCTTGGTCCCGCCCTGCAGCAGGCAATGCAGTACCTGATCGACAACGGCGTCTATCAACAGATCGCGCAGACCTGGAGTGTCGAGGCCGGCGTCATCGAAGTATCCAAGATCAACGGCGCGGAAAGCTGATGAACATGACAACAACTGAGACTGGCGATCCGGCGCCGATCAAGGCGATCCCACTGCGCAGACCGGGCCGATGGGTCGCAGCAGTCGTGGTGGTGGTCCTGGTAGGGCTCTTTATCTACGGTTCGGCGACCAATGAACAGTTCGGCTGGGCGACTTACCGCCAGTACCTCTTCGACGCTCGAATTTCGAAGGCCGCCTGGGTCACCATTCAACTGACAATTCTGTCGATGGCAGCCGCGATCGTTCTGGGCATCGTCCTCGCGGTAATGCGGCTGTCGCCGAACCCGGTGCTGAAGTCCGCTGCCTGGGTGTATTTGTGGGTCTTCCGCGGCACGCCCGTTTACGTCCAGCTCGTCTTCTGGGGTCTCTTCCCCTCCATATACAAGAGCATCGATCTCGGCGTTCCGTTCGTCCATCAGTTCGTGCATTTCGACATGCAGGATCTCCAGGCGGCGTTTCTCTTCGCAGTCATCGGACTCGCATTGAACGAGGCGGCGTACATGGCCGAAATCGTCCGTGCAGGTATCGCCTCGGTCAACGAAGGTCAGACCGAAGCGTCAGTGGCTTTGGGAATGACGTGGGGCCAGACGATGCGGCGAACGGTCCTTCCCCAGGCGATGCGGGTGATCATCCCACCGACCGGCAACGAATTGATCAGCTTGCTCAAGACGACTTCGCTGGTGACCGCAGTGCCGTTGAGTACCGAACTCTACGGACGAGCGAGAGACATATCCGGTGCAAATTTCGAGCCGATCCCACTCTTGATGGTCGCGGTTACGTGGTACCTCGCAATGACCAGTGTTCTCATGGTCGGCCAGTACTACGTCGAACGCCACTATTCGAAAGGGTCGACGAGGACGCTCACCACTCGCCAGCTTCAGGCACTCGCCGACGCACAGGGCAAAGAAACGGTAGTGGAGACACTCCCGGATATTCCAGGAGGAGAACGCAGATGACACCGATGGTCAAGGCAGACCGGGTCTGTAAGAACTTCGGCGCGCTCGAGGTTCTCAAAGGGGTCTCACTCGAAATCGATCCCGGCCAAGTTCTGTGCCTCGTCGGGCCGTCCGGGTCGGGCAAGTCGACGTTCTTGCGCTGCATCAATCACCTCGAGCAGGTCAACGCCGGCCGACTGTACGTCGACGGCGACCTGGTGGGCTACTCGGAGAAGAACGGAAAACTGTACGAACTTCACCCGCGAGCAGCGGCCAAACAGCGCCGCGACATCGGGATGGTGTTTCAGCACTTCAATCTGTTCCCACACCGCACCGCTCTCGAGAACATCATCGAAGCGCCGACGCAGGTGAAGCGCGTCAGTAAGAAGAAGGCTGTCGAACGAGCGAAGGACCTCCTCGATCAGGTCGGGTTGAGCGCCAAAGCCAACGCCTACCCGGCCCAGTTGTCGGGTGGTCAGCAGCAAAGAGTTGCCATCGCCCGCGCACTCGCGATGGACCCGAAGCTCATGCTGTTCGACGAGCCGACGTCCGCGCTCGACCCCGAACTGGTCGGTGAAGTTCTCACCGTGATGAAGCAGTTGGCCAAAGAAGGCATGACGATGGTGGTCGTCACCCACGAGATGGGTTTCGCCCGCGAGGTCGCCGACCAGTTGGTGTTCATGGACGGGGGAGTTGTGGTCGAGGCAGGCGAGCCGCGGGAACTCCTGGCCAATCCTCAGCACGACCGGACCAAGGCTTTCCTGTCGAAGCTGCTGTAGCCGTCAGGGTTTGACGGCGCTGAAAATTGCAGTGCCCGGAAAGAGTTGGCCGCGCAGGGGACTCCACTGTCCCCATTCGCGGTCCAACCACTCCGGCCATTCGGGCTCGATGATGTCGCGCACCTGAAGTCCGGCGGCGACGATCTCACGAACCCGGTCGCCGATGGTGCGGTGATGCTCGACGTAGGTGGGGACTCCGTTGTCATCGACCTCGACATACGGGGTGCGGTCGAAGTAGGGGAGGGTCGCGGTCAAGCCCTTCGGCCCGGGATCGTCGGGGAAGATCCATCGAATCGGATGGTTGACGGCAAAGACCCACGATCCGCCGGGACGCAGAACCCGGGCGACTTCGTTCATCACTCGCTGCGAATCGGCAACGAACGGGACGGCGCCGAACGCGGAACAGACGATGTCGAAACTCTCGTCGGCAAACGGCAGGAGTTCCGCACTTGCCTGAATCAACGGGACTGCCGGTCCGCCAGCATTCATCGCGTCCTGCCCGCGGGCGAGCATCCCCATCGAGATGTCGAGACCGACGGCCCGAGCACCATGTCCGGCGAGCCATCGGGCACACGGTGCCGAGCCGCAACCCACTTCCAATATGTCTTTGTCGACTATGTCGCCGAGCAAGTGGTGATCGCCCTCGTGCAGCCCTTCGGGGCACCAGACGAATTCACCTTCCGCGCTGTTCACGCCCAGAAACTCGCCGTGGGTTCGGTGGTAATCGTCGGCGTCGGCGTCCCACCACGCACGGCTGGCGCGGTCGCTGGCACTCGAATCGACACGGACTCGGCCGACGCCGCTGGTACCGAGAATGGAATTGGCAGCGGCATGGCGCTCGTCAGACATGAACAACACAGTAGAACGGGTGATGCGGGCGCAGGGTACCCGGGTTTGCCCGGCAAGATAGCCGACGCGTAGTCTTACTCACGCGAGTGTCTGTCATCCGACCGATTGTCTATACGAGATCTTTACCAAGGTCTCGGAATCAGTCGGACCGAGGGAGCTCGCGGTGCGCTTCCGCGGTGTGGAATGTGATCCGGTATTCGGTTGTTCGTTATTGATGCAGCTGGGTACTTCGATCTAGTACTTCACAAAGTACTTCCAACATTTGTACGCCACAGTTGCGCATCTCGTCCGACAAAATCCATCAACCGACCACAACTCGTCCGGAGCAATTCAACATATGCCCTCCACAACCGTCACCTCGCCGCAGGTTGCCATTAACGACATTGGCTCCGCCGAGGACTTCCTCGCCGCCATCGATGCCACGATCAAGTACTTCAACGATGGCGACATCGTCGAAGGAACCATCGTCAAGGTCGACCGCGACGAGGTTCTGCTCGACATCGGTTACAAGACCGAAGGCGTCATCCCTTCTCGTGAGCTCTCCATCAAGCACGACGTCGACCCCAATGAGGTCGTCTCCGTGGGAGATGCGGTCGAGGCTCTCGTCCTCACCAAGGAGGACAAAGAAGGTCGACTGATCCTGTCGAAGAAGCGCGCTCAGTACGAGCGTGCCTGGGGCACCATCGAGGAGCTCAAGGAGAAGGACGAGGCCGTCAAGGGCACCGTCATCGAGGTCGTCAAGGGCGGTCTCATCCTTGACATCGGTCTTCGTGGCTTCCTCCCCGCTTCGCTCGTCGAAATGCGTCGCGTCCGCGACCTCCAGCCGTACGTCGGCAAGGAGATCGAGGCCAAGATCATCGAGCTCGACAAGAACCGCAACAACGTGGTCCTGTCGCGCCGCGCATGGCTCGAGCAGACTCAGTCCGAGGTTCGCAGCGAATTCCTGCACCAGCTCCAGAAGGGCCAGGTCCGCAAGGGCGTCGTGTCCTCCATCGTCAACTTCGGTGCATTCGTGGACCTGGGCGGCGTAGACGGTCTGGTTCACGTTTCCGAGCTGTCTTGGAAGCACATCGATCACCCGTCCGAGGTTGTCGAGGTCGGCACCGAGGTCACCGTCGAGGTTCTCGACGTCGACCTGGACCGCGAGCGCGTCTCCCTGTCGCTCAAGGCAACGCAGGAAGATCCGTGGCGTCAGTTCGCCCGCACGCACGCCATCGGCCAGATCGTGCCCGGCAAGGTCACGAAGCTGGTTCCGTTCGGTGCATTCGTGCGCGTCGAAGAGGGAATCGAAGGCCTCGTTCACATCTCGGAGCTCGCTGAGCGCCACGTCGAGGTTCCGGACCAGGTTGTCGGCGTCGGCGACGATGCACTCGTCAAGGTCATCGACATCGACCTCGAGCGTCGTCGTATCTCGCTGTCGCTGAAGCAGGCCAACGAGGATTACAACGCCGAGTTCGATCCGTCCAAGTACGGCATGGCCGACTCGTACGACGAGCAGGGCAACTACATCTTCCCCGAGGGCTTCGATCCCGAGACCAACGAATGGCTCGAGGGCTTCGACAAGCAGCGTGAAGAGTGGGAGAACCGCTACGCCGAGGCTGAGCGTCGCCACAAGATGCACACCGCTCAGATGGAGAAGACCGCTGCAGACGAGGCCGCTGAGGCTGCCACCGCTGCTGCCGGCTACTCCTCGGAGACGGCTGCTGCAGACGACGCCGAGGCTCCGGCTGCTGCCGGCTCCGCTCCGGCCGAGTCCGCTGGCGGATCGCTTGCCAGCGATGCACAGCTCGCCGCACTTCGCGAGAAGCTGTCGGGCAACGCATAAGGATTACCGCTTGATCTGATCAGGCGAGATCTGTGAAGAACCCCGCCCCTGCACGTGCAGGGGCGGGGTTCTTTTCTCTGCCAGGTGTCACTTGCGAGCGAAGAATCAATTCAGTGAGTGAACACAAAAATGACCGGCACCGAAGGGTTGCCGGTCATTTTGTACTTCGTGAAGAGAACTCAGTTTGCGGGAGCAGGCACCCAGTAGGTGGCGGTCGCTTCGGCTGTGCGCTTACGCATCGACGCGAAGCTGTGTCGGCCTTGGCTCACGAGCATCGTGAACCATGTACGACGGTGCTCTGCCAGGGCAAAAGCAACTTCGGGAAACTCTATGCAGTGCACGCCGTTCGGCATTCCGAGGCGGTGCTGACCGTGATGGTCGCGATCTGCTCGCATGGCGTCCACTTTCTCGAGAAGGTGCAGGTACAGGTGCGTTCGCTAGAACATAACCGCACGGTCACCGAAATTGTGGTATTTGAGCCTCGAACGCCCCGGCGTGTTCGATCAGTAGGCGTGTCTGAATCTCTCGGGCGCGGAGATGAGAGACTGTCGAGTGTGTTGAGAGTTGGCCTCACTGGAGGCATCGGAGCCGGTAAGTCGACAGTGTCGAAAATCCTCAGCGAACTGGGAGCCGTCATCGTCGACGCCGACCTGATCGCCCGAGAAGTGGTCGAGCCCGGTACTCCGGGACTTGCCGCTCTGGTCGATGCATTCGGCGACGGGATTCTGTCCGAGGACGGCAGCCTCAACCGACCCGCGCTAGCGTCGTTGGCGTTTGCCGACGACACGTCACGCGGAACTCTCAACGGCATCCTCCACCCACTGATCGGTGCGCGGACGATGGAGCAGATTTCGTCTGCGCCGTCGGATGCAGTGCTCGTTCAAGATATTCCGCTGTTGGTCGAGGGTTCGATGGCGCCGGCATTCAATCTGGTCGTCATCGTTTACGTCGACGAGGAGGAACGAGTTCGGCGCTTGGTGGGCTCGCGCGGCATGCCTGAATCCGACGCTCGTGCGCGCATCGCAGCGCAGGCAAATGACGATCAGCGTCGTGCTGTTGCCGACGTGTGGCTCGACAACAGCGGAGAGCCGGGTTCACTCGACGACGTGGTCCGCGACTTGTGGGCGAATCGACTTGTTCCCTTCGAGAAGAACCTCCGCGAGGGCACGGTAGTGCGCGCACTGCCCGAGCTGACTCCAGCCGACCCGTCGTGGCCGGCGCAGGCCGAACGAATCATCGGCCGGTTGTCGTTGGCGTCCGGTGACCGTGCGCGCCGTATCGATCACATCGGATCGACCGCAGTGCCTGGTCTCGATGCCAAGGACGTGATCGACATTCAGATCACTGTCGAGCACCTCGGCGTTGCCGACGACCTCGCGGAAGATCTGGCCGCTGCCGGGTTCCCCCGGATCGAGCACATCGTCGCTGACGACCCGAAACCGTCGTACCTCGGTGGCGAGACCGATCCGGCGGTGTGGGCGAAGCGAATTCACGGAAGCGCCGATCCAGGGCGCCGCGCGAACATCCACATTCGGGTGGATGGTTGGCCGGGTCAGCAGTTCGCGATCCTCTTCCGTGACTGGCTTCGCGCCGACGCAGCGGCGCGTGCCGAATATGCCGAACTCAAGGTCAAGGCAGCCGAGAGTGCCGCCGGCATCGACGACTACGCCGCTGCGATCGATGCCTACCTGGGAGTCAAGACGCCGTGGTTCGACGCCGCTTTCCACCGGGCATGGGAGTGGGCCGAGAAATCAGGCTGGTCCCTCTAACCACTCAGCGCCACGTGACCGGCATGCCCACCGAGGTGAGCCAGGCGTCGAGATCGTGACCGTGGGCGGCGATGCCCTCGATAGCGCGGGCCGCGTTCAGCATCGCACGCTCTGACGTCTTCGGGTCGAGAATCCCGGCGGTGTTCGCCTCGAGCAATTCGTCGACGTCGAGCAATTCGACGCTGCGTCCGGTCTGCACGATCAGGTCGAGGTAGTGGTCCTCGGACGTCCAGACCTGGTCGCCGCGGATGAAGTCGCCGATGTCGACATAGAAATCCCAGTCTCGGATGTGTTCCGGGGTGAAGTGCAGGATCGACGCCCGAATTCCGAGTTCGGGAATGATCCAGGACTCCAGGTAGTGAAACCGGGGATGGTCGGCGTGGCGCGCCATGTACAGCCCCCACGGTTCTTCGCGGTAGTGCTCGACCGGGCGAACGAAGCCCTTGGGATCGACGTTGGTGTGAGCTGCGATGTCGAAGGTTTCGACCTTCGGCCGGTGAATGTGGGGACGTTCCTCGCTCATGGTCGAAGAACCTACCGCCGAACTGCATTTTCGGCTGAACGCGGACGAGCGGGCATTGTGTCGGTAGGTGCGCTTACCCTGGTTTCATGGCGTTTGCTTCCGAACATCCCGTGGTCGCGCATTCCGAGTTTCGGCCGGTTGGTGACATCGAGCGCTCAGACGCGCGCTTCGAGGTCGTCAGCCCGTACGAACCGGCAGGCGATCAGCCGGCAGCTATCGCCGAGCTGGAGAAACGGATCAACGAGGGGGAGAAGGACGTAGTCCTCCTCGGTGCGACCGGTACCGGTAAGTCGGCCACGACTGCGTGGTTGATCGAGAAGCTGCAGCGCCCAGCTCTGGTGATGGCTCCGAACAAGACTTTGGCGGCTCAGCTCGCGAACGAGCTTCGGGAAATGCTACCCAACAACGCGGTCGAGTACTTCGTCTCGTACTACGACTACTACCAACCCGAGGCGTACATCGCCCAGACGGACACCTACATCGAGAAGGATTCGTCCGTCAACGACGATGTCGAGCGGCTGCGCCACTCGGCGACGTCCAGCCTTCTGTCACGACGGGACGTGGTCGTGGTGGCCTCGGTGTCGTGCATCTACGGCCTCGGTACACCGCAGTCGTACCTCGATCGCTCGATTCAGCTGGACGTCGGTGTGGAGGTGCCGCGGGATGCGTTCCTGCGTCTGCTCGTCGACGTTCAGTACAACCGCAACGACATGGCGTTCACGCGAGGTTCGTTCCGCGTGCGCGGCGACACGGTCGAGATCATTCCGTCGTACGAAGAGCTGGCGGTCCGCATCGAATTCTTCGGTGACGAGATCGAGGCACTGTACTACCTCCATCCACTGACTGGTGACATCGTTCGCCAGGTCGACACGGTTCGTATCTTCCCGGCGACGCACTACGTCGCCGGCCCTGAACGCATGGAGCGTGCCGCCAAGGACATCGAGGCGGAACTCGAAGAGCGACTCGCCGAGCTCGAAGGCAAGGGCAAGCTCCTCGAGGCTCAGCGTCTGCGCATGCGTACGCAGTACGACCTCGAGATGATCAAACAGGTCGGATTCTGCTCCGGCATCGAGAACTACTCGCGCCACATCGACGGCCGTGGCCCTGGAACTGCCCCCGCAACCTTGATCGACTACTTCCCGGAAGATTTCCTTCTGGTCATCGACGAGTCGCACGTGACGGTTCCTCAGATCGGCGCCATGTACGAGGGCGATATGTCGCGCAAGCGAAACCTGGTCGAGTTCGGATTCCGGCTACCGTCGGCAACAGATAACCGCCCTCTGACTTGGGAAGAATTCAGTCAGCGGATCGGTCAGACCGTCTACTTGTCGGCGACACCAGGTAAGTACGAGTTGGGTCAGTCCGGCGGTGAGTTCGTCGAGCAGGTGATCCGCCCGACCGGATTGATCGATCCCGAGGTCATCGTCAAACCCACCAAGGGACAGATCGACGATCTCGTTCACGAAATCCGCGAGCGAGCGGAACGTGACGAGCGTGTGCTGGTCACGACGTTGACCAAGAAGATGTCGGAAGATCTGACCGATTACCTGCTCGAACTCGGTATTCGCGTCCGCTACCTGCACTCGGATATCGATACGCTCCGGCGAGTCGAGTTGCTCCGTCAGCTCCGCCTGGGGGAGTACGACGTGCTGGTCGGCATCAACCTCCTGCGTGAGGGACTCGACCTTCCCGAGGTGTCGCTGGTCGCGATTCTCGATGCCGACAAAGAAGGTTTCCTACGTAGCTCCACCAGCCTCATTCAGACGATCGGCCGAGCGGCTCGAAATGTATCCGGTCAAGTGCATATGTATGCGGACAAGATCACCGCTTCCATGGCGCAGGCCATCGAGGAAACCGAGCGACGACGCGAGAAGCAGGTCGCCTACAACGAGAAGATGGGCGTCGACCCACAACCTCTACGCAAGAAGATCGCGGACATTCTCGATCAGGTGTACGAGGAGGCAGAGGACACTGCGGCGTCCGTGGACGTCGGTGGTTCGGGTCGCAATGCGACGCGTGGTCGGCGTGCGCAGGGTGAGGCCGGTCGTGCGGTCAGTGCGGGTGTGTACGAGGGGCGCGACACCAAATCGATGCCTCGGGCCGAATTGGCAGATCTGGTCAAGGAACTCACCGATCAGATGATGAACGCTGCACGTGACCTTCAGTTCGAGTTGGCTGGGCGATTGCGAGACGAAATCTCGGATTTGAAGAAGGAGCTTCGAGGAATGGACGCCGCGGGTCTCAAGTAGGTCGCCTCGCGTGCGTTCGTGCTTTCGACCGCTACGGTTTCAGGTATGGATGCACAGACTGCAGGCAAGACCGCGCGGACTCTCGAACTTCTCCATTCCTTGGCGTACTTCGTCCCGGAGACGGAGAAGGAACTTGTCGGCGTCGGGTTGGAGCCTGGCCGAATGGTGTACTTTGCCGGGCGATCAGCTCCGCTCGGCGCTCCACCCGCGACTGTCGTCACGGCCACCTTCTTCAACTTCAATCCTGAATTGATCGCCAGTGTCATCCCACGTGCCTGGGAATTGGCAAGGCCCACAGAGGTTGTCGCCGCGCGGTATCGGGCAATCGACGCGGCGTACGTCCGCCTGTTCGGTGCAGACGTGACAGGATCGGCGGACATGGCCGAGGCCGCCGAACTCGTGTCGATCGCTGCCCAGAACATTCCTGGAGTGGACGGCCGCCCTCTGTACGCGGGTTGGGCGTCGCTCGACTGGCCGGCCGAGCCGCACCTGCGTTTCTGGCACGCGCTGACACTGCTGCGTGAGTATCGCGGTGACGGCCACATTGCGGCCCTTCAGACCGCGGGATTGAACGGCCTGGACGCGTTGATCACGCACACCGCGACGGGAATCGGGTTTCAGCGCAAATTCGCGCAGACTCGTCGCGGATGGTCGCAGGAACAGTGGGACGAGGCCGTCGAGAGTTTGAAGGACCGCGAACTGCTGGATCGTTCGTCCGGTGCGCTGACCGAGGACGGGCAGGACTTGCGTGACGTCGTCGAAGACCTGACGGACGACCTCGCTTTGGCTCCGTGGGATGCGCTGGGTGAGGAGGGTGCCAAGCGGTTGCTGGAATTGGCGACGCCGTGGCGTACCGCCCTGGTCGAGCAGGAAGTATTTCCGGCGGCGCTGTTCGGGCCCCGCTTTGGCAAACTTCGCTGAGTGGTCACCACCGAACAAATGTGTCTGTGACGAAGAATCACATTCACTGTGGGCTTGTGGCGTGTACTGCAAATAACACTATCCGCGGCACAATCCCGCTAATGTCAGCGCAGCGGTTGTCGAGCGGGCGCAACAGCGTTGCGCCCGGTGCCGGCCGTACCGTCCGTCCCGTAACCATGGAGGAATGAATGAGTGCCTACCGGACCGTTGTCGTAGGAACCGATGGCTCCGAGTCGTCACTGAAGGCAGTCGACAGAGCTGCCGCCATTGCCAGTGGCTCGGACGCTCAGCTCGTCATCGCGTGTGCGTACTACCCGGCTGATCCCAAGGACGTGAGCGCTGCCGCTGATGCGTTGGGTAACGAGGCCTACCAGGTCACCGGTTCCGCTCCGACCTACGAGATCCTTCGCACCGCTCGTGAGCGCGCACATGCCCAGGGGGCAAAGGATGTTGTCGAGCGCGCCGTCGTCGGCGCTCCCGTCGAATCGCTTCTCGCTTTGCTCGACGAGGTGAAGGGCGACTTGCTGGTCGTCGGAAATCGCGGATTGAACACGTTGACCGGGCGTCTACTCGGATCGGTGCCTTCCGATGCCGCTCGCAAGGCGACGTCCGATGTCCTGATCGTGCACACCGTTCGCTGAACTACCGGCAGTAGTCGGCCTCGGCCGCATCGACGAACACTTCAGCCAGCTGATCGGCGCTGGGGGGTGTTGTCGATGCGGCCGAGCCGTTTCCGGAGGTGACCATTGGTTCGCTTGCTCCGTTCAGCGATACCGCCCGCAGATTCGCGATGATCATCGCTCGATCCGTTCCGGCCGCGAGCTGCTGGCAGACGCCGTCACCGAGCGCCTGCAACATGTCGTCGGAAAAGGCGGGCGTGACCCCGGTAGACGCAAGCGCCGCCCGCAGCCTTTCTGCCTCGTCTACCGGTTTTTCGGTCGGTGCGGCAGCAACAGCAGCGATGTCGTCGCTGCCTGCAGCAGCCGTCGAACTCGAATCATCCTCTGAGCAACCGGCTGTCACCGCCGCAAGCATCCCGACGCCGATCACCACGCGAGCGATCTTGCGGATGGGTGCGGCGGAACTTGCGGGCAGGCCAAGCACGAGGGGTCATTCCTTCAGTCGTCGACACAAATTGGAGTGACACCACCATTCGTGGTGTCACGCACGAACCTACTCCGTGATGCTCACGAATCGAAGGCCAACTCTGCTGCTTCGACGCCGTCGAGAACCGAGGGGAGCGACTCGACGTGAATGATGCCGAGCCTCTGGGTAGCGCGGGTCAATGCGACGTAGAGGTCGTTCATTCCGCGTGGTGACTCGTCGAGAATGTCGGCAGGTTCGACGATCAACACTGTGTCGAACTCGAGTCCCTTGACGTCCTTGACGGACAGGACGCTTACGGTGTCACTCGCAATGCCCGCCAGATCGGCAACGACCTCGGAACCGGCGATCACTGCGGTGATACCGGGATGCGACTCGGACTCGATGCAACGGCGCACGGTCGATTCCAATTCTTCGGCCGTGGTCTTGAGCGCCCACGGCGCGAATCCGCTGTCGCGTACCGACCGGGGCACGGATTGCTCCGGGTCGATCTCTTCGAGCACACGGTGCGCGACATCCATGATCTCCGAGGGAGTTCGGTAGTTGACGGTCAGTTCGGTGAGCTTCCAGCGCTTGGCGACGTAAGGCTCGAGAATCTTCTGCCAGGACGAAGTTCCCGCGGGATCACCGGTCTGAGCTGTATCGCCGACCAACGTCATCCAGCGATTCGGTATGCGCCGCATCAGCATTCGCCACGCCATTTCGGAGAGCTCTTGGGCTTCGTCGACGATCACGTGACCGTAGGTCCAGGTTCGGTCGCCGGCAGCGCGTTCTGCCGTGGTCTGGCGCTGGCCCTGATCGTGGCGTTGGGCGAGTTGGCTGGCGTCGATCAAGTCGTACGCCATCAAGATCTCGGGATCCATCTCGTCTTCGAGATCCTGTGGTGCAGAGCCGGTGAGGATGTCGAGGGCGCCCTGAGCGTCGGCGATCTGCGCGCGCCATTCACGTTGTGCGCGTTCGCGTTCGGCGGCGTCGTCGACGCCGAGAATCTCGGCCAGTTCGTCGAGCAGGGGAGCATCGGCCGCACTGAAACCCGGTCCGACGCTCTGCAGAAGCTCGTCGCGTTGGGCGTCGTCGAGTTGCGGTGCTGCCTTGGCCAACCGCGCCGGCGACGTCCACAGTTCCGCGAGGATTTGCTGCGGCGACAATTCGGGCCACAGCTTCGCGATGGCGGACATGATGTCCGGGTCCTCACGCATCTCGTCGCGAATGTCGGCGATGTCGTCCCGACTGAGGAGTGACCCACCGTCGACGAGGTTTCCGCCGATGAGTTCGGCCATCTGCAGTGCCAACGCCTCGATGACTGCTGCCACGAAGATCGGGCGCGCCAGGTTGTGTGGGCGACGCGACGACCGAGCACGCCCGCGCGCCTTCGTGACAGTCTTGCGATCCAGTTTCAAGTCGTACGTGTCGAATCGAAGGGTTATCGGCTTCGACGGAACTTCCTGCCGATCCCGGACGGCGTTCTTGAGTACGTCGAGGATCGCGAGGGAACCCTTGATCTCACCGGCGGCGAGGGAATCCGTACGAGTCGCACGCACTCCGGGATACAGGTCCCCGATCGTCGAGAGCAGAACTCCGGTCTCGCCGAGTGAAGGAAGGACCTGGCTGATGTAGTCGAGGAACGTCGCGTTCGGCCCGATGATGAGAACACCGGCCTTGGCCAGTTGCTGACGGTAGGTGTAGAGCAAGAAGGCGGCACGGTGAAGGGCGACTGCGGTTTTACCGGTACCCGGACCGCCCTGGACGACCAAAACGCTCTTGTGCTCGGAGCGGATGATGGCATCCTGCTCACTCTGAATGGTCTCGACGATGTCGTTCATCTGACCCGTACGCGCTGCGTTCAGAGCGTCCAGGAGAGCGCTCTCACCGGCGACGCCGCCGGCTTCGGTCACCACGCCGGCGGCGCGGGCCGCGTCGAGGTCCAGATATTCGTCGTTGATGCCGGTGACTGTGCGGCTCCGACTGCGAATATGGCGTCGCCGCTTCACGCCCTCAGGTGCCGCGGGCGTCGCCAGATAGAACGGGCGCGCCATCGGAGCTCGCCAGTCGAGGAGCAGCGTTTCGTAGTCGTTGTCGGTGTCCAGGATTCCCAGTCGGCCGACGTAGCGTCGCTCGTCGTCGAAGTCGATGCGTCCGAAACACATTCCGTTCTCGGCTGCGTCGTACTTGGCGAGATCCTCGGTGTACATGGCGTTGAAGGATTCGCGTTCACTGCGTGCTTGCGGGGTTCCGCCGGTCTCGAGGAGGACCGTGCTCAAGCGAGTTTGGGCATACTTTCGAAGATCGTCGAGACGGGAGTACAACATCGTCACGTACTGCTGCTCGAGCTCTTGCTCGTTCAGTGACGGGTCCGCGTCGGGCAAAGGATCTCCTAGGCTTGATGAGAAATTCACGCGCTGCAAAAGCGCCAAGACAGTCTAGTTCCCCCAGATGAACTGCCGCATAGATACAGGTCAGGCCACCCGAAGGTGGCCTGACCTGTCTTTCGGTGCACTCAGTGCGTCAATTCGTCCTTCTTGGCGCGAGCCTTTTCGAGCGCCTTCTCGGCGCGCTTGCGAGCACGCTTACCCAGCACCTCGGTTTGCTCCGACGCCGTTTCGGCCCACTCGTTGCTCTTCTCGAGGGCGAGTTCGGCGAACTCGGAGCTGCGCTTGCTCGCCAGCTCTGCCAGTTCGGCGCTGCGCTCGCGTGCGGTCTCGGCCAGTTCGGAGCCGCGCTTCTGCGCGACTTCGAGGATGTCCGGGCCGCGTTCTTTGGCGACCTCTCCGAATTCCGCGGCTCGCTTGCTCGCGATCTCCGCGAACTCGGAGCTGCGCTCCTTGGCAAGTTCGAGCCAATCCGTGCCGTGTGCCTTCGCGGTTTCGGCAAGTTCGGAACCGCGTTCGGACGCCACCGACAGAGCGTGTTCGACGCGATCGCTCGTGTGATCGGTCTGCGATGCGACCAATGGAAGTGCTGCGGCGATAGACGCCTGGGCCTTCTTCGCGGCGCGGCGGCCACGCCAGCCGAGCGACGGCTTGCCCTCGGTGTCGACGGAGGCGATCATCAGTCCGCCGAGCAAGCTGACGTTCTTGATAAAGTTTGTGCGCTGCATCGCTCGCAGTGACGGATCGGTTTCGTTCCAGAAGTCGTGACCGGCAAGCGTGGTCGGTACCAGGCTCCCCGCGAGCACCAACGACGCGAGCCGCGGCGCCTTGCCGGTGGCCAGCAGGGCACCGCCGCCGATCTGGACGGCGGCGTTGATCTTGACGAGTGTTTCCGGATCAGCAGGCACCTTCTGCGTCACTGCTCCTGGCAGCGTCTCGACGGATTTGTCGATCAGCGGTGACGCTTTGGCTGCTCGCTGAGCGGGGTTGCGCAAAGCATCGATTCCCCCGGCGATGAAGATCGTGGAAAGCAGTGGACGAGCAATTCGACGTACCAGCATGTTTCAAGCCTCCCGATGTAGGTTCGTTTTCCACCCTAGCGATCTCACAAGGAATTGGTCCGCTTCGGCGATCCCGGCACGCCTGACCCGGTCGCCGGATTCCTGGTCGCCGAAGCGCGCTGTACTGCGACGATGACTTCTCCACTGATCCGGACACACCGTCCTGAAGTATCCGTTACCGCGTATCCGCATACGGCGTGTTCGAAGGTGTCACAGTATGCGCACCGTTCGAGCACGATGGTGTTGTGACCACCAAGATGACTCAGAACTTCGGCTCGACCCTTCCCACCGGCTGGGGACAGCTGTCGGACGAGGAGAACGAGAGAAACTGGGCGATCTTTCGTGACCGCTTTGGGTTCACGCCCGGCATCGACGCACGATCTTGGCCCGCCATCGCCGAGCCCATCCCGTCTGTGGTCTTCGATTTGGGTGCGGCGCCAGCTGCGACTCCAGGGGCGTGGGCCGCTCGCGTGGATGCGATCAACGCCGAAGCGTTGCGCTGTTTTGTCACCGATTGGAACGACGATCCCAACTTCGTCGTTCTGGATTGGCAGCATCCGGGCTATACCTTCGACGCGGAGGCACACGCTGCTGCGAAGGAGCTTGCGGAGTGGCGTGTCCCGGTCTATCCGAACGGTGACTACTACATATTCAGTCGGGACGACTTCACGGAAGGGACCTTCGGCCATCCGTGGGAACGCACGCTGTGTGTGTTCGGGGAACGGATGGTCGAAGGACTGGGCCGGACTCTGTCGACCTGGCTTCCGCGACTTCGAGTCAACGGTGAACAGGTCGACAGCCAAGTCGGTTAGCGGGGTCCAGTACGGAACAGGTGAAACGTCACCAACCGCGTTCGCGCCACTCCGCCAGGTGCGGGCGCTCGGCGCCGAGCGTCGTGTCCTTGCCATGCCCGGGGTAGACGACGGTCGCGTCGTCGTACCTTCCGAACAGCTTGTTTTCCACGTCGTCGAGCAGAGAAGTGAACTTCTCGGGGTCGGCGGTCTTGCCTACTCCGCCGGGGAAGAGTGAGTCGCCGGTGAAGAGGTGAACCTGTCCGCTCGGTTCGGTGAGAGCCAGCGCGATGGAGCCGGGCGTGTGGCCGGACAGGTGAATGACGTCGAGGCTCAAGTTGCCAACGGTCACCTTGTCGCCGTCTTCGAGGAGCACGTCCGGGGTGACGGGAAGGACCTCTGCGTCGAGGGGGTGCGCGGCGGTCGGCACCTTGGTTGCGGCGTGAACGTCTTCGAGGGCCAACCAGTGATCGCCGTGCTGGTGGGTGGTGACGATGGAATCGAAAACAGGTGCTTCCTGTTCGATAAGCGCGATGATCTTCTCGGCTTCGTTGGCCGCATCGATCAGGAGAGATTTCCCGGTCGTGGAACAGACGACGAGGTAAGTGTTGTTGTCCATGGGGCCGACCGACATCTTCGTGATGACGGCGCCTTCGACTGTGCGCCGCTGAGGGGCAGAATCGGGGGAGACCTGACCGGTGTAGGAGTCGTCGATCACGATGGGCTGATTCGTCATGAAACGCAGGCTACCTTCGAATAGGGGCAGGTAGAGCGATGGGCTCGCCTGGTGAGAAAAACGTGTCGGTGGCTCGGCCTACGATGACGATCGCTCGAGGACTCGCGTTTGCGAGGCCACTCGAGACTTCTCCGGGGGGACGGCCCCGGACGATTGACAATGAAGGGAATTGGTGTGGCGGATCGCCTGATCGTGCGGGGTGCGCGTGAGCACAATCTGCGAGGAGTCGATCTCGACCTCCCGCGAGACAGCCTGATCGTCTTCACCGGGTTGTCCGGCTCCGGCAAGTCCAGCCTCGCGTTCGACACGATCTTCGCCGAAGGTCAGCGCCGCTACGTCGAGTCGCTCTCGGCATACGCGCGTCAGTTCCTCGGTCAGATGGACAAGCCGGATGTGGACTTCATCGAGGGATTGTCTCCTGCGGTGTCGATCGACCAGAAGTCGACCAACCGCAACCCCCGTTCGACGGTGGGCACCATTACCGAGGTCTACGACTACCTCCGACTTCTCTATGCCCGCGCAGGTTCGGCGCACTGCCCGGTGTGTGGTGAGAAGATCGCACGTCAGACGCCCCAGCAGATCGTCGACCAGGTGCTCGAGATGGAGGAGGGCATCAAGTTCCAGGTCCTCGCACCAGTGGTCCGTACTCGTAAGGGCGAGTTCGTCGATCTCTTCGATCAGCTCAACACCCAGGGCTACTCGCGAGTGCGCGTCGACGGTGTCGTCCATTCGCTGGCGGATCCGCCGAAGCTCAAGAAGCAGGAAAAGCACGACATCGAAGTAGTGGTCGACCGATTGCAGGTCAAGGCGAGTTCGAAGCAGCGCCTGACCGACTCGGTCGAGACCGCACTTCGCTTGGCTGAAGGCATCGTGGTCCTCGACTTCGTCGACCGTGAAGAAAATGCACCTGATCGTGAGCGTCGTTTCTCCGAGAAGCTGGCCTGCCCGAATGGCCACGCACTCGCGATCGACGATCTCGAACCGCGCTCGTTCTCCTTCAACTCGCCCTACGGCGCCTGCCCGGAATGCACCGGCCTCGGTATCCGCAAGGAGGTCGACCCGGATCTGGTGGTTCCCGATCCCGACCTGAGTCTCGAAGACGGTGCAATCGCGCCGTGGTCGATGGGCCAGAGTTCCGAGTACTTCGGACGGTTGCTGTCCGGCCTCGGCGACATTCTCGGATTCGACATGAAGACGCCGTGGAACAAGTTGCCGGCGAAGGCCCGCAAAGCAATCCTCGAAGGCAGTGAGGAGCAGGTTCACGTCCGGTACAAGAATCGGTACGGCCGTACCCGTTCCTACTACGCGGAGTTCGAAGGTGTGATGCCGTTCTTGCACCGCCGGCTCGAACAGACCGAATCCGATCAGATGAAGGAACGCTACGACGGGTACATGCGCGACACCCCGTGCCCGGCGTGTGGTGGTGCTCGCCTGCGCCCCGAAATCCTGTCGGTAACTATCGCGGCTGGGGACTTCGGCAGTAAGTCCATCGCCGAGGTCTGTGAACTGTCGATCTCCGATTGCGCGGACTTCTTGAACAGCCTCACTCTCGGCTCGCGCGAAGAGGCGATTGCGGGTCAGGTCCTCAAGGAAGTTCAGGCACGACTCGGGTTCCTGCTCGACGTCGGCTTGGAATACCTTTCCCTCTCGCGTGCCGCTGGCACGTTGTCCGGTGGCGAGGCCCAGCGAATCCGCTTGGCAACGCAGATCGGTTCCGGACTCGTCGGCGTGCTGTATGTACTCGACGAGCCGTCCATCGGCCTGCATCAGCGTGACAATCGACGACTGATCGAAACCCTGACGCGCTTGCGCGACCTCGGCAACACGCTGATCGTCGTCGAGCACGACGAAGACACGATCCGCACGTCCGACTGGGTAGTCGACATCGGACCGTACGCCGGCGAGCACGGCGGCAAGGTCGTCCACAGCGGGCCATACGAAGAACTGCTGACGTGTGAAGAATCTCTGACCGGCGCCTACCTGTCAGGTCGTAGCTTCATCGAGGTTCCGGCCATTCGTCGACCGGTGGACCGCAAACGCCAGGTCACGGTCGTCGGAGCTCGCGAGCACAATCTCGACGGCATCGACGTGAGTTTCCCGCTGGGTGTTCTCACCGCTGTCACCGGTGTCTCCGGTTCGGGCAAGTCGACGTTGGTCAACGACATTCTCGCGACCGTCATGGCGAACAAGCTCAACGGTGCACGCCAGGTACCTGGGCGTCACACACGAATCAACGGTCTCGATCAGCTGGACAAGCTCGTGCAGGTCGATCAGTCTCCGATCGGCCGGACTCCACGATCGAACGCGGCGACGTACACCGGCGTGTTCGACAAGATCCGAACCCTGTTCGCGGCCACCACGGAAGCGAAAGTCCGCGGTTACCAGCCCGGCCGATTCTCGTTCAACGTCAAGGGCGGACGCTGCGAGGCGTGCTCCGGCGACGGAACGCTGAAGATCGAGATGAACTTCCTGCCGGATGTGTACGTGCCCTGCGAGGTGTGCCACGGCGCCCGGTACAACCGCGAAACGCTCGAGGTCCACTACAAGGGCAAGTCGATCGCGGAGGTACTCGACATGCCTATCGAGGAAGCAGCCGAGTTCTTCCAGCCGGTCACCTCAATTCACCGGTACCTCAAGACGCTGGTCGACGTCGGCCTGGGCTATGTCCGACTGGGTCAGCCGGCTCCGACTCTGTCCGGTGGTGAAGCGCAGCGCGTCAAGCTCGCCGCCGAATTGCAGAAGCGGTCCACCGGTCGCACGGTGTACATCCTCGACGAGCCCACCACGGGTCTGCATTTCGAGGACATCCGCAAGCTCCTGATCGTGATCAACGGTCTGGTGGACAAGGGCAACAGCGTGATCGTGATCGAGCACAATCTCGACGTGATCAAGACGTCGGACTGGGTCGTCGACATGGGACCCGAGGGTGGATCCGGCGGCGGAACCGTTGTGGCGCAAGGTACGCCGGAAGACGTTGCCGCGGTCCCCGAGAGCTACACGGGCAAGTTCCTCAGTGAGGTTCTCACCGCACAGCACGCGCCGGTCAAGGCCAAGCCGATCACCAAGAAGCGTGCGACGAAGGCAGTTGCCGCAAAGAAGGCCGCGCCACGGAAGAAAGCCGCTTCCGTGAGCTAGTAGAACGTGAGCAAGTAGAAGTCGGTCAGTGATGCCGGGTCGGAATCCGATCCGGCATCACTGCTTTGTCGATCAGGAAGCGGCGGCCTCGAGGATCACCTGGGCGACGTCTTCGGGGCGCGACCACATCGGCCAATGGCCGGTCGGGAGGTCGACGTACGTCACGGGGAGTTTCGCTAGTTCGGCGGCCATCGGATGACCTCCGTCGGCCATCTGGGCGATCACCGCGGAGGGGAACGTGCTGCAAACGACGGTTGACGGCACCTGGTAGCGCTTTTCGTTCGTCAGGACAATCGGCTCACGCGCGGGCCCAGCCGGTTCGGGGACCGCGTTGGCGCGGAACGTCTCCAGAGCTTTCTCGTCGAGTCCTTCGAGGCTGCTGCCGTCCGCTTCGAGCTCTGCCCACGTGGGGAGCGGAATCTCGATGACATCGGAAGCCAGATCCGGTCGCAGCGCTGCGCCGTCGGGCATGGGGCCCGAGTCGACGTAGACGATCCGAGCGACGCGATCCGGGATGCGATCGGTGACGGCGTACCCCACCGGGCCGGCGCCGCTGTGTACGACCAAGACCGTGCGCTCGTCGGAGTCCGATACGGCGTCGACGACTGCACGGACGTGAGCGTCGAAGGTGACCGCTGATCGATCTGTGTCTACTGCGTCGAGCCCGGGCAGTGTCAGGCTGGTCACGCGGGTGTCGGAACGTTCGAGGTGTGGGAGTACTGCATCCCAAGCCCATGAACCGAGCCAGAATCCGGGAACAAGAACGATGTGAGTTTTCATGTACTCACAGTGCACCCGGGTTGGTGACAACAGAGTGTCACCAATTATGTCACCGTTTGGTATCGGAATCTGAGACACTGGTGAACGTGAATCGAGCTGCGAGATTGCATGCTCTCGTCGAGGAACTTCGGCGACAGGGCGATCGAGGGACTACGTGCTCCCGATTGTCCGAGGAATTCGGTGTCACCACCCGGACGATCAAGAGGGATATCGAGACGCTGATGATGTCGGGTGCGGCGATCGAAGCGCGCTCAGGCCCCGGGGGTGGTTACCGACTCGTAGGTCGCGCCACGCTACCGCCGGTGAATTTCACTGTTCCGCAAGCAGTTTCGATCGCGTTGGCCTTGACGGCGATGGGTGATGCTCCGTTTGCGCCGGATGGACGAGCAGCGCTGGCGAAACTGCTCGATGTGATGGACGAGGAGAGTCGTCGCAAGGTCGCGGAGCTCGGTGGCCGCGTGTGGATTCGCGGTGACGGCGGGGCTCTGACGGATTCGCGCGCGAACCGGCAGGCCGTCGAGCAAGGTCTCGAGCAGAGTCGCGTCGTGTCGTTGCACTACGTGGATGGGGACGGTGCGGAGACGGTGCGGGCAGTTGAGCCGCACATTCTGGCGCAGGACCGTGGGCAGTGGTTTCTCATCGGCTGGTGTCGCCAGCGCGACGCGGTGCGGTGGTTTCGACTCGATCGAATGCGTCGGGCCACGCTGACGAACGATCACTTCACACCACGCGATTCGACCGTCTTCGGGCAACCGCCCGAAGACGCTCGGCCTGTTTCTCCCCGTAGGTGAGTGACTCAGTCGATCATGTTGCGGGCTGCGGCAACGGAATCCGTGATCAGTTCGGTCAGGGCCGTCATATCGACGTCGCTCAGCCGTTTGACGTACAGGCAGCCCTTGCCGATTTTGTGCTTGCCGAGGCGAGCGAGCGTGTCGGTGTAGTCGTCGAAGTTCAGCGACAAGTACAACGTGAGCGCGGTGGCCCTGGGGGAGAACCCGATCAGTGGGGTGTCACCTTCGTGGCCACTCGCATATCGGTAGTGCCGTGCCCCGAATCCGATGATGCTCGAGCCCCACATGACAGCAGGCTCGCCGGTTGCGGCCGACAGCAGGGAGATCAGCTCCACGGCGTCGGCGCGTTTGCGGTCGTCGACGCGTGAAATGAATGCGTCGACGTCCTCGGGCGTCGGTTGAGTCTTGTTGGCGGTTGCCAACTCAGTAGACCGGACCGGTGAACTTCTCGCCCGGTCCCTTTCCTGGCTCGTCCGGGTGCGAGGACGCCTCACGGAATGCGCGCTGCAGGGCTTGGAGGCCTTCACGGATGGGTCCGGCATGAGGGCCGAGGTATTCGACCGACGCAGTCACGAGTCCGGCAAGTGCCGTGATGACGCGACGCGCTTCGTCGAGGTCCAGGTAGGGGCTGGAAGACGGATCGGCGTCGGAGAGGCCGAGTTTTTCGGCAGCCGAACTCATCAGCATCACTGCAGCGCGGCTGATGACCTCGACCGCGGGAACTTCGGAGAGTTCGCGGACGTCGGGGTTCGCGCCGTCGGTGTTCTGTTCTGCCTCGAAGTTCTCACTCATGGATGTAAGGATTCCATCAGGCCGTGACGGTGTTGAATCGGGCCTCTCCCGGCAGCACTGGGAGCGGCACCGATTTCTTTCATCTGTGGCGACCTGTTACTCTTGTTGCAACGACCGCCTCCGACTTGTTCGGGGGCAGCAAGTGGAGTCCGACTCCCACCTCTGCGCGGCAGGTGAAACTGCAGTTCAGTGGTTCCGGTCACCTGTTATCGGAGATCATTCTTCGTCAGGTTCCTCGCTCAGTCGAGGAGATAGGTTTCGGCGTGAGCTGGATCTTATGTGATCGGTCGACATCGGGCCCCGCGGATGAGCAATCATCACAGCGGGGCTTTTTTGTTGGGGTGCGGGCGGTACGGGCTGCGTGCGGTCATGAAGACCGCACCGTTCAACCTAGGAGGCCCCATCAGCACTGAGACCCGCATCAACGATCGTATCCGCGTTCCCGAGGTTCGTTTGGTCGGACCTGGCGGCGAACAGGTAGGCATCGTGCGTGTTGAAGATGCACTCCGCTTGGCCCTTGAGGCCGACCTCGACCTGGTCGAGGTAGCTCCTGACGCCCGTCCACCGGTCTGCAAGATCATGGACTACGGCAAGTTCAAGTACGAGGCTGCACAGAAGGCACGTGAGTCACGTAAGAACCAGCAGCTGACGGTCATCAAGGAGCAGAAGCTCCGACCCAAGATCGACGACCACGACTACGAGACCAAGAAGCGCAACGTCGTTCGCTTCCTCGAAGCCGGTTCCAAGGTCAAGGTCACGATCATGTTCCGCGGACGTGAGCAGTCACGCCCCGAACTCGGCTACCGCCTTCTGCAGCGTCTGGGAGCAGACGTCGCAGATCTCGGATTCGTCGAAACCTCGGCAAAGCAGGACGGCCGAAACATGACGATGGTCCTGGCACCGCACAAGGGCGCCAAGACTCGTGTCAAGGCGCAGGAGAGCGCTCAGGCGCCAGTGGCTCAGGCTGCTCCGCGTCCGGCTCCGGCCGCACCGGCTTCCAGTGAAGCAGCTCCGGAAGCACCGGCGACCGGCGATGCCGCTCCCGAGGCTCCGGCCAGCTAGTCGATTTCCCAAGATCCACCACGTAACAAGAACTGAGGACTCCATGCCCAAGATGAAGAGCCACAGCGGCGCCTCGAAGCGATTCAAGGTGTCCGGCAGCGGAAAGCTCATGCGCCAGAAGGCCGGCCGTCGCCACCTTCTCGAGCACAAGTCCAGCAGGGTTACCCGTCGTCTCGACGGTGTCGCTGTTGTCAGCCCTGACGACGCTCCGCGCATCAAGCGCATGCTCGGCATCTGAGTCGCCCCCTTACTGACCACCCGGGGCCGTACTTTCAGCCCCTAGATTGACAGGATTTTTCAAGTGGCACGCGTAAAGAGGGCGGTCAACGCCCAGAAGAAGCGTCGTTCAATTCTTGCTGCATCCAGCGGCTACCGTGGACAGCGTTCGCGTCTGTACACCAAGGCCAAGGAGCAGCAGCTCCACTCGCTCACCTACGCGTACCGCGACCGTCGTGCGCGCAAGGGCGAGTTCCGCAAGCTGTGGATCACGCGTATCAACGCTGCAGCTCGTGCAAACGACATCACGTACAACCGCCTCATCCAGGGCCTGCGTCTGGCAGAGGTCGACGTCGACCGCAAGATCCTGGCCGAGCTCGCTGTCTCCGATGCCGAGGCCTTTGCCGGCCTGGTCGCACTCGCGAAGGCCGCTTTGCCGGCTGACGTGAACGCTCCTGCCGGAGAAGCAGCCTGATTCACGCATCACAGCAACGGCCCGTGGACCCGCTCACCGAGCGGACTCCGCGGGTCGTTTCTGCTGTCAAGCTCCTGCGCACAGCAGAACGACGCAAAGCAGGACGTTTCCTCGTCGAGGGCGAGAACTCGGTCACCGAACTGTTGAACGGTGCACTCTCGAATGGCGAGGCCCGCCCGGTACACGACCTCTTCTACACCGAGGACGCAGCCGAGCGCTATCAGCACGTCATCGATCGGGCGCAGACCGCTGGAGTTCGTGTTGCTCTTGTGACCGATCGAGCAATCAAAGCTCTCAGCGATACCGTCACGCCACCCGGTCTCGTTGCCGTCAGCGATCTACTGGACGTACCGCTGAGCGCAGCCGTCCATCAGGACACCCGCCTGCTCGCAGTGCCGGTCGAGGTCAACGAACCAGGTAACGCGGGCACCGTCATTCGCATCGCCGACGCAGTGGGTGCCGATGCGGCAATCCTCGCCGGCGACAGCGTCGATCCGCACAACGGCAAGGTCGTTCGTTCGTCGGCGGGCAGCCTCTTTCACCTGCCAGTCGTCCGCGATCGAGACACGGTGTCGGTGATCGATCAGATTCGCGCCGCCGGCATTCAGATTCTCGCGACCGCAGCCGACGGCGAAGTCGATCTCGACGAGGCCGACGAGTTGCTGAGCAAGCCGACAGCCTGGCTGTTCGGTAACGAAGCGCACGGTCTCGATCCGGCGATCGCCGCCCAGGCTGATCATCGGGTGCGGATTCCGATCCATGGCCGCGCCGAAAGCCTGAACCTCGCGACAGCGGCGGCAATTTGCCTGTACGCAAGCGCACGGGTGCAAAATCGCACCACCGATCACGGCTGAAAACGCACGCGAAGACCTCACGGAATCCCATTTGCGGAGGCCTGAGACAATACAAGAGCAGAGACAATGCTCGAGCGAGTTCGAAAGCTCGCTCGCAGTACAAGAAGTAAGCAGTACAAGAAGCACGCAGTACGAGAAGTAAACCGAGAAGCGACAGGAGCGTCACAGCCGTGGCCAAAAATGAGGGCGCGACACCGCCGGAGGTCGACGCGAGTGTACTCACCGAAGAGGCGTTGACCGCTGCGGCTGAGAACGCCGAGAAGGCGCTGGCGGACGCCGCTGACCTGGACGCGCTGGCGCACGTCAAGGTGGAGCACCTGGGGGACAAGTCCCCGATCGCCCTCGCGCGCCGGGGTCTCGGCAGCCTTCCGGGCAAGGAAAAGGCGGACGCCGGTAAGCGCGTCAACATCTTCCGCACTCGGATCAACAACGCGTACGACGCTCGTCGTGAGGTCCTCCTCGCCGAGCGTGACGCCGCGGTGTTGGTTGCCGAGGCAATCGACGTCACTCTGCCCTCCGATCGCCACCCCGCCGGGGCGCGTCACCCGATCAGCCTGATTTCCGAGCAGGTCGCCGACGTATTCGTCGCGATGGGTTGGGAAGTTGCCGAGGGCCCGGAGGTGGAGACCGAGCACTTCAACTTCGACGCGCTCAACTTCTTGCCGGATCACCCTGCCCGCACGATGCAGGACACCTTCCACCTGGCACCCGAGAACTCTCGCCAGGTGCTGCGTACCCACACCTCGCCGGTGCAGGTCCGCACGATGCTCTCGCGTGAGGTACCGATCTACGTGGTGTGCCCGGGCCGCACGTTCCGCACCGACGAACTCGATGCGACGCACACGCCTGTCTTCTCGCAGGTCGAGGGCCTGGCCGTCGACAAGGGCCTGACCATGGCCAACCTGCGCGGAACTCTCGACGCGTTCGCTCGTGCCCTTTTCGGCCCCGAGACGCGTACCCGTATGCGCCCCAATTACTTCCCGTTCACGGAACCGTCGGCCGAGGTCGACGTCTGGTTCGCGAACAAGAAGGGCGGCGCAGGCTGGGTCGAGTGGGGTGGCTGCGGCATGGTCAACCCGAACGTTCTGCGCGCCAGCGGTATCAATCCCGACGAGTACTCGGGTTTCGCATTCGGCATGGGCCTCGAGCGGACCCTGCAGTTCCGCAACGGTATCCCGGACATGCGCGACATCGTCGAAGGTGACGTGCGTTTCACGCTGCCCTTCGGTGTCGCAGGCTGACCGATCCGGTCCGCGGAACCTTCACAAAGACTTATCGACAAACGAGAGAGCTGAGCAGACGTGCGAGTAGCGCAATCCTGGCTGACCGAGATCCTGCAGCGGGCAACTCCCAACTGGGAGGTGACCCCGGAAGAGCTGGACGCCGGGTTCGTCCGGGTGGGACTCGAAGTCGAGGAACTCGACACACTCGAGGCGATCGACGGCCCGTTGGTCGTCGGCAAGGTCGTCTCCATCACCGAACTGACCGAGTTCAAGAAGCCGATCCGCTTCTGCCAGGTCGAGGTCGGCGAACCCGAGCCTCGCGGCATCGTCTGTGGCGCGCGTAATTTCAACGAGGGTGACCTCGTCGTCGTTGCGTTGCCCGGCGCGGTGCTGCCCGGCGGATTCGAAATCGCCACTCGCAAGACGTACGGCCAGGTGTCCGACGGCATGATCTGCTCCGTCTCGGAACTCGGTATCGGCAAAGACCATTCGGGCATCTTGGTGCTCGAGCCCGGTACCGCCGAACCCGGCGCGGACGGCAACGAGTTGCTCGGTCTCGGTGACACGATCATCGAACTGAACATCACCCCGGACCGTGGCTACTGCTTCTCGGTCCGCGGTCTCACGCGAGAACTCGCGTGCGGCTTCGATCTCGAATACGCCGATCCCGCTTCGGTTCCCGCTCACCCGGCTGAGGGTGAAGCCTGGCCGGTGCGCCTCGAACCGGAGTCCAAGGCTTCGCGTTTCGTGATGCGGAAGATCACGGGTATCGATCCGCAGGCAGTGAGCCCGTGGTGGCTGCAGCGTCGACTGCTGCTCTCGGGTGTTCGCCCGATCTCGCCGGCAGTCGACGTCACCAACTATGTGATGCTCGAACTCGGTCAGCCTCTGCACGCGTTCGATGCGACCGCAGTGCAGGGCGACCTGGTGGTCCGTCGCGCCAAGGCGGGGGAGAAGCTGACGACGCTCGACGACGTCGAACGCACGCTCGATCCCGAAGACGTTGTCATCGCCGACGATTCCGGAGTCATCTCGCTGGCTGCCGTCATGGGCGGCGCAACCACCGAGGTGGGAACGGCAACGACGGACATCCTCCTCGAAGGAGCTACTTGGGATCCGCTCGCAGTCTTCAAGACGGCGCGCCGGCACAAGCTGCCGAGTGAGGCGAGCAAGCGTTTCGAGCGCGTCGTCGATCCGGCAATTCCGCTCGCGGCCGTCGACCGCGCAGCCGCTCTGCTGGTCGAGATTGCCGGCGGACGGATCGAACCGGTCCTGACCGACGTGGGCGATGTCGCCCCTCGCGCTGCCATTCGCATGGATATCGACCTGCCCGACCGTGTCGCCGGAGTCACGTACCCCAACGGCACCGCAGCTCGCCGCCTCACCCAGGTTGGCTGCAACGTCGAGGTCGGCGTCAGCGAAGAAGGACACGGCCAGTTGGTCGCGACGCCGCCGTCGTGGCGTCCGGACCTGGTGCAGCCTGCGGACCTCGTCGAGGAAGTTCTTCGCCTCGAAGGTCTCGAGCAGATCCCGTCTGTGCTTCCCGCCGCTCCGGCCGGACGTGGGTTGACTCCGTCGCAGCGGCGAAAGCGCACGGTCTCGAAGGCCGTGGCTCACGCCGGTTACGTCGAGGTCCTTCCTCCGGTCTTCCTGCCGACGAACGTCTTCGACGTCTGGGGCCTCGACGCGGATGATCCGCGCCGCAACACCAGCAAGGTCCTCAACCCGCTCGAAGCCGATCGTCCGGAGTTGGCGACCACGCTGCTCCCGGGTCTGCTGGAGATCCTGGCTCGCAACGCTTCTCGCGGTCAGCGTGATCTGTCGCTGTACGGCATCGCGCAGGTCGTCCTGCCGGGCCCCGACACCAAGCCGGTGGATGCATTGCCGGTGGATCGTCGTCCGACGGACGAGCAGATCGCGAACCTGATCGCGTCGTTGCCGGCTCAGCCCGTGCACATCGCTGCAGTGTTGAGTGGTTTGCGTGAGCCGAGCGGCCCCTGGGGTCCTGGCCGTCAGGCCGAGGCTTCGGACACTTTTGCAGCCGTGCGGGTCATTGCAGCTGCAGCAGGCGTCGAGGTGGAATTGCGTGCGGCGCAGTACCTGCCGTGGCATCCCGGCCGTTGCGCCGAGGTTGTCGTTGACGGCAACGTAGTCGGTCATGCGGGCGAACTGCATCCGGCTGTTCTCGAGCGTGCGGGATTGCCTGCGCGCACTTGTGCACTGGAGATCGACCTCGACGCTTTGCCGTTGGTCGAGAACCTGCCGGCGCCGCGCATTTCGCCCTTCCCCGCAGTGCTCCAGGACGTGGCGGTTGTTGTCGATCGCGATATTCCTGCGGCGAAGGTCCAGGAAGCTCTGCGTTCCGGCGGCGGCGAACTTCTCGAAGACATTCGCCTCTTCGACGTCTTCGAGGGCGAGCAGGTCGGTGAAGGCCGCAAGTCGCTCGCGTTCGCGTTGCGATTCCGTGGTGTCGACCGGACGCTGACCGAGGACGAGGCCAGTGCCGCGCGTGATGCGGCAGTGGAGGCGGCTTCCAAGGCCGTCGGTGCGCAGATGCGCGGCTGATTTCCTCAACTGATCACAGAGCCCACGTCCATCCCAGGTGGTCGTGGGCTCTGTCGTGTTATCGGCTTTTCGACTGAGGTGAATCGGAAAGCCACACATCTGGCGCAACGGTGTCCGTCCGTCGCCCCTGCTGGTCGAGCACGTGGCCGAGCAGTTTGCGCAGATATAGCACGATGGATCGTTCCGTGACGCAAAGACCCGGAATCTCCTTGCGCAGACGAGTTTCGAATGCATCGAGTTCTGCAGGAGAATGCAGCCACAACTGAACCACCAGGTTGTCGGGGCCGACTACAGCGAAGCAGTTTCGAACTTCCGACGCCCGACTCAGCACTCGTCCCGCCGTATCGAGAAGCTCGGGTTCGACGCGGCACCACAAAGTGGCGAGCACGGGAAGGCCGGCCAGCGGCCGCGCGAATTCACACCGCAGCGCCACCAACCCCGAAGACATGAGCCGGTCGATCTGGCGTTTGCACGCAGCGGGACTGACACCGATCGCGTCGGCCAACTCCTTCATGGGAGTGCGCCCGTCGTAAGCGAGCTTCGTCAGAACCTTGCGATCCTGTTCGGATATCCCGGTCGGCCGAGCGCGCACGGCAGGACGGTTTTCGCTGGTGGTCAGCACACCCTTCTCGGACGGTGCCAGCGCATTGAGTCTCCATCGCCCACCTTCGGTGAACCAGCGTGTGATGATCGAGGTTCGTGTCGCCAGTACACCGTCGATCGTTGCGACGTCTTCCGAGATGAAGCGCGACATCGACGCCAGATCCGCGGTACCGGCTGTGACGAGCAGATCTGCTCTGCCCGTTGATGCTTCGATGGTCACGGCGTGGGCCGAGCGAGTCAGCCGTGCCGTGATGGTGTCGAGAAGAGCAGGTGAGCAATCGATTTCGATGGTCGCTGTGACGATGCTGCCCAGCACCTGTGGCCCTGGAGTGACCGTGACCCAGGCCAACGACGATTCGGAGAGTCGATTCCAACGACGGGCGAGAGTCGCGGCGTCGAGTTCGAGTGGTTCGGCCAACGAAAGCCACTTCGATCGCGGTGCGAGCTGGAGCGCATTGATTATCCTCAGATCGATTTCATCTATCCTGCGACCGTTGCCGGCATCTGGTGCACTCATAACGTCATTATCCGGCATATTGCTGCAAGATTCGGACTATCTGCGACGCTCGACGGATGATCACAGAGGAGAAGTACGCGCTGATCGGAGCGGGCCCGTCTGGATTGGCCGGCGCGCGAAACCTCGATCGGGCCGGGATAGCGTTCGACGGCTTCGAGAGCCACGACGACGTCGGTGGGCTCTGGGACATCGACAACCCGCACAGCACCGTCTACGAGTCGGCGCACCTCATCTCTTCGAAGGGCACCACCGCATTCGCGGAGTTCCCTATGGCGGATTCGGTGGCCGACTACCCGAGCCACGTCGAACTTGCCGATTATTTCCGCGACTACGCCGATACTCACGATCTTCGCAGGCACTTTGCCTTCGGCACTACCGTCGCCGACGTTTCGCCGGTCGATTCGCTGTGGCAGGTCACCACGCGCAGTCGCAGCGGTGAGACAACAGTCGCGCGGTATCGAGGCGTGATCATCGCGAACGGAACGCTGTCGAAGCCGAACATGCCGACTTTCCGGGGCGACTTCACCGGCACGTTGATGCACACGAGCCAGTACCGCAGCGCC
Organism: Rhodococcus sp. C-2; assembly: GCF_027854095.1. Lineage (NCBI taxonomy): Bacteria > Bacillati > Actinomycetota > Actinomycetes > Mycobacteriales > Nocardiaceae > Rhodococcus > Rhodococcus sp. C-2. The sequence continues at coordinate 19,967 of NZ_JAQGFI010000017.1, read as the reverse complement.
GAGATCTTCCGCGGGAAGAAGGTACTGGTCATCGGGGCGGGCAACAGTGGATGCGACATCGCCGTCGATGCCGTCCACCAGGCCGAGTGCGTCGACCTGAGCGTTCGGCGAGGCTACTACTTCGTCCCCAAGTATCTGTTCGGCCGACCCTCGGACACCTTGAATCAGGGAAAGCCGTTGCCGCCGTGGATCAAACAACGCGTCGACACCTTGGTACTCAAGCAGTTCACGGGTGATCCGGTGCGGTTCGGATTTCCGGCACCGGACTACAAGATCTACGAATCGCATCCGGTCGTGAACTCGTTGATCCTGCACCACATCGGGCACGGTGATGTGCACGTGCGCGCCGACGTCGACCGGTTCGAGGGGAGAACGGTGCGGTTTGTCGACGGATCGTCTGCCGACTACGACCTCGTTCTCTGCGCCACGGGGTATCACCTCGACTATCCCTTCATCGCGCGCGAGGACTTGGACTGGTCGGGCGCTGCCCCGGACCTGTTCCTCAACGTCGCGAGTCGCCGCCACGACAATCTCTTTGTTCTCGGCATGGTCGAAGCATCCGGTCTCGGATGGCAGGGCCGTTTCGAGCAGGCCGAGTTGGTGGCCAAATTGATCACCGCACGTACCGAAGCCCCCGCCGCGGCGCGGGAATTCTCGGCGGCGGCGGCCGGTCCTCCTCCCGATCTGTCCGGGGGATACAAGTACCTGAAGTTGGGACGAATGGCCTACTACGTGAACAAGGACGCCTACCGATCGGCGATCAAGCGACACATCGGACTGCTTGATGCCGCTCTGACGAAGGGAGGACAGTGATGCCGATCGACGACGTGGTGCTCAACTTCAACCCGGGATCGTTGATGATCCTCAACGTGGTGCTGGCCGCGATCATGCTGGGGATCGCCCTCGACACCTCGGTCGACGACTTTCGTCGTGCGCTCACCAAACCCAAGGCGATGGCGGTGGGTATTGCTGCGCAGTTCCTGCTGTTGCCGGCAGTGACTTTTCTCCTGACGCTGATTCTCTCGCCGGCTCCGTCGGTAGCACTCGGCATGATCCTGGTGGCGTGCTGCCCGCCAGGGAACATCTCGAACGTCCTGACTCACCGGGCGGGCGGCGACGTCGCACTCTCGGTGTCCATGACGGCGGTGTCGAACGTCCTCGCGATCTTCCTCATGCCGCTCAATCTTGCGTTCTGGGGGAGCCGACGCCCGGAGACCGACGCTCTGTTGCAGTCCGTGAACCTGAATGCGCTCGAGATGGTCGCGCAAATCGCCCTGATCATCGGTGTGCCGTTCGTTCTCGGCATCTGGGCGGCACGAAGGTTTCCGGAGATCGCCGCGAAAGCGCAGCCTTGGGTGAAAAACGGTTCGTTGGTGGCGTTGTTGATCTTCATCGTCGCGGGGGTGTCGGGGAATGCGTCGTACTTCGTCGACTACATCGGGGTGGTACTGCTCGCGGTCTTCCTGCACGACACGGTTGCCCTCGCACTGGGATACTTCTGCGGCGCCGTCACCGGGTTGAACGAATACAGCCGTCGCGCCGTCTCTTTCGAGGTCGGCATCCGCAATGCGGGGCTGGGGCTTGGCCTGGTGTTCACGTTCTTCGACGGGCTCGGTGGCATGGCCGTCGTGGCCGGCTGGTGGGGAATCTGGGACATCATCGCCGGGTTGGCTCTGGCGACGATCTGGTCCAAGCGACGCGCCCGAAAGGCGGTACCGGCATGACCGTCGCACTCGTCACGGGCGGGAACGGGTTCCTGGGTACCGCTGTCATCGACGCACTGATCGCGCAGGGCATCGCCGTCGTCTGTGTCGACCTCACGGTCAAGGACACGCCGGACGATCGCATCCGCCGCGTCAGGGCGGACGTCTGCGACCCCACAGAGTTGGGGCGGGTGTTCGGTCAGTACCGACCGAACGTCGTGATCCACCTTGCGTCCATCGTGAATCCCGGCAAGAACACGACAGCAGAGCAGGAGTATCGCGTCGACGTCGACGGGACACGAAACGTGCTCGCGGCCTGCGTCGAACACGGGGTTGGACGGGTCGTCGTGTCTTCGTCCGGAGCGGCGTACGGCTACCACTCCGACAGCCCACCGTGGATCACCGAGGACGTACCTGTCCGAGGCAACGACGAATTCACATACAGTCGCCACAAACGCCTGGTCGAAGAGATGCTCGCCGAATATCGCGTCGAACACCCGGAGTTGGGACAGGTTGTCTTCCGGATCGGCACGATCTTGGGTGAGAGCGTCGACAATCAGATCACCGCGTTGTTCGATCGCCGCAAGCTGCTCAAGGTTGCCGGGAGCGACAGCCCCTTCGTCTTCGTCTGGCACACCGATGTCGCGGGCGCTTTTGCGGAGGCCGTGACCGGAAACCAAGTGGGCATCTTCAATGTCGCGGGCGACGGCTCGTTGACCGTCGACGAGTTGGCTTCCCGGATGGGCAAGAGCACGGTGACGCTTCCTGCATGGTTGTTGCGAGGCGTTCTACGCGTCGGACGGCGATTGGGCGTAACGGAACACGGTCCGGAGCGCGTCGGATTTCTCCAGTACCGACCGGTTCTCGACAATCGGCGGCTCAAGGAACAGTTCGGATACGTCCCCGAATATTCGAGCGAGGAAGCATTTGCCGCGTATCTCGCGTCACGCTGACCCCTTCGACGGACGGTCGTGGAAGGATCGGAATTGTCCGTCGGCGTTTTCGAGAAGGGACTGACAGTGTCACGAAATGATGGGCCCGAACATGATGGGTCCGAGCACGATGGGTCCGTGCACCAGGTAGTCGAGGCCGCCAGTGCACTCGACGACAAGGACTTCCTCGCGGTCGTCCGCGCAGTGGTCGAGCGTCGTCCGAGCTTGTCGGTCCTTCTTTCCGTGGTGGACACCGCTGCCGCGAGCCTCGAGCCGCACCGTGTAGAGGACGACAACACGATCACGGACGCCGAAGAAGTCGAACTGCCCGACACCGTTGTGGAGGTCGACGAGATCATCGACGTCCCGGTGGTACTTGCGACCGACCCGAGAATTCCCGAACCCGACTACACCGAAGGGGGAGTCCCCACTTTCGACCGTGTTCGGGAGAAGATAGAGGGGCGCTTCGGTACTTCCATAGGTTCGGCCGAATTGGCACACGAGAGTCCTGCCGGAAAGTCCGTCGACGAGCAGTGGGACGAGCGCCAGAAGGCCGCAAAGGCCAAGCTCGAGGAGATTCGACGATCCATGGGTAAGTAATTATGCATTCCGATGCACAATGATGCATACTGTGTGACATGACTGAAGGTGGTACGACCGAGAACGCACGCAAGCCGATCAGAGTCGCCGTTGCCGGCGCCAGTGGGTACGCCGGTGGTGAGGTTCTGCGTCTGCTCCTCGGGCACCCGTCCTACGCCGACGGCAGTCTGGTGATCGGTTCGCTGACCGCCGGTGGCAACGCCGGTTCGACGCTCGGTGAGCATCATCCGCACTTGCTTCCACTCTCTTCGCGGGTACTCGAAGAGACCACTGTCGAGATCCTCTCGGGTCACGACGTCGTCTTCCTCGGTCTCCCACACGGAAATTCGGCTCAGTACGCCAAGTTGCTGCCCGAGTCGACGGTCATCATCGACTGCGGCGCGGACTTCCGGCTGCAGGATCCCGCAGCCTGGGAGAAGTACTACAAGAGCGCTCATGCCGGCACCTGGCCCTACGGTCTTCCTGAATTGCCCGGTGCCCGTGAGAAATTGGTAGGCGCAACCCGCATCGCCGTTCCGGGCTGCTACCCGACGGCAGCGAGCCTCGCGCTGGCCCCCGCCGTTGCCGCGGGGATCGTGGACTCACACGTGAACGTGGTTGCGGTCAGTGGCACTTCGGGCGCCGGCCGGGCACCGAAGGCTGATCTGCTGGGTTCCGAGGTCATGGGCTCCGTCCGTGCGTACGGCGTCGGCGGTGTCCATCGCCACACCCCTGAGATCATTCAGAATCTCTCGGCCGCAGGCGGCAAGGACATCAGTGTCTCCTTCACTCCGGTGCTCGCGCCCATGCCGCGCGGCATCCTCGCGACCTGCACGGCAGCCACCACGGCCACCGAAGAGCAGGCACGCGAAATCTACGAAAAGGCATACAACGACGAGCCGTTCATTCATGTGCTGCCTGCCGGCATCTTCCCGCAGACCGGCGCTGTGATCGGATCCAACGCCGTGCAGATCGGGGTCACCGTGGACGCCGACGCCGGTCAGCTCGTTGTCATCTCGGCAATCGACAATCTCACCAAGGGCACCGCCGGTGGCGCGGTGCAATCGATGAATCTCGCCCTTGGCCTACCCGAGACCGCAGGTCTCTCTACCGTGGGAGTAGCTCCGTGAGCACCGACAATCCGCAGCAGATCGACAACGCAATCGAGCCTGACGCGACCGTTGCAGACGTGGTTCACGTCGCCGGGGGACGTCTGCTCCGCACGCAGGGCGTCACCGCACCTGCCGGATTCCGCGGTGCCGGAATTGCTGCCGGTATCAAGAAGAGTGGCAAGTCGGACCTCGCATTGGTGCTCAACGAGGGACCCGATCTGGCCGCTGCCGGCGTCTTCACCCTGAACAAGGTCAAGGCAGCTCCGGTGCTCTGGTCTCAGCAGGTCCTGACGACGGGCAAGCTGCGCGCGGTGGTGCTCAACTCGGGCGGCGCGAACGCCTGCACGGGCGCGGGTGGATTCCAGGATGCACACAAGACTGCCGAGGAAGTTGCTTCGGCACTGAGTAATTGGGGCACCGAGACGGGCGCGATCGAGGTCGCTGTCTGTTCGACCGGACTTATCGGTGACCGCTTGCCCATGGACAAGCTGATCCCCGGTGTCACCGAGGTGGTGCACGAACTGGCCGGCGGAATCTCCGGCGGCACCGACGCGGCATACGCGATCATGACCACCGATACCGTGCCGAAGCAGGCGTCGCTGCACCACGCGAACAAATGGAACGTCGGCGGAATGGCCAAGGGCGCAGGCATGCTCGCGCCTGCGCTGGCCACGATGTTGTGCGTCGTCACGACCGATGCTGTCGCAACGGCCGAGCAGCTCGATATTGCTCTGCGCGCCGCCACCCACCTGAGCTTCGATCGCCTCGACGTCGACGGCGCCACGTCCACCAACGACACAGTGCTCCTGTTGGCCTCCGGCGCCAGCGGTGTCACGCCGACGCAGGACGAACTGAACGCCGCAGTGCTGGCCGTGTGTGATGACCTCGCGGATCAGTTGATGGCAGACGCCGAGGGTGTCACCAAGCGGGTCAAGGTGACGGTTCGCGGCGCGGCGTCCGAGTCCGATGCGTTGATCGGCGCCCGGACCATCGCCCGCGACAGCCTGGTCAAGACAGCGCTTTTCGGTTCCGATCCCAATTGGGGTCGCGTTCTCGCCGCAGTGGGTATCGCTCCCATCGAGCTCGATCCCGATCGAATCAGTGTGTCCTTCAACGGGAGTCCCGTCTGCATCGACGGCGTCGGTGCTCCGGGGGCGCGTGAGGTGGACCTGAGTGGGATCGACATCGAACTCGACATCGATCTGGGAATCGGCAACGAGTCCGTGAGCATTCGCACCACGGACCTCTCGCATGCTTACGTCGAAGAGAACTCGGCGTATTCGTCATGACCGAGACGTATCCCGTGATCAGCGAGCATCAGAAAGCGCATGTCCTCGCCGACGCGCTGCCGTGGCTGCAGCGATTCCGCGACAAGGTGGTCGTGGTCAAGTACGGCGGAAACGCCATGATCGACGAGACGCTCAAAACGGCATTTGCCGCCGACATGGCGTTCCTGCGGACTGTCGGCATCCATCCCGTCGTCGTGCACGGCGGTGGCCCGCAGATCAACGCGATGCTGGCACGCCTTGGCATGAAGGGTGAGTTCCGCGGTGGTTTCCGTGTGACGACGCCCGAGGTGATGGACGTCGTGCGGATGGTGCTTTTCGGTCAGGTCGGCCGTGAACTCGTCGGCTTGATCAACGCGCACGGTCCTTACGCGGTCGGTATCTCCGGTGAAGATGCGCACCTGTTCACCGCTACTCGACGCACTGTTGCGGTCGAGGGGGAGCAGACCGACATCGGGCTGGTCGGGGACGTCACCACCGTGAACCCAGACGCGGTACTCGATCTCATTGCGGCAGGACGTATTCCGGTCGTCTCGACCATCGCACCCGACGCCGACGGTGTCGTCCACAACATCAACGCCGATACCGCTGCTGCAGCACTGGCCGAGGCGATCGGTGCCGAGAAGCTCGTTGTCCTCACCGACGTCGAGGGCCTGTACACCGATTGGCCGGACCGAGCCTCACTGGCCACCGAAATCGACACCGACGCCCTGGCCCAGTTGTTGCCGAGTCTCGACGCCGGCATGGTGCCCAAGATGGAGGCCTGCCTTCGCGCGGTGCGCGGAGGTGTGCCGTCGGCGCACGTGATCGACGGTCGGCTCGAACATTCAGTCCTACTCGAACTTTTCACCGGTGAAGGAATCGGCACGATGGTCGTGCCGGGTTCCTCGGTCGCCGGTCCCCAGCAGGGAGCTATCTCATGAGCACAATCGATCTGCAGCAGCGGTGGTCCGCTTCGCTGATGAACAATTACGGCGTACCCCGGGTTGCTCTCGTCCGCGGTGACGGCGCCGTACTCACCGACGCCGACGGCAAGCAGTACGTCGACTTCCTGGCAGGAATCGCGGTCAACATCCTCGGACACGGACATCCGGCCGTCGTCGAAGCCGTCACTACTCAGTTGTCGACACTCGGCCATGTTTCCAACCTGTACGCCAGCGAGCCGGTCGTCGAGTTGGCGGAGCAGTTGCTCGCTCATCTCGGCAACGTCACCGGGCGCGCGTTCTTCTGCAACTCCGGTACCGAGGCGAACGAGGCTGCCTTCAAGCTCGCTCGCGCCACCGGCCGGAAGAAGATCATCGCAGCCGAAGGCTCCTTCCACGGTCGCACGATGGGGGCACTCGCTCTGACGGGTCAGCCGGCCAAGCGGGCGCCGTTCGAACCGATGCCCGCCGGTGTCGAGTTCGTGCCGTACGGCGACGTCGAGGCACTCGAGCAGGCCGTCGATTCCGACACCGCCGCTGTGTTCCTCGAACCGATCATGGGTGAGGGCGGCGTCGTGGTGCCACCCGAGGGATACCTCGTCGAGGCTCGGCGGATCACCGCCGAGCGCGGTGCACTTCTCGTGCTCGACGAAGTGCAGACCGGCATCGGCCGGACCGGCTGGTTCTACGCCCATCAGGCAGTCGGCATCGTTCCGGACGTCATCACCCTCGCGAAGGGACTCGGTGGCGGAATGCCGATCGGCGCCTGCATCGCGACCGGGGCAACGGCCGAGTTGTTCGGACCGGGTAAGCACGGTACGACGTTCGGTGGCAATCCGGTGTGTGCTGCGGCGGCACTTGCCGTGCTGAAAACCATTGCAGCGGAAGACCTGATCTCACGCGCCGACAGCTTGGGTAAGTCGATCTCGGCGGGCATCGAAGATCTGGGCCATCCGTTGGTCGACTACGTACGGGGATCAGGACTGTTGCTGGGTGTCGTGCTGACCGAGGACGTCGCGCCGGCGGTGGAAAACGCAGCGCGCGAAGCCGGGTACCTTGTGAATGCAGCGCAACCCGGAGTGATCCGGTTGGCGCCGCCGCTCATCCTCACGGACGAGCAGGCCGAAACCTTCGTGGCAGCACTACCTGCCATCTTCGACAGTGCACTATCGGCTGACCAGCCGGGGGAGAAGTGACTACCGTGGTGAAACACTTTCTCAGGGACGACGATCTGACTCCTGCGCAGCAGGCCGAAGTTCTGGAACTCGCTGCGATTCTCAAGAAGGACCCGTTCGCTCGGCGTCCGCTCGAGGGTCCCCGCGGAGTCGGTGTCATCTTCGAGAAGAACTCGACGCGTACACGTTTCTCGTTCGAGATGGGCATCGCACAGATGGGCGGTCACGCTGTCGTCGTCGACGGGCGCAGCACTCAACTCGGTCGTGAAGAGACCTTGGCGGACACCGGACGCGTTCTCTCCCGCTACGTCGACGCCGTCGTGTGGCGCACGTTCGGCCAGAAGCGCCTGGAGCAAATGGCTACGGGCGCAACGATTCCCATCGTCAATGCATTGTCCGACGAATTTCATCCCTGTCAGGTTCTGGCCGATCTGCAAACGCTGATCGAACAGAAGGGTGAGCTCAAGGGGCTGAAGCTGACCTACCTGGGCGACGGCGCCAACAACATGGCTCACTCGCTGATGCTCGGCGGAGTGACCGCAGGCATCGACGTCACCATCGCAAGCCCCGCCGGCTTCGAACCGGCGGACTGGGTCGTGGCAGCAGCACGCAAACGCGCCGAGGAAACCGGCGCGACCATCACCCTGACGCAGGACCCACAGGCCGGCGTCGTCGGCGCCGACGCGTTGGTCACCGACACCTGGACCTCGATGGGTCAGGAGAACGACGGGCTCGATCGGGTCGGACCTTTCCGTCCGTTCCAGATCAACAAGGAGCTGCTCGCAAAGGCAGATCCGAAGGCCGTCGTCCTGCACTGCCTGCCCGCGCATCGCGGCGAAGAAGTCACCGACGAGGTTCTCGACGGGCCGCAGAGTGTTGTCTGGGACGAGGCGGAGAACCGTCTGCACGCCCAGAAGGCATTGCTCGTGTGGCTGCTGGAACAGCGAACCCAACTGGACCCGGCGTGAGCGTCGCTCCCACTCGGGCTGGTCGCCAGTCGCGCATCATCGCGCTTCTGGCGGCTCACCCTGTCCGAAGTCAGACGGAGCTGGCGGCCTTGCTCGGTGCCGAGGGCATCGAAGCAACGCAGGCGACGCTCTCGCGTGACCTCGAAGAGCTGGGAGCGGTGAAACTGCGTGCCGCCGACGGCGGCGCCGGTGTTTACGTGGTGCCGGAGGACGGGAACCCGGTACGCGGTGTGGCCGGCGGTACCGACCGCCTCTCACGGCTGTTGGGTGAGTTGTTGGTCTCCACCGATTTCAGCGGCAACATGGCGATCCTCCGGACACCGCCGGGAGCCGCGCACTACCTCGCGAGCGCACTGGATCGGTCCTCGATGCCGGACATCGTGGGCACGATCGCCGGAGATGACACCATCTTCGTAGTGGCCCGGGAACCGCTTTCCGGAGCGGAACTCGCGGCCATGATCGAATCGCTCGCCTGACCCCTTATTCTTTGATAGAGATTTTCAACCGAAGGAGCACAAAAACCATGGCCGATCGCGTCGTACTCGCCTACTCGGGCGGGCTGGACACTTCTGTTGCCATCAGTTGGATCGGTAAGGAGACCGGCGCTGAAGTTGTCGCCGTCGCCATCGATCTGGGGCAGGGTGGCGAGGACATGGAGGTCGTGCGTCAGCGCGCGATCGACTGCGGCGCAGTCGAATCCGTTGTCGTCGACGCCCGCGACGAGTTCGCGGACGAATACTGCCTGCCGACCATCGCGGCCAACGCCCTGTACATGGACCGCTACCCGCTCGTCTCGGCCATCAGCCGTCCGCTGATCGTCAAGCACATCGTCGAAGCTGCACGCTCGCACGGCGGCACCATCGTCTCGCACGGTTGCACCGGTAAGGGCAACGACCAGGTTCGCTTCGAGGTCGGATTCGGCGCCCTCGCACCCGACCTGCAGGTCATCGCACCGGTCCGCGACTACGCCTGGACCCGCGAGAAGGCCATCGCCTTCGCCGAAGAGAACAACATCCCGATCAACGTCTCCAAGAAGTCGCCGTTCTCGATCGACCAGAACGTCTGGGGCCGCGCCGTCGAGACCGGATTCCTCGAGGATCTGTGGAACGCGCCGACGAAGGACGTCTACGACTACACCCAGGACCCGACGGTCAACTGGAACGCACCCGACGAGCTCATCATCAGCTTCGACAAGGGCCGCCCGGTCGCCATCGACGGCCGCCCGGTGTCGGTTCTCGAAGCCATTCAGGAACTGAACAAGCGCGCAGGCGCTCAGGGCGTCGGCCGTCTCGACGTCGTCGAGGACCGTCTCGTGGGCATCAAGAGCCGTGAGATCTACGAAGCTCCCGGCGCGATGGTTCTCATCACCGCACACCAGGAACTCGAGCACGTCACCCTCGAACGCGAACTCGGTCGCTACAAGCGTCAGATGGAGCAGCGTTGGTCCGAGCTGGTCTACGACGGCCTCTGGTTCTCGCCCCTCAAGGACGCACTGGACACGTTCGTCAACAAGACGCAGGAACGCGTTACCGGCGACATCCGTCTCTTCCTGCACGGTGGAGCCATCACCGTCAACGGTCGTCGCAGCCCGGAGTCGCTCTACGACTTCAACCTCGCGACGTACGACGAGGGCGACAGCTTCGACCAGTCCGCATCGAAGGGCTTCGTCGAGATCCACGGTCTGTCGTCGAAGGTCGCCGCGAAGCGCGATCTGGGACTCTGAGCCATGACGGCTCGCGGTGACGGAGACGCCCAAAAACACGGCACCAACGAAGGTGCGCTGTGGGGCGGGCGGTTCGAGTCCGGACCGGCCGCTGCCATGGCGGCGCTGAGCAAGTCGACTCACTTCGACTGGGTCCTCGCTCCGTACGACGTGCGGGCGTCGCAGGCGCATGCGCGTGTGCTGAACAAGGCCGGTCTGCTCAGCGAAGCCGACCTCGCGACGATGCTCGACGGTCTCGACCGTCTGGCGGCAGATGTCGCCAGTGGCGCCTTCGGACCCAGTGATTCGGACGAGGACGTACACGGCGCACTCGAGCGTGGTCTGATCGAGCGCGTCGGGCCTGAGGTCGGTGGACGCCTGCGTGCCGGTCGTTCACGTAACGACCAGGTGGCCACGCTGTTCCGCATGTGGCTTCGGGATGCGGTCCGCCGCATCTCCACCGGAGTTCTCGACGTGGTCGACGCATTGGCGACTCAGGCCGGGGCGCATCCGGATGCCGTGATGCCGGGCAAGACGCACCTGCAGGCGGCTCAGCCGGTCCTGTTGGCGCATCACCTGCTCGCTCACGCACATCCACTGTTGCGGGACGTGCAGCGCCTTCGCGACTTCGACGTGCGAGCTGCGGTGTCCCCGTACGGTTCCGGTGCACTCGCCGGTTCCTCACTCGGACTCGATCCCGAAGCGATTGCGGCGGAACTGAAGTTCGACAGCTCGGCCGAGAACTCGATCGACGCAACGGCTTCGCGTGATTTCGCAGCCGAGGCAGCGTTCGTGCTCGCAATGATCGGTGTCGATCTCTCCCGTATGGCGGAAGAGATCATCATCTGGAGCACACCGGAGTTCGGCTACATCACGCTTGCCGACGCGTGGTCGACGGGATCGTCGATCATGCCGCAGAAGAAGAATCCGGATGTCTCGGAACTCACGCGCGGTAAGTCGGGTCGTTTGATCGGCAACCTGACCGGATTGTTGGCGACGCTCAAGGCTCAGCCGCTGGCGTACAACCGCGATCTGCAAGAGGACAAGGAACCGGTTTTCGACTCGGTTGCGCAGCTCGAGATGCTGCTCCCGGCCATCACCGGTCTGGTGCAGACGCTCGAGTTCCACACCGAACGCATGGCGGAACTAGCTCCGGCCGGGTTCACGTTGGCCACCGACATCGCGGAGTGGATGGTGCGTCAGGGCGTGCCGTTCCGGGTTGCACACGAGGCTGCTGGAGCGTGTGTGCGTGTCGCCGAAGCGCGAGGCGTCGGACTCGAAGATCTCACGGACGAGGAACTGGCCGGCGTCGACAGCGCGCTGACACCCGCTGTTCGTGAGGTGCTGACAGTCGAGGGTTCCATCGCTTCGCGCAACGCGCGAGGCGGCACCGCGGGGGTGCGGGTTGCCGAGCAGCTGGACGGAGTCAAAGCAGTGGCGCAGTCACTGCGGGAATGGACCCTGTGACCTCGCGGTCACGAGTGTTGTCGCTCTCTTTTCGGCAGTAGTCCTTCGGTCGTACGCGGTCAGGTAGCAGAATTTGCTCCCTGACCGCGTACGCGTATTCGTCGTCAGTAGGCTTGTCGCGCGCGGGAAAAATGAGACTGACGTCACATGGTGAGTAACTTGGGAGTGAAATGGTGGGATTGAATTCCAAGTCTGTGCTGGGCCCGATTCGTCGGGTGGTTGCGACAGCACAAAACGGCCTCGAGGTCGTCCGGTTGGGTGGGCTGGAAACGGATGCGACCACGTCGCCGTTCGAGATCGTCGAACGCGCAGCGATGTATCGGCTACGGCGCTACTTCCCGGACAGTGACCCGGAAACCGTCGGCGCACCGATCTTGCTGATCCCGCCGATGATGATGTCGGCGAACGTGTACGACGTGACCCGTGACCAGGGCGCTGTGGGAATTCTGCACGAGATGGGCCTTGATCCCTGGGTCGTCGATTTCGGTTCGCCCGACTCCGAAGAGGGCGGTTGGGATCGTAACCTCGCCGATCACATCATCGCTCTCAGCGACATCGTCGATCACATCCACCGTCACACCGGAAAAGATGTTCACATCTCCGGTTATTCGCAGGGTGGCATGTTCGCCTATCAGGCTGCCGCGTATCGGCGTAGTCGAAACATCGCCAGCGTCATCACCTTCGGCAGTCCGGTCGACACACTCGCCGCGCTACCCTTCGGCATCCCGGCGGGATTGGCAACCAAGGGTGCAGATTTCCTCGCCGATCACGTCTTCAATCGCCTGGCGGTCACCGGGTGGATGGCCCGTACCGGGTTCCAGTTGCTCGATCCCGTGAAGACGCTGAAGATGCGCGTCGACTTTCTGCTTCAACTGCACGACCGTGAGGCGTTGCTTCCGCGGGAGCAGCAACGCCGCTTCCTCGCGACCGAGGGTTGGGTCGCGTGGTCGGGGCCCGCGGTAGCCGAACTGCTCAAGCAGTTCATCGTGCACAACCGAATGATGACAGGTGGGTTCGTCATCAAGGATCAATTGGTCTCGCTCGCCGAGATCACCTGCCCCATCCTGGCATTCGTCGGTGAGGTCGACGACATCGGCCAGCCGCAAGCGGTTCGAGGCATCAGTCAAGCCGCTCCGCGGGCGAAGGTCTACGAATCTACCTTGCGTGCAGGCCATTTCGGTTTGGTTGTCGGTTCCACCGCGGCCAATCACACCTGGCCGACCACCGGTGAATTCGTACAGTGGACCGAGACGGGTGGACCCCTCCCGGACCGTATCGCGAACATGGTCTACGGCGCCGACCTCGAAGACCAGACCGGTGTGTCGATCAGCAATCGGATCATCCACACCGTCGCCTCGGTCGCTGAAGTAGGTGCAGGAGTCACCAAGGGAATCAGTGACCTTGCCGCCGGTGCGTTGCGCGGCACTTTCGAATTGTCGGGAGAAGCGGCACGAGCGTTGCCACGTCTGGCTCGACTCAACCAGATTCAGCCGCACACCAAAATCTCGCTGAGCCAGTTGCTGGCGGAGCAGCGTCGAAAGGCGCCGAACGGCGAGTGCTTCCTCTTCGACAATCGCGTGCACACCTATGAAGCGGTCAACGCGCGTATCGACAATGTCGTGCGTGGATTGATCTCCGTGGGAGTGCGTCCGGCAGCGCATGTCGGTGTCCTGATGGAGACCCGCCCCAGCGCACTCGCGGCCATCGCGGCCCTGTCGCGACTTGGTGCCGTCGCGGTCATGCTTCCGCCAGGCTCCGACATCACGGCGGCGGTCAAGCTGGGGTCGGTCGATCGGATCATCACCGATCCGGAAAACGTCGATGCTGCAGTGGTTACCGGTCGGCCGGTACTGGTGCTCGGCGGCGGCGATGCCCGTGGCCTCGAGGTGGATCCGTCACACGACGTGATCGATCTCGAACAAATCGATCCGACGAAGGTCAATCTGCCCGGGTGGTACCGACCGGATCCCGGTGTCGCCCGCGAACTCGCCTTCATCATCTTTGCGGAATCCGGCGGTGTGCTCGAAGCCAAGCAGATCACCAACTACCGGTGGGCACTGTCGGCCTTCGGCACGGCCACGGCGGCAGATCTCGATCGCGGTGACACCGTGTACTGCCTTGCACCACTCCATCATTCGTCGAGTCTGCTCGCGACCATCGGTGGTGCCATGGCCGGTGGCTCACGCATTGCGCTCTCACGTGGACTGAACCCCGCGAGGTTCGTCGAGGAAATCCACCGCTACGGCGTGACGGTCGTGAGTTACACGTGGTCGATGATGCGCGAGATACTCGACGAGGATCTTCTTCTCATCGACGGTAGTCATCCGGTCCGCCTGTTCATCGGTTCGGGCATGCCCCATGGTCTGTGGAAGCGGACAACGGAGGCGTTCGACCCCGCGCAGGTACTCGAGTTCTATGCGTCGACCGAAGGCGACGTGATTCTTGCCAATGTTGCAGGCTCCAAAGTTGGTTCCAAGGGGCGCCCACTGCCGGGTAGCGCGCAGGTGCGGTTGGCGGCATACGACCCGCTGAGTGGTCGGCTCCTCGAGAACGGAAACGGATTTGTCCGTGAGTGCGCCGAAGACGAGGTCGGATTGCTGCTCGGGCGCGCGGGATTCACCGCCGATCTCTCGGGCGGAGCCATGCGAGGTCTCTTCCAAGCCGGCGATTCGTGGATTCCCACCGAAAATCTCTTCCGCCGGGACGCCGACGGCGACTACTGGCTGATCGACCACAAGAACACGGTCATTTCCACGGTCCGCGGTCCCGTGTTCACCCAGCCGATCGTCGACGCGTTGTCGAGTGTGGCGCGGGTGGATCTTGCCGTCGCATACGGAGTCGGTGACGCGCCGCATCAGCTCGCGGTCGCTGCCGTGACATGGCGTCCGGGGCGGCAGTTCCGTTCTGCCGAGCTTGCAGAGGCCCTCTCGCGCATCGCTTTCGACGCTCGTCCGGATATCGTGCACGTGGTTGACGAGATTCCGGTGGGTTCGTCGTACCGTCCGAGCTCCACTGCGTTGGCTGCGGCCGGATTGCCGGCGCCGGGGCCACGGACCTGGTTCCTCGATTCCGAGTCGCAGTCGTACAAGCGGCTGACCAAGGCAATTGCCGCGCAGTTGATGCCGACGAGGGTGAGCACCGGAGCACGGTAGCCTGAGGACATTCTGTTTGATCGGTTCGAGAGGACACACGTGGCTATTGATTCGACGTTGCTCAGCATTTTGGCCTGCCCCCAGGACAAAGGCCCGCTGTTGCTGGTCGGGGACGAGTTGCTCTACAACCCGCGCCTGCGTCGTGCCTACCCGATCGAGAACGGCATTCCCGTTCTGTTGATCGACGAGGCACGCGATGTAGCGGACGACGAGCACGAAAAGTTGCTCGCACGGGCTGAAGGCTAGATCGGCAACTCACCGGTCAGGTACCGCTGGAGGTTCGGAGCCACCAGCGGTACCAAAGCGTCGACGCTCAATGATGCGAGTGGTTCGAGTCCGAGCACATATCGCGTGACAAGCAGTCCGGCCATCTGAGATGCCACCAATTCCGCTCTGATCAAGCCGGTACCAGGTGGTGTGTCCACCCGCGGAATGATGTCGCGCAATACGACATCGAGCAGAAAGCTCTGGATCAACTGCGATCCGTCGCCGGAAATGGCTGATCGAAAAGCCGCCAGAATCGCCGGCTGGTGTTCCGAATCCCATAGCCCGATCACCGCCCGGAGAAGGCTTTCGCCGAGGTTTTCGGTCGGGGAGGTGTGAACCGGTCCCAGTACCTTTGCTGGATCGATCGGTAGCGCGATCGCAGCGGTGAACAACTGCTCCTTGCTCCCGAAATGGTGATGAATCATAGCCGGATCGACGTCAGCGGCCGCAGCTATCGATCGAACGGTTGTTCGTCGAAAACCGTTCTGGGAGAACGCCCGTCGCGCCGAATCGAGAATCTGCGCGCGAGTCTCCGACTTGCCCGGTCGTCGCCCCGAACGAGTCGGCGTCGGCGCGGTGCTGTCGTCGGTCATGGAGTGCGGCGATCGAGTGTGGCCGCGGCCAGCGATAGCGCGGCGGCGGCGAAGCCCGCCATGACGGCGAGATCACGCCACATCTGACCCGTCGCGTCGGCATGAATCGACACTTGCTGAAGTGCGTCGACGGCGTAGCTCAAGGGGAGGACGTTGCTGATCCATTCGAGCCAGGTCGGCAATTGGTCGCGCGGTACCAGGAGTCCGCAGAGGAAGAGCTGTGGAACCACAACTACCGGCATGAATTGCACCGCTTGGAACTCAGTCTTCGCGAATGCGCTGGCCAACAGGCCTAGCGCAACGCCCAGTATTGCGCCGAGAACTGCAATGACGATGACCCAGGCAAGACTGCCGGCGATGGTGAGTCCCAGGAATCCGAAAGCAACCGCGCACGCGAGGGCTGCCTGAGCGGCGGCGGAGAGCGAAAATGCCGCCCCGTATCCGGCGAGAAGGTCGAGTTTGCCCATCGGTGTGGTGAGCAGGCGCTCGAGTGTGCCTGAACTGCGTTCGCGTTGCATCGCGATGGACGTGACCAGGAACATGACGACAAACGGCAAGATTCCCAACATCGTGATCGCCACTCGTTGGAAGAGCGAAACCTGGCCGGGTGGCGTCGGGACGTCTTGGTAGAGGAAATAGAGCAGAATCATCAGTAACGACGGGACCAACAAGATCATGGCCACCGTGCGGTGATCTTGGCGGAGCTGAAGCAGAATGCGTACGGTCGTAGCACCGAAGATCCTGATGCTCATGATATTTCGCCTCCGACGGGTGAAGTCCGAATCAGCGCGAGAAAGGCGTCCTCGAGCCGTTCACATCTGGTTTTGGCGCGCAATTCATCGGGTGTGAGTTGAGCGAGGAGGTGCCCGTCTCGCATCAGGATCAGCTCAGCGCAGTGGTCGGCCTCATCCATGACGTGGCTGGAGACCAACAGGGTGGTTCCGCTGCGAGCAAGGTCAGCGAATCGTTCCCACAATTCGACGCGAAGCACCGGATCGAGGCCGACGGTCGGTTCGTCGAGGATCAACACATCAGGTGACGCCACCAACGCGCAAGCCAGCGAGACTCGCCCGCGTTGACCACCAGACAGATCGGCGGCGGTCTGGTCGGCGTATCGGCTCAATCCGACGGCGTCGACCGCTGCTGCGACGTCGGCGCCGGACTTGCCGTAAAGAGCGCCGAAGTACTGGACGTTTCGAGTGACCGTCAGGTCGCCGTACACGCTGGGGGATTGGGTGACATATCCGACCCGGTGGCGAAGAGCAACGGAACCGGCGAGATCGCCCAGCACTCTGACCTCACCACTTTCGACGATCTGTGTTCCGACAATCGCGCGCATCAGGGTTGTCTTGCCGCAGCCGGACGGGCCGAGCAGTCCGGTGATCGATCCTGCTGATACCTGCAGGTCAAGCGAGTGAAGAACTTCGTGCTTGCCGCGAATGACTCGTAGTCCGCGGATATCTATTGCCGGCGTTGTGGTCACGGTTCGCCTCGTTTCAATAATTCATCACTTGTTGAATTATGCGACTCGGCCGACTGATGAGTCAACGGCGTGGGCACAATCGAAGGGTGAGCATCGAGACCTTGGAAAATGTGGAGAACCCGTTGGAAGCGGGCCTGACAATTCTCGGCTCGACCCTGACCGTCGACGACATCTCGCTGAGGATCGTCGAGGTCGAGGCGTACGGAGGGGAGAAGGACGGGCCATGGCCGGATCCGGCAGCACATTCGTATCGGGGGAGAACGCCGCGGAACAGCGTGATGTTCGGGCGGGCGGGGCGTCTCTACGTCTACCGCAGCTATGGAATGCACTTTTGTATGAACATCTCGTACGGCCCGGATGGTGTCGCGGGTGGTGTTCTGCTCCGAGCGGCAGAAATCGAGGCCGGTCACGATGTGGTGTCTGCTCGGAGATCGCCGGATCGACCATCTCACCAATGGGCCAGAGGGCCGGGTAATCTCGGTGCTTCTGTCGCAATCACGTTGGCGGACAACGGAACAGACGTGTTCAACCCTGCCTCTCGGATTCGGCTCGAATTGGGGGAGTCGAAGGAATGGGTGAGCGGACCGCGGGTGGGGGTCAGTACCGCGGCGGAGGTTCCGTGGCGCCTGTGGATTCCGGACTCGCGAGCGGTGTCCGCGTATCGCCGAAGCCCGCGAGCGCCGGTCATTTCGTGAAGATGGGATGATCGAGTCCGTGACTGAGAATATTCTCGACGAACTGACCTGGCGCGGGCTGATCGCCCAATCAACCGATCTCGACGCTTTGCGTAAAGATCTCGAGGCCGGACCGGTCACGTTGTATGCGGGCTTCGACCCGACAGGACCGAGCCTGCACGCAGGTCACCTGGTTCCGCTCCTCGCGCTCAAGCGGTTTCAGCGCGCCGGCAACCGCCCGATCGTTCTTGCCGGCGGTGCAACGGGCCTGATCGGAGACCCCCGTGACGTCGGGGAACGGACGATGAACTCCGCCGATACCGTCGCGGACTGGGCAGGTCGCATCCGTGGTCAGCTCGAACGATTCGTGGATTTCGACGATTCGCCGACGAGCGCGGTCATCGAGAACAACATGAACTGGACCGGCAAGATGTCGGCCATCGACTTCCTGCGTGATGTCGGCAAACACTTCTCCGTGAACGTCATGCTTGCGCGTGACACCGTGAAGCGTCGTCTCGAGTCGGACGGGATGTCGTACACCGAGTTCAGCTACATGCTGCTCCAGGCCAACGACTACCTGCACTTGCGACGCGACCTCGGCTGCACTCTGCAGGTCGGCGGGTCCGATCAGTGGGGCAACATCATTGCCGGCGTCGAACTCAACCGTCGTGTCGACGGTGAGAGCGTTCATGCAATGACGGTTCCGCTGGTGACCTCGGCCGATGGCAAAAAGTTCGGAAAGTCGACCGGTGGCGGAAGTTTGTGGCTCGACCCCGAGATGACCAGCCCGTACGCCTGGTACCAGTACTTCGTGAACACTGGCGACGCCGACGTGATCAAGTACCTGCGCTGGTTCACCTTCCTGACTGCGGACGAACTCGCGGAGCTGGAGACTGCAACAGCGGAGCGGCCGCATGCGCGAGAAGCGCAGAAGCGACTTGCCGCGGAGATGACGACCTTGGTTCACGGGGAACACAACACCCGTGCTGTCGAGCTCGCCAGTCAGGCGTTGTTCGGCAAGGCGGAGCTGGCGGAACTCGACGAGTCGACGCTAGCCGCGGCGCTGAAAGAAGCATCGGTCAGCGAATTGGCGCCGGGGGAGCCGCGCACGATCATCGATCTGCTCGTGACGAGCGGGTTGTGCGAGAGCAAGGGGGCCGCTCGACGCGCCGTGAAAGAGGGCGGTGCTTCGGTGAACAACCAGAAGGTGTCGGCCGACGACTGGGAGCCCACCGCATCCGATCTGCTTCACGGCAGCTGGTTGGTCGTCCGGCGCGGAAAGCGCAACTTCGCCGGCGTGAGAATCCTTCCAAACTGACGTGTGTGGGGTCACAGTTGTCTTGCGGGGCTCCTGTGGCCGCTGGTGGCCCGCCTCCGGGCGGGCTACCAGCGGATTTAACCTGTCGAACATCTGCGACCTGCACGTTTGACGCTCAGTTTTCATTCGCGTAACTTTGTCCAAGTCAGAGCGACACGGACACCAACCCCGACCGACAGGCCGGGGAAACGCGGTTGGACGAAGTCGGAGACAATCACGCTCAGCGGGAACTTGCTTCCCTGGAGCGAACAAGCTAAGATTGTAACCCTTGCCCCGGAGCTTTCAACCTGGTTGAAGTGATGGTGTGTGCGTGTTCTTTGAGAACTCAACAGTGTGTCGATGAATGTCAGTGCCAAAATTTTTTGGTACTTCACATCCGCGAATGATCAACCGCCTCTTGGGGTTTGGTTGGTTTGTGTGTGGTGTGAGTATTTTTCGTCGGTGATTGTTCATTCTTCCGTCTGAATGGTTGCCGACACATTTTTTGCTAGTTGAGTTTTTTTGCTAGTGATTTGACTCTTTTTGTCTATGACTGATTAGTGGGCTTGCCCGCGAAATCTAGAGTCTTCAACGGAGAGTTTGATCCTGGCTCAGGACGAACGCTGGCGGCGTGCTTAACACATGCAAGTCGAG
>NZ_JAQGFI010000016.1:0-150194 GCF_027854095.1 Rhodococcus sp. C-2 | reverse complement strand
AGGTCTGCCAGAGCTTGTCGGACGGAGTCGAAAGTTGTACCGGTGGCGGCGATACCGATCTTCGCACCGGAGGGGTTAACCTCGATCACATCAAGCTTGTTCACGGCGCCGTAGGCCTGCACCAGATCCCAACGTGGACCTACGAGATCGGCTTCAGCTGGAATGATCTTATCGGGAGACACATCCATCGGTCGTTGTTTGTAGACGAAGGGCTTGCCCTCGAACTGCACCTCGGGCACCACGATGTC
The DNA here is from genome assembly GCF_027854095.1 of Rhodococcus sp. C-2. NCBI lineage: Bacteria > Bacillati > Actinomycetota > Actinomycetes > Mycobacteriales > Nocardiaceae > Rhodococcus > Rhodococcus sp. C-2. Next base: position 149,946 of record NZ_JAQGFI010000016.1, on the reverse strand, counting down.
GAAATCGGCGATGCTGCCGTCGATCGTCCAGGCGCCGTCCGCCACGTCGGCAACGATCTTCAGGGCCACAACACAACCGGACGCGCGTGAAAGTGCCACGGCGTGCATACCCATCGTGATGATCTCTTCGGCATTGCGCGGGAACAGAACCGGCACACCCATCGCGGCAAGCGAGCGCTCACTGACGGCCGGAACCGTGGAGGACTTCGACGCCGGGTCGTCGCCCACCAGCAGGACTACGCCGCCCTTGGGGTTCACGCCGTACATGTTGGCGTGGCGAATGGTGTCGGTAGCGCGGTCGACACCGGGCCCCTTGCCGTACCAGTAGCCAGTGACTCCATCGAACTTCGCGGTTCCCGCAGGTAAATCTGCCTGGCTACCCCACACCGCGGTGGCCGCAAGTTCCTCGTTGAAGCCAGGGATGAAGGTGATGTCGTGCTCGGCGAGAACCTTGGGCATCCCGTGGAGCATCTTGTCGACGCCGCCGAGGGGGCTGCCCTGGTAACCGGAGACAAAGGTGGCGATCCGCTTGCCTGCGCGGACGTCGCGGACATGCTGTTCGACGAAGCCGCGAGCGATTGCCTGAACGCCGGTCAGCAACACCGGTCCCGATCCCGAACGGTACCGATCATCGAGATCGTAAGGCTTCGAGTCTGATTCTGTCGATATCAGTGCAGTCATCGTGACCACGCGTCCCATCTCGTTGCGCCTGCGAATGCGATTAGTTGATATGGATTGAGAGTTGAATTTCATTCAATAAAAGTAGAATATGATGATCATTTCGATCATATGATGGGGCTGCTCGTCCCGGTCGAATGGCGGAATTTTCTGTGACATTTCGCCAAGTGTCAAAGTTGAAGTTCCGGTACACCCCGATGTGGATAGTTTGATCCTGTTTCTTCTAGGCTTTTGCGGGAAGTGTAAATTCTTTTGTTTCTTTGTTGAATGGGTTCTCCTGCAACCTGAACTTCTCGACCTTTCCGGTTGGAGTCTTCGGCAAATCGGTAACGAACTCGATATAGCGAGGAACCTGAAACCTAGCCATCGTGGCATAGCAGAATTCCCAGACTTCTTTCTCTGTCAAAGCCGCCTCAGATTTTACGACGACAGATACCTTGACTTCTTCTTCGGTGAGGTCTGACTTTACTCCAAATGCGGCACAGTCCAGAACAGAAGGATGTTCTCGAATTCCTTCTTCCACCTCAAATGAAGAGATGTTTTCGCCTCGACGTCGAATACTTTCCTTCTTGCGGCCAATAAAGAACACATTTCCGTCGACATCCATGCGCACCAAATCTCCACTGTGGAACCACATGTTCCGGAGGGCCGAGGTGCTTGCATCAGGATTTTCATAATATCCGGAGAAGGTAGTCCACGGCACTTTGGGACGAATTAGCAGTTCCCCAGGCTCACCCGGTGCAACTTCTTGATCAAATTCATCCGCGACGATAATTTCGAATTCCTCTACGGCGCGTCCGCATGAACCTGGAATGCGGGGTTGCGAAAAATGCTGAGTTATCGGAATATTCGCCTCGACGGATCCATAGAGTTCGACAACTGTCAACCCGAATCGTTTTTCGAACATATCGACAGATTCCGGAACCGGTACACCCCACGCCAGTCGCACCGGATTGTCTGCGTCGTTTGGCTTCGGTTCGGCCTTCGCCAAGATAGATAACGTCGCTCCCATGAAGTCGAAAACAGTGGCGCCTGCTTCGCGGATTTCGTCCCAGAATCGCGAAGCGCTAAATCGTTTACTAATCGCAGCAGTCCCACCCACAAGGAGAGCGGGAACAGTTGTCAAAGCTGTGGCATCGGCGTGAAACAGTGGGAAAGGACAGTACAGGACGTCCGCTTCCGTTAAGCCGAAGTCTCGAATCGCGATCCGCGCCTGAGAGGTGAAGTAGCGATGCGAGAGCATACATGCCTTCGACCGCCCGGTCGTTCCCGAGGTATAGAGAAGGGCCGAGATGTCTGAGAACTTGACATCGACAGTGGGGGCTTTTCGATCAAGATAGAGATCGGAGAGCCAAAGGCCATTACCTTTCGCATCCTCGTTGCTGGCCACAACAACGGTGGCGTCGATACCTGCTTTGAACAATGCAGTAGTCAGGATTTCATAGAGATCCTCGTCAACCACGTAGACTTGTGCGTCAGCTAGGTTCACTGCGTGCTCGAGACTCAATCCCCTGAACTCGGTGTTGATGGGCACCCAGATTGCTCCGAGCCTGTTGGCAGAAAACCATGTGTGCTCGCATGCCAATGAATTCCGCATGAACACGCTCACGCGATCGCCAGCGTTGATCCCGCAGATATCACTCAAACCTGCGGCCAGCCTGCCGACCTGGTCCTCAAACTGCGAGAATGTGATGTCCTGTCCATCAATTTTGAGGAATACTCTGTTGGGCCAATGTTCGATTGCGTCGTTCAGTGCCGAATTCAAGGTCGTTTCGTCATGCATTTTTTCACCTCAGTTGGCTTGGTACCGAATAAATGTGCGGAATGCTATGGGGTGTGTGTCGTGCGTGTCCGATTCTGGAACGCAGAGAAGCTTTCTTTGGTCTCAATAGATGCAAAACAGTATGAGGCAAGTTCTACTTCTAGTTGGAGATAGGATTCTTGTTGCGGAACGAGTGCGAGTTCGATGGCCCGCTTTACTCCAGTCTGCGACCGTCGCGGATGTCCTGCGAGTTCCGTGGCGATCTCCAAGGCCCGTGCCTTCGGATCTGCATTCAGTTCGGTATAGAGCCCGAGTGACAAGCCCTCTTCTGGCTCAACCCACCGACCTGTCAACAGCAGTTCTTTGGCGCGAAGCAGTCCCACCATCAACGGCAGTCGTGCTGTGATTCCGCCAGTCGGAGCGTGTCCGATTACTGCCTCAGGGAATTTGAGCCGGGCTTGCGGGCCTCCGACGACAAAGTCGGCGGTGAGCGCGATTTCGGCGCCTCCACCAACAGCGTATCCGTGGACGGCGCTAACGACAGGGCACGGCGCTCCGGCCATCAATCTCGTCAAATCCTGCAGCTGATGGAACGCAACGCGCAACTCCTCAGCTGTTCCGGTTTGCGGGGCGAGAGTCTCATTCAAATCTTCGCCTGCACAAAATCCGCGACCCGCGCCTTGCACCACAATTGCACCGGCTGACTGCGAAGCACGTAACGCGTCGACCAGGTTTGTCAACAGGTCGGTATTCAACGCATTCAATGACTGAGGCCGATTGAGGGTAATTACTGCGACGTCTCCGACGTATTCCGTCAAAACTGTGCGTTCACTCATTGCATTTCTCCTTTATGTGTGGGGTGATACCTCAGCTGGGGTACCACGCCTTCACTACCAAGCGCTGTAAAGAGCAGTGTTTGATGGCAGCCCCGGGCTGAAGGAAATTGGCCAATCGTCCCTTTTGCCTCCGCCAACATCACTCACATCGACCCGCCCTAGTGGACTGACCAGTAGAACACCAGCTGTGTCGAGTGTTGTCAAGCCCACGCGCGCACAACAAGTCGTCGCAACCCATCGGAATCGGGGTGCCAAGTCCGCAAGGCCCGCCGGCTGGGTGGAGGTTCGAGAAGCGAAACATGGGTTCTGGTTTGCCGACCCATTGCACTCCAGCGCTTCTCGCCGCAGCCGTCATTCCCAAGTTTCAGTAAAGTCCTTGATGGTGGCGGCATTTCGATCTCTCAAGCACGCAGATCGAGTCGCTAACCGTTGCGAACCGCAGGCCTATGCAAGGCCTCCGAGTCCCCCCGCAATGGCAAGCGGTCGGACGTCGATGTTGTGACAATCCGCTCGGTCCCACGCCTTTCTGGGAAAAATTCTTCGGCCGGTGGTTGACAGAGTGATGGTGATGTAGTTCACTTACCGCACTGGCTAGACCACTGAATTTTGGCCCATTCTTTCGGCACGGAGATCGACTTCCCTTGTAGGGTTACAAGGATTTTACGGAGCGATCGGTAAGCGAGTCACAATGCTGTCGCCCAATAGAAAATTACGGGACTGCTGAAGGGTGTGACGAATAGGCCGATCTCGATGTGACGAAAGGAACTGCAATCCATTGTATTTTCAGAGACGACAAGGAAAGCTATGAAACAGAATCAGGCACAGATGGCGCCGGTTGCTAACCGATCCACGATGAACAGGGTAGCTTTCGCGAGTTTTGTCGGTTCGGCGATCGAGTACTACGATTTTTACATCTACGGCGTAGCAGCCGCACTTGTATTCCCGCATGTTTTCTTTCCAAATCTCTCACCTACTGTTGCAACGATCTCTTCATTCGCTACATTTGCGGTCGCATTCATCATTCGTCCCGTCGGTTCGGCTTTCTTTGGCCATTATGGAGATCGAATTGGAAGGAAAAAGACTCTGATCGCAACTCTATTGATCATGGGATTGTCGACGGTTGCGATCGGTCTAATCCCTAGCGCTTCCTCGATCGGTGCAGCAGCACCGGTAATTCTCATATTCCTTCGTGCGCTCCAAGGATTTGCAGTGGGGGGCGAATGGTCGGGAGCGGCGCTACTTACAGCAGAGTATGCACCGGAACGAAAACGTGGCCTCTATGGCATGTTCCCGCAGATAGGCGTCGGTACCGGACTTGTGCTGAGCAGCCTCGTTTTTCTCCTCGTCAGTCAAACTGTGGGAGAGGGGAACGATGCCTTTCTAACCTGGGCATGGCGACTTCCTTTCCTCTTCAGTATCGTCCTTGTTGCAATTGCGCTGTACATGCGCTTGAACATTGAAGAAACTCCGGTATTTCGCGAAAGTGCGGGTAACATCACAAAAAGTCCATTGAAGGAACTTCTCCGCACACAACTGAAGCAGACGATGCTCGCAGCAGGAGCCATGATGAGCGTTTTCACTTTCACCTTCATGGGCGGGACGTACCTGACCGGGTACGGGCGCACTGAACTTGGACACTCCTTTTCTTTGGTGCTCGTTTCGAATGTTGCGGGCGGGCTTGCCATGGTTGTCTTCTGCGCGCTATCGGCTGTTCTCTGCGATGTCTATGGCCGTCGGCGAGTCATTCTATGCGGATTTATGCTGGGGGTTCCATGGTCGTTCGCCGTGCTGCCAATTCTCGACACAGGATCGCCATTCCTATTTATCATTGGAATTGTCGGAACCTTTACCGTTCTCGGAATCTCGTATGGACCGATGGCCTCGTTCATACCTGAACTCTTCGCTACGAAGTACCGTTATACTGGAGCCGGACTTGCATACAATCTTGCGGGCGTAGTTGGTGGCGCCGTTCCCCCGGTTATCGCCGGCGTCCTGCTGGCAGCCTTCGGCAGTTACGCCATTGCAATTCTGTTGGTCACGTTCGTTCTGATCAGTTTCCTCTGCACGTATGCACTACCCGAGACCAATGCCAAGCGTCTCTAGACGGTATGCAGATCGAGCTGTTGTGGGGATTCGCTTGCACGTTGCTGAGTAGATGAAACCTAGATTGGTAGTGCCAACATATGCAGGAGGCCACAGAGATCTACCAACGACGAGCGGGGGCTTGGATGGTCGCGCGCTCTCCGTCGTCGGCTGCAGAAAGAATTCGATCCGCAGCAGAGGGGAGAAGATATGGTCCTTCGAGGTTGAGGAGGCCATCCGCGAACATTCTGCAACCTTGGAATGCGCGTCATACGGCTTTCGATCGAATCTCATCGAGGGAGAAGTCAAAGTATCGGTAGTCGCCAAAGACGGATCGGAGCTGTCGGAGCGGGAACCGCGGAAATTCTGCTACACGACTATGGCGCATTTTCAAGTTCCCCGCGATGTCGAGCTCGGCCGTGAGCTGGCGAAGACCCGACCGGCAAGATTGAGAAAGCCCGCCTGCAGGAGCGCCCTTCAAACGAGGACACCGTCGAGTTCGAGCTCCCCGCCATCACTGACCCACCACCACCTTGGAAGAAGAACTATGACAACGACGAAATGGCTCACCTTCGACTGCTACGGAACCCTGGTCGATTGGCGGTCCGGCATGACAGCAGCTCTTCGTAGTGTCGCAGGCAGCGATGCCGACCGGCTGCTCACGGAGTACCACCGCCACGAGCCGAATGTCCAGACCGAACACCCGGAGTGGGCGTATCGCGTGGTACTCGCTGAAGGTCTCCGTCGAGCAGCTGAGCGATGCGAGATCGAACTTGATGAGGAACAATTGGACGTACTCGGCAGAACACTGCCGACTTGGCCGATGTTTCCCGACACCAACGAAGCGTTGAAGGCGTTGGAAGCCAGGGGTTACAGACTGGGCATACTCTCGAACGTGGACCGCGAAATGCTGCTGCTCACATTGGAAAGCTTCGAAGTGGGAATCGATGAGATCGTGACCAGCTCGGACATCGGAAGTTACAAACCTGCTGCCCCTCATTTCGAGACTTTTCGCGCCCGAACCGGCACGGACTGCACCACCTGGATTCATGTCGCATGCAGCTTGTTCCATGATGTAGAAGCCGCGGATAGCGCCGGCATCAGATCGATATACATCAACCGCGAGAATACCGACTACCCGGCCGAACTTGTGGCAGCCGTAATGCCTGATCTCAAGAGACTCCCAGAGGTGGTGGAGGAACTGTTCGGCCAGGAGCCCAGCTAACGGAGCTCGATCGAAAGACCGCGGTTATTGTCTCAATCTGCAACATGATGCGGCCCTGGGCCGAACTGGTCCAGGGCTGCAGTGGCTGGTTCAGCTGGTTTGCAGGATTTGACTTGCACGGGTGCTGTCGCTTCGGGGCGCCCGCTACGCGTTCATAAATGCATGGATGAGCAACTATGGGGTGCAAAAGGAATGCTCCATGTTCACCGTGAACTTTGAGGAGTGGGGCAATCTGCGATGGGCCTGACTTTTTCGAGCAGCTCGCGGAGGATTGCCTGTGGATTGCTTCCTTCCTGCATCTAGTGCGGCGTGGGATAAATAATTAGACGGTGTGGTTTGCGGTACTTGCTTGCATGCGAGTTGCGCCTTTGGTTTTACGGGACGGGGATCTCGGGCGTGTGACGGCGTTGATACGGTCCAGATCGGTGCGGGCCGGTATCGCGCAGCGGGCTCGGATCATCGTGCTCGCATCTGAGGGCGAATCGAACACACGGATCGCGGAATTGGTGGGCGTAACCCGACAGACTGTCATCACCTGGCGGGCACGCTACGACGAAGCCGGGATGAACGGGCTTGTCGACGAGCCGCGTTCGGGGTGTCCGCGCACGATCGATCACCGCCAGATCGTGTCGGAAACATTGATGCCGCCGCCGAAGAAGCTCGGCGTCACCCATTGGAGTACACGTTTGCTGGCAGATCGATTGAAGATCAGCAACAACACCGTTGCCGATGCGTGGCGTGAGTGCGGTGTACAGCCTTGGCGCAGTGAGACATTCAAGTTTTCCACCGATCCGGAGTTGGTTGCGAAGGTGACCGACATCGTCGGCTTGTACTTGGAGCCGCCGGAGAACGCGATCGCGGAAGTGCGTGGACGAGAAATCGCAGATCCAGGCATTGGATCGGACGGCTCCGACGTTGCCGATGCAGATCGGGATCCCCGAACGGCAAACTCATGACTACGTGCGCCACGGCACGACCACCTTGTTCGCTGCGTTGGAGATCGCGACCGGAAAGGTGACCGGGATCTGCCGGCCCCGTCACCGTCACCAGGAGTTTCTGGTGTTCCTCAAGCATGTGGCGCGGGCATATCCGGACCAGGAATTGCATCTGATCATGGACAACTACGCCACGCACAAGAAAGTCGAGGTCCGGGACTGGCTGGCGGCGAACCCGCGAATCTACGTCCATTTCACCCCGACCTCGGCATCGTGGATGAACCTCGCCGAAGTCTGGTTCGGCATTATCGAACGACAAGCCATCCACCGCGGCACCTTCCGAAATGTTCGCGAGCTCACCGCCAAAATTCGGGACTTCATCAACGGGTGGAACCCACGAGCGCAGCCGTTCATCTGGACAAAAACCGCCGAGCAGATACTCGCGAAAGTCGACCGTCGAAAAACTTCATGAACACCGCACTAGAACCGCAACATGGTTATGGGATGATCTACAAAATATGGCGTCGCCGAGCACGGTCTGTGTGGGCTTCCTGGCTGTGTGCAATGGATCAGCTCGTCTGGTGGAGCTTTCTTGCGAGGGTTCGTTTGAGGTTTCAGATTCATCTACCGCGACGTCGACCGGCTGCGGGAGATCATGCGCGCACCGGCACGTCGTCAGCCACCGCAGATCGAAGTGGCGATGGGAATCAGTCTGATGTCGCTACTGCGGCAGTTCGACGCCGCCTGCACAGCAGCTGGTACTGTGCCCGACCTTCAGTCTTCGGATCGAAGTCCGATGGCCTCGACGCGGTGATGTTGGCGAACATCGTGCGTATCGATGCCGCGTTGGCCATTCGGGTCCCAGCCCACGCCCAGCAGGACGCGGTCTGGTCTCGGCAACGCTTCCAGAACTGTTTGCTGGTGATGCTCGGGTCTGAGCAGACGGTCGGAAGGAGTTCGTCGCCCTCGCCCTCGCCCTCGCCGACGGCTACCGCGAATCGACTTCAGTCCTGGGTGGACCTGCTGCGCGACTGCCGCCGCCGAGGGATGTGGGCCCCGGTGTTGGTGGTCGGGGACGGCGCGCTGGGGGTCTCGGAAGGCGTTGAGGGAAGTGTTCCCCGAGACCCGGGAGCAGCGCTGTTGGTTCCCCAGGAAAGCCAATGTGCTTGCTGCGCTAACGAAGTCAGCCGACCGGGGTGCATTGGCTGCGATGAAGAAGTCCTACAACTCCGTGGATATAGACAAGGCGGTCGCGACGATCGCCGACGACGCCGAGCCACCAGATTGGACTATTTCTCACCGGAAGATCTCATCGAAACAGTTGTATGGATCGCAGGCGACGACAATGTCTGCGGGGCAACGGATCTTGGGCTCCCGTGGCGCGGCACTACTGATCGCCTTGCTTGGCAACCACTCCCAGCAGTTGTTCTATATCCCGGGACGGATCGTGCACCGCGCGGCAGCCACCTACCGTGGCGACGGTAAGACCGACGCGAAAGATGCCCGGATCATCGCCGATCAAACACGGATGCGCACCAACCTGCACGTACGTCCGCGGAGCGGACCAGATCAGTGTCGACCTACGCCTGACTGCTCACAGCCCGCCGCACCGACCGGGTCCGCGCGATCAGCGAATGTTTTCGATCGCCGATCGCCGATCGTCAATCGCCGCTCTCGTCGCCCATCATGCCAGGAAAACGCGTCTGTGATTGTCCGGCCGGGCATCGTGGTCCGGCCTTGTTGCTGCGGTATTGGCTAGACTCGCGCTACCTAAACCGACTTGAACCGGCGAATCACGTTGGCACGAGCGGAAAGAACACGACTCCGAAAAGTGGAATCCGGCAGCATCCCAACTGCACACAGGTCGGTCTGCCACATCCGAACATAGATTCGGAACACAAACATGATCGGTGAACCTCTCGGATCGCCGGCGACCTCTCGTACAAGATCGAGGCTAACGAGTAGCGATGATCGGATGGGGAAGGCCTTCAACCAGCCTCAGCCTATCGGCCCGTATGCCGCAAATGCCTCCATCGGTGCTCTGCGGTCGTCTGGGATGAACCGGCCGTAATGCTCGATGATGTCCTTAAGTGCCATTCTGGCGGCATCAGCTCCATTGCCTTGTTCGATCTGTTCGAGAACCAATCCGTGCCGACGACAGCTGTCGATCATCATTTCTTCGACGTCGAAGGAGGCCTTGAGTTTGATTTCAATCAGGTTCATGACCACGCCGCACGCGACATCGTTGCATACTTTCAGCAACCCGCTGTTCGCGGATTCAGCCACGGCTTGGTGAAATTTTACGTCCGCCGCAGAGAACGCTTCGTACCCTGATCTGATTGCACTGGCAGCCTCGGAATGTGCCTTCTTCATATTCTCCAGCTGTTCGGCCGTGTGGGCCACCGCTGCGAGAAATGTGGCCGATCCTTCGATGGACATGCGGAACTGAAGTAGATCCGCCAGGTCGAAGTGCTCGAGATGGACCATGGTGGTCAGCGACCGGTTCAAGGCAGTAGGTGAGAATTCCTGCACCACCGCACCTCCCGTAGGGTCACCTTGGCGTGACTGGATCAGTCCGGAACTTTCCAATACCCGCAGAGCCTCACGAACTGTGGTACGGCTGACTGCGAACTCCGTCGTGAGCTCGCGTTCACTTGGGAGCCTGTGACCTGGCCGTAGCTCACCCCTCAGTATCGCGTCCTCGATCTGTTTGACAATGCTCTCGTATGCACGCACTCGTTTGGCCGGAGCGAACTGACGGCGTGGTTCCGTGGTGGGTTTCGCTGGCACGAGTTTGGCTCCCTAGCGCGTAAGTGGTCGGACCGCTATCACTCTACCCTCCGATAGTCGACATCATCCGCCGTGCTGGGCGAGGCGGTCGGCGATCTTCTGCGCTTGAGCTACAGCTCTGCTGTGGGTCAGGGTCGCGCACACATTGTCACCATCGAAAACCTCGACGGTGAAGTGAAGGCGTCTGCCGTCGCGCTCGACGAGTGTCGCACGAGCTGTCAACGTTGCTCCTACCGCGCTGGGCAGCAAGTGCTCGATCGTAGCGGCGGTACCCACAGTGAGTTCTCCGTCTTGCAGCTCACCGGCAACGATGTTGTGGCATGCCACTTCCGCCAGGCCCAGCACGAACGGCGTTGATGCCGCCTTGGGGAAGTCGGGTCCAAACATTGCTGCAGTGTCCACATCGCTGACGGTCTGCGATAACGATCCTGTTAACGACATGTGTTCTCCCTGTTGATGATCCAGCTCCCGGTAGGTGCGTCGGGTCACTGTTTTTTGAATTTTCCGAAACGACTTGTGCCGCCAGCCATAAAGCATACTATCCATAGTGGCTAGACCACTAGTCGATTCGTTTACTGCCTGAAGCGCGGTTCCACCGATTGGCTTTGGCCGGCTCAGTGCGGCACCCATTCCTACGAGGAGATCTACTGTGAAGCTCCACCCTCTCGACGACGCACCGCTGTCCGGATTCCACAAACGCTTGGCGCTGTATGCGGCAGGTGGTCCATTCCTTGACGGTTACATCTTGAGCAGCATCGGGGTTGCGCTGGTCGCCGCTGGTCCCGAACTGGAACTATCGACTGTGATGAAAGGACTGATCGGCGCCGGCGCCCTGATCGGAATGCTCTTCGGGGGGGCGGTATCAGGCTTCCTTACCGACCGCTTCGGACGACAGGTGATGTTCACCCTCGACTTGGGACTGATAGCAGCAATTTCCGTGTCCCAGTTCTTCGTCACCGAAGGATGGATGCTGCTCGTTGCCCGACTGTTCCTCGGCGCCTGCGTGGCGGCCGATTACCCGATGGCATCATCCCTACTCACCGAATTCTCGCCCCGAAAATACCGAGGACAATTTCTCAGCGGACTCGTATGCATGTTCTTCATCGGCGCAGCGGCGGCGTACTTCGTCGGCGACGCCATGCTCAGGCACCTGGGCGATGATGGCTGGCGCTGGTTCCTCGCCAGCGCCGCTGTTCCGGCGCTCACCCTGCTTCTTCTACGACTCGGAACCCCAGAGTCGCCGCGATGGCTGCTGAGCCGAGGGCGCGGGAGTGAAGCACAACAAGTACTCACCCGGGTATACGGGGCACATGTGACCGTGGCAGACATCGCCCAGGACGCGGGTCCCACCAGCACGTGGCGTGACCTCCTGCGACGCGGCTACCTCGGACGTCTTGTCTACGTCGTGATCTTCTACACCTGTTCCAACATCCCAGTTTTCGCGATCTACACCTTCGGACCCGAGATCCTCGGAGCGTTCGGCTTGGAATCCATATCCGACAACATCGGATCCGCTGTGCTCGAATTCCTGTTTCTCATCGGGGTAGTGACAGCGTTGTTGGTCATCAACAAGACCGGACGCAGGCGAATGGTCATCTGGGGCTCGATCCTTGCCGGACTCGCCCTACTAGTTCTCGGTCTGGCTCCCGAGGCATCGCCCCTCGTAGTAGTTACCGCGTTCACATCTTTCGCGATCTTCAACGGCGGACCCCAGGTCCTGACATGGGTCTACCCCAACGAACTGTTTCCCACTGCCATCCGTGCGACCGCAGTGGGTATCGTGACGGCATTGACACGCGTCGGCTCAGCAGTAGGCGTCTTTCTCGTCCCCCTGTCGCTCGAGCACCTTGGAATTGGTGGCACGATGCTGATCGCTGCTGCGATCCTGATATTCGGCGGCGTGGTGTCCATCATCTGGGCCCCAGAGACCACTGGCTTATCCCTCGACGAAGCCAGCAGCATCGACAATGGAGCAGGCGGGCACCGGCCTGCTGCGCAGACCGGACAATCACCCCTGGCCGCAAAGTCCGATCGCTACTGACACCCCGTAACGTGTTCCCCGAACGCCAGAACACGTGGCATGTCTCGTCTCGAAACCGAGGCGAGCGATGTCGTGTCTCCAACAAACGGGGACACGATGCGACCGGTCGTGGCAGTGGGAACTCCCGCAACGGCACGCGGGCGAAGGTGGTGTTCACCGAGATCGGACCGGTGCAGATCGAGGTACCTAGGGTCAACGATTCCTTGTCCGCGCCGCAGATCGTCAAGAACCGTCAACGACGCTTGACCGGTATCGACGAGATCGTATTGTCCCTCACGGCAATGGGGTTGACGACCGGAGAAGTATCTGCACATTTTCAGGACGTGTACGGGGCAACGGTCTTGAAAGACATCATTTCCTGGATCACCGACAAAGTCGTCGGAGAAGTGATCCAGTGGCAGAACCGGTCACTCGATCGGGGGCGGACTCCACTAGTCGTGGCGAATCGTCGGGTCATTATGCGGGGTCACCATCGTCGCATGGCCTGAGCTGGATTGAAGTCGTTCGGGCATAGCCTCGGACGATCGTTGAGTCAGGTGGCAACCTCGTCGAGCTGGTCTTGGGTCCAGTAACCAGGTCGGTTCCCTTCGGAAAATGTTTCTGCAGAAGGCTATTCATGTTCTCGTTCGATCCCCGTTGTCACGGCGAATGTGGATCCGCGAAGTAGATCTTCACTCCTGTGGCGGCTGCGATGCATTCGTGTTGGAATATCTCATTGCCCTGGTTCCAGGTCAGCGACCGTCGCAGTACGACAGGCGTCAGCGTGACGCGTGCGATGAGAGCGTCCCCGACGATCTGGGCGGAGTGTCCACGACGGATCGCGACCAGGATGGTCAATCGCATCTTGTGATCGACGAGAATCGCGATGGTGTTGTCAAGTTCTTTGGGATGCAGCAGTTTTCGGGCGCACACGGAGCAGTCGGTCAGGCCCTAAGGGGCAGTTCGGTGACCTGATCCCACACCCAGAGTCGTCATGTCGGTGCGGTGATCGGTGGCGGTCACACCGGTGTCTCGGTGGGTGGAAGTGCGGGGAGATGCGCCTGAAAGCGGCCAGAAACCGTTGCGCTGCACCGACAGAGAGGAACCCTTTCATGGCGCGTTCGCGTTGCCGGGTCGGTTGATGGGAGTTCTCGCACCGATTGTTGAAGTATTTGTTCTGCCGGTGCTCGACCGTCGACATAGTGGTCCGGTGCGTGACCTGGTAGCTGGGGAGTTTGTTGGTGACCAGCATCCGCGGCGGGTGACTCTGGTGTTTGAGGAGTATGCGGAAGAACCTGGGTGCAGCCTTCCCATCCCGCTTGTCCTGAGTCAATACGTCGGGCACGTTTCCGTGCTGATCGACAGCCCGCCACCGATATTTTCGGACTCCGCCGATCTTGATGAAGACTTCGTCGAGGTGCCACCTGTCACCAGGTCGGGGTGTCTGCCGCCGCAGTCGGCGGGCGTATTCGGGCCCGAACCGGGTGCACCAGGTACGGATCGTTTCGTAAGTCACCTCGACCCCACGGTCGGCCATGAGTAACTCGATGTCCCGGAACGAGAGGGTGAATCGGTGGTGCAGCCACACGCAGTGCGCGATGATCTCCCGCGGAAACCGGAACCCTTTGTATGTCGACGACACCACCAGATCATCCCAGATCCCGCGATCTCAACAACTTGACAGTGCCCTCAAGGACCGTTACTTCCAGGCGGATGTCCCGTCCGACGAGAAGCTGATCCGCGAGGGCATCGAGGGTCAGGTTCCCTATCGCGGACCTCGAGTCGAGCGGGCTGCTGAGCACCGACAAGTGGCGTACCAACGCCCGAAGACTTGATCGACACCGTGATCGGCGCAGTCACACCGGAGCGCACCTCACCAGTGACGAAATGTCCTGCCCGCCCGTGGGCACCCCTCGAATGAGGATTGGGCGCCAGAGTGATGTTCTCGAGCGCGTGACTCGTTCTGAGCTCACTGACGATATCGCTGGCAAAGCTCTCGACGACGATTCAATATTGGGACCTGGACGTGGAGGGTGTGCAGTACGAGTGCGAGACCAGTACAGACAACCTTGAACGCATAGAGCACGGTCGAGTTCTCGTGGCCACGCCTGTTCAAATCACGCGGAGCCGGTAGCCGCAAAAGCGGGTCGGCACACCCACCGCCGCAGACACACCCACCATCCGCTGGCCCCAACCCGATCAGGCGATGGGCACAAGTAAACGGATGAACTCGGCAGTCGTAGTCGCGCGCCCGCCGGCATCATCGACGCCTTCCACACGCAGCACTAGTAGCCGTGCATGCACTGGCCAGCGTCGAGCACACGTCGTTGCCCCTCAGCACCCGGCCGGGCCTGATACGCCCCGAAACTTCCGCAGCGCTCAGGGCGCGTATGCCGCAGCTGTCGCAGCAGTGTCCTCGAAAAGGTGCATACGCGTAATCTTTCCATCCGTCACGGTCAGCCGCAGGGCGACATCGGTGTGGAAGGGTCGGCCGGTGGGAACTGCGACATGGTCAAAGCTGCCGAAGATGACTGCGTTCTCGCCCTCCGCGACGACAGCCTCGGCCGAGACGACGCTCTTGCCGGGTTCGACTGCAGCCCAGAGGGATCGAAAATACTCCGGCACTTCGCTGTTGCGTGTCCGCCTGCCCACCCACGATGCCACATCCGGGTTTCCGGGAACGAACCAGTCGATCTTGTCGGCGAAGAGCTCGCCCAGGCCTTCGGCGTCCTGTGCGCCGAGACGCTGCAGGAAGGCGGTGACGGCCTCTGCGGTGGTGTTCATGAGTGCCCTTTCTCGAGCTGCTGGTGGTGTGGGATCGCTACTTCTGTAGTGATCGATACAAAACGGTATCACATCTGTAGTGATCGTTATACAATCGGTGAATGGGCCGACCACGAAGCTTCGATAGAGGCGTCGCCCTGGATACGGCGATGCGCCTGTTCTGGGAGCGCGGATACGAACAGACCTCGATCAGCGATCTCACCCGGGAGCTCGAGATTTCGGCGCCGAGTCTGTACGCGGCGTTCGGGGACAAGCGAACACTGTTCGAGGAGGCAGTAGCGCGTTACGAAGCCAGTCCGAAGTCGGTGACCACAGCCGGGCTCGCCGGGACGAATGCACGCGAGGTGCTCAAAGCGATGTTCGACCGCGCGTCGGAGGAGTATCCGAGCGCGGCGCATCCGCGTGGATGTCTGGTCAACACCGAGCCCGGGTTGAGCGTGAACCGCACCCAGAACCGCGAGATCACAGCCGCACGGCTGCGAGAAGTGGCCGCGGACCGCGAGGCTGTCCCCGACGCGGAGACGCTGGCGGCGTTCACCCATGTTCTGCTCGTCGGCTTGTCGTCCTACGCCCGCGACGGCGCCGACGAACAGCAACTGCGCCGCGTGACTGAACTCGCCTTACGCGTAACTGGGCCATGAACTGGCCGCCATCGAAGTGGCACTGTCACGTTGTTGAACGCGGCAAACTGGGAGAATGTGGCGTGACCACCCCGATCCTGTCGTACAAAGGTCACCGCTACCCGGTCGAGATGATCAACCACTGCGTGTGGCTCTACGTCCGGTTCCCGCTCAGTCTCCGTGAAAGTCGAGGAGATGATGCTCCAACGCGGTGTCGTGGTGAGTTACGAGACGATCCAAAAGGTGGTGTGTGAATCGCACCGGCGAGTCCGGAGACTTACTGATTTGAGAACTCCGCAATTCGCGTAGTTCTGTGTTCACCGTAGTAGAACGCCTCGAGTTCGGCAGGAGGCACATCCCCACAATGCTCGTAGAGTCGCCGGTGGTTGAACCAGTCCACCCACTCCAACGTCGCGATCTCCACATGCTCGACCGTTCGCCACGGCCCACGAGGTTTGATCAACTCGGTCTTGTACAACCCGTTGATCGTCTCGGCGAGAGCATTGTCGTAACTCGACCCAGTCGCCCCGATCGAGGCATCGATACCCACCTCAATGAGCCTGTCGGTGAACGCAATTGACGTATACTGGGCGTATTCAACCCGTCGTCGCAACAGTGTGTAGTTGTGCAGATCGTAGCTGTTCTTCGAACACTTCCGCGGGGGTGCGCCAATCAAGGATCCCTCGCGGGCGGTTGTTGATCACGTTCGCCACTGCAGCGATCTCCGCGGAACTCCATCGGGAAAGGTCGGTCCCCTTCGGAAAGTACTGGCGCAGCAAACCATTGAGATGCTCATTGCTGCCTCGCTGCCACGGACTCTTGGCATCAGCGAAATATACTGGGACACCTGTCTGTTCGGTGAAGAGAGCGTGAGCTGAGAGTTCCTTGCCTCGATCCCATGTCAAAGACCGCCGGAGGGTTTTCGGTAGAGGGGTGACGGCCTTGGCCAGAGCGTCCTTCATGGTCAAGGCGCCGTAACCGGCCAGTGCTGGGCCGTTTTTCCTCGGGGAAATCACCCCGTATCCTTTCTGGCGAGGGAGATGGACGAGCATCGCATAGCGGGAGGTGCGCTCGATCAATGTAGCTACCGCGGAACGCTTGAGCCCGATGATTAAGTCGCCCTCCCAGTGGCCGGCGAGTTTACGATCAGCGACCTCTTTCGGGCGTTTGGCCAGCACGGTATCCGCAGTGACATGAGCCCACGTTTGCTGACGTGCACGCGATCTGGGCATTCTTTTGGTCCTGCCTCGCCGTAGATGCCAGGATTGCATTCGCTCCAACCCGCCACGGCTTTCGATGTAAAGTGCCTGATAAATCGCCTCGGCCGAGATTCTCATCGATTCGTCATCGGGGAAATCCAGCGGCAGCCGTTTCGAGATCTGCTCGGGACTCCACCCCGTCACCCACGCCCGATCTCCGCGATGGGGCTTGTTCTTCCCATCCCAAGACGGACCGTCTGGACCTACGACTTTCCCTGCGGTGGTGTGGACCTCACCGCTGAGCCTGTCCTGCACGTACTCACGCAATCGACCGTTGGTGACCATTTTGGCGACTCTGGGCCTGCGAGCACGCCGCTCGGCGTGCCATTGAGCTGTCGATGCTTTGTACTCGAGTCGGTAGGTCCGCGTTGACGCGTTCCGGCGCAGTTCCCGCGAGATCGTCGACGGGCTGCGATGAAGTCGGCGAGCAATTTCTCGGACGCCTTCGCCTTGCGCACGCCACAGGGCGATGTCCTCACGCTCGGACGACGAGATGTACCGAACAGAAACATTCGGGGACAGTTGCGGATTCACCCCACCAGCATGCTTGAATCAACGATGAGCGACCGGCTCTGACACTCCGGCAGCGATCCCCGCGTCAACGGTTTTCGCTCCACCCGCGATCGCGATCCAGAAGCGAACACGGTCTTGCCGCCACGCTATTGTCGGTCGCCCTGGCGAAGCGATCTGTCCTCGATACTCCCGGACTCGCTTCTGCTTCTCGACGACCCTCATCGAACACCTCTATCGGGTAGGTGTTGCGACGATGGGTTGAATACGCCCTGAGTTCCTCTGTCCGAGTGCATGATTGTGCCGACCACATCACCGCCGCGAGCAGCTACAGTCATGTCCAAGGCTTCGATGACCAGTTCGGTACGCATGTGATCCGCAATCGACCATCCCAGAACCCTTTTCGAGTGCTCGTCCTTGATCGCACACAGGTACATGTCATTTGCGCCGCAGGTCAGATAGGTGATGTCGGAGGTCCATACCGCATCGAGTCGTCCCTGATCGAACTTGCGCCGCACTAAGTCCTCCGGAAAGGAAGCAAACGGGTCGACTACGGTGGTGCGGACCTTGAACGTCCGGGGGCTGATCCCGACTATGCCAAGCGATCGCATGATCTTCGCGACCGTCTTCTCGGTGATCACCTCGGCGCGATCGTTGAGCTCAGCGGTGATTCTCGGTGCCCCGTAGACGCCTTTCGACTCCTGGTGGATCGTGAGGATCTTTCGTTCCAGATCAGCTCTTCGCTTCTGTCGTTCTTCCAATCGGGTTGTCACACTGCGACCTTGATGTTTGTAGAAACCGGAGGTCGATACTTCGAGCAGGCGTGCCATCCGATGAATTGCGGAGTTCGCGCACTCCGTGGCCATCAACGCGTAGAGTTCTACTTTTGTTGATTGGCTGCGAAGTACGCGGACTTACAATCAAAGGGTCAGTGCAACAGTGCAGTTGAAGGACGGTGTGAGTGTCGAAGATCGGCCGGCCAGGGATGTCGGATGAGAAGAAGGCGGAGTTGTGGCGCCGGTGGCGGGCTGGAGAGTCGATCAGCGTCATCTCTCGTGCGTTGCGAAAGCCGCCGGGCTCGGTGTTTACGGTACTGAAGTATCACGGCGGCATCGCACCCGAACCGCATACGGTGCGTTCCGGCCATTTGACTCCTGTTGAGCGCGAGGCAATTTCGCGGTCGATCGTTTCGGGCGATTCCGTGCGCTCGATGGCCTCAGCTCTCGGCCGGGTGCCCTCGACGATAAGCCGGGAAATCAACAGGAACGGTGGACGGCACGCCTACCGAGCTGCGGCCGCACAGGAACGTGCAGGCACGCATGCTAAACGACCCAAGCCATGCTTGCTGCAACGACGACCAGCGCTGCGCGAGAAGGTGGTATCGATGCTCGAAGACGAGTGGTCGCCGGAGCAGATCGTCGGACACCTCAGACGCCACCACAGCGGCGACGACGAGTTGGCGATCAGCCACGAGACGATCTACCGCTCGATCTACACCACGCGGTGGGGTGTTATTCCTCAAAAGCTGTGCAAACGCCTACGAACACGACGACCGATCCGAAAGAACAAGCGACACACTGTCAAAGGACAATGGAGGTCGCAGATCATCGATGCTCGCCCGATCGAGGGTCGGCCCGCCAGCGCCGAAGATCGTAGCGTAACCGGCCACCTGGAAGGAGATCTGGTGATCGGTTCGAAGAACAGCCAGGTTGCCACCCTGGTGGATCGCAAGGCCCGCTACCTGACGATCGTGGCGACACCCACCCGGCACACCATATCGGTGGTGCCCGCACTGGTGCGGGAATATGCACGGATGAATCCGGCATTGCGTCGGAGTTTGACCTGGGATCGTGGGATGGAATTGGCCGATCACAAGCTGCTCAGTGCCGCAACGGGTATCGAGATGTTCTTCGCAGCACCACGCAGTCCCTGGCAGCGAGGAACGAATGAGAACACCAATAAGCTTTTACGCCAATATCTTCCGAAAGGAATGTATCTCGGGGATCTGAGTCAGGCAGACCTCGATGCCATCGCGGCCAAGCTGAACAACCGGCCACGGAAGTGCCTCGGGTTCCGAACACCTGCGGAGTTCATGGCGGACGAGAGTGTTGCGTTGACAGGTTGAATTTACGGCGGCTTCTTTCAGAAACTCGTTTTCCATCCGTAGCCTGCGGATTTCTGACTCCATCTCCGCCACACGTGCCGCCTCCGCAGGGGTCGTCGCGGTCGCGGGGTCGGGATTCTCCTCGCGCCACGCTTTGACCCAGTTACCGAGCGTGCCCGGATTGATCTCCAGGTCCCGGGCGACAGCGGCGAATGAATGTCCCAGTCCGACAACCATGTGCACCGCTTCCGCCTTGAACTGCGGGCTGAACTGACGACGCTTCTCGGTCATGTACAGATCCTCTCTCATCCCGAGATTCACTGTCCAAGATCATTGGTACACCCCGCCTCCCGAAAACAGCCGCGAAGCAGGACAAACCCGCGCACAGTGGAGAGATGAGTCCCGCCGCGGGAAAGCCGGTGCCGCCGATGCTCGCCACGCTCGGCAATCCACCCACGGGGGAGCGCTGGCGTATTAACTGAACTAACGAATCGCATTATTGCAGGTCAGGGTGTGTGCTGATACTTTCCTCAGTATGTGCAGCGAGATGCGCCGGGCTGATCTTGCAGGGCTGGTCGTTCCCGACGTGGGGCGGCTGATTTCGACAGGTTCCGAAGCAGAGCCCTACCGGTTACTCGATGCGTCGGGTGAGGTAATCGGCGCTGCGACACTATTTTTCGAGGAACTTCACGCGTGTGACCGATCGTCGGCGACGATCCGATCGTACGGGCATGACTTGTTGCGGTGGTGGAGATTTCTCGCAGCGGTCGACGTGGGATGGGAGAGAGCCAGTCCCGCGGAGGGCCGTGATTTTGCGCGTTGGATGAAGATTGCGGATAAACCCAGGCGTGAACATTGGCGGAGGCGGGGCGAAAAAGTCTCCGGCACAACACCTGTAGGGGGCAATGCGGCCAAGAGTGGTCATTGGGTGGTCAACGAGGTCACCGGCAAGCCGCGGCAGGGACAGAAATTCTCCCCGGCCACTCGAGCGCACGCGGAAACGGTGTTGCGGGCGTTCTACGATTTTCAGATGAGCATCGGTGCTGGGCCGGTCGTCAATCCGTTCCCGGTGGATCGCTCGCCCCGCGCTTTTCGGTCGAACGCGCATCACGATCCGCAGGATCCGTTTCGTAACGAGCGGAAGGGGCGATACAGACCCAAGGTTCCGAAACGGATACCCAAGCGCATTCCCGATGATCGTTTCAACGAACTATTCGCGGCGTTGTCGTCTAACCGAGATCGGGCAATGTTGGCCTTCTGGGTTTCGACCGGCGCCCGCGCCGACGAGCTCCTGTCGATGTCCCAGAAGAGTGCGGACCCGGGCCAGCAATTGATCACCGTAATAAGGAAGGGGACCCGGGAGGTCCAACAGTTGCCGGCGTCGCCAGATGCATTCGTGTGGTTGCGGATCTATCAAGAAGAGGCCTGGGGAAAGGATGCCCCTCACGGCTGCGATCATCCCTTGTGGATGACGTTGCGCAGGCCGTGGCGGCAGCTGTCGTATTCGGGAGCGCGCGCGATGTTCTCACGGGCGCAGTCGATGTTGGGATCCAATTGGACCATTCACGACCTGCGCCACACCGCAGCCTTTCGGATGACGAGCGATCCTGACATGCCGTTGTCCGATGTGCAATGGATCCTGGGCCACGCGCACCTGACAACCACTCAGCTGTATCTGACCCCGAGCCGCGACGAAGTTTTCGCGCACGTACGAGCCCACCATGCTCGGTACACCGGCAACACCCAATCGCTGCACGCACCGCCAGCGCCGGGCTACAACCCGGCAGTGTTGGACGTACTTTTCGGAGGTCGACGCTGATGGTTTCTGCACGTGTCTCCAAAGCGCCTGCCAGTTGGAGCCTGAACGTCGATGCCCGCGAAGGTGCGAATCGCAGTGTCATCGACACACTCCTCGATCGGTATCCACCGCGTGTGGTGCCATCGTCGTGGAAGACGACTGAACTCGGCCGAGCGGCCGCACTGAAGCGGGTGGAAGCACTCATGATCCGGGCTCCGGGTAGCGAGAACTTTCAGCGCGATGCTGTCCGAGGTGCGGGGATGCTTCTGCGGTGGCTGAATTCGTTTCCAGGAAAGAGCTGGCAAGGCCGCTGGAACGGCAGTTGCGTCGCCGAACACGGTCTCGGATGGGTTTCGATACCGGAAACGTGGATGGACGAACAGGGAGTGCAATCGGTTCGGCCCACAGTCCTGACGCATGCCCTGATCGGATTGTTCGTCGCGGATCTGATTCGCCCCGATTTACGTTTCGTGGTCCAACTGCACCGGTCGCACTACTGGCGCGACTGGGCGGCAATCAGCCGAGATCCGAGAGGATTCGAACGACTGGAGGCCGCGGCCGGTGCAGAGACTGCCCAAGCAATGCAAGGTCGAACTGCACGATGGCAGATCTCCATGTTGATCCTGTCCAAAGGCGGCGGCCTATCCGACATCACCGTCGGCGACTGCGTCGAACTTCGCCAGGCGGAGCTCGCCGTATGTTCGAGAGGTAAAACGCGCTACCTCTTCTACAAACTTCTCCACGACATCGGGATCTTCCCACCAGACGCGCCACCGACTTTACGATTCGTCACGGTGTACCGAGGACAGAGCACCGTCGCAGAACTCGTCGATCGCTTCGACATCGCAAACGCCGACGTCCGGAATCTCCTCGTGGACTATCTGTCCGAACGTCACCCTTCGCTGGATTACACGACGCTCGACAATCTCTCACGACATTTGGCGCTGCATTTCTGGAAAAACCTGGAGACCACCCATCCCGGAATCAACTCGCTGCAACTCGACCGCGGCGTAGCCCAGGCATGGAAAGAACGCATGCATTGGAAGGTCAGCCGCCGCCGACTCCCCGACGGAACGTACGCCGAGACCCGTAGTCCACGAATGAACTACACCGACATGCTGACAGCTGTGCGCGCGTTCTATCTCGACCTGGCGGCGTGGGCAGCACTCGACCCCGCACGGTGGGCGAGGTGGGTAGTGCCGTGCCCGATCGGCCCAGGAGAGACGAGCGCGAAGAAAATCGGACGCCGACGCAAAGCACGCATGGATCAGCGCACACGAGAGCGACTACCTCGACTGCCAGAACTGGTGCGTATCGCAGAACAACGAGCCCATGACGCCAGGATGCTCCTCGAGGCCGCTGTTGCAGCATCGCCGGGCTCCAAATTCACCGTCCTCGGCAAGACCTACACCAAGTCGGACCCATGGTTGAAAGCAAGCGCTGACGGCATTCCGGTCATCTACGACTCCGAGGGACGAACCATCCGGCTCCGAGAAGCCGAGAACCGAGCATTCTGGGCTCTGGCAACTGTGGAAGTCCTGCGACACACAGGCGTTCGAATCGAAGAGATGCTCGAAATCAGCCATCACAGCATCACCCAATATCGATTACCCGCCACCGGAGAGCTCATCCCGCTACTGCAGATAGCACCCTCGAAGACAGACGAGGAACGCCTACTTGTGGTCAGCCCGGACCTCGCCGACATGCTGTCGACAATCGTGTCCCGAATACGCGGCGCGGACGGAGGAGTACCGCTTGTGCCTCTTTACGACCGGAACGAACGTATCTGGGTGGCCCCGGCCCCACTCTTGTTCCAATGGAAATGCGGTGGTCACCACCGCGCGGTATCTGCAGGTTTGATCCGCAATGCACTGACCGAACTCATCGATGCGGCAGGAGTGAAGGACGCAGCAGGCGAACCGCTGTACTTCCAGCCCCATGATCTGCGCCGAATCTTCGCTACCGACGCCATCATGAACGGCATGCCTCCGCATATCGCTCAAGTTCTGTTGGGGCACAAGGACATCAACACAACCATGGGATACAAAGCCATCTACCCGGAGGAAGCGATCAACGGTCACCGCGCCTTCATCTCGCGCCGACGTGCCCTCCGCCCGAGCGAGGAGTACCGCACCCCGACAGATACCGAATGGGATGAGTTTCTCGGACACTTCGAGCGCCGCAAACTCGCCCTCGGCGAATGCGGCCGCGCCTACGGCACCAGCTGCCAGCATGAACACAGTTGCATCCGGTGCCCTGTATTGCGTGTTGATCCCGCACAACGTTTCCGGCTCGTCGAGATACGCGACAACCTTGCTGCCCGAATTGCCGAGGCGGACAGCGAAGGCTGGATCGGTGAAGCAGAAGGTCTCCGCGTGAGCCTCGTGGCTACCGAGGAAAAGCTCGATCAGATCGATCGACGGGCCCGTCGTGCCGTTCAACTCAACATGCCCAGCTTCCCGGACATCGTCGCGCACATCGTCCAACCTCCTGCATGACGAGCATGAACCTGATTGGGGTGAGCGTGCCGGATCGGGAACCTTCCGTGCCGGGTGCAGCAGCCGGTAGACGGATGGCAGGTGGTAGCGACCGAGAATTTCCGGTAGGCACTCTACTCTCTTGTGAGGGTAGAGTGCCTCTGTGTTTGTGCGCTGCCGAGCGCGGTGGTGTGCACAGGTAAATCCGATTCGTAGGCGCTTGCAGCCTCGAAAATTACGTATTGATTCCGCGCTCGAACGTGGGCGGAGTCGGATGGAGCAATGTGATGGCCCAGAACACGGGCGGTACGGCCCCGCAGGTGCGAGAGGCGGGGGAGGCGGGTACGTCTGTGCGTGCGGCGTTGCGTTCACCTCGCCGGCTCAAGATCGAGGTCCTTGCCGGACTGGTCGTCGCGCTCGCGTTGATCCCCGAGGCAATTTCTTTTTCCATCATCGCCGGGGTCGATCCGCGGATCGGGCTGTTCGCCTCGTTCACGATGGCGGTCACCATCTCGATCGTCGGGGGCCGCCCGGCGATGATTTCCGCTGCTACCGGTGCGATAGCGCTTGTCATTGCGCCGGTTGCGCGTGAGTACGGGATGGATTGCTTCATCGCCACTGTCATCCTGGCCGGCATTTTCCAAGTGGTGCTCAGTGTTCTCGGTGTCGCCAAGTTGATGCGTTTCATCCCGCGCAGCGTGATGGTCGGGTTCGTCAACGCGTTGGCGATCTTGATCTTCACTTCGCAGCTGCCGCATCTGATCGGTGTGCCGGCTTTGGTGTATCCGATGGTCGGAGTCGGTTTGTTGGTGATGATTTTCCTGCCGCGGTTGACCTCGGTGGTGCCGGCGCCGCTGGTGGCGATCGTGCTGTTGACTGCGGCGACGGTGGTGTTTGCGTTGAACGTTCCCGATGTCGGGGACGAGGGCGAATTGCCGTCGAGCTTGCCGTCGTTGTTCTTTCCTGATGTGCCTTGGAATATGGAGACGCTGACGATCATTGCGCCGTATGCGCTGGCGATGGCGCTGGTCGGCCTCCTCGAATCGTTGATGACGGCGAAGTTGGTCGACGACATCACCGACACTCACTCGAACAAGACTCGCGAAGGGTGGGGGCAGGGTGTGGCGAACCTGGTCACCGGGTTCTTCGGTGGCATGGGCGGTTGCGCGATGATCGGGCAGACGATGATCAACGTGAAGGTCTCCGGTGCCCGCACGCGCATCTCGACGTTCCTGGCCGGTGTGTTCTTGTTGATTCTCGTCGTCGGGCTCGGTGACGTCGTCGCGTTGATCCCGATGGGCGCTCTGGTTGCGGTGATGATCATGGTGTCCGTCGGAACCATGGATTGGCACAGTATCGATCCGCGCACTCTGAAGCTGATGCCCAAGAGTGAGACGTTGGTGATGGTGGTGACGGTCGCTGCGACTGTGGGTACTCACAATTTGGCGATCGGCGTGATCTTGGGTGTGTTGACGGCGATGGTGATGTTCGCCCGCCGCGTCGCGCATCTGACGAATGTGGAGAAGGTGTCCGAAGCGGACACCAACGAGGACGGCCTGGTCGATACCCGCGTCTATCGGGTGACCGGGGAGCTGTTCTTCGCTTCGAGCAACGATCTGGTCTATCAGTTCGACTACGTCGACGATCCGGCGAACGTGATCATCGACCTCACCGGTGCCGACATCTGGGATGCCTCGACGGTCGCCACTCTCGATGCCATTCAGCACAAGTACGAAGCGAAGGGAAAGCACGTCGAGATCATCGGTCTCGACGGCGCCAGCCTCGAGCGGTTGGATCGGCTCTCCGGCAAGCTCGGCGGCGGTCACTGACGTCAGCTCATCCTCACCGAAGGGGCCGTTTCTTCACCTGCTCACACGGGTGAAGGAACGGCTTCTTCCACATCCTGACGGGATGCGGGAGCAGGGGCTGCATCGGAGCCGGTGCGGTCCCGGGTCGCAGCGACACGCACCGCGCACACGAAGAGGACGAGCGCTGTCAGGAGTTGGGCGTTTCCGATCACCTGCTGCGCAAGTTCACCAGCCCATCCCCCCGGGAACGTCCATCTCAGGACGAAATAGGGGCCGATGGCGAAAATTGTGACGGCAACGGCGATGAGGGGCCTCCACGATCGGTACTGCGGCGCCACCCCGAGGGGGATCAGCATGATGACGTACACCCAGTGGTGAGTGACCGCGATCGGTGCCGCGAGCAGCGACGCCAGCGCGACGACCCCGAGGGCGAGGACAGGTTCCCCGCTGCGCGTGAAGCGGTGCCCTGCGTAGGCTGCGGCGGCGATGATCATGGCGACGATCAGCAGCCAGATCGCATCTTTGAGCATGCCCTGGGCGCCGAGTCGGGCCAACAGTCCGGTGACGGCTTGGTTGCGGAAGAACTCGTGCGCACCGCCGCGGTCACTGCGGAAGAATTCCGTCGCCCAGAACCACACCGAATCCTTGGGCAGAAATACGAAACCGATACCGACGGTGACCAAGAATGCGCCGAGGGCGCGGGCGATCGAGGGTAGGTCTCGCCGCACGAGCAGGACGAGCCCGAAGGCAGCGGGAGTGATCTTGATGGCCGCGGCAATTCCGATGCCGATTCCTCTGAATCTGCGGGGCAGGGCGCCGCAGCAATCGGCGACGACCAACGCCATCAACGCGATGTTGACCTGCCCGAACCCGAGGTTCGAGCGCACCGGCTCGAGGACCAGCGCCACACCAGTCAGCGCCGCAGCCACAAGAGATGGCCGCGGTATCGACAATTGGCGCAGGACGACTTTCAGGATCCACCACACCAGCGCGATATTGATCGATGTCCATATCACCTGCAGGACAACGGGATCACTCCACGCCATCGGCGCGAAAATTATCGCCGCGAACGGCGAGTAGATGAACCGGAACCCGGACGAGCTCGGAAAATCTTCCGAATACAGCGGCAACCCTGATGTGAAAGCCAGTCCTGCGTCACGGAAGACGGACAGATCCATCAAATATCCGTTGACTGCGATGATCGAGTACGCGGCGACCACCGCAATCGAGAATGCGGTACCCATGGCAATGGTGACAGGTGCCCAGCGGGGTGACGTCAGCGATGGAACAGGCAACGAACTGTCTCCTCGGATTTTCGCCGATCAACTCAGGACGGCAACTCTACCCGTACGTTACAGTAGAGTTTGGTGGCTCGCACCTCGCGTTCGGTCCGGCAGGTCTGGTCCGATGCGGGTGCTCGCTAGAGTGGTCACCGAGCGCGGGCGCAAACATCTGCCCGTCATTCAAGGCCGGGTAGATGGATGTGGAGGTGCACCGATGGGTGACGACGACGGCATGCATATGCAGATTGGGCAGGTCGCGCACCGCACCGAGTTGTCCATCCGCACCGTGCGGCATTACGACGACGTCGGATTGGTCGTTCCCTCGGAGAGAAGCGTCGGCGGTTTCCGTCTCTACACCGAAGCCGATGTCGAACGCCTACTGGTTATTCGGCGTATGAAGCCACTCGGATTCACCCTGGCCGAAATGAAAGGCCTACTCGATGCGCTCGACGTCGTCAACGACGACTCGGCTACCGAGAAAGAGCGCTCCGAGGCGGAGGACTTCATCAACGAATGCCACGGCAAGGCTTCGGAGAGCTGCACCACGCTTCGGCGGCAATTGGCGTACGCCGAGGAACTGACCGAACTGCTCGCAGCGCGAAGCGCGACTTCGGGTTCATCGTCGCCGGCATCTCTCTGATCCGGGAGCGCGCCGGCGGAGTAGGCCCCGTCCCAGGGCGGGTCGAGGCTCTCCGTCCAGATATTCGGATTGCCTCCGGTCTGTGAACTATTATTGCGCACTTGATATTCCGGCGATTCGACACGGCTGAATTGCGGTGACAGGCGAGCGCTAGGCGCCGGTAGCTCCTGTCGAACCGTGGGGAACGCTCCAGAATCTCGCCTCGTCGATGGTGACCTCGATCAGCGCCGCCCCGGTGGTTCCGCGGGGGAGCCACGGGGCAAGCATGCTGTGCCAGTGCTCGGCCACACTGTTGTAGTTGGTGGTGAAATCCGCAGTACCAGTGAGGGATACGGAACTGTTCGCCGATGTGAACGATATGTTGACCGCCGATCTCGCGGCGATGTGGGAGATGATGCGCGAGTTCGTCGGAGCAAGGAAGAACAAAGTTCCGCCGAAATCGCCCACGCGCAAGGCCATCGGCCTGCTGATCAACCGGTTCTGATCGTCGACGGTCGTGACCATCACCGTGTCCAGTGTGCGCAACAGTGCGTGAAGTTTCTCCACATTCTCCGCCGCCATCGTTGTCCCCTTCGGTCACGGTCATGCGCAGCAGCTGCGCCCAGTACTGCAAGAACGTGGATGCGGGTTACCCACATGCCCCGATCTTTCTTCACGGCACGGTGGGGCGCGTCACACTATTTTGCCTATCCGGTAACCAAACTCTACCATTCCGTAAGAGTAGGGTTCGCCGTTCTCGGTCAACCCCGTCGCCTGTCCAGGCGGCCGCGGCCAGGAGATTCCCAGGTTTGCCGCACGCATCCCCGGCGCACGACGCGCCACCCCAGCCGAGTAGGAACTCTCCTGCTCACACGTGAACGGAGCATCGTGGCAGCACATGCCTCACCACCCTCGACCATTCGGGACGCACAGATGACCGCACCGACGGTCATGAGCGCCTTGCGATCACCGCGACTACTCAAAACCGAGGTCCTCGCCGGATTGGTCGTTGCCCTCGCCTTGATTCCCGAGGCGATCGCGTTCTCCATCATCGCCGGCGTAGACCCCCGTGTGGGGCTGTTCGCATCCTTCGTCATGGCCGTCTCCATCGCATTCCTCGGAGGCCGCCCGGCAATGATCTCCGCCGCTACCGGTGCGATAGCCCTGGTCATTGCGCCGGTTGCACGTGAATACGGACTGGATTACTTCATCGCCACCGTCATCCTGGCCGGCATCTTTCAGATCGCCTTCGGTGTCCTCGGTGTTGCCAAGTTGATGCGTTTCATCCCGCGCAGCGTGATGATCGGTTTCGTCAACGCACTGGCGATCTTGATCTTCACCTCCCAATTCCCACACCTGATCGGTGTCCCCGCCATGGTGTATCCGATGGTCGGAGTCGGATTGCTGGTGATGATCCTGCTCCCCAAACTCACCACCGCAGTACCGGCACCACTGGTGGCGATCGTGCTGCTGACCGCGGCGACGGTGGTCTTCGCGTTGAACGTCCCCGACGTCGGGGACGAGGGCGAATTGCCGTCGAGCCTGCCGTCGCTGTTCTTTCCTGATGTGCCGCTCACCGTCGACACCTTCACCATCATCGCTCCCTACGCGCTGGCGATGGCGCTGGTCGGCCTCCTCGAATCGCTGATGACGGCGAAGTTGGTCGACGACATCACCGACACGCACTCGAACAAGACCCGCGAAGGGTGGGCGCAGGGAGTATCGAACGTCCTGACCGGATTCTTCGGTGGCATGGGTGGTTGCGCGATGGTCGGCCAGACCATGATCAACGTCAAAGCATCCGGCGCCCGCACCCGCATCTCGACGTTCCTGGCCGGAGTGTTCTTGCTGATCCTCGTCGTCGGACTCGGTGACGTCGTCGCCTTGATCCCGATGGCCGCGCTCGCAGCGGTGATGATCATGGTCTCCGTCGGAACCATGGACTGGCACAGTGTGCACCCGAAGACCCTGCGCCGCATGCCGCGTAGCGAAACCCTCGTCATGGCCGCCACCGTGATCGTCACCGTCACCACACACAACCTCGCCTACGGCGTGATCGTCGGTGTGCTGACGGCGATGGTGATGTTCGCCCGCCGCGTCGCGCATCTGACGAATGTGGAGAAGGTGTCCGAAGCGGACACCAACGAGGACGGACTCGTCGATACCCGCGTCTATCGGGTGACCGGGGAGCTGTTCTTCGCTTCGAGCAACGATCTGGTCTATCAGTTCGACTACGTCGACGATCCGGCGAACGTGATCATCGACCTCACCGGTGCCGACATCTGGGATGCCTCGACGGTCGCCACTCTCGATGCCATTCAGCACAAGTACGAAGCGAAGGGAAAGCACGTCGAGATCATCGGTCTCGACGGCGCCAGCCTCGAGCGTCACCGAGGGCTCAGCGGCACCCTCACTTCATCGCATTGAGATGGGTGGACGCCGTCTGCGCTCGGTTATCACCTAATTGTGCTGTAGCGCAACGAATTATGGTGGTACTTCACGTCTGGTTCTCGCCGTGTTGTCGAGAAACCGGAACTCGCCACCCGGCGGGCCCCCGTTCGCGGCGGTCGGTGAAATGGCACCAGGACGCTCCGGACCCTCGATAAACCTACTGTAACGTAAGAGTAAAGTTGTGGCGGGTGTTCGACCGCCGCCAAGTCCATGAGAGTCACGTCCGCCCAACACCATCGAGGAGAAAGATCCGGTGCACCGAATCAACGACGGAACCATCGAACCGAAATCGGGCGATACGGCAGCGCACACAGGGCGGGTGGACTGGGTCGACCTGGCGAAAGGGATCAGCATCGCGTTGGTCGTCCTCCTGCACAGCACCAACTTTCTCGTCACCCGCGGGTTGGCCGCAGGGATCTGGAACGACATCAACGCTGTTGCGGAACCGATTCGGATGCCCTTGTTCTTCCTCACCGCCGGCCTCTTCGCACACAAAGTGACATCACTGCCGTGGGCAACGGTGATCCGGCGGCGAGTCCTGCCTCTGGCATACCTCTACCTCATGTGGACGGTTCTGCGCTTCGTGTTCTTCAGCGCCTTTCCGGCCACCGCAGGAACCGACGAAACCTCGAGCCCACTGAACTTGATCACTGCGCTGGTCGTACCGACCAGCGGGTTGTGGTTCCTCTACGCACTCGCGGTGTACACGGTGCTCACGAAAGCACTCGGCGGAATCGACTATCGAGTCCAACTGCTCGGTGCGATCGCGTTGGCCTTCACCGCTCCCAGCATCGGAGGCGTCGACTGGACCTGGGGAAACATGATGGAACTCTTCCTCTTCTTCCTCGCCGGAGCGCACCTGCAACAGATGATCCGCGCCGCCGCCGCATCGACGACGATGACACGTCTCGCGCTCTCCGGCACCGCATTCGCGCTCGCGTACGCCCTGCACGTCAATGGGTACATCACCTCGGTCGGCGCCGCGACGATCACCCTGAGCGCCTTGGGTCTGTTCGTCGGCATCACTCTCACATCGCAACTGCAGGCACTGCGGATATTCGCCCCCTTCAGAAAGCTCGGAACACTCACCTTGCCGGTGTACCTCATGCACGAAGTACTTCTCGGCATCATCGTGGTCGCCGCTGTTCACGCAGGCTTCGATTTCACCCGTAACGCGCTGTTGGTGTTCGGCCCCCTCCTGGTAGCCACCGTTGCAGTCGGTGGATCCCTGGCGATTCACGCAGCGCTGACCTCCGCCGGACAACGATGGCTCTTCGTCATGCCGCGCCGGAGCACCTCATGACACCTTCGTCGTACATGTTCCCCCAGCCCCCACGCCGGAAAGCGCAAACGTGACCTCGGCACTGACCATCCTCTCCCAAGCCCTCGTGTACGCCCTGCCGCAGCGCTGGATCGCGAGGCTTCTGCGCTACCCCGAAGCCGTGAAATTCCTCCTGATCGCAACAGCGGGCACCATGGCCACGACGACACTGTTTTCGATCCTGAAATGGACGGCGCTCACAGACAATCCGGTCACAGCGCACATGCTCGCCGCACTGATCTCCGCCGTGTACGCATACATCCTGTGCCTGGCATGGTCGTTCGCCGACATCGATCATGCAAGCGGAGGACGCTGGGCAGCAACCTTTTTCGCCCTCATGGCAGTCTCCATCACTCTCGGTGCCATTCCCCTCTGGATTGCCCGATACCACCTGGAATTGAGGGAACCCCACGTGCATGCCCTCACTGAAACCGCAAGCGATTTCGTCGCGAGCACCGTGGTCGGTGCCTTTCTCTCGACGTGGTTCCTCTGGCACGCGTGGCAGCGAGTTCGCTCGACTTCGGCCGCGGACTTCGACGCCGCTGCCGTCCCGGCGACGGAGAGGCTCGACCCACCGGCCTGACCACCCATCCGCCACCTCACCGGAAACCACTCCAGGTGTGAACTCATGAAAGTGACGGCATGACCATCACATCCGATGCATCGACCCGCCTCCACGCACTCAGCGAATGGATCAACGACCATCCCACCGCCACGTTCGTGGTTTTGTTCGTCCTTGCCGTACTGCTGGTAGTCCTCGCAGTATGGGCAATCTTTCGCTGAATCACCTCAGCTGGCCCCGCAGCCCAGGGGTTCGTCGAGCGTAGATGCCGGCACTGCAGTTGTAATCAGGTGGCAGGCTCGGTGATCGTTGCTGGTGGAACCGCGAAGAGGCGATCGAGGTGGTAGGTGATTACTTCGGTGGCTCGATCTATGGAGCGCTGACCGACCAGGATGCTCGTGCCCAGACCGTTGACCAGTGCCACCAGGCGTGCAGCCTCAATCGCCGCGTCACAGTCGACAAGTTCGTCGGCATCCGCCGAGCGTTGCAGTGCTTCGGTGAGTTGGCGCTCCAGTCGGTCGATGCCGCTGATGGACGGATGCCGTGCAACCTGAGTATTGGTCATCGCGAGAACCGCGTAGGACATCCACACCAGATGAAACATGCTGCTGGGTTCGTCGGTTGGCAACGCTTCGGCCGCGAACGCATCGATGATCGATCGTGGTGGCGGAGGACTCGGAAGATCGGCCAGTCGTTGTGCCCATCGCTCCTGGCTACTTTGTTCCAGATGTTGGAGAGCGCCGACCAGGAGCTCCTCTTTGCTGGTGAAGTAGTACTGCACCAACCGCAGCGACACACCGGCTTCGGCGGCGACGGATCTCATTGTTACCGCATGCAGACCGTCTCGATTGGCGGCACGAACAAGCGCCTCGGCAATTTCTGCACGGCGCCGGGTGGGGTCGGGTCTGCGTGGCACCGTGAAATCTCCCTGCATGTGTCGAACCGATCCTGGTACAGCCGTAGATGATACGTCTGTACCGCTTGTCTTGTGCTCGGAAACTGTGGCTCCGCGAGGGCTCCCTGTGTCGGAGGTAGAGCCGGAACTCGACATCTGCAAAAACTCACCTTGGTACGTTTGTATAAGATACAGATGTACCAAGTTTTGGGGAGTGGCCTATGCCTCGAAGTCCGATGAACACCACGCTCGTCGAGGAAAACCGACATCGCTCCGCGAGCATCGCACTCGCAGTGGTGTGTGCCGCGCAGTTCATGGTTGTTCTTGATATCTCGGTGGTGAATGTTGCTCTGCCGTCCATCCGCGAGAGTCTTGGGTTCGACGCTGGCGGATTGGCATGGGTAGTGAATGCCTACGCATTGACCTTTGCGGGCTTCCTGCTGCTCGGTGGCCGTCTGGCGGATCTTCTGGGGCGCCGACGGGTCTTTTTGATCGGCTTGGCAGTGTTTTCCGGAGCAAGCCTCGCCGGTGGCCTCGTAAATTCGGCGTCTCTTCTCGTCGTGGCCAGGGCGGTTCAAGGCTTGGGTGCTGCGATCCTCGCGCCAGCGACGCTAACTGTTTTGACCGCCACTTTCCCCGAAGGCCCTCGTCGCACTCGTGCACTGGCCACTTGGACGGCGGTGGGCATCGCAGGCGGTACAGCAGGAAATTTGGTGGGAGGTATCCTCACCGAATATCTGACATGGCGGTCGACGCTGCTGATCAATGTGCCGATCGGGATGGCTGCAGTGCTGCTGGCTGTTCGCTATATTGCCGCTGATCGTCCCTCTGGGCCGCGTCCACGACTGGACTTCGCTGGAGCAGTCTTGGCGACAGCAGGTCTCGGATCCTTGGCTTACGGTATCGCCCAGGCTGCAGATGATGGTTGGTCGGCAAACTCGACCATCTCTGGCATTGCGATTGGCGTATCGCTCCTGATCGCCTTCGTCGTCGTCGAAAAATGGGTGACATCGTCACCTCTGATACCGCTGCATATCTTTCGGAACAGGGCAGTCTCCATCGGCAATGTGATCATGCTGCTGGCTGGAGCATGCCTGAACCCGATGTGGTACTTCCTGACTCTGTCCATGCAGAATGTTCTCGGCTACAGCCCCGTACAAACAGGTCTGGCCTTTCTGCCTCATACCATTGTCGCGATAGCTATCGGGGTGGGGCTGACTCCCTGGATGATGGGCAGAATTGACGGCCGCTTTCTCATTGCATCCGGATCGATCGTGGCTGCTGCAGGATTCTGGGTACAAGCCCAACTCGATACCGACAGCGGTTATGTGCAGGGAATCCTTCTGCCCGCCATCATCTTCAGCGTCGGGAGTGGAATACTGAACACTCCCATCACTGCTGCTGTCACCTCAGGGATCCCCGCCGCCGACGCGGGTGCTGCCTCAGGGCTGATGAATACCACCAAACAGATCGGTGGCGCGCTCGGGCTCTCCGTCCTGGTCACTTATGCAGCTACGAGCAGTCTCGACAAGGACGACCTCCTGGCCTCGTACAACGGTGCGTTCTACGCCATTGCGGCAATCATGATCGTGACGGCACTCTGTGCGCTGGCCTTACCGGCGCACAGGGACCACGCAGAATGAAACCTCTACCCCGCCAAAGATATACAGCTGAGGTCGAGAACTGATCGCGTGCTGTCCGGTTTTGTGAGATATGACGTGCTGGCCTTGGGAGGCACCGTCACCAGTCTCGGCAAATTTGTTATCTGCCTCTCCTCCTGGCATCCGCCCAAGTCGCTGAGCGACTAGGGCCGAACTCTCACCGCTACGACTGCGGTGAAACCCCGCGAAAACTCCGCCCATTGGGCGCCCTCGACAGATGAGCCGAGCAGATATAGAAAAAATTCCCCAGTTCGACCAGGCGTCGCTACGCACTAGTTCAGATAAGGGCCTTCGAATCGAAATGGGATGGCCAAAGAGCAATAGCAACAACAGGTTCCGTGCATCCGATGCTCTGGTCGCGCAACGGTAACAACATCAGCGCATCATTCCCCGAGATCGTCGATGCACTCCGCTCGGTGCTCGAACACCGAGAAACCGTCCTCGACGGGGAAATCGTCGCCCTCGGACCGGACGGTGTGCCGTCCTTCTCCCTGTTGCAACGCCGGATGCACGTGCTCAGACCCACCGCACAGCTCCGCAACGAGGCCGTGACCTCGTATTACGTGTTCGACGTCCTCGACATCGACGGCACATCAACCAGCGATCTGCCCTATCTCGAGCGCCGCGAGGCGCTCGCCAATCTCAGTCTCGAACACCCGCGCATCAAAGTCCCACCGCACTGGCTCAACGTCGACGGACCGACCATGCTCGAGGTGGCGCGCAAACACCATCTGGAAGGTATCGTGGCCAAGAACATCTCCTCGATCTATCAGTCCGGCAAGCGATCTCGCGACTGGATCAAAACGCCTCTGAGAGCTAATTGTGAGGCCGTAGTGTGCGGCTTCCTCCCCGGCTCGGGAGGTGCGGCAGGAGGAGTCGGATCGTTGATCCTCGGCGCTCACGACGATTCAAGGGTCCTCAGATATATCGGAAACGTTGGTACGGGTCTGACCGATCGACAGCGGCGCGAACTACGAGACAAGCTCGTCGAACTCCATCAGCCGATCAGCCCGTTCACTATCGAGCCGCCGCGAGCGGTCACCCGCAATGCATCCTGGTCGAGGCCGATCCTTGTCTGCGACGTGGAATACCGCGAGTACACCGGTGGCAGCCTTCGGCACCCATCCTTTCGAGGGCTGCGCAACGACAAGACCGCCGATGAGGTCAACGTACCGGGTCGTCACTGAGTCACTGCAACAGTGCAAATCAGAAAGATTCGCTGATGGACAATTTGGTGGTTGTATTGGAGCCCGTTTCCGCAGCCTAAGTAAACGACGGGATCATCTACGAGCCAGGATGTACCAAACCAGAATGGCCAGGAGGGATGCCAGCGAGCAATACGCGAGGAAGCCTCCCATATCAATCCAGGTGCGTTCACCGAAGGGTCCTGGGCTTTATCAGCGAAACCTGGACTTCACGACTGCTGCGTCGGGCGAGGTGGATCCACCACACAGCAACATTGCCCACGCTCCATCCCAGCAGTAGCCACCGAAGCGCCCTGTTGGCTTTGTCGACTGAAGTTCGGTCCTCACTGCGTTGGCGCATGA
The DNA here is from genome assembly GCF_027854095.1 of Rhodococcus sp. C-2. NCBI lineage: Bacteria > Bacillati > Actinomycetota > Actinomycetes > Mycobacteriales > Nocardiaceae > Rhodococcus > Rhodococcus sp. C-2. Next base: position 113,919 of record NZ_JAQGFI010000016.1, on the reverse strand, counting down.
TTTAGTCTCCATCGTCGGCCGGAATACAGCACCTTTCGAATACTGCACATCCGCCAGTCGACCTCCCCGGCCGCCACTGATCGCCACCGGATATGACGAAGCCGCCGGCCCCGAAAAGGGTGTCCAGCGGCTTCACAGGGTCGGTGCCCGTCTTGCGCCTCTCGGCAAGTGGCCGCTCGAAGCGGCATTTCTGGGGTGGTACCCGGGGCAAAGAACCGAACACCGACAGCCTCTACAACGAGACGATGCGCGAACTTATTCCGCGCTGCTGACCAGCAAAGAAGGTCATTTTCGGGTGATGATCGAGCGCAGTACGAAACGGAAGACAACCGCGGTGCCGGCTCCGACCACAACGCCGGCCACCACTTCGGCAAGGAGAACCCCGACCGTGACACCGAGGACTGTGGCGGACGCGACCGCCAACGCGACATCGGCAGGTGCCGGCCGGGGACCGTTGATCGCACAACCCCTTTCCCTGCTTGTGATGTATTTGCTGAGATCATCACACGCCATGCGAGCGTGGAAGTAGGACCCACGCTGTTCAATGGGATAGGAACCGACTACGAGGAGGTCAGGCCATGTGCGGGCGCTACGCCAACCGAAGCTCAGGTAAGGAATTGCAGTCGTTTTTCGACACGATGCAGACTGTCGGCGACGAACTGCCCCCGTCGTACAACGTCGCACCCACTCAGCCCGTCCGCGTGATCCTCGAACGAACCCCACGCGAGGAACCCGGCGCCGAGCCCCAGCGCCAGCTCAGGACGGTCAAATGGGGCTTGCTCCCTGCTTGGTCAAAAGACCGGAAGATGGCGTCCAAGCTGATCAACGCCCGCAGTGAAAGCGTCACGGAGAAGCCCTCATTCAGAAGTAGTGCTTCCAAAAGGCGTGCCATCATCCCGGCCACGGGATACTACGAGTGGATGAAAAGTGAAGCAGGGTCGAAGGTTCCCTATTTTCTTCACGGCGAGGACGACATTCTCGCGATGGCCGGGCTCTACGAGTTGTGGCCCGATCCTGAACTGCCCGAAGATGATCCGAACAAGTGGGTATGGACCTGCACAGTCTTGACTCGGCCAGCCTCAGATTCCTTGGGACACATACACGACAGGTCCCCGCTGATTCTGCCTGAATCGTTCTGGGAACACTGGCTCGATCCGAATCTCACCGACAAAGGTGAAGTCCAGGCCATGATCAACTCCGTTCCGGAGTCGCACCTCGAACCGTACGAAGTCTCGACCGCGGTGAACTCTCCGAGGAATAACGATCCGAGTTTGCTGGAGCCGATCGCTGGACCGGCGTAAAACCCAACCGCTCCCGACTCTGTTTTTATCGAACCTGTGTTCGAGTATCCTGGTGGGCGGGAAGTGCGTGCGGATCCAGGAAAGCGGGGCGACGATGAACCAAAAGCCCCACTCGTCAGCAACAACAGTGCTGACCAAGGCGGAAAAGCTCGAACAGCTACGCCGCAAGATGGCCTCGATCCCTGCCCGCGCGGACGGCACCGAACCAGCTACTCCGTCGGTGATGCTCAAACCCGTAGGCGAGCGTGAGCCAACTCCGATCGTGGCCACCGCGCAATCGACTCTCCGGATGCTTCCCGTTCCGGAGCCGATCGGTGATCTGCTCCCACGCGGGGGGTTGGCACGAGGGACCGTCGTCAGTGTCGACGGCGCAGCCTCGGTCCTGATCGGCCTACTCGCCACCGTCACCGCTGCCGGTGGGCACGTGGCGGTGATCGGAATGCCCGGTCTCGGACTTCTCGCCTTCCACGAGCAAGGGGGCGACTTGGCGAAGGTCGCGCTCGTGCCGCAGCCCAAGGATGCTGGAATCGACTGCGCCGCAATTCTGTTGGAGGGTTTCGACGTGGTTGTCCTGGGCCTCTCTGGTGGCGCTGTAACGCCCTCTCGCGGAAGGGCTGTGGCCGCGCGTGCGAGGAGTAAGGGATCGCTGTTGATTGTCACTGAAGGGCAATGGGACGGTCCGGATCTGCGGATCTCGTCGCGGGTGGCCGGATACACAGGACTCACGGCGGGGAGAGGGCGTGTGACAGGGGTTCGGCTCGACGTCGCGGCCGTCGGCAAAGGATTTCAACAACGCACCGGCAGCCTGGAGATCCGGGACGAGAGCGGACAGCTCCGCTGGGCGACCGTCGACGACACCGCCCTCGCATCGACACCGCCATTGAGGGCTGCACAGTGATCAACACTGACCACTGGACCGAACGCTGGCCCGATCACCCCGTGATCAGGACATTCGACGAGCCGAGGGCAGTGAAAGTCGACATCGGCCGCGCGCTCCCGCTCGGGCGTGGGGGAGCATCACGCGCCGATCACGTGAGCATGCGGGTGAAAACGTCCGCGCTGTACATGTCCGGATACCTGGACGGAATTTTGAGGTACTGGGCGGGAAAATGCACGATGGCCAATGGTTGGCTTGTAGACAGACTTTGCGGTTGACCATTGACCACATCTGCAAATGTGGGTGGGTGAAGCTTTGAGGAGACGAGACTTTCGGTAGACGATGCCATCACGTCGGTTTCAGACTCCGAGAGTCCGGACGACATGGTGTGCATCGCGGCCCACCCCACGTAGGGACGCGGACGAGAGGCTTCGTTGCCATTCCAGTCCCACGTACCCGAGCCCGGGGTGGGTGGTGGACAGACCTTTCTTGTGGCGGGGACGGCCGGTGTCGGTGAGTGCCCCTAGTTCTGTGAGGTAGTCCAGGTTGGGGGTGTATCCGGTGGCGAGGATGACCGCGTCGACGGTTGTTGTGGTGCCGCCGGGCCAGAAGGCTTGGTTTCCTTCGAGTTTGGTGAACATGGCGCGGCGTTGCGGTGCGTCGGCGGTGAGCGCGGCGCGGTAGCGGCCGGTGTCGAACACCGGCGACGTCGGTGGCCGCGAGAGGAGATGCCCGATCGGGAGGGTGTCGATTCCGGTGTACTTGAACCAGAAATGCATGTCGCGACGTAGAGGGCGTTGCGGCGCGAATGTCACGGGTTTTCGGCTGGCCAGGATCACATCGGCTGTTTCGGCGAGCTCGGCAGCGATCTGTACTGCCGAGTTCCCGGCTCCGACGACGATGACGTTCTGCCCCGTGTAGGTGGTGGGTTCGCGGTAGTCGGCGGCGTGCACAACAGTCCCGGTGAAGGCATCGAGCCCCTTCAGTGCGGGAATGTGGGGAGTGCCGAATCCTCCTGTGGCGGCAATGATTCGAGGGGCAGTGAAGATGGATCCGCTGTCGGTCCGGACGGTGAACTGGCCCTCGCTGGTGGTGACCGTGTCGGCTCGCTCGTTGACGTGGAAATCCACATCGAGAGTCTTCGCGTAACGCCGGAGATAGTCGACGACTTCGTCGCGGCCGGGATAGCGGTCACCGTCGCCGCCGAACGGTAAACCGGGGAGGGAGCTGTACTTTGCTGGTGAAAACAAAGTGAGGCTGTCGTAGTACTGCGGCCAGGATCCGACAGGTTCGCTACCAGCTTCGACGATTGCGGTGTCGAGCCGCTGGCGGCGCAGATGATGCGCTGCGGCCAAGCCGGACTGACCGCCCCCGACGACGATCGCGTCGTAGTGCGTCATGAGAGTTCTCTTTCGGTCAGGAAGTGATCGGAATCGTTGTGATGGTGCGGAGGGCGGGGATGGTTGCTGCGCTGATCACCGCGCCGACCAGGGCGATCGCTCCAAGGACGAGGTAGGCGTGGGCGTAAGTACCGGTCCAGGTGGAAAGCACGGCGCCGGCCCACGGCGCCAAGGCCATGACGATGACGATCGGCGCGGACATCAGCCCGTTGAGGCGCCCGTAGTGTTCACCGCCCCAGCGGTCGGTGATGGCGGTGGCCTGTATCAACGTGAAGATGCCGCGGACCAGTCCGGCGCCGACGGCGATGCCGATCAACGCCGCCGCCGAGCTCGCCAGACCTAACCACGCGGTGCTCAGGGCGGCAACGACGATGACCGATACCGTGCGTACGCGGACACTGGTTTTCGCTGCGAGCGGTAGGTAGAAGATGCGGCCGATGACCTGACCGGCGCCGCCCAATCCGAGAGTGAGTGCGGCGAGGCTGGGACTGAAACCGCGTTCGATCAGCAGCGGTACGAGGTTGAAGACGCCGGCGGATGCGGCGAAGGCAGCTGCAGCGAGGGCGACGAGCAGAGCAAGAAATGGGATGCTGCGGGAGGTGCGGTGATAGTCGCCGGGCTGCGCATGGGGTAGCCGGTCGGGGTTGGGCCATCCGCCACGCAAACCCCAGATATGTCCGGGGATGGTGATCACAGCCAGTATGACCGCGAGGATCAGGTAGGTTGTGCGCCAATCGAATCGATCGGCCAGAGCGACAGACAGCGGCGCGAAGACGGTACTGGCCAGACCCGCGGCGAGGGTGAGAATCATCAGTGCTTTGACGTAGTTGTCGCCGTACCAGCGAGTCAGTGCGGCGAATGCCGGTGGATACAGCACCGCGCCCATCGCGATTCCGGCGAACACCCAACCCGCGAAAAACAGTGGGAGGGTGTGAGCTGTCGCGATGACCACCAGTGCGGGTACAGCGAGTACAGATCCTGTGGTCATGACCCAGCGGGGCCCGTGGCGATCGAGGATCCGTCCCACCGGTATGCCGACGGCGGCGGCGGCGAGTTGGCTGACCGAGAACGCCGCCACGATCACAGCGCTCGACCATCCGGTATCGCGGGAAATGGCTACCGACAGAACGGGAAACGCGTAGTACAGAATCCCCCAGCTGGTGATTTCGGTCAGACACAGCGCCACCAGGACCCGCCGCAGCCCCGACGGATCGAGGCTGACGGGGCGAGGCGGATCTTCGATGGTCGTCATCGGCTGTGCCCTATCCGCAGGAGTTGGAACTGCCGGAGGGACTGGACAGCGAGATCAGCTCCGGAGCAGGTGCGGCGCAGCAGCCACCCTCGGATTCCGCGGTATCGGGTTCGTCGAAAACACCAGCGCCGCCGCAGACTCCGGTTTCCGGGAGGATCAACTCCACCCGGGCGGCGGCCTCGTGATCGCCGGCGAGTTCGGCGGCGATGCTGCGTACCTGCTCGTACCCGGTCATCGCCAGGAACGTCGGCGCGCGGCCGTAGCTCTTCATCCCCGCCAGGTACATACCCGGTTCGGGATGGCGAAGTTCTTTCGCGCCGTGCGGATAGACCGTGCCGCAGGAGTGGACGTTCGGGTCGATCAGAGGCGCCAACTGTGTCGGGGCCTGCAGCACGGGGTCGAGGCCGAGTCGGATTTCCGACAGCCACGACAAGTCGGGGCGGAATCCGGTCAAGGTGACGACGTTGTCGACGTTCTCGATCCGGGTGCCGGCATCGGAGACCAGTGCGAGCTGACCATTGTCGGCGGATTCGACGGCGGCGGTGCGGAAACCGGTGACCACGGTGAGAAGTCCGTCGTCGACAGCCTTCTTCGCGCGGAGTCCGAGTGCGCCGCGAGCGGGCAGCTCGTCCGACTCACCGCCGCCGAACGCGGAACCGATAGCCCCGCGGCGAACAGCCCACGTGATGCGCGTACCGGGGGCTTGCTTTTCGAGTCCGGCTAGCGCGACGATGGCAGTCAGTGCGGAATGGCCGCTGCCTGCGATGACGGTGTGTTTCCCGGCGAACTGGGCACGGATCGCCTCGTCGTCGAGGTCGGGCACACGGTAGGTGATCGCGGCAGCGGCAGCCCTCTCGCCGAGGGCGGGCAGTCCTTCCCCGCCGAGCGGGTTCGGGGTGCCCCAGGTGCCGGAAGCATCGACGACGGCCTGGGCGAAGACGCGGTCCTCGCTGCCGTCGGCGCGGCGCAGGTGGATGGAGAGAGGTTCGGTATCGCGGCCGGCGTCGACGACCAGGTCGCGGCCACGTCGGGCGACGCCGATCACCTCGGTGTCGAACTGCACCGCATCACCGAGGGCGGCGGCGAGGGGTTCGAGGTAGAGCTGACGCCACTGCTGTCCGGTCGGGTACGCATCTACGTCGGGAGCGCTCCACCCGTTCTGCTCGAGCAGACACTGCGCGGCGGGATCGACGAGTTCGGACCAGCGGGAGAAGAGCCGGACGTGATTCCATTCGGCGATCGCCGTACCGGCGACGGCGCCTCGCTCAAGCACCAGCGGCGTGAGTCCTCGTTCGCGCAGTTGCGCGGCGGCGGCGAGGCCGATCGGTCCAGCTCCGATCACGACAACGGGTAGTTCGGTCATCACAAATTCCTTTCATCGACAATGATCGATCTTTAATTCGAACTGTATCGATATCAGTCGATGAATGCAACCATCGACGAAGGTCGATATAGTGTGTGCATGACATCGCTGCAGACCCCGACGGTGCGCGTCGGCGATTCGGACCCAGGTGCGGTCGACTCGAATGTGCTCGAGCAAGCTGACGCCGACACCTACGCGCAGTGGTTCGCGTGCCTGGCCGAACCGATGCGGGTGCGGCTGCTGCACCGCGTCGCGAGCGCTGCTGGCGGCATCACGATCGGGGCTCTCGCCGAGGCGTTGGGGATCGGGCAGCCCACGGTCTCCCACCATGTACGTAAGCTCGCCGATGTGGGATTCGTCAGCCTGCGCAAAGAGGGGACCAGCACCGTTGTCGCGATGAATCCGACGTGCTGCGTCGCGTTGCCGCAGGCCGCCGACATCGTGATGGGAGTTCTCGCGCCGCGGCCGTGCTGCCCGAGCGATCTTCCTGACGATGTCGCCGTCCGGGTCATGTCCGATGACGACTGGGACGCCGTTCTGCGGATCTACGGCGAAGGGATCGCCACGCGCAACGCCACTTTCACCACCGAAGTCCCCAGCCGGGAGTATCTCGATGCGCAGTGGCTGCCGAATCATCGCTGGGTCGCCACCATCGACGATGTCGTCGTCGGCTGGGCTGCCCTGAGTTCGACCTCCGGGCGGGACTGCTACCGCGGAGTCGCCGAAAATTCCGTCTATGTCGCCGACGGGATGCGCGGGCGAGGTGTCGGAAAAGCGTTGCTACGCAAGCAAGTCATGGCAGCGGACGCGGATGGGCTCTGGACCCTGCAGACGTCGATCTTCCCTGAAAATCGCGCCTCCGTCTCCCTGCATCACTCGGCAGGGTTCCGCACCATCGGGATCCGCGAGAAGATCGCCCAACTCGACGGGATCTGGCGCGACACAGTCCTGCTCGAACGCCGAACGGCAGCGGATTCCTGATTTTCTGAACCGCCAATCGAAGCATTTTTCGGCAATCGATCCGCCATATGTGATCAGCAACTCGAAGCAACCCCTTAGCTCGAGTGCAGAGTGAATCTGCTGAGACGTGATTCCCGCTGTAACTGGCAAATTATTCGTGGGCTGGTGTCACGTCCTCCTGCAGTGAGTTCTTGAGGGCTCGGGATCAGCGGCTTCACAGCAGAGCGGTCACCGTCGGGGATGTACGTGCAGACGAACTGGAGCGGGTGAAACTGAAAGTCTTCGCGAGTCGCCGATCGGAGTGTGCAACGCCGCCTGCATCTACATGCCGGTTGAGTATCACATCTGCTGCTCTCGCTTGCCTGTCACTCGGCTGCCCGGTAGCTCGATTGGGCAGGACTGTGCAGATTGTTGCTGAAAAGCGGTCGGTCCATGCCAGGGGTGCGGAGGTCGAGCGAGGACGGCTAGACCACGGGTTGCGCGGCGTCCTTGTCGAGAATTCCGTCTCTCTCCCACGGCCACGTCATCAGAGCCCAGATGATGAATACGATTGTCATCCCAGAAAACAGATACACCGGCCACGGACCCATCAGGTCCAGCAGCGATGCGGTGGAAGGTTTGGCGTTGAGAAAGCCGTAATTGGTATCGGCGATGCGATTGAAGATGAAAGTGACTATCGCCCATGTCAGCGTGACCAGTACCGCGAAGCGGTAGCTGCGCCATGTAGGTCGCATTCTCCGGCCCCACGTGAGATAGATCGCGGCCCAGACGACAAACAGGTGAATCGCCCAGAAGGCAAGAAACTCGTAACCGGGGAAGTCGGGCCCGGCCAGAGCCGGTGAAATCAACGCCTGCGTACTCAATACAAGCCCCCAGTAGTAGGTGAGGGCGAACGGCCAATGTCGGTGCGACCACAATGCGTAGATCGCGGACACTGTCGCGAGATCGGTGAGTTGTAAGGGTACGGATCCTCCTAGCGTGGGTGAGGACAGCGAGTAGAGCACCGCCGAGCCGTATATCACCGCCAGTATTCCGCCGAGGGCGCGGCTGAGGTGGCGAGCTTGCGCTTCGGTCTGTCTACGTCCCGCCCAGATCAGAAACACCGAACCCGCGACAAACAGAGCGATGGCTGCCCAATGCGATGGGCCGTACGCCGAGAACTCGGGTTGTGCAGAATACACATCTCTCACTTCCTCAGCGCCGCCGAACGCACTGTTCCATAACAACCTTCGCAGATAGCTGTCCCAGTTCGGAAGTGCCGTTCTCCGGCTTAGTTGACGATGATCGTGTCCGCGGTGCGAGAAAGGGCGTAGCTGTGCAGTGGCTTCTGAGCAGGTCGTTGCACGACCGAGCCATCGACGATGGAGTATCGGCTGCCATGACATGGGCAGTTGATCGTTCCATCGCTGACCTCGGAGACTACGCATCCCTGGTGGGTACATACCGCAGAGAAGGCTTGGAACACGCCTTCCTGCGGCTGGGTGATCACGACTTGCTCGTCCGCCAGAATGACTCCGCCGCCGACAGGAACCGCTGATATCGGAACCTCGGCACTGCCCAGGGTTACGCCGGGTGCATTGCTGTTGTTCTGGGTGCTACATCCGGCAACGGCGAGACAAGTTGTCGCGCAGGCTGTGAGGAGGACCGTTCTGCGCCCGACCTTGATGTCGGATGGATCGATCGTGCTCATGCGGGGACCACCAAACCAGTGAGAAACATCAGGAGTATTCCGACACCGACGCCGACGAGAACCATCGGATCCAGATCCGAGCGGCCTTGTGTGCGCAAGGACGGTGCAATTTGGATGACGACCTGGATGATTGCGCCGACCCCGACTCCGAGCAGCAACGCAGATACTTCACGGTTGTCGACGCCCGCCCCGATAACAGCACCGAGAATTGCCGGCGCACCCGCGATCAATCCCAACCCCAACAAGGTCAACAGGGGGGTACGTCGCCGAGCCAACGGTGCGATGATCGCGAGTCCCTCTGTTGTGTTGTGCAGGGTGAATCCGATAACGAGGAACGCGCCGAGCGCAAGCTCACCTACCGCATACGCGGATCCGATCGCGAGGCCTTCTCCGAGATTGTGCAATCCGATGCCGATGGAAATCATCAGTGCCAGTCTGAGTTCGGATGCACCTGTCGTACCGGCTGGGCGTCTTCCGCGTAGGTAGCGGTCGATGCACGTGAGCGTCAGGAAGGCGATCGCCGCGCCGAGAACGACGAGAGTGCCGCCGCCGAAGGCTCCGCTCGAGGCTGCTGCCAGCTTGAACCCCTCGCTCGTGCCGTCGAAGATCAAAAAGGCGAGCAGACCGACCGTGACGGCCAGCACGAATCTGACTGCCCTGACGCCGGCGCCCCGCATCACAGGTAGCAAGAGCATCCCGAGCAGGACCGGGATGACTCCGACGTATGTGCCCAATAGAGCCATCAAGCCGAAGAACGCCACTCCCGGGACGGGAGTTGCTACGGCAGCGGGAATTTCGTGTTCGATGACCAACCCTGTGGAGGTGAGCATCGAGACGAGGTACGGCTGTCCGGTGATCCACGGGTAGTCGAGGGTGATCGTCTGGGACTCGAGTCTGCCGATGGGATCTGCAGCGCCTACCAAATCGACGAATGTGTCGTTCACGGCAACTTGCGCGACGGTCACCGCGTCGGGGCCGGTGTTGCGTAGCGTCAACGTGATTCGGCCTGGTTCGAGGGCCGTTCGTTCGACGGAGATGTTCTCGATCGGTGGGCCGGTGCGTTCGGGGAGGCTTTGTCCGGCGAGCATTGCCAGCGCAGTCAGGGCGATGACGATGATCGCGAGTACTGCGGCGCCTCGGAGCCAAAGGCCGGTGCGAGATGCGCCTGTTTGATCGGACTCTGTATGCGCGGAACCCGCAGTGTCAAAGGAATTCTCATGAGTGCTCGTAGGAGAGGGAGGATCTGGGGTGCCGGTCATTCGGTCACCTCGAAGAATCCCATCCAGCCCAGATCGGCGAATTCGGTCTTGTGGGCGTGGAACATGTACTTGCCCAGGTAGGGAAAGCGCAGTTCGCATATTCCGCGCTGACCTTGGGCCTGGATGATCGTGTCCGTGAATTCGCTGGACTCGAGCCGAGTCCCGGTCGGGTAGTAGTCGAAGAAGTTCCCGTGCACGTGGAAGCTGTTGATCGGATCGTATTCGAGGACGTTGACCAGGTAGATGCGAACCAGCTCGCCTCGTTTCACCTGTACCGGTTCGTGCATGTGATGGAACGGGATGCCGTTGACCGCGTAGAGCTGGTTTCCTTGCCCGTCGAATGTGGTGTTGTAGCCGTGCATCACCATCACCATTTCGTCAGCCGCCGGGCGCCCCTGAGCTGGATCGACGATGAATGTGCCGTACATGCCGCGGGCGATGTGCTCTGCCAGTGGATTGACGTGGCAGTGATAGAGATGCAATCCGAAAGGGGTTGCATCGAATTCGTAAGTGAATGATTCGCCCGGCTCGATGATGCCCCGACCTACCCCGGGAATTCCGTCCATGTCAGCGGGATGGATTCCGTGAAAGTGCATCGTGTGTGGGTGCGCGGAGCCGTTGACGAACTTCACTCGGAGCCGGTCTCCCTCACTGCATCTCAAGGCGGGACCTGGAATGCGGGAGTTGAAGGTCCACGCGGGAAAATAGACTCCGGGTGCTACCTCGATCTCTTCGTCGGCTGCGAAGATCTCCCACTCGCGTAGCGTTCGACCGTCAGGCAATTCGGAGGTCGTCCCGTAGTCGAAGTCACGCAGCATTGCCGTGGGATGAAACCCGTTGGCAGTGTGGTTCACCTGCTGACCGGCCCGAAAGGTCGCGCCGCTCGTGCCGCCGTGACGGACTCCGCCGTCTCCGTCAGGTGCGGCGGTACTCGGGTTGGTGTTTCCGGGATGCTCGGTAGGCGATGCGCCCGCAACTCTTCCTGCGTTCATCATGAGTCCGGCTGATCCGGCGAGCGCCCCACCGATCAACAATTGTCGCCGCGACGGTGCGCTCATGGCCACCCGACCGAAGCATCGACATTCCTGGCAGTCACGAGAGTCACACCTCAAAGTTTGTCATGCCGAACTTTATTTTCATAGCCCCCAAACTATCCGAACGCATTCGACCGAAAACAGGCGGACCACGCGAATTTTCGACGAGTGGGGGCGTCGTGGTTTCGCCACCTCGAACCGCAGAAGTTCGCAGAGATGGACTGCTTCCCTGCTGACAGCGCTCCGGCTCCCTCCTCGCTCCGAGTCAGGTCACACGGATTGCGGACGCTGAATCTCACGTTCGGACCCGCGCGAGGATTCGACCAGCAGCGACACGACGACCAGGATGAATCCACAGGTGAGGTAGGTATCGGCAAGATTGAAGGTGGGCCACCAGCCGGTGTGGAAGTAGTCGGTGACCTTCCCGTCGAGGGCTCGGTCGACCACGTTGGAGGCAGCTCCGGCGACAATCAGAGCGAAACCGATCACAGCCACCCCACGACTTTGCGGGACACTCCGCCAGGCGTATACGGCGATTCCCATGGTGGCGAGAGCGGTAAAGGCGATGATGACGGCACTCGGCAGCTGATTACCCAGACTGAAGGCGACACCACTGTTGTATGCCAGCCTCAAACTGACGACGCCCAGATCCATCTCGTTGACCCCGGACAGGTGCTTCCGCGCAACGGGCTCAATCGTCAGGGCGACGACGACCGAAATCAGCGCCGTCGTAGCGAAGAGAATTCGTCTCTTGTGATGGGCGGATTTGTCGTTCGTGGTCACCTCGTTGGTACTCACCACGGAAGCTCCTGGCAACGCCCGTCACCCGCGGCGGGTTCTACCTGCAGGGTCGCGTGAACGAGATTGAACTGGGTGGCCAACAGATCCTGGGCAGCAGCGAGAACCTTGGTCGGATCGGACTCCTCGTCGATCGTCAGATGCGCCGACGCAACTTCCATGCCCGATGTGAGCGTCCAGATGTGAAGGTCGTGGGCGTCCTTGACCCCGGGGATCCCCTGCAAGGCTTGCGTCACCTCGGTGATGCTCACGCCGGCGGGGGCGTGCTGGAGCAGGATCCGCAGGGCATGGCGGCCGAGATTGTAGGCACGCGGTAGGACGAACAAGCCGATCGCAACACCGATCACCGGATCCGCGTACCGCCATCCGAAGATCAGTGTGACCAATCCGCTGATCAGGACTCCAACGGACCCGAGCATGTCAGCCATGACCTCGAGATAGGCGCCCCGGACGTTGATGCTTTCCTTCGCCCCGCTGCGAAGGAGCAAGAATGCCGCGATGTTCATCACGAGGCCGACGACAGCGACAATGCTCACCGGGAGTCCAGGGACCTCAGGCGGATCGGAAAGTCGACCGAGAGCTTCGTAGAGAACCCATCCGGCGACACCGAACAGGAGTAGGGCATTGAACAAGGCAGCGAACACCTCCGCCCGGTACATACCGAACGTGCGATCCGGGCGCGATCGCGCTCTTTGCGCAAGCAAGATAGCGGTCAATGCCATGAGGATGCCGAACACATCGGTGAAGACGTGTGCGGAGTCGGAGAGCAGGGCGAGCGATGACGTGGACAACCCCACGATGACTTGCGTGACGAACGTGACCAGACCGAGCCCGACGGCTATCCATAATTTGCGGACATGTTTACCCGATGCACTCGCAGCTTGTTCCGCAACGCCGTGCCCATGGCCGTGACCCATCTCGATATGCCCTTCTCGCCTATGACTGGAGCGTCGTATTCTCATATGCGCATATTTGCCAACGAGAGAGTTTCAGTAAACCCTGGCTGAAGCACCCATGCAACTATCCGTCATAGTATTTTGGTCCGGAGCGCCGATCGCGCGGGCGAGATCCACAATGCTGAGAGGTCCACCCGCAAATGATCGAAACCGAACCGTCCGGCGCCGATACCCTCGTCGTCGGACGACCCATACGGAAAGTATTGGGATGGGGTGTCATAGCTGCAATCACTGCGGCGGCATTGGCGCGCGCATCAACTTCCGAGGCGCTGCGATTGCTCGGACTTCCAGATCCGGGGCCCTTGACGATTTACGGACTCCCGGCGGTGATGGCGTTCGGCGAGGTTGCCGCCGTGATGACCGTAGGCAGTCTACTTTTGGCTGCCGTTCTCGTTCCGCCTCAAGCCTCAGGTGTACTCGATGTCGACGGATATCTGGCGCTACGAACCGCAAGCGTCGCCGCCGCTATCTGGGCGGTATGCGCGGCGCTGCTCGTTCCACTCACCCTCTCGGACAGTTCAGGCCAACCTCTCTCCGTCGTGTTCGCCGATCCAGGGCTGTTCGCTCGCGCGATTTCGGACATCGATGTCACAACTGCATGGGCATGGACCGCAGGGCTCGCACTCGTGCTCGCGATTGCGTGTCGTCTGACCCTGCGATATTCGTGGACACCGTTACTTCTCGCATTCGCTTTGTTCAGCCTGCTCCCCAGGGCATTGTCGGGTCACTCCTCTTCGGGTGGATCCCACGACATCGCCACGAACAGTTTGGTTCTGCATATCCTCGCGGCGTCGATTTGGATGGGAGGAATAGCGGCTCTCGTGTTGCATGCCCGCAGAAAGGGGAGCTATCTCGACTTCGCCGCGCGCCGCTTCTCGGCCGTGGCACTCATGGCGTTCGTCGTCATAGCGATCAGCGGTGTGGTCAACGCTGCCGTGCGGGTGCCGCTCACCGCGGTGTGGAGTAGCACCTACGGTGTCTTGATTCTTGCCAAAGTCGCCGCCTTGGTCCTCACCGGACTGGCAGGTTGGCGCCAACGGAAAATCGCGATCGCCGAACTGACGAAGGATCCTAGCGACGGTCGCACCTTCATTCGTCTGGCAGTGGTGGAGTCGGTGGTTCTCGCAGTAACCGTCGGTATCGCCGTCGCCCTGGGCCGCACGCCGCCCCCGGCGCCCACGGAGCGACAGGATCCGAGCAGAGTCGAGGAGGTGCTCGGGTATGCGCTCGATGGCGTACCGACTGCGGGCCGCTTGCTCGTCGACTGGCGATTCGATCTCATTTTCGGAACTCTCGCCGTGGTGTTGGCTGCGTGCTACGTCGTCGGCGTTTTTCGCCTCCGACAGCAGGGCGTGCAGTGGTCGACGTTCCGATCGGTCAGCTGGGCTCTGGGGTGCCTGGTGTTGCTTGTCGCAACATCATCGGGAGTGGGTAGGTATGCACCTGCAGTGATGAGTATGCATATGGCGGCAACGTCCGCCGTGGCGGTCCTTGCTCCACTCTGTCTGGTCCTGGGCGCCCCGTTCACGCTGTTCAGGCTCTCCGTTCGGCGATCGTCCGGAGATGCGCCGGGGCTGAGGGAATGGGCGCAAAGCGTGTACAGAGGCTCCTGGTTCCGATTCATGTCCCAGCCCTATGTGATTGCTGTGATTTTCGCCGGAGCCCTGCCTCTCCTTTACCTGGGAGGGATGTACAGCGCTGTCGCCGGCTCGCACGTCCCCCACCTGGTGATCAACGGAATCCTGCTGATCTGCGGTTTCATGTTCTTCTGGGTCATGGTCGGCGTCGATCCCTTGCCGAGACGAGCGAGCGCCGCGATCAGGACGGCCCTGCTCCTTGCGGCGTTCTTGGCCTACGGGGGCCTCGCAGCAGCACTGATCACCACTGACGCGGTGATTGCCGATCAGTACTTCACATCGTTGCAGCGCGGCTGGCTCGACGACCTCGCACGAGATCAACGGTTCGGTGCCGGACTGATACTCGCGATCGGAGCAATACCCCTGGCAATCGCGACAGGGCTTCTCCTCAACGCGTGCTGCTCGCCGAGATGTCATCGCGCGGCAGATGAGTAGGAGAAGGTGCATTTGCAGCGGGGCGTCTCGTCGAGATTCTGAATTTTGTCAACGCTCGCCCAAAAACTATGCGAAATAGTAGTACGCTGTCTGGGACCGTCACCATTCTGTGACCTTCCGCGACGCAAGGAATGCGATCTTGGCCCGACACCGCAAGCCCGACACCGACGATCTCGACTGCCCACTTCGGGAAAGTAGCTTTTTCGACACGCCACGCAGCGATCGCGACCTGCCAGTCGACACGATGTACATCTCCACCGCATCTGCAGTCGACCGTGAATCCGTCGCTGCAAGCGTTCAGGCGCGACGCGGCGGCGCTCATCGCCGACAGTCCCGCAATCGTCCTGGTGGACGGGCTTTGGTTCTCTCTGTCGCCACCGGCGCTTTGCTTGCCGCCGGCACATCCGCCTCACATGCATCGACAGGGAGCGTCAGTGTTCCCGTCGAGCTCGACCAGCAACCGTTGGCACCTCTCGAGCAGGCGCTGGCATCGGCTCCGGAAATTCTCCAGGTTCCCAAACTGGCCGAGCTGGGGAGGCTGGCCGAACAGTTGGCTCGAGGCACCGAACGCGACACCGATCGCGCTTCGAGAGAGGCAGCTGCACGCCAACCGCTGACGATGGCTCCTGTCAGCGGAACATTGACGTCGAACTACGGACCGCGTTGGGGGTCGACTCATTACGGGTTGGACATTGCCAATGAGATCGGTACACCTATCGTGTCCGTCACCGACGGCACGGTACTCGAGTCCGGACCTGCGTCCGGTTTCGGACTGTGGGTCCGTATCCTGCAGGATGACGGGACAATCGGGGTCTTCGGACACATCAACGAGACTCTGGTAACCGCGGGTCAAAAGGTGCGTGCCGGAGAATTGATTGCGACGGTAGGAAACAGGGGACAATCAACAGGGCCACATCTGCATTACGAGGTGTGGCAGGCAGACGGCCAGAAGGTCGATCCCATGGCATGGTTGGACGCGCGTGGGGTACAGATCCAGCCTCCGGCCGTCAGTGACTGACGCAATCGACGATTTCCGAAGGGGGAAGGAAGATGAAGAGACTCGGCGGGCTCGAATCCGAAGTGATGGATCTCCTGTGGGATGCAGAAGAGCCGCAGTCTGTGCGGGATCTGGTCGACCGCTTCGAGGGCGGCGCCCCGAAGGCATACACCACGATCTTGACCGTCGTGACGCACCTTCACGAAAAAGGGTGGGTGCAGAGGGAAAAACGAAGCCGCGCATACATCTATTCGCCATCGCGTAGCCGCGATGAAGCGACCTCACTGGCCATGCGCGAATTACTCGACAACAGCAATGACTCTGTTTCAGCGCTTCTGCACTTCGCGCAAAACGTCTCCGATGACGAATACGAGGCACTGCGGCGAGCACTGGATCACGGCAAGGTTCGGTAGATGACTCTCGCCGCAGTCCTCCTTCTCGGGGCCGTGCTCATCGGAGCGTTCATGCCCAAGGTTTTGCGGCGTTTCGAATCGACCACTCTGGCTCCTGCAGCGATTCTCGCGGCATGGATCGGCAGCATCGTGGGTCTGGGATTCCTTGCCGTATCGGCAGTAGTGATCCTTCTGTGGCCGAGCCATGCACCAGCGGAAGGGCTCTCCGAGGCCCTTGTGCGATGCTTCACTGCCTTCCAACACGCGATGGCCCCCTGGATCGGGGAAGCGCTCGCTGTCGGCGGAGTTGCGGTTACCGCGCTCATCGCCGTTCGCAGCTTGTTCTTGGCTCATCGGCAACATAAGGGCCGAGCCAAGGTCCGCGACTACCACCGTGATGTCGTATCGATCATCGCCCGCGCAGATCCGGCATCGGATGACGTTCTCTGGCTTGATCATCCGATGCCGATGGCCTACAGCGTCGCTGGACGGCCGGGATTCGTCGTAGCGACCAAAGGTCTCTCCGATTGCTTGACTGCATCCGAGCGTGAAGCGGTGATCGCCCACGAGCGGGCACACTTGCGAGGTCACCATCACCGAATCATCAATGTGTGTGAAGTCTTCGCGAAGGCGCTGCCGGTGATCCCGCTGTTCAAAGCGGCTCCCGCTGCGGTGCGGCGGCTGGTCGAGCTCGCTGCCGATGATCGGGCCGCACAGGCCACCAGCCCCGATGCCGTCAGGTCGGCGTTGCGCGTGGTGGCGACGTCGCCGCTACCTCAGCCGGTGTGGACTCTCGGGCTCGGTGACGACGAGATCTCGGTGCGCTTGGTCAGGCTGCAGACGGATTCCCGGATTCGCGGCACCAAACTGGTCTGCATCTCTGCTGCGATGCTCCCGATGATCGTTCCCGTCATCGCCGCGTTGACCACCATGGTCGTCTTCTCTGCGTCCGCTCATGCCCTCGTGACCTGACGGCAGTCGGAAAGGGTGGCCGAGGCGCCACCCGGACCCAAAAACTATGCAACGTAGTATTTGGGTTATGCTTCTGTCGCACACTCTATTTGCGTCTCGACAGGAAGCGGGCTGACTATGACCGCAATTGCATCACCCCCGATCCCCGCCCGGCCGTACCCCGCGCGACGGGCGCCGAAGGGATCGGTGCTGCGGAACCTTGTGACGACGACCGATCACAAGACGCTCGGCTTGATGTATTTGGTGACTTCGTTCGCGTTCTTCCTCATCGGCGGGCTCATGGCGCTGATCATGCGCAGCGAACTGGCGATTCCGGGCATGCAATTCCTGTCGAACGAGCAGTACAACCAACTCTTCACCATGCACGGCACGATCATGCTGCTGCTGTACGCGACGCCGGTGGTGTTCGGATTCGCCAATTTCGTTCTCCCCCTGCAGATCGGTGCGCCGGATGTCGCCTTCCCGCGACTGAACGCGTTCAGCTACTGGCTCTACCTTTTCGGTGCTCTCATCGCTACGGGCGGGTTCGTCACTCCCGGAGGTGCCGCAGATTTCGGCTGGACGGCCTACACGCCTCTGAGTTCGGCAGTCAGCTCACCTGGGGTCGGTGCGGATCTGTGGATTGTGGGGCTTCTCGTCTCCGGTCTCGGCACGATTCTCGGCGCGGTCAACATGATCACCACCATTGTCTGCTTACGCGCTCCCGGTATGACGATGTTCCGCATGCCGATCTTCACGTGGAACATCTTCATCACCTCTGTCTTGATTCTGTTGGCCTTCCCGCTGTTGACCGCCGCACTCTTCGCACTGCTTTACGACCGTCGCCTCGGTGGCAACATCTTCGACCCCGCGAATGGCGGAGTCCTGCTGTGGCAGCACCTGTTCTGGTTCTTCGGCCACCCCGAGGTCTACATCATCGCGCTGCCCTTCTTCGGTATCGTCTCGGAGATATTTCCGGTCTTCAGCCGCAAACCGATCTTCGGCTACAGCGGCCTGGTCTACGCGACGCTCGGTATCGCGGCGCTGTCGATCGCAGTGTGGGCGCATCACATGTACGCGACGGGCGCGGTTCTCCTGCCGTACTTCTCGTTCATGACGTTCCTGATCGCCGTGCCGACGGGTGTGAAGATCTTCAACTGGATCGGCACGATGTGGAAGGGACACCTGACGTTCGAGTCACCGATGCTGTTCTCTCTCGGATTCTTGATCACCTTCCTCTTCGGTGGTCTGTCCGGTGTGCTGCTGGCGAGCCCTCCGCTGGATTTTCAGGTCACGGATACTTACTTCGTGGTCGCCCACTTCCACTACGTGGTTTTCGGTACGGTCGTGTTCGCGACGTACGCCGGTATCTACTTCTGGTTCCCGAAGATGACCGGTCGCATGATGGACGAGCGCCTTGGCAAGTGGCACTTTTGGACCACGTTCGTCGGCTTTCACATGACGTTCCTCGTTCAGCACTGGCTCGGTGCCGAGGGTATGCCGCGTCGTTACGCCGACTACCTACCCGCGGACGGGTTCACCACACTCAATACAGTCTCGACCATCGGTTCCTTCATTCTCGGAGCCTCCACTCTCCCGTTCATCTGGAACGTCTTCAAGAGCTACCGATTCGGCGAAGTGGTCACTGTCGACGATCCGTGGGGCTACGGAAACTCGCTGGAGTGGGCAACGACCTGCCCGCCGCCGCGTCACAACTTCACCGAGTTGCCGCGCATCCGCAGCGAGCGTCCGGCCTTCGAGTTGCATTACCCGCACATGGTTGCTCGGATGCGAGCAGAAGCACACGTCGGGGCCGGTCACCGGCCGGAGACGAGTTCATCAGAATCGGAGAAGGTACTTACCGCATCCACGTCCGATGATGACGAGAAGAATTAGCTCGGCGGCCATACCGATGGGAAAGTCAATGTCAACACGAACAATGCCGGTGGTCATCGTCCCGGCAACAGATACCGCTGCCGCCCTACTCACGGACTGGTTGATTCGAGACGTACTGCCGACCGCTCTCGACGGCGGCGTGGCGAACCATGCTGGTGCCCGGTTGCGGACTTTGCCACCGGTATCTCGTCGCCACATCCGGCACCCCCGCAAACTTCGGGTTCACACCCGTCGAGTCAGCGAAGTAATCGCCGCAATCGAGAATCATCTCCAGACCGGAGCGGATTTCGTTGACGCAGAGCGGACCTTCATGCGTTCCACCACTGTCCTTCCAGACCCCGTGCTGAACGCCGCGGCCAGTATCAGTGGCGCAGTGATGGATATCGGGAGTTCCGCGGCGGCATTGGCGAATCGTGCCCTCCTTCTCGTTCCGACGACAATCGAGTCGTCGGAAGCGGCGCTCTCGACGCAATCGAGGGTAACCGAATCCTATTACGCCCTCCTTGCGCGGCTGTGGCACAGAGATTTTCACGCGAGTATCGTGATTCCGCAGACCGAACCCTGAGCGCTCCTCGCTTCGGTGTGCTGTCACGAGGGGGGCACACCGAAGCGAGATTATTCGCGCTCTCGACGCCGATTCTCAGTCGTACGGCGTGGAGACCAACGAGCAATCAGGCGGCAAGGCAAAGAGAGTCGCTACTTCTTCGGAGGAATCGCTCTCTTTGCCGCAAGCGCAGCCCTCCGGATCTGGCTGGTCAGTTTTCCACCGGTCTTGGCTTCGGCAGACGCGGCGGTTTTGTCGATCGCGTTTTCGATCTTGTCTGCGTTCTTCGAGGCAGCCTCCTTGCCCTTGTCGACTAGCGCTTTCGCTGCACCCATGAATTTCATATTCGTCTCCTTCTCCTGGCCTCATCGCCCTCTACTCGGGAGGGTTGCGGATCTAAAAACTAAGATCCATAGTAGTTGAGTTGAAGGTTGACTGATCGTGCAACAGTTGGCCGAGTGCGACGGCGTTGGCAGATTTTCGTGGGACTCGTCAGACCAGTGTCGACCAGTAGTCCCAGAATGCGCTGAGAATCATGCTCGCGACGGACACGATCCAGATAGTAAGCACGAGAGTGTGTTTCTCGGTGCCGACGGTCACGATTCGCGAGGAGGTCGACGCGCTACGAGCACCTAGATGCAAAATGGCATACCAGAGGGCTGTCATCGTCACCACCCACACGACCATGCAGTATGGGCACAGTGCCTGGATTCTGTACAGGCTTTGGAAAATCAGCCAGTGAACCAGCACCGCTCCGGTGAGCAAGCCGATGACGATACAGCGCCAATACCACTGAGGTAGTGCCTTTGCGGCGGTGAGGGTCACGATTCCCGTGGTCAGTAGGACGGTGAACCCGACTATACCGAGGATCGAATTCGGGAAACCGAAGATCGAGGCTTGTGGAGAACTCATCACCGATCCACAACTGAGGACGGGGTTGATGCTGCAGGACGGGCGATATGAGGGATCCGCGAGAAGCTGAAACTTCTCGATAGTCAGTATCAGAGACGCCGCCAAGCCGAGAGCGCCTGCTGCAGTGAGAATCCATCCGACGACATAGGGGGAGCACACTTTCGGGGCCGAGTCGACAGTCGGAGGTATACCAGTGTCGACGTGGGCACCGCGTGCTCCCGTTGATGTCATTGGGCCAGCGCTGCGTCGATGCGAGCGGTGAGATCGTCATATGTCGGCATGGACGGCAACTGGACGCCGTTGAGGAACAGCGTCGGTGTGCCCTGCACGCCCAGGTCGATACCTTCGTTGAAGTCCCCTTCGACACGCTCTGCGACTGCGGGATCATTCATATCTGCTTCGAAGGTCGCCATGTCGAGTCCCAGATCCTGGGCGAACGTACGGAAGAGGGCTACTTGAGATTCGGACGACTCGCCCCACTGGGTCTGCGTGTCGTACATTCGCTGGTACATCTCCACGAACTTCCCTTGCCTGGACGACGCTTCGACGACTCGCGCCGCGAGTCGACTGTTCGTGTGACTGGGAATGGGGAAGTACCGTACACCGAACGTGATGCGGTCAGCGTACTCAGCACGTATCCGCTCCATCGTCGGATACATCGCCAGGCATGCCTCGCACTCGAAGTCGAGGAATTCGACCAGAACGACATCGTTGTCCGGCGCAGAGGAAAGTAGATGCGTGTCGTCGCGAAGAACCGATGCGTCCGAAGCGCTGGCGCTGTTTGTCTCCCTCCCGCTGCGGTTGCCGAGCAACAGCGCGCCGAGGACGACAGCGAAGACAGCTATCAGGGCTATCGAGAATTTCGCGTTGGTGGTCAACTTCATGGATCCGCCTACCTGGTCGGTGTTCGTCGATGCGTGCAACCTTCCGGCCACCACACAGCCCTGAATACTATGCAACATAGTAGTCGGAGGTATTGTCTCAGCGAAGTGCGGTGTGCATCGATCGCCGGACTCCGCACCTCGATGGTGTGAGCCGAGTAGGAGGAACAGATTTTGAGGCGTGCAATGGTTGTGCTGCTGGTGGCTGCGGGGTGTGCGCTCATAAGCGCAGGCACCGCGCAAGCACACAGTGCACTGGTCGGATCGACTCCATCCGCCGACGCAGTTCTCGACACTGCGCCGAGTTCGGTGGAATTGGTTTTCAATCAGGAGATTCAGACGAGTTTCGCGAACGTGACCGTCAGTGCGGCCGACGGGACGCAGGTCGGAGCCGGGGAGCCGTCGGTGCAGGGAGAGCGCGTTTCTCTCGTGACGACCGGTCAGATGTCGTCTGGCACTTACACCGTTGGTTACCGGGTGATCTCTGAGGACGGACACCCGATCACGGGGTCGTACTCCTTCACCTTGAACGCGGCGAAGAACAATGCGGCGCCGCTTCCCGGAGGTGCAACACCTCCGGCAACTGTTGCGCCGTCGGCGGCGACCGCCGATGCCGACTCCGACGACGGATCCCCACTGTTGTTGCCGATTCTCGGTGGCGCAGTGGCAATCCTGTTCGTGATCGGGATGGTCATCGTTCTCCGCGGAGACAAGCGCTCGAAGCGCTGAGATGTTACAACACAGTACGAGCGGGGAGGGACCACGTAGGTGATGGACTGGATACGTTTACCCGAGGCCGTGCCTTCGTTCGGAGCAATGGTGGGGTGGGCGCCGCAGCCGCTCCCGGTCCTACCACTGATCGGAGTCCTACTGGCAGCGTGGTATGGCTGGGGTGTCTACCGGGTGACGTCTTCCGGTCGGGTGTGGCCGTGGACGAGGACGGCCAGCTTCCTCTTCGGCTGTATATTGCTGATCCTGGTCACGGGGCTCGCCGTCGAGGGCTACGGGTACGAACTCTTCAGTATCTGGATGTTCCAGCATTTGACCTTGTCGATGGCGATTCCACCACTGCTCGTTCTCGGCAGCCCAGGTCTTCTCCTGCTGCGCTCCACCCCTCACACAGGGTGGGGAATTCCGATCCTCAAGCTGGCATTGACGGCACTCAGAAGCCGGACGGCGAAGATTCTGCTACACCCCGGCGTCACGATTCCACTGTTCCTGTTCAGCTACTACGGCATCTACCTCTCGCCGGTATTCGACCTGGTGGCGTCGTCCTGGGTCGGTCACACAGGCCTGGAGCTCTTCTTCCTGGCCACTGGAGTGTTGTTCATCGTTCCGGTGCTCTCATCTGGGCCGTTGCCCGTCAAGCAAAGCAACCTGGGTCGATGTTTCGACCTCTTCGTCGAAATGCCTCTCCATGTTTTCATCGGCGTGATCCTGATGATGGCAACCTCGCCACTCCTGAGTACCTTCACCAATCCGCCGGCGTCCTGGAACGTCGATCTGATGGCCGATCAACAAATGGCGGGGGCTTTGGCATGGTCGTACGGAGAACCCGTCGCGTTGATCATCATGGTGGTTTTCGCGATGAGGTGGAATCGCGACGAGACCCGCACCAACGCCGCCGTCGACAAAAAGGCCGCCAGGGACGGTGACGTCGACCTCGAGGCCTACAACGAATTCCTCAAAACCCTTCCCCGTCGATGACTGCTCTCGGCATCTCGATGATCGGGTTCGGCGGATGCGACGGTGTGTGAGATGAGTGGTCAGTTCATCGGGATCGGTTGGGCACCTCTCACTGCGAGCAGTTCTCGCAATGCGGTCGATTCGGCCTGCTGTGTAGCGGCGATCTGTCGAGCAAGATTTGTCACGACGGGGAGATCGGCATTGTCAGCGGCGTATTGGGCCATCGGAATTCCCCCTTGATGGTGGCGCAACAGTAATTGCAAATAGCGAATCTCAAATGCCGGTCCGGTCAGGGTGCGTAGTTCCGCGAGTTCGGCGGGAGAAGCCATTCCCGGCATC
This sequence comes from Rhodococcus sp. C-2, assembly GCF_027854095.1. Classification (NCBI taxonomy): domain Bacteria; kingdom Bacillati; phylum Actinomycetota; class Actinomycetes; order Mycobacteriales; family Nocardiaceae; genus Rhodococcus; species Rhodococcus sp. C-2. The sequence continues at coordinate 90,359 of NZ_JAQGFI010000016.1, read as the reverse complement.
GCGACTGATTCAGTTACGCCGGAATCACTTTGTCCGGTGCTCATGCCGGGCATCGAGTGATTCATCGCCGAGGAAGTTGAGGGCATCCACTCCATATACTCGCCCGTGCTCCGGGCGGGTCGATCCCAGATGGACAGCCACCCCTGCATCATTCCTATCTGACTTTGCTGAGTAGTGACGACGTCGTACGCGAGCGTACGGATAGCGGGGTCGGCAGTGTTCACCAATGCGAGGGACGACATCTCGACCGCTTGCCCGTGGTGAACCGACATGTCCTGCGCGAAGCCGACCTCCACTGCGCCGACGGCTGGGACCCCCTGCGAGGTGTTCTCGATCCGCCCCTTTGCCCACAGGCCGATGATGATTCCGATCAACAGAGCGATGACAATACCGACCACCAACACTGCGGCCGGCGTGGCATGGCGTTTGCCCGATGAATCGGATACCGACTCGGATTGAATCGATACCGCCTCGTGTTCAACCATTTTCGCGACTCCTCGTGATCGCCGGCGCAGGTGGGGTCGTTGCTGCGGGAAGACCAGTGGCTGACTGCTCCGACGCTGCGGGAATCGCGTCAGGGCCTGGCGGAGATGCGTCGAAGGGGAAAGGAGCGTTCGGGTCGAATCCTCCCGGGACCGTTGCACAGCTGGCACCGGCCTCTGGATGGGTGTTCGGGTTCTGTTTGAGGGCGGTGATGAATTTTGCGATACGGGGGTCGTCGACGCTGTCGACTTTGAGTTGGTGCCCCCACGACTGAATCGAAACGGGGGAATCGATGCCAGGGAACGGTGACATCAGGGAATACGGCTTACCGTTGACTTGGGAGGTAAGGGCGTCGACGTCGGACGGATTCAACGAGTCGGGGTTGTAGGCAATCCAGACCGCACCGTGCTCGAGTGAATGCACCGCATTCTCAGTGCGTATCGGCTCCGGGTAGACGATGCCTGTGCATGTCGCCCAGTACTGATCGTGCGCTCCTCCCAAGGGGGGAGTTTGATCGTATGCAACGCGCTGAGGCGCTTGAATATGATTGCCGGCCGCGTATTCGATTTCGGTTACCCCTTCGATGGACAGCGAGGGGTCCGGGTTGTCCGCGCTCGGAGCGTATTTTTGTGCTTCGGTCCTCTCGATGGCCTTGGGCACCATGTTGTAGGCGATGACCGAGACCAGGCCGGCGATAATCAGGACTGCGATCGATATCGACCACGGAAAACTTCGGCCACCGGGCACCCCACCGCCGCGGGGGCGGGGTGTGTTCTTCTTGCGGTTCTTCGACATTGGTGGACTCGTTCCCTTGCGCGCTGGCACCGACACTGAATTACTATCAATCATAGTAATTCATGGTTTCGTTCTTCTGCCGAGACAGAAGCGGTACGCGCCCCCGAAGAGAGATGCGGCAGCGAGAGAAAGGACGATCACCGCCAGGGCGATCTCGGGAACCGCGCCCAGACGTGTTGCCGGTGTGAGATCGGAACGCAGGGCGATCTCGTCGGTCAATGCCTGTGCTGTGAAGATCTCGCTCTGTTGGCGTACCTCTCCCGTCGGCGTGATGATCGCACTGACACCGCTGGTCGCGGCGATCAACACAGTGCGACCGTGCTCGACTGCCCGCACCCGCGACATGGCCAATTGCTGAAAGGTCATCTCCGTCCGGCCGAAGGTCGCATTGTTGGTGGGAACCGCGATGACGGTGGCTCCCGCCTGGACCGACTCGGTCACCAGATCGTCGAAGGCCACCTCGTAACACGTGGCAACAGCTACCTGAACTCCGTTGAGGTCGACGACACCGTTCCCATTCCCGGCAACGAAATTGCCCGCAGAATCGGCGTACGACGACACTGCACGAATGATCGGTCGGAGCGGCAGGTACTCCCCGAACGGCACGAGTTGTCGTTTGATGTGTTGCTGGCCAGGGCCATCCGTGGGATCCCACACCATGACACTGTTGATCGATGTGCTCGCTTCACCTACGAGAACCGTACCGACCAGGATTGGTGCCCCGATCGAACGGGCTGCTCGGTCCAGTCGCTCTGCCGCATCCCGATTCACCAAAGGATCTATATCCGAAGCATTTTCGGGCCAGATAACAAGCCGTGGCCGGGCTGCGCGACCCGCCGCGACATCGGCAGCGAGCTGCTCGGTGCGGGCAACATGATTATCGAGCACCGCTCGGCGTTGGGCGTTGAAATCGAGGCCGAGTCGCGGCACGTTGCCCTGAACGACGGCAGCAGTGACGACCTCGTCAGGGGCGGCACCGGGAGAACTTGTCACCAATGCACTCACAAAGATGAGGACGACGGCAACGCCACCCTTCGCCAATGCTTGCCATCGAACACGGGAGGGTCCGGCCAGTGACCAGGCGATGAGAGTTCCGGTCAGTGCAGTCACGAAGGAAAGACCTGGCGCCCCTGCGATCGAAGCCAACGGCAGCAGCGGACTGTCCGCCTGCCCGAAGGCCAAACGCCCCCACGGGAAACCGCCGAACGGAATTCGGCTACGAAGTGCTTCGGCGGTGACCCATGCACCCGCAATCCACACCGGGGAAAGGGGAGCGCGACCGACGGCCACTGCCAGTACGCCGAACACGCCGAACGCGAGCGCTTCAATCGCCGCCAACGCCAACCAAGGCGTTGCACCGACATACGCTCCGACCCACGGCAGCAAGGGAACGAAGAATCCCAGTCCCGCGGCATAGCCGAATCCGAAACCCGCACGGAGACTGCGACCCTGGAGAACGGCGGTCAGCAGGGCGATGGCGACAGGGGCCAGAAACCACAGCGTGCGCGGCGGAAAACTGAGAAATAGCAGCCACCCAGCGCCCACCGAAAGCGCGAGACGCAAAGCGTTCCCACCGTAAAGCCGTTTGGGGCGACCACTCTTCAGGCATGCATCGAGTTCACCGTCGGCAGTGAGTGCACGTTCGGACGAAGGGACCCTCACAGGCCCGCTCCCGTAGAAGGAGAACTGTGCTGGTCCGTCCACAATTTCTCACAAAGATCGTCGAATTCGCCGCCCCACCCTGCATGATCGGTCCTCGCGAGGCCTCCGAGTTCGAGATCGACCTGCTCCGGTGCTGCCCCCGGGCGTAAACGGATCCACACGCGCCGCCTCCTGATCACGAGCGAGGTCAGAAGTCCGAGCATCATCGTGATCGCAAAGACGAGAACCCACTGTTGCGCAGGGTCGTACGACACCTGTAGATTGGCGAATTCCTTGGCCCCGTCGAACCGAACCTGTGTTCCGTCAGAGAGAGTCCGCGTCTCTCCCGGTCGAAGGTTCACACGATCTTGTTTGACCAGCCTTCCTTGGTTGATCATCTCCGTATTCAACGAGAAGATCGATTGCGGAATGCCGGTATCCAGACCCGTATCGCCCTTGTAGATGTCGATCGCGACCGCAGGATCACGTGCGTCGGGAAACGACGAAGTCAGGAGCGTCCCACTGAAGGCCGCGGTCGGCGCGAAGAGTCCCTCGATGGCAATCTGATTCTTCCGGCGCTCGTTCGGATCGGGGAACGAACCGCCGGGTGGATCGAAACGCAACGCCCCACTGCTGAGAAACGTCACCGCGTCGTCCGGTTGAAACTGCATTGTCTCGGTACGGGACTGGCCATCGGGGAAAGTGACGGTGAACTGCGGCGCGTACCCGTGGCCGGTCAGATAGACGCGGGCGCCATCGGTACGCAACGGTTCGTTGACTCGAAGACGGTAGTCCTTCCACGTATTGGTCGCGATGTCCTGCCCGCTCTGGTATGAGATGTTGGAGGTGAACATTTCGGCCTGACCAGTATCGAGATAGTCCGCGGAAAAATCGTTGACCTTGATGCAGAACGGTGCGAGACCAGTTCCGTCAGTTGCACTTCCAGCGCGAAATGAGTCGTACACAGCGGGTGAGGTGTTGCAGAATCCAGGACCACCGTCGGCAATGACGATGACCGAACCCTCGTACCCCACCAGCTTGCCGATGGCGACGGTGACGAGCAACCCGATCAACGAGAAGTGGAAAACCAGATTCCCGGCCTCGCGCAGATATCCCTTCTCCGCCGAAACCGATACTCCGGAATCATTTTCGGGATTGACTGCGATGCGCCAACCCTTGAGAGACCGGCGCACTCTCGTCAAGGCCTCGTCGTGAGAGATATCTACCTCGCCGCGGAAATGGTGCGGCAACCGGGACAGATTCCGAGGTGCCCGCACAGGCTGGCTCCTGAGTGCGCCGAGATGCGCCCGCAAGCGTGGAAACAGGCAGCCGATGAGAGAGAGAAACAGGAGAACGTAGATTGCGGTGAACCAGAAACTGGAAAAGACGTCGAACAACTCCAGCTTGTCGAACAGTGGGCCAAGGGTTGGTTGGGCCGCAATGTACTGGGACACTTTCTGCACGTTGAGATTTCGCTGAGGCAGCATTGCTCCGGGGAGTGCTGCCAGCGCCAAGAGGAACAGGAGCACGAGCGCGGTACTCATCGACGTCAATCTGCGCCAGTACTGGCGCAGCATTCGAATGCTTTCTCGGATAATCAGTCTCGGGAGGCGACGGATGCGAGCTCCCGTGGGGACACTCTCTGTCATATCGGCAACACGACCGAACTGACAAACTCGTTGCGCAACCAGCCGATGAACACGCCCCACACACCGGTGACCAGTGCCAGACCGACAGCGACGAGCATTATTCCGCCGACGATCTGAATCGTTCGTGAATGGCGTTTGAGCCATCCGACGCCTCGGAGCGCTTTCACCGACCCGAACGCCAGCACGATAAACGGTAATCCAAGTCCTAGACAGTAGGCGACGATCAGCAGCACCCCGCGCGCTGCCGTCGTGCCTTGAGTTCCGGCCGCCACCGAAAGAACCCCTGCGAGAGTGGGGCCGAGACATGGTGTCCAGCCCAACGCGAACACGCCCCCCAACAAAGGTGCGCCGGCAAGGGAGGAGATTCGTCGCGGCGCGAATCGTGCGTCTTTCTGCAGGGCAGGAATAAGGCCGATGAATGTCAACCCCATCACGATGGTGATCACCCCGCCCACACGTTGGAGCAGCGCTTCGTTGATGCGCAGGGTGCTGATCACGCCGAATACCGATGCGGTGGCGAAAACGAACACCACCGTGAATCCCGCGACGAACATCGTTGCCGCGCCTGTCACCCGCCATCTGCCTGCTGCGGGTCTCGTGGTCGCGTCTTCAGGGGTCACCGCCGGAGAATCAGCTCCGGAAATGCCGGCTAGATACGACAGGTATCCGGGAACCAGTGGCACCACGCACGGTGAGGCGAAAGAGACCAGACCGGCCAAAACGCACGCCGCTACGGCGAGCAGCAACGGACCGCTCGAGGCGGCGGTCTGGAAGCTGGACCCGATGCCTTGGGCAAAGTCGTTCACCGTTCGGCCGCCACACGCTCGATGACAGGCTGTAGATCCTCAGTGAGAAGTGCACGAAGGAACACTGCGGCGACGCGATGCTGACGATCCAACACCAACGTGGAGGGAATCACGCTCGTCGGATAGTTTCCGCCGAGCGCTATCAAGGTCCTCATCGACGGGTCGTAGATCGAGGGGTAGCTCACGTTGTTGTCGACGACGAAGTCCTGAGCTTTGTCACGTTGAGGATCTCGAACATTGATCCCGAGAAACTGAACGCCGAGGTCTTTGGTTGCTTCGTAGGCGCGTTCGAGATCGTCGGCCTCGGAGCGGCATGGGGCGCACCATTGTCCCCACAGATTGATCACGACGATCTGATCTGCGTAGTCAGTCAGTGAGATATCGTTACCGTCGGTCATAAGGTCAGGCCCGGCCAATGCGCCGATTCTATTTCGCGACTCGGGTGGGTCGTACAAGATATCGGTTTGCCCCCCAGGCGAGACGAAATCGAAGTTCGCACCCGAAGCGACCGCGTCGGTACCGCTCGCGCACCCACTTGCGGCGACGACCACCGCGGTGAGGATAGCAATGAGTGAGAGGGGATGGGCATGCGCTCGGGGGGTGCGGTGCATCCGTTGTCGCGTGGGTGTGGGGACTGTCATTTCATCAACTCACTTACGGCGGAGCGTATTTGGTCCGTGTTTTCGAAAACCATGGGGGCTGTGACCTGGTCGACGGACCCGTCACGTTGGACGAGGAAGCTCAGCGGCAGAACTGGCGGCGCCGACAGTGCAATTCCGACGTCGTCGATGGCGGCGAACGAGGGATAGCGCACGCCGGCGTCCGTGAGAAGTGCTAGTGCTGCTGACATGTCGTCCTGGACATTGACGCCGACCACACGGATGGCGCCGGGGCTGCCTGCGTAATCGTTCAGAACCGGGATCTCCGATCGACACGGCCCACACCACGAAGCCCAGAGATTGATCAAGGTGGGTTCCCCGGACAGCGCTGCGCCGAGGTCGACTTCAGTGCTCTCGCCAAGACACGTCGCTTTGATTCCCCGGAGTTTTCCGTTCACGGGCGGTGCCGCCGGGGCCGCAGGGCAGGAAACCTTCGCTGCTGCGGTCGCAGATGTGAAGCTCGGGTCGAGAGCTTCGCCGTCGTCTTGGGATGCGGCCGGGGGCATTTGCGGTCGGGTTGGGGAGTGGGATTCGGTTGGTTCGGATCGAGGCCAGATTGCCACGACAAGGAGGGCGATCACGGCCAAGAAGAACATGAGCCATCGCGACCGTGCCTGCATACACTTCCTCCAAGTATGGTGCGGCGAATCGGGGAACAACACTGAACTACTATTGTGCATAGTAGCTATATTGGTTCTTCCACCGGCCCTCGCTCAGCAGCGGCAGGGGCCCGAGTCCAACTATTGAATCGAGCACTGTGAAACGTCAATCCGCCCCGGAGGGTCGTCCCAGCTCGTCGGCCCGCCCCGAAATTCCAGCACTGGATTCACATCAAGGGCCGCCGACGCGAATGACACGAATCGCACGGTCGAAGCTTGTGCGATTGATGGTGTACTACACCGCAGCTCGACTCGCCCTGATCGCTGGGCTCGCAGTGATCGTCATGGGAATCAACGCCGTATTCGACCTCGAAATCCCCGGCGCTTTGTCACTGTTCGGGGCCTTGCTGCTCGGATTCGCCATCTCTGCGATCGCATTCCGATCGTTGCGACGCCGGATCAACGACGAGGTGATGGTCGTAGATGAGAGGCGTCGCGCGTCGCGCACCGCGTGAAGAAGTTTCCCGCGGCCACGCCGGCATAGATGAAGCCTCCTTCATCCCCCGGTGTCACCCGGGAAGGGGCTAGGTCGCGGCGATCGCTGCTGCCGAAGCCGAATTCGGAGCAGCAGTCAACGACTGTCCACGTTGGTCAATCCATTCCGAATGCTCTCCTCAGCGCCGACACAGTAGGAGCGCCGTCGACAGCGCCCGCGGCATCGCGATAGAGCCTGCAGGACACGCTCGGGATCTGATTTGACTCGGCTAAGGGATCGTGGCCGTCGACGAGCAACGTCGGAGACCCGGCCATACCCGCGAGTGCTGCTGATTGGGAATCCTCGATGACCAGGTGGCGCAGTTCCCATTCGATCGATACACCCGCGAGAGCTTGCTCGATTCGTTGTTCGAGGAGCGGCACGTTGGGGCAGTCCAGGACTTGCAAAATTTCGAGTTGAATCATGGTGTTCCTTCGTCGGTGTGCAATGTCTGGAGCATGGGGCAGTGCCGGTCAGCTCGCGGTAGTGCACAGGTGGAAGCGAATTCGGTCAATGAGGCCCGCATGCATTGCAGATCTCGGATCTTTTCGTCGAGCTCGGCGATCTTCTTCTGGGCGAGTCTCCGCGCTGCGTCGCAATCGTCCGGTCCGCCACCGTAGAGGTGGAGAAGTTCGTTGATCTCCTCGAGGCTGAAGCCGTGTTCCTGGGTGCGTTTGACGAACCGGATAATCTCGACCGCCTCATCCCGGATATGAGCGGTATCCCGAGGCGGATCGTGGAGGCTGCTGCAGGAGTCCGCGCCGTTCGTAGTACCGCAACGTCTGCACATTCACCCGTGAGGGTGGCCAGTTCACTGCTACGCATGTTGCCATTGTGAACCCTGTACCCGGCTACGGAGTCAAGTTGTTCTGCCCGGCGGCAGGACATCGTCGACGGTGACCACGCCGACGACTGGGATTGTCGCGAGTTTATAGTCGGCCATCAGTACCACGACCACGACGAGGAAGCGCAGCATCCGAACCCGCGAGCCCTGCGATCGGTGCTGAATCTCCGACTACCACCGCACGCAGGCAAACCTGCTGCAGCGTCCGCGGGACGTTCCGGTCCGCACCGCGATCGGCGCGATGGTCATCGCGTTCTACCTGGTCTGACGATCCCCTGCGTCAACGACATCATTGCGTACAAGTTCAACATCTCGCTGAACGCGATGATGTGGATCGGCCGAATCGGCATGGTGCTGCTGCCCCCCGATCGCGTTCTTCGTCACCTACCGGTTCTGCCTGGGTCTGCGGCGCAGCGACCGTGAGGTTCTCGAGCACGGCATCGAGACCGGCATCCCGCGTGGTGGTGACTCCCGAGCTGCTGGTACTCGCACTCTCATTTGGCTGCGGCTCGGCATCCTATCGGCTGCCGAGTTGAATAGCCTTGACCACGAGAAGTATCGCGCCGATGACGAGGTAGCCCCGCAAGGCCAGCATGCCCAGTTTCGTTCCGGAGGACCACACGACCGGTTCGAGCAGCGTCAGCGGCGGCATCCGCCACTGCATCTTTGCCTCTCGCCCGACGTCAGGGGGCAGAGCGGTGACTACGCCGCGGCGCCGGTCGAGCCACCGCACGCCAACTGTTGCGACGATGCCAGCGACGACCAACGCTATCCCTAGGTATATTGAGGCGGTCACCACGTTGAGGTCGGGAAAAACGGTGGTGGCCATGAGGATTCCCGAGAGCATCAGCAGGACCGCGACGATCAGCCCGGCGACGAGGTTGAGCCAGCGCGGATTAATCCAGGGTCCGAGTACTTGCCGGTCGTTGCACAGCAGCAACAGGAACACGCTCGCGCTGGGCAGGAGCAGTCCGGCAAGAGCCTGCACGGCGGTAGTGATCAGTCCAAGCGGTGCGCCGGGGATCAGCACGATCCCCGCGGCAAGGAGGACCATGGCACCGTATGAGAGGTAGAAGGGTTTGGCCTCCTTGAACCCTCGGTGTAGCGAGTGGCTGATCCCGAACACGTCACCGAAGGCGTAGCTGGTCGACAGAGTGACCGCAGCGGCACCGATGATCGAGGCGTCGAGAAGCACGATCGCGAAGATCGGGCCGAGGACGGAACCATTCGCGCTGAGTAGGCGCGCGATGTCGCCGGCGTCCACGAATTCTCCGACACTGCCAGTTGAGCGGGCGGCGTAGTCGGCGGTCATCATCAATGCCGCTGCGCCGGCGACGACGACCAGCGCCCCGAGGACGGTGTCGGCTCGTTCGTAGCTGATGAACCGCGGGGTGATCCGTTTGTCGATGATGTTGGACTGTTGGAAGAACAGTTGCCACGGCGCGACAGTGGTGCCGACGATTGCGATAATCAACAACACCGCGTCCGAGGTGATCCCGCCTCGGACGCCCGGAATCGCGAAGTCTCGGGCAGCGCGACCCCAGTCTGGGTGTGAGAGCAGCAGCATCGGGATCTGTACCGCCGTGACGGCGATGAAGACGAACATCGCACGTTCCCAGCGGCGGAAGCTGCCGGTGGCCATGATCGCGATCAACGCGACCGCAGCGGTCGGCACGACGATGTACCGTGAGACGCCGAAGTAGCTGGCGGCCAGTGAAACTCCGATGAACTCGGCGACGATGGTCAGGAAGTTCAATACGAACAGATCGCCGACCGAGAACCAGCCCCACCCGCGGCCGAAGCGCTCGTTTATCAGCCGGGCATGCCCCACCCCGGTCACCGCCCCGAGTCGGACAACCATCTCCTGGTTGACGATCAGCACTGGAATCAACAATAGCAACACCCAAAGCAGCGAGTACCCGTAGTTCTGGCCGGCCTGCGCGTAGGTGGCAACACCGCCGGCGTCGTTGTCACCGACCATGACGATGAGGCCAGGCCCGACGATCGCCAACATGGTCAGCATCCGAGCCTTGAAAGTGCGGCGAGATTCCTTGTCGGACAAACTGATTCTTCCGAGCGCCCCCTCGATGTCGCCGAGGTGCGCGGAATCGAGGACTGCGGACGGTCGCGGTTCAGGCATACCGACAGGCGTATGTGCCGGGGTGGCGTCGGTGATCTCGGGTTCAGCCACGGTCATCACCGCCTGGATCTGTGGAGGTGGTGTTGGTCGTAGGGTGGTCGGTGGCGCGCTCGACGATGGGCCTCGGTGCAGGTTCTCGCCGTCGCCAGTCGTCGGGGATGGAGGCCTCGAGGACATCGTCGACGGTGACCACGCCGACGACGTGGTCGGCATCGTCGACGACTGGGATCGTCGCGAGGTTATAGTCGGCCATCAGCACCGCCACCTCGGTTAGGTCCGCCACGGGGGTCACGCGCACAGGGTCGGTGTCCATGATGTCGACGATCGGGGTCACCGACTCCGATTGCAGCAGCCGGATGACCGACGCCACCCCGATCAGCCGGCCGGCGTCGGTGAGCACGTGCACCTTCAGCAGAGCCTCGGGCTGCATGGACCGTGCTGCTGAGATTGCCGACAGGGCCTGCGCCGCAGTGGCGGTGGCGGCGCAGGAGATGACGTCGACGCTCATCAGGCCGCCGGCGCTGGACGAATTGAACCCCATTAGTGTGATCACCTTCGTGCGTTGGCCGGCCGGCATCAGATCGAGCACTCGTCGACGGCGGGACTGTCGTAACTCTGCGACTGCGTCGGCGGCGTCGTCTGCGCGCATGAGACCAAGCACACCGGCCACCTCGACGTCGCTCATGTCGGCGAGCAGCTTGTTGGCCTTGCCCGGGTCGAGCTCTTCGAAAACGTCCGCCTCAAGCTCGGGGTCGGTGTGGACGCGGTCAAGGATTTCCCCACCCTCGCGCTTGTCTGCGCCCTCGAGCAGATCTGCAATCTGCGCCGGTTTAAGGGTGCCGACTCGCCCGCCGACCCGCCGCACTACCATGCTGTGTTTGTGGCCGATCAAGGGTTCGAACGCTTTCCAATCCCGACTGGCGTGTCCTCCATGGGATTTGATTAAGCCGAAGAACCGGGCCGGGCGGCGAGTGTCGAGCCGTGCGAGTACCCACCCGTGACCGGGGTTCTCGAGTTCGATGTCGTAGGCGTGCACCAGCTCCGCGGCCGGGACGTCGATCAGCCGATGGCCAAGGACGTCGGAACGCAGCAGTACCTCGCCCTCGCGGCGCTCGAACCCGCGCAGGTCCACCTTGTTCTGCGCCAGCATCACCCGGTCCCCGTCGAGGTGCTCGATCCGTTCGACAGAAACGTACACTCGCCGACCACCGACATTGACTACCAGCCCGGATACCGTCGGGTAGGTGTCCACGCCGAGCAATCGCACGATCAGATCGTCTAGGGCGCCGACGATGTCCCCATTCCGTGCGATCACTGGTCGCTTCAGTAGCTGTGAGAGATGGATCACCGGATGCGTGGGGGCTCCGTCGGTCGCTGACTCGGTCATCGGCACTCCTCGCGTCGGTGGGTGGTGGGACGAGCCACGCAGGATGCGCACACTCGCGCGACGGCTATTGATGTCCGATTGAAAGGTCGGTGGACGGACAAGCGTGGCCTAAGTTCGGCGCGGCTCGGTCAGTTGCGACTCAGTTCGCCGGTGACGACGCATCTGCATGGTTGAAACTCGCGACCAAAACTTCAAGCACGCCACCTTCTCGCTTCGCGGACAAGCCTTCCCGCTCCGGTATTGTTACATGCGCACCTATGCATGTAAAGTCCGGTTTGGGAGCCGTTTGGGGCGACTCTCAAGCTCGGCGACTTCTGGCGTAGCGGTTCGGGTTGTGAGGTTGTCGGAGCAGAGGCTCAATGCGGATGCACGGTCGACCCCGCCTTTGGTGAGCGTATTCATACATCCGCCCATCTATCGCGCACGTGGTCCAGTGCACCTAGAAGCGTTGCCGTGAGCGCGAAGTCGCGTCCCCGGAGGGTCGGTCAGCAGATCAATGCGTCAACGTGTTCGCTCGGTGACATGGCAATGTTCGTTGCGTCAGCGAGCCCTTGCGCCCTGAGGGGTTTGGCATATCACTCAGCGCCGCGGAACGCGGTATCCGACGGCAGCCTCATTTTCCGGGTGACTCCCCGTTGAGCCACACAACATTGACTACTATCGGGCATAGTAGTCAATATGTGCCCTCGCCGACCTCTACGGGCATGCTGATCTGAACGGACGACTGATCGAAACCGCAGTGCGCCGAGGTCGGGCAATGACGCGTACGGCGGGTCCGGCGCATCCCAGACGGAATTGTAGGTTGTGCGATTCTGCCAAGTCTGCGGCACGGATTAATGGACCACGAATGACGTACGAGTAGTAGAAACTCGCTGGACGGGTGCGGCCGCATCTGATCTGAGAACCCGGATGGCTCAGGAGAGGACCCACCGTGCCCATCAACCAAACCATTGCCAGGCTGAGTGACCTGTCGTTCCAGTCGGCCTTCGCCGTGTATCTGTTAGCCCTCGTGTTGCTGATCTGGCACTACGCCGCGACACGCACCGACCACGTCCACCGGTTCGAGTTGGGGAGCAGGAAGCTTGTGGCGGCAGGGGGAGTCTCGGCGCCGTCGCCGGAAGTGCCCGGACGGATCGTTTCGGCTCCGCCGAAGCCAGTGCCCGAGCGTCTCGGCAACATGGGTGCCGCGGTTCTCGTCGTGGGCTTGGGACTGCACCTTGTGTCGATCGTGTTGCGTGGCTTCGCAACCGGACGTTTCCCGTTGGGCAACATGTACGAGTTCGTCACCATGGCCACCGCGGCCGCAACGGCGACTGGCATCGTGTTTCTGCGTGGGCAGACATACCGCGCGATGTGGGTTTTTCTTCTGGCGCCGGTCCTAATCCTGATGTTCGTTGCGGCAACCCTGCTCTACGCCGACGCAGCGCCTGTCGTTCCGGCTCTGCAGTCCTACTGGCTTCCGATCCATGTCACAATCGTCAGCATCGGCAGCGGCGTCTTCCTGGTTTCCGGCGTGGCCAGCCTCGCGTTCCTACTACGGATCCGACAGCCCGCCGGCGCGGAGCGCCGCGGGCCTGTAGGTTCGATGGCTCGTCGTTTGCCCGACGCCCAGACACTCGACCGGTTGGCCTACAGAACCGTCATCGTCGGCTTCCCTCTCTTTGGTATCGGAGTCATCCTCGGCGCGATCTGGGCGGAGGCAGCCTGGGGTCGGTTCTGGGGGTGGGATCCCAAAGAGACGATGTCGTTTATCGCCTGGGTGATTTACGCCGCCTACCTCCACGCCCGAGCGACCGCAGGTTGGCGCGAGACCAAAGCCGCTTGGATAAACATCGCAGGATTCGTCTCGATGCTGTTCAATCTGTTCATCATCAACATGGTCGTGTCCGGATTGCACTCCTACGCCGGTCTGAGCTGAGCGATTCGTGATCGAATTGAAGCTCGACGGGCACGTCCACGGTGGCGTTCGAAGCGAAGACAACGTATGAGTGCCCAAAGAATGATCTTCGTAGGCTACGTCGCGGGGCGCGACTGGTGCGTTCGAGGCGGCGGGGGGTTCCTTCGTGTCTTGCCTTCCTGCTGCTTGTTTGAATGCAGTCACGGGTTTGGTTATAGGTTATTCGGGTGAGGGCGTGACGGAAGGCGAGGTTCGAGTGCCGGTGGAGGGTGGTCTTACTGCTGGAAGCCGGTGGGATTCGCCGACTCGGCGGATTTGTCAGAACTGCCCCTGCTCGGTAGTTGTCGCGAGTATGCCCTGGGTGCTGGTGAGCCGTACGGAACCTGGGGTGGCATGACCGAAGCCGATCGAAAGCTGGGATCATCCTTTGACCCCGTCGGAGACAGGTGTGTAATTGTCCCGTGGGTCAACCGCAAATCCACGTTGCGAAGTCCGCTCGGCCGGGGAATGGTCTTCGAGATTCTCTTGCGGCGCCGCTGTATCAAGGAGGCGATTCGATGACGAATGACGAGGCGCCTCTGTCGGTTTACCGAATGACGGGCGATGACCTGGTCGCGGAGTACCAATACTTGTACGACAGGTTTGATCGCCACACCCCGAATCAAAAGGCGCGGTTCTACTATGTGAACGGGGAAATGAAAGCTCGTGGGCTCGAACATGGCATGCCAACTCCCGCTGCGCGCGATCACGACGATGCCTGGGATGGAGAGATCCGAGATTCGCGTGTTACGCGAATAACTGCACTGCATGGCTTCCCGGTCGATTTTACGGTGTCGAATCGGTGCGCAATACACACTCATCAAGGGCCTGGGATCAACGAGCACTGAGGCGGTCGCTGAAACCACTCACGCCCGCGGACTCAGGCGTTTGACGGATCACGGTGATGCTCCCTCTTCGGGTGTGGTGTCATCAGGTTCTCCTGACTGTATTGCGTAGAGGTTCGGCTTGCACTGGACTGCTTTTCGGCGGCTAGCGCACAGATAATCGAAGTTACAGATTGGAAAACTTGCGCTGCAGGCGTAGCACCGACCGTCTTGACTTTGCGACACGGCGAAAAATGCTGTGGTGGCATGGAGTTCGCTTTCGGACTGATCTCGTGAGGTCCTCCGTGCCGTTCGTGGTTCTCTGGCCGAGATCGACGAGTGAGAGCGAGCTTTCGGTGCAACTGCGAGATTGGGCCGTGCATCATTGCAGGACCATATGTGCTCTACCCAACCGATGGGGCGCTGACGCCGGGAGGGCAGTCTCGACGACCATACAAGGCAGAGGACCGATGAGACCGGTAGATGCCGGCGCCCGCTCCCGGACGTGTACGACTAGGCCGTACGCTTCGCGGGCGGTCGAGGTGAGGTTTGTCCTGTTTGCCGTGGTGCTTTGCCCCACTCTCCTCATTTCGGAAAATGCTGCCATGCACTCGCGAGTGAAACGCGACGCGATCGCACGGGTACGTGCTGAGCACACGTCGACACCATCAATCCATGTCTGCCACCATGGGGGTCGCGTAGACGAGTGTGTGTTCTAGGCGTTGCCCCCGGCCAGGCGTTGCGGCAAGATCGAAGGTTCCTAGGCGCTGTCCGGGGTGAAATTCTTCTGTACCCATGTTTTCGGCGGCCGAGCGAGGGTATGTGTTTTCGCCAGTTGGGGGGACACAGTTCCACCGTGGTTCACCAGGTCAGGGTGAGACGTCCGACCTGATGGGCCGTGCGGCCCGGTGTCAGGGTCGACGGGCGCGCAGTCAGAGGCGGCCCACCGAATTTTCGGCCTGCGCGACATCGCGTTCGGTGGGCCGAGTGCAACGCCACGTCGGGATGGTGCTGCATTGATCGACTGTAGCGAAAGCATTGTCTGCGTTCGACTCCTGACGTTTCCGCTCGGACAGATCCGCCCTGTGAAGATGCAGTCCGCGAAGGTGGGTGTGGTGGCGTAGCGGAGAGTATTGGGGGAGGGGTGATGTCGGAGGTGCTGGGCGTATTCGGGTGATGCGCCGGGTCCGCTTTCTTGCTGTTGAAGTTCGGTGTTGATGCGGCGGGCTTCCGCGAGTTGGTCTTCGAGGAAGATAATGCCTCACGCCTCGTAGAGGGCGGTGCCGGCGGCGACCAGTTTGGGCCGTTCAGTAGTAGACATCGCATCGTCGACACAAATGGTGTGACGAGATCGGTGAATCGTGGTGGGCGACAGCATCCTCGGCGGCAACGACGAAGTAATCGGTAGTGCCGGTCTTTACATAGACGTCACCGAAACGCTCGACCGCATGGGTCAGGGAGTCGGTCGACGAGTTGGTCGATGAGATCAGTAGCTCCCGTGGAGCGATCGAGCAGGCCAAAGTGATGCTGATGATCGTGTACGGAATTTCCGCGGAGCGGGCCTTCGACATTCTCATCTGGCGCTTGGAGCAGAAGAACGTCAAACTCCGCCAGGTGTCCGAGCAGTTGAGCGCCCGTGTTCGCGCAGACTTCGCTCTACTCGGTGGGTTGCGTTCGCAATTCGATCAGCTGCTGCTCGGTTTGTGACCGATGACAGACTGAATCGCGTTGTGGTCGGCACCTGCGGCTGACTGCTTAACCACAGGCACCTCGCCGACAGCACCCATTACGGCTGTCGGCTTCAATCCATTTCTACCCGTCACCGGCGGGCACAGAAACGGTATTGCCCGGACGGAGGCCGAGAAGAGGCGCAATGGACCCGATGCCCCGGATCGAACTGAAGACGAAACAACCGCTGGGTACACATCTAGGGTGATGAGATGCGCACACATTTCGCCGACAGCCTCGACGACCTCTCGTGTGGCCTGGCGTCGATGTGCGGGCTCACCGTGACAGCGATGTCGGAGGCAACGGCAGCCCTCCTCGATGCCGACCTTCGCACCGCCGAGCGAGTACTCGACGCGAACACCGACCTCGAGCGGGCCGCCTCCGACTGGGAACACAAGTCATTCTCACTTCTCGCCTTACAAGCCCCTGTGGCACATGACCTCCGATTTACCGTTGGCGGTTTGCACATCGCCGCAAGTCTGCAACGTATGGGCGCACTGGCCGTCCACATCGCCAAGATCGCGCGCCTGCGCCACCCGACGTCGGCCGTACCGCCCGAAGCGCGGGCAGTCGTAGCGGACATGGGAAGGACAGCAGTGGCTCGGGCGACCGAAACCCAGGTAATACTGCGGCACGTCGATTCTGCTCACGCGCAAGAGCTTGTGGCCGCCGACACGGTCATGGACGAACTGCACCGGCGCCTGTTCACCGTCACCCAAGCCCAACAATGGCCGCACGGAGTGCAAGCTGCTGTCGACATCACCCTGCTCGGACGGTTCTACGAACGATTCTGCGACCACACTGTGGAAATCGGACGACGCATCATCTTCCTCGAAACCGGTCGACTCCCCGCCCGACCCGACGCGCTCCTTCCGTAGGTTGAAGCTTGCCGGGATGTCAGGAGGGGAGATGACGCATTCCGGCCCCGATGTGGAAGCCGGCTGTCTGGTCAGTCGGAAGACGTGGACAGTGTGATGAGATCCGATTTGGTGTTGCGTTGGGAGTTCGATTCTCGCGCCCGACCTTGGCTGCACGACGTCGCCTCTCCCGAGGAAGGATCTTGACCCCACGTCCGTGGTCCCGCTCGTGGTTGCGAGATGAGATGCAGCACGAGTGTATCGGCGGTGAGCATGGTCGATGCCGTGCCGGGCTACTGTGCGGCGTTCTCCGAATTGAGTCGACTGATCTCCGCGCGCATGCGTCGCATCGGTCGGTCAACTCGGCTCTTTCTCTCGTTGCCCGCGGTCATCAGTCCAATTATGGCGGCCATTCCTGCTGGAATTCCGAGAACTACGACGAGGAACGGCGCCAAGCTCATGGAGTTCTCCTATGCTCGGATCGAGCGGTCTGGGACAGTGTCGATCAACAACCTACTATCGTCAATAGTAGATTGCTCATGGCGGGTGGTCCATTGACGGCGTCCCGCGGCAAAACTCGCGGGTTCCCTTCGCCACTACGTAGCGCGCAGGCAATCGAAGGCGGACGACCTTTGCTTGGGAGATGTACCTCTTCTCTAGATGGATCGAGCCCGGCGCCACCCGAGGTTGCCTGTCTCGTAGCGCCACGCGCGTTGGGAAAGTAGTCGCATTCCGTTGAGTCCGACGATGACGGTGGAGCCTTCGTGTCCGGCGACGCCGAGGGGTAACGGTAAGTGCCCGAACAGGTCCCACAGGACGAGGGTGGTGATGAAGGTGGCGGCGATCGCGAGGTTGGCGATCACGATGCGCCGGGCACGGCGTGAGAGGGCGATCACGCGCGCGATGGTGGCGAGTTCGTCACGGACGATGACGGCGTCGGCGGTGTCGAGTGCGAGGTCGGATCCGGCGCGGCCCATGGCGATGCCGGTGTGCGCGGCGGCGAGTGCGGGGGCGTCGTTGACACCGTCACCGACCAGTAGCACTTTCGCGCCGCTGCGTTCGAGGTCGGCGACGGCGGTGACCTTGTCCTCGGGGAGGAGTCCGGCTCGCATGTCGGTGATCCCGACCTGTGCGGCGAGCGCAGCGGCGGCGCGGGGATTGTCGCCGGTCAGTAGAACCGGAGTGTGTCCGGTGAGGGTGGTCAGTTCGTCGACGACGTCGCGGGCGCCGTCGCGGAGTTGATCGGCCAGTCCGAGTACTCCGATCGGTGCGGCGTCGACAATCACCACGATCGCGGTCTTTCCGCCGGCTTCCATTTCGGCGGCCGCAGACATCGCTTGCGCCGTGGCACGGTCCGCGATCGCGGCCGACGCCGCTGGAAGCAGGTGTGCGGGGCTGCCGACCTGAATCCGGCGACCGTTCAGGCGTGCTCGCACTCCCCGGCCGGGGGCGGAGTCGAACTCTTCGACAGGGGGCACCTGCAACCCGCGTTGGCGGGCAGCGGCGACGACCGCGTCAGCGAGCGGGTGCTCACTGGGATGCTCGGCCGCGGCGGCGAACGTGAGCAGCTCGTCGGCGGCGAGGTTCGCCCCGCTCATCGGCCGGATGTCCGTCAGGGCCGGGGACCCCTTGGTGAGGGTTCCGGTTTTGTCGAATGCGACGGTGGTGACCGAACCGAGCTGCTCCATCACGACGGCGGATTTGACCAACACGCCGTTGCGGCCGGCGTTGGCCATCGCCGCCAGTAGCGGCGGCATCGTGGCCAGCACGACTGCGCACGGGGAGGCGACGATCATGAACGTCATCGCTCGCAGCAGCGACGGTTGCAGGGCGCCGCCGAGCGCGAACGGGATGAAGAACACTGCGAGGGTCGCGGCCACGACTCCGACCGAGTAGTACTGCTCGACCTTCTCGATGAACAGCTGCGACTTCGCTTTGGTGGCGGACGCTTCTTCGACCATCGCCACGATCCGCGCGACGACCGTCTCCGATGCCGCGTGATCGATCCGGATTCGCAGAGTGCCGGTCCCGTTGAGGGTTCCGGCGAACACCTCGTCATCGCGATGTTTTGCCACTGGTAGGGGTTCTCCTGTGATCGAGGCCTGATCGACATCGCTGCTTCCGGAGATGATCCGGCCGTCGCCGCCGATCCGCTCGCCCGGCCGGACGACGATCACATCACCTGCCGTCAACGACGCCGCATCCACCATGGTTTCGTGCCCGTCAGGGCCGATGACGGTGGCACGTTCGGGAGCAAGATCGAGCAGGCTGCGCACCGAGTCGGCGGTGCGCTGGGTCAGGAATGCTTCCAACGCGCCGGAGGTGGCGAAGATGACGATCAGCAGGCCGCCGTCGAGGACCTGGCCGATCGCCGCGGCGCCGATCGCGGCGACGATCATGAGCAGGTCGACGTCGAGGGTTTTCTCTCGAAGCGCCTGCAAGCCCGCCAGTGCGGGCTCCCACCCGCCGGTGACGTAGCAGCCCAGATACAGCGTCCACCACAGCCAGGTCGGGGCACCGCCGAACTGAGCGGCAAGCCCGAGGACGAACAGCCCGGTCGCGATGGCTGCCCACCGCACTTCCGGGAGTGCGAACGGCCGGGTGCGGACGGCGGTTGCGGCCCGGGGCGCCGCGGGCTCGGTGTGTGGATCGCTGCGTACAGGGGTGGTCATGGCACGGCTTCCGGCTGGGGGCAGGGGGGTAGGAACGAACGCCACGATACAGGAAAACATGAAGACCTCTTCATGTAATCATGATGGGTAAGATGCTTCACATGGGTCACGGAGTCGAAGGCACGTCCACACCGCCCGCGCAGCTCGATGCGGAGTCGGCCGCGACGGTGGCTGCCACGTTGCAGGCGTTGGCGACGCCGAGTCGACTGCGGATGTTGACTCGGCTGCGGCACGGGGCGTGTTCTGTGGGTGACCTGGTGGAGGCGGTGGGGATGGAGCAGTCCGCTGTCTCGCATCAACTGCGACTGCTGCGTGCGATGGGGTTGGTGACGGGGACGCGGCAGGGCCGCAACGTCGTGTACAGCCTGTACGACAATCATGTGGCGATGCTTCTCGACGAAGCGGTCTATCACATCGAACATCTCGGGCTCGGAATCGCCGACGACCCGATCCCTGCCCTGTAAAGAGCTCACCCCATATGTGGCCAATCGACGCCGGAGTCCCTCGGCGGCGCGTCCGACGACCAGGTGATCAGTGCGTGCGGCGACACACTCGCTGAAGCTCATGCTGCAGTGGTGTTACCAACCTCGATCTACTCGCTGGGGCGAGATGAATGTGTTGATCAATCGGCAATCTCCTGATCGGGCTACCCTTCATTTCGACCCCTGACATCTCCTCCCTTGGTCGGTGGAACAAAGAAAGCGATCCAACCCGATGGATATTCGCAGTCTGCCTCGGTACATGACGGTGGCGGCTGTGGTCGCCGCCGCCGTGACATCACTCACGGCCTGCACGAACAGCGGTACCGATAGTGCGGAGCCTTCCCTTCAGTCATCGTCGAGCAAGGCCGGCGAACCCTCGGCAGTGATGAATGGGCTCGAGTCCAGCACCTCCGATATGGCGCTGATTACTGATGATTCGATGATTCCCGCCGGTCAAGCCACGACGTGGAGATTCCGAATCGACGATTCAGGGGGTGGCGCGGTAACCGAGTACGAGGCAGAGCAAGGCCAGCTCATGCATCTGTATTTCATTCGGGATGACTCGACGAGATTCGCGCATCTGCATCCGATCATGGCTGGCGACGGCACGTGGAGCGCCCCGATCTCAGGCCTCGTACCCGGGAGATACCGCGTATACGCCCAGTTTAGGGCTCTTAGCGGGAAAACCTCTGAAACGCAGGTGCTTTCGCAGCTGGTCACAGTTCCTGGGGAGGGGACTCCGGAAAGGCTTCCACACGCCATGCCGTCGACCTCGGTCGACGGCTACACGCTCACGGTCGCGGGGAAACTCACACCCGGCCAGTCGGGAGAGCTCACGGTGGACATTGCCGGAGGCGACGAGCAGGGATCCGACGTGCAGCGCTACGAGGGCGCCTATGTCCATGTCACTGCAATCCATGCACAGACTCTCGCCTTTGCTGATCTGACGCCACTGGACAGCGATCAGCGAGGTCCGGAATTCGATGTACCTGCGAAACTCTCGAAATCCGGCGACTGGCGACTGTTCATCGAGTTCCAGACAGGAGGCCAGTTGCACACCGCGGCGATCACCATCGCTCTGTAACGAACCTTCAGCAGGCGCAATGACAATCGGGATGTGCCCGCCGGCGCCTCGTGCGTGCACCCGACATTCCTGAGCAAGGCGGGGTGGCGATTCCACGCAGCGGGTGCGAACGGTCCCGAGGTCAGGAGCATTGCCGTTCTGGTCCAATCCGGTACGACAGCACGGTTAGCCGATCTGTGGTGCGCGAGGGAAACATGTGACGCTTTTTGTCATATGGGGCAGTTGATGATGTTTATCTACTATTGTCCTTAGTACATGGGTGTCGAGCGCAGTTTGAGTCGTCGAGGACGAGGGGTGTTTGTGAGGCAACGGAATCGACTCACGCATGCTCGCACGAGAGTCGCTCACGCCGTCCTTGGTCTGGCTCTCGCCGGATCGATCGTCGCAACCACTCCCGGTATCGCGATGGCGGTTCCGCCGCCGCCACCGAATCCGAGCGATACCGAGTTGCAACAGGCAGACTCACGCGTGGATCAAACTCTGGGCCGTATCGGCGATCTGATCAACGACGTTGCGTCGGCGAATGCGCAACTCGCTGAGATCGCCGCCCAGGTTGCGATCAAGCGGGAGGACGTGAACAAGGCGTTGGTGGACCTTCAGTCATCCCGTGATGTCGCGGTGGCCGCCACTGCTGCTGGGGCAGCTGCACGCACCGACATGGGAGTGGCTGGGCAGGCAATCGAGGTGGCGCAACAGCAGTTCGACGATTTCGTTGCCGCCAGCTACAGACAAGGCAGCACCGCCGGCTCGCTGACCGTCTTCCTCGGAAGCGACAGCCCCGACGATCTCTTGGCCAAAGCTGACCTGGTGCGGATGATTACGAAGAAGCACAACGCGGTCATGGACGAGCTTCAGCGCGCACGAACGGCGCGATCGAACACGGAGTCTGTGGCACGGGCGGCCCAGGCGACCGCCGACGCTGCTGCAGCCAGAGCAGAAGACAACAAAGCCCTCGCAATGGAAGCAATCCAGCGCGTGACGGATGCGCAGAAGTCGGCAACAGAGCAACAGGCAGTGGTCATGAAGGAGCGCGATTCCGCGCAAATCGAGTTGGAGGCAGCGAGAAACAGCGCGACGGGATTGCAGAACCAGCGTCAGGTCTACGACCAGTGGGATACTCAGCGCAGAGCAGAGGAAGCAGCTACCGCTGCGGCGATCGCCGCAGCGCAGCAAGCAGCATCGGAAGCTGCGACCCGGGTTGCTGCGGATCAAATTGCACGTGATCGCGCCGCGGACATTGCCAGCAGACAGCGTCCGCATACCCAGATCAGCGATGATTCCTCGGAGACGAAGGTGCCGTCGGTGACGACTACGCCGTCACCGTCTGCTGCTTCTACAAGGGCTCCCACGTCGGTGACGGCTACGCCGTCACCGCCTGCTTCTCCAACCAAGGCTCCGTCGGTTACGACGGAGCCCGGAGGTGGCGTGAGTGACGACGGTCAGAATTCGGTCACCGGTGACGGTGCCATCGAAACTGTCATCGACCGGGCAATGTCGCAACTCGGTGTCCGCTATTCGTGGGGAGGCGGAGACGCAAACGGGCCGACCGTCGGAATTCGTGACGGCGGAGTCGCGGACACTTTCGGTGATTTCGAAAATGCAGGCTTCGACTGTTCCGGAATCATGATCTATGCGTTTGCTGGTGTGGGAATCTCACTTCCGCACTACTCCGGGTACCAGTACACCGCGGGAAGGCAGGTTCCAGCCTCTCAGATGAAGCGAGGGGATCTGATCTTCTACGGGCCCAACGCAAGTCAGCACGAGGCGCTCTACCTTGGCAACAATCAGATGCTTGAATCCCCGCAGTCCGGCGATGTGGTCAAGGTTTCCCCGGTGCGTTGGGACGGCATGGTGCCCAATGTGACCAGGCTTCTCTAGCTCTTCTCCGTCGGCGGTACGGTTGGCTTCAGAGGTCGGCGAAAATCGTTGCGTACGTCTGTCTCCATAAGAGTTTCGCCGGGCGTGCGCGCGGACATGTGGGGATCGTGGGGTTGGCGTTATCGGGATTGGTGGAAGGGGCAATTGACTTTCGAGTCGCCGATGCTGTTCTCGATCAGTTTCTTGATCACCTTCTTAGTCGATGGTCTTTCGGAGGTGCTTCTGGCCAGACCACCGTTCGATTTTCAGGTCACCGACAGTTACTTCGGCGTGGCACATTTTCACTACGTGGTCTTCGGTACGGTTGTGTTCACCACGTACGCGCGGATCTACTTCTGGTTCCCTAAGATGACTGGCCGAGTGATGGATGAGTGGCTGGGCAAATGGCATTTCTAAGCGGCGTTCGCGGATTCCACATGACCTTCCTCGTGCAGCACTGGCTCGGCGTCGAGGGGATGCCGCGCCGCTAAGCGGATTACCTACCTTTGGACGACTTTGCGGTACTGAACTCCATCTCGACCGTAGAGTCCTTCGTCTTGGGTGCATTCACCATTCACCTTGCCGTTCATCTGGAACGTCTTCAGGAGCTACAGATTTGGTGAAGTCGTCACGGTCGACGATCCGTGGGGCAATGGCAATTCTCTCGAGTGGGCGACCAGCTGTCCGCCGCCACGCCACAACTTCACCGAGCCCCTATCCGCTCCGAGTGTCCGGCGTTCGAGATGCACCACCCACACATGGTGGAACGGATTCGGGCTGAAGCTCACACCGGAAGGTTCCATCCCACAACGAGCACACTGGCGGGAAACGGATCCGAGTGAGCCGTGTCGTCCGCAAACTACGTGTACGCAATATATGTCGCACGTATGACGGGAAGAAGTGAGGACACGAAGTCGCCATGAGTTCGTTCCCAATTTCGGTGATGACTGTGCCGGCGACGGATGAGACTGGCATGACCCCCATCAAGTGACCCGCAAGCTATGAGAATCCTTCCGCCCTGATCAAGGGCATGAAAGGCTGCAACTCATGGCTGGACGCAAACGGCACACGCCCGAACAGATCATCCGAAAACTGCGCCACGGCGACGAACTTGCCGCCACAGGCGCCGACGACGAGGAAATCGCCCGACAACTCGACGTCTCGGTGCCGACGCTCTACAACTGGCGCAAGCAGTATGGCGGCATGAAAGCCGACGACGCCAAAGAGTTCAAAGAACTCAAGAACGAGAACGCCCTGCTCAAGAAGCTCCTCGCCGAAGCCGAACTCGAAAAGGCTGCACTCAAGGAGATTGCTCGGAAAATTCTGGGTCAGGCCGTTCCGTCAACGGGTTGATTCCATTATCACTGGAAAATTCTGAGCCTGACCGCCAAACGAAACGCTGTCGTCATGCTCCAGGAAACGATGGGGCTCTCACAGCGTTTCGCCTGCAAAATCGTCGGGCAACCGCGATCCACCCAACGAAAAGCGCTTGCGAGAGACACCCCGGACGATCCGGACGCCGATCTGCGGAAGTGGTTGCGAGACTGGGCCAAAGCGAATGCCCGCAAGGGGTTTCGTCGGGCGTGGGCGGACTTGCGTGCCATGGGCTGGGTGATTAACAAAGAAGAAGGTTCAGCGTCTCTGGCGCGAGGAAGGGTTGCGGGTGAAGGTCCGCAAAATCCGCAAACGAGCCGACGCTTCGACCACCCCGATTGCCGAGGCACATGCACCGAAGGTGGTGTGGGCGATCGACTTCCAGTTCGACTTCACCACCGACGAACGGAAGTTCAAGATCGCGTCAATGGTGGACGAGCATTCGCGCCAGTCGGTGCTCAACATGGTCGAGGGATCCATCCCGGCAGAGGATCTCGTCGCCGCCCTGGAGAAAGTGTTCGCGCTCTGGGGCGGCCCGCCACAGGTGTTGCGGTGCGACAACGGACCCGAATTCATCTCCGAGGCGTTGCGGACGTTCTGCGAGGACCGACTGGGAATCGGATATGTTCCCCCTGGTCAGCCGTGGAAGAACGGCTACATCGAATCCTTCAACAACCGAGTCCGTGACGAATGCCTGAACATGAACGAGTTCCACAGCCTCCTCGAAGCCCGGGTGGTCATCGAGGACGGGAAGGAGGACTACAACACCCGACATCGGCATTCATCGCTGGCTTACCGCACTCCGAATGAGTACAGCTGCCAGCTGTATTCACACGCATTGATTCTCTGATAGCGAGTGGCTCACCAAACGGGGTCCTACCAAGACGACAGCCGCACTGACCGATTCGTTGTTACGCGAACTCTTACCGCGCTCACGTTTGTCGGTGCGGGCCTCGGTTGCCCTGCCTCGACGCTGCGCAAACTCCCGCTGTCCCGCGCATCGTATTCGATCGCCGTGGAGACTTCGCTTTCACACACGTGCACCTCGGTGATACCCCTGTCGGGTGGGATGCAAGTCGTTGAAGGATTGCCGTTTCCGGTCGTCTCATACAGTGAACTACTATCTCTTTTAGTAGTTCACTGTATGAGGGAGGGACATCGGCGATGACGAATTGGTCGCTCTGGCGTTGGATTACTGCGTCGGCAGGTGCGGTGGCAGCAGCGCTCATTGTCGGCGTCCCCACCGGGATAGTGCCGACTTCGTTCTACCAGCGGATGACTCCGGTGCTGTGGTGGAACTATCCGGTGTGGATCGCGAACGCGATATTGAGTGGATTGATACTCGCGACGTATGTGCGAACGCAATCCAGTTCTGCAGCACCCTCGCGCGTGGGCATTGGCAGCAATGCGCTGGCTCTGTTGGCCGTCGGCTGTCCGGTGTGCAACAAATTGGTGATCATGACTGTCGGTGTGACGGGTGCGTTGAATCTGTGGGCACCGATACAACCGGTCCTGGGGCTGATTTCACTGGCTTTGATGGCGGGCGCGTTTCGGCAGCGGTTGAAAGGTGAGCGGGCGTGCGGAGTGCGTACTTGTGTGTCGAAGGACTCGATCGGTACTGCGGTCCCCGAACGCTCCTAGTGCGCGATTGGATGTTGTCAAGAAGGATGGGACCCCAAGGAAACGGTCTCCTGTTGACGACGGTTGAAAACTAGTCCAGAAACGACGGGTGGTCTAGTTTTCAACCGTCGTTCACATCTCCTTCATCGCTTGGGTGATCTACGCCGCCTCTCTGCACGCGCGTGCTACTTCTGGTTGGCGCGATACCCGTGCCGCCTGGATAATCATTGCCGGTTTCGTCGCAATGCTGTTCAATCTCTTCATCATCAAGATGGATGTCTCCGGCCTCCATTCGTACGCGGGACTCAACTGAGAGCGAGCGGGTGAGAGTGGCGCGGGGGCATATGGATCAGGGGAGCCCCGCGCCTGCATGCCGGGGGAGTGGCGCAGCCATTCTGATGTGAGTGTGTGAACGTGGTGATCAAACTTGTCAATCATGCGCACTTCCTGCCCTTGCAAGGCGGAAGCCGTTGTGGCGCCGCGTCAGGGAGTTTCTTTTCCCGACATCCTGCGCGACACTCGAGTTCATCGTGTATCAGTGTCAACCTGATGTGGTCGCACCTGCTCAATACCGGCTGGCTTTCGAGTCGGTACGCCTCCGCGATCAACTCGGAGTCGGTCATCCCCCGCCGAACGTCCTGCATCATGACCTCCATGTCGTCTGTTCTCGTTTGCGTACCCGGCCTGTCCCTCGTTAATCGATGGGCTCGGTTTGCGCCTGGACCTGATTGATGCAAATAGATCGGTTCGGTTCAGGCGTGGGTTTTTGTGCACCCGTTCCTACCTCGTGCTGGTGGGTATCCCACGGAGCCTGACCAGAATGTTGAGCCCGACGAATGTGACCGCGCACGCAGGACGGCGCGTGCGGATCTCGGGATATCTTCGGGTGTAATTACCAAACCCTCCAACAAATGAGGTTGCCTCGATAGTGTTCGGTGTCCTCCGGGGTATTGACCTGTCGCCTAGAAGGCTCGGTGCCTCTGCCGAGGTCAATTGTCAAGCAGAGACACCGAGCCGCGTGCGCTCACATCCGACTGAAATCTGAGCAATGAACGCCGGAAGTCGTGATCACAGCGTGGCGAGAATGCCTTCCATCGTGGTGATTTCCTGGTTTTGCGCGCTGATGATGGTCTGCGCCATGGAGATAGCTTCGGGATACTGTCCGGAATCAACTTCAGTTTGCGCCATTGCGACAGCTCCGCGGTGATGGTCGATCATCTGAGCGAGGAACAGTTTCGCGGCATCGGTTCCCTGTGCATTCTGCAGCGCGGTCATGTCATCGGCGGACATCATCCCCTCCATCATTCCCGGCGTCATCCCCATGCTCTCTGAGGGCATCGGCATGTTCATGCTGGTAGAGGGTGTCATGCCTTCCATGCTGTGGGAGGTGGTCGGCATATTCATGCCAGAGGAGGACGAACTCTGTCCCCAGCTGGTCAACCAGGCCTGCAGCTGCTCGATTTCTGGGGCTTGCGCTGCCTTGATCTGTTCTGCCAACGTCGTCACTCGGGGGTCGATACCGTCTTTGGAGAGGAGCATGTCGCTCATCTGGACGGCCTGACTGTGATGCGGGATCATCTGCTCGGCGAATGTCACATCTGCCTGATTGTGAGTGCTCGCGTTCGCCGATGAACTGGATTCGGCACTCATTGACGTTGGCGTGGAGGTAGTTTCATCGGTATTGGAGCTGTTACATGCGGTGAGGACGAATAGTGCTGCAGTTGCTGCAGCACTGATTGCGAGGACCTTCTTCATATCGGGGAATCCCTTTCGCTGGGAGATCGGTTGTCGGGTCATGAGACGTTCTGTGAGGTGGACTTCGTAGTGCTGGGTGAAGGCCGGTGTTGATCTGGGGGAGAAGGGAGGCGTAGCCGCTTCAGCAGTAGTGCATTGACTGCGACGATGAAGCTGGACCCGGACATCGACAGCGCCGCGATCTCGGGGCGAAGTACAAGTCCGAGGGAGGGTTCGAAGACTCCAGCGGCGATGGGGAGGGCGATGACGTTGTACCCGACTGCCCATCCGAGGTTCTGTCTCATCTTGCGGAGGGTGCCTCGCCCGATTTGTAGAGCGACCGGTACGTCGAGTGGGTCCGACCGCATCAGCACGAGGTCCGCTGTTTCGATTGCGACGTCGGTACCTGCGCCGATGGCGATACCGAGGTCCGCTTGTGCGAGCGCGGGAGCATCGTTGACTCCGTCCCCGACCATCGCAACCTTTTTGCCGGCATTTTGCAGCTCGACGATCTTGGCGGCTTTGTCGCCGGGGAGCACTTCCGCGATGACGGTATCGATACCGAGCTGGCCCGCGATGCGCTGTGCGGTGGCTTCGTTGTCGCCGCTGAGCATGACGACTTCGACGCCCAAGTCGTGCAGCGCCGCCACTGCGGCGGCGGAAGTCTCTCGGACAGCGTCGGCGAGTGCGATCACCCCGACGCCCTGTCCGTCGACGGCAACGAGTACTGCTGTGCGCCCGCTGGCCGCGAGGTCGTCGCGTGTACCCATCAATGTGCCGAAGTCGACGTTTTCGGCGATCATCAGTTTGCGGTTGCCCACCGCCACTCGACGACCGTCCACCTCCGCAGCCGCACCATGACCTGGCACATTACGGAAATTTGTGAGGGGAAACTCCGGGGCGCCGCGTTCGGTCGCGTAGCGGACGATCGCGCCGGCGAGGGGGTGTTCGGACTCGCGTTCGACCGCCGCGACGAGGGAAAGGAGTTCATCGGTGCCGATACCGTCGACGACGACGTCGGTGACTTCGGGTTCACCCTTGGTGAGGGTGCCGGTCTTGTCCATCACTACCGTCTCGATGCGCGCCGAGGATTCCAGCGCGGTGGCATTTTTGAACAACACTCCTCGTTGAGCTCCGAGTCCGGTGCCGACCATGATGGCGGTGGGCGTGGCCAAACCGAGAGCGTCGGGGCAGGTGATGACAACGACGGTGATCGCGAACAGAAGCGCGGTCTGCACTCCTGCACCCGCCGCCCACCAGACGAGGAAGGTGCCGGTGCCGCCGATCAAAGCAACAAGGACGAGCCAGAACGCGGCCCGATCAGCGAACCGTTGCCCCGGCGCTTTCGAGTTCTGCGCTTCCTGGACCAACGCCACTATTTGGGACAGGGCGGTGTCGGCACCGACTTTGGTTGCTCGGACGCGAAGTGTGCCCGTCGTGTTGATGGAAGCCCCGATGACTGCGGATCCCGGTTCTTTGGATACGGGAAGGCTTTCCCCGGTCACCATTGACTCGTCGACTTCGGAAGTTCCGCTCTCGACCGTTCCATCGACAGGGACTTTGCCGCCTGGTCGGATCAGTAACAGGTCTCCGACGACAACGTCGGCGGTGGGAACTTCGACGGGTTCGCCGTCTCTCAACACGATTGCCAATGGCGGGGTCAGTTCGAGCAGTGTGCGAATCGCGTCGTTGGCTCCACCTCTGGCTCGCATCTCGAACCAATGTCCGAGCAGGACGAAAGCCGTCAGCACCGACGCGGCCTCGTAGAAGACCTCGCCGCCGCCGGTGAAGGTGACGGCGACGCTGTAGAGCCAACCCGCCCCGACGGCGACGGCAACGAGGACCATCATGTCGAGGGTGCGGGCCTTCAGAGCCCGATAAGCGCCGTCGAAAAAGATCCAGGCCGAGTAGAACACCACTGGCAAGCTCAGTATCAGGGTGAATACGTCGTCGCGGAGTCCGAACGGGGCGGGAACTGTGAATCCGAACATGTCGCGCCCCATCGGGGACCACAGCATGATCGGAATGGACAGAACGAGAGCGACGAGAAAGCGATTTCGCATGTCCCGGACCATGTCGTCCATCGACATTCCGGCGTGGGCGCCTCCGTGCCCCATCATGTCCTGTGCAGAGTGTTGAGCATGTGGTTCGTGCGCTGTGTGTTCGCCGTGAGGAGATTCGCCGGGGTGTTCGACCGGTGCGTCGGTTGATGTGTCGGCGTGGTCTGAATGAACGTGGTATTCAGAGGGCGTGGCGCTGGTGCTGTCGTTTGGTTCGGAGAGGGGGTCGCAGCTGTGGGAGGGCACTGATCGCCCTGCGCAGTGATAGCCGCAGTCCCGGATCCATTGGGACAGTTCGGGTATCGAGGTTGCAGCCGGGTCGTAGGTGACCGTGGCAGTTTGGTTGAGGACGTTGGCCTCAGCAGAGACGACGCCACGTCGGCGAAGGAGAGTTGATTCGACTGCGGCTTTCGATGTCGCCCACTGCAATCCTTGTACTTCGAGAACGGTGGTTCGATTCATCTCTGCGCCCTCTCGTTGTGACCGCCATTCTTGCGGCAGCGACTGTGCGGATACCTCGGTGGCATGTTCCCGTGTTGTGGCAGATCGTCGGCACCTCTGGGGCGTGATGTTGTGGGGTCCACGTGTGTCTCAATACTGAGCCTGCCGGTGGCGGATATGCCTTGGTTAGATGTTTGGTGAAGATTCGATGAAGGACCATGGTGTCCCAAGCAGTCGACGACTGCCCTCGTCCGTGATGGTGGTCGTCGTGAAGTGAAACCTTTGGATTCGTTGCGGGTGGACAGTGGGACCTCTCCCGCACATCGCGTCCGAAGAGTTCAGGGCAGACGGAAGGTCATCGGGGCAGTCGAATTCGGGATCAAATCAGTGATCGGAGCTTGTGGCATGACTGGTGAATCGTCGTAGGCGCAAACTGTTCGTGACGACGAAGATGGAGCTGAAAGCCATGGCAGCGCCGGCGATCAGCGGGTTCAACAACCCCAGCGCCGCCAGAGGCAACGCCGCCACGTTGTAGGCGAAGGCCCAGAAAAGGTTCCCTTTGATGGTTTTCAACGTCGAGCGCGACAGACGGATCGCATCTGCGGCGGAGCGCAGGTCGCCTCGGACAAGGGTGAGATCGGAGGCTTCGATGGCGACATCGCTGCCGGTGCCCATGGCCAGACCTAAGTCTGCTTGTGCCAGAGCAGCGGCGTCGTTGACACCGTCACCGACCATAGCGACTGTATACCCACGGCTTTGGAGGTCTTTGACGGCGCTTACTTTGTCCGCGGGCAAGACTTCGGCGATGACATCGGCGGCTTCGATCCCCACTTGTTTTGCGACGGCGACGGCGGCGCGAGCATTATCGCCGGTCAACAGGATGGGACGTAGTCCCAAGGTTCGGAATGCAGTGATGGCCTCTTTCGAGGTGTCCTTGACAGTGTCCGACACGACCACGATTCCGCGGATCGAACCGTCCCACGCAACCCACACCGGGGACTTTCCGTCGGCTTCCGCGTCGTGTGCGGCCACTTCCAGATTCTTGGGTGCGACGAGAGACCAGTCCTGCTCCAACCAGGTTCGCCGACCTATAGCAACGGCTCGGCCGTCTACGACACCGGAGACGCCTCGGCCGTCGTGGTTGGAGAAACCTTCGATTCTCGGCAACGGCCGGCCGTCAGCCCGAGCTGCAAGAGTGATGGCCTGCGCGATCGGGTGTTCGGAGCCGTCCTCCAACGCTCCTGCGACAAAAAGTAATTCGTCGATATTCTCGCCATCTGCGCCGACTGTCGAATCGACACTCATGCGCCCGGTGGTGACGGTCCCGGTCTTGTCGAGCACGATGGTGTCGACCTGACGGGTGGATTCGAGAACCTGGGGGCCTTTGATGAGAATCCCCAACTGGGCGCCGCGGCCCGTTCCGACCATCAGCGCCGTCGGTGTTGCCAACCCCAATGCACAGGGGCACGCGATGATCAGCACGGCAACGGCGGCGGTGAACGCCGTCACCATCGAGTGACCGGTCAAAAGCCACGCACCCAACGTCATCAGTGAGAGAACGATGACGACCGGGACGAAGATTCCGGAGATGCGGTCGGCGAGACGTTGGACCTGAGCCTTGCCGTTCTGTGCATCTTCGACCAGTCGTGCCATCTGAGCGAGCTGAGTGTCGGCGCCGATACGAGTTGCTCGAACGAGGAGTCGCCCTCCAGCGTTGACGGTGGCGCCGACAACGGCGTCGCCAGGGCGCACTTCGACTGGCACGGATTCGCCGGTCAGCATGGAGGCGTCCACCGCAGATGTGCCGTCGGTGACGATGCCGTCGGTCGCGATCTTTTCGCCGGGGCGTACGACGAAGATGTCACCGACCACCAATTGTTCGGTGGGAATTCGGATCTCGGTGTGTTCCCTCAACACCGCTACGTCTTTGGCTCCCATGTCCATCAGTGCGCGTAGGGCTGCACCCGACTGCTTCTTGGCGCGGGCTTCGAAATATCGCCCCGCCAGTATGAAGACGGTGACCGCAGCAGCGACTTCCAGATAGATGTGGTCCGCTCCGCCCTCCTGCTGTGGGAACAGGCTGAACTCCATCTTCATGCCGGCCATTCCGGCATGACCGAAGAACAACGCCCACAGTGACCACAGGTAGGCCGCCGACACCCCCACCGAGATCAGAGTGTCCATTGTTGCCGCGCCGTGTCGGGCATTCGTCAGTGCAGCGCGGTGGAAGGGGAGTGCGCCCCAGACGACGACGGGAGATGCGAGCGTCAAGGCCAGCCACTGCCAGTTCGTGAACTGCAATGGCGGGATCATCGACAATGCGACCACAGGCACAGTCAATGCGAGCGAGACGAGCAGTCGGGTCCGCAGTTGCGAAGCCTCGTCCTGGATTCGGGCGTCCACCCCGTCGGTAGTGCCGACCTCCCCGGACGAGCCCTTGGGGGCAGGCAAGGTGGCGGTGTATCCCGTTGCCTCGACGGTGGAGATCAAGTCTTCAGGTGCTACCGCACCCGTGAAATCGACCTTCGCCTTTTCGGTCGCGTAGTTCACTGTCGCGGTGACGCCGTCGATCTTGTTGAGCTTCTTTTCGATTCGCGCGGCGCAGGAGGCGCAGGTCATGCCGCCGATGACCAGTTCGACACTGTGTGCGGACTCGGCAGCGACGGTCGTGTTGTCCAGGGTGCTCATCAGATGTACCTCTCCTGACCTGCCTACGCTGGCGGTGTGGGCGCCCGGTCAGATGTTCGCGAGATGATAGTTGCCGGCTTCGTCGAGCGCGGCAGTTACTTGTTCCTCGGTCAGTGGCGCTGAAGCTGTGACGGTCACGGTGGAGACTCCTCCGGCGACGAGATCGATCTCGACCTCGCTCACTCCGGGGAGGGCGCGCAGCTCGTCCGTGACGGCGCCGACGCAATGCCCGCAGGTGAGGCCGGTGACCGCGAACGTGTTGTTGGTTGCAGACATGATGTCCTCCGTAGGGGTGGGCGCGGATGTCGTGGGTGATTTCTTCGTCGAGTTGCATCCACAGCCGCGTTGCGTCTTATCGAGTAGATTCGGCTGCGAGTTAGTCTGACCGCTCATGATTCCCTTCCCGTCTGGTACCCCAGGGGGGTACCTGTTTCTACTATACTCGCGTTAGGAGAAGGTGAGTCAAGGCTGCGCCTCGACTACTTCCGTCGGACATTTGGTCGGATTCTCCCTCGTGTATTCGCCCGCGCAGAGAACGTCGAATTTCGAGCGCCCGTGGAGTGTCGCCAGGTGTACACCGGAGCCATGGGCAGTTGCGCCGTTCGCGGGATTTCGATCCCAGTCCAGCGGCAGGGCAGAGGCCGGGGATTCCGGGACGCTGACCCGATGCCGGGGCGGCCACAATCTCACCTCGCCGAACGGGGTAGGAAGAGGCATCGAATGAGATGCCGGCCCAATCAGGTCGCGCCTCCCGTGCTGGTGTGATCGTGTGTTCGGACGTCTCCACGTGTCAGACGATGTAGCCCAAGCGGGTCATCATACCCGACTCCTGGTGATATCCGTTGTGGCAGTGGAGCATCCAGTCGCCCGGGTTGTCGGCGATGAGATCGACAGCGACAGATTCCATCGGACGAACGATGACTGTGTCCTTACGAGGGCCGACACCGCCGTCACCTTTGACCACTTGGAACGTATGCCCGTGCAGATGCATGGGATGCCACATCATCGTCATGTTGGTGAACGTGAGCCGGGCTCGGTCCCCTTCTTTGACGGTCAGAGGTTCGGTTTGGTCGTAGTTCCGACCGTTGATCGTCCATTGGTAGCTCATCATGTCCCCCCCGAGGTCTGCCACGAGATCGACACCGGTGCCATCGCTTCGCGGCAGAACGACACTTTCGGCTGCAGTGAACGACTCGACCGTGCCCACTCGACCTGCCAATTCCCGAGGGAGGAACGACGCGTCGGGCGCAGCGCCCGAGCCTGTACGCAGCAGCGTCCGAGCCTGAGCGTTCTTACCCTCGGCCGCGGCGACGAGCGGGAATACACCGTCCTTGACCGTGACGATCACGTCGTAGCGCTCACCCATGCCGAGGAGAAGCGCATCGACTTCTGTCGGTACGACCGGAAAACCGTCCGTATGGGTCACGGACATCACGTGATCGGCAAGGGCGACTCGAAAAGCGGTATCCGCACCCGCGTTGATGATGCGAATACGCACACGCTGACCGGGAGCGGCCGAGAAAGTTGTCGGTGCAGAAGCTATCCGCCCGTTGATCAGATAGTACGGATAGCTGACGTCACCCGCGTCCCCACCGAGCAGAGCGCTTGATTCTACCGAGTTAGGGCCACCCGAGGTGGCGGGCAGCGTGGTTTCGGCCGACCCGTGGTTCATTCCACCCATGCCAGGCATGTTGCCCATCCCGGATCCGCCCATCGAACCCATGCCGTTTCCGGACTGAAGGTCGGAGAGGATCTGTTGCGGACTCGTGCCGACTCCATCCGTCCAGTCGTCGAGAACCACGATCCATTCGGCGTCGTAGTCGACGGGCTCGCGGGGGTCGTCGACGACGATGGGGAGATACAGGCCGTAGTCGGTGTCGAGACCGACATGCGGGTGAGCCCAATACGTTCCCGAATGAGGTACTGAGAACCGGTATGTGAAGTTCTGCCCCGATTCGATGTTCGGGCTTGCCGGCATGGCGCCGTCCATGTCGTTGCGAAGCGCGATGCCGTGCCAATGCACCGATGTCTGATGATCGAGTCCGTTGTTGACGGTGATCGCCAACTCGTCACCGACATTCGCGCGAATCAACGGACCGGGAACACTGTCGCCGTATGCCAGAGTGCGCACCGTGATGCCGCCGAGATCGATATCGGCACCCTGCGGATTGAGCGTGTAGTCCACGGTGCGACCGGTATGCGGGCGCGCTGCCTCAGCGGACGTGATGGCATTCTTGTCGAACGGCGGGGGGTTCGGGTTGGACGATCCGCTGGTGGTGCATGCGGTCAACGCCAGGCCACCCGCCCCCGCCGCCGTGGCGGCGAGAAACGTACGTCGACTGAAAGCCGATCCTGTGAACGGCGCAATAGCCATGATTGTGATTGTCCTTGTCTAGTCGTTGTGGAGAAACGGAACTGATACGCCACCGAGCCCGGGGCGCGCGTGCGGCAGAGGTCAACGACTCTCGTGTCGACGAGAGGATCGATCCAAAGCTTCACTGCGGGAGCGATACTCGTCATCGTCGATCTCGCCGCGGGCGTAGCGCTCATCCAACAGATGCTGCGCATTCGTACCACGGAGTTCGCTGCGGGTACTGCGCCTGGGACGAAACAAAGCAAGTAGGGCCGCAATGACCAACCCCCAAAATGCGATCATCGCCAGCGCCATCAGAATCCAGCTGACCCAACCCATTCCATAACCCGAATTCTCGCTCCACCACATCATGTCCGTTCACTCTCCTCACCTTCGACAGTGCTCGCCGAACCCTCTGGGATCGGTGTGCTTTCTATGAAGATTCGCTGAAGAGGTGACCGCATACCGTGTATCGCGTGCGCAGCGGCGACTGAGCAGTCCACGATGGTGGCATGGACAGTACGTCAACACGGTCAACCGACGGGTACGCAGGTTTTCGGGCACTGGTCGTCGACGACGAACGCCCACTGGCCTCGATCATCTCGAGTTACCTCGAACGAGAGTCATTCGAGGTGAGTGTGGCCTACAACGGTTTCGACGCTCTCGCCCTGGCACGTGAGGTCGATCCTGATGTGGTGGTCCTCGATCTCGGGTTGCCCGGTATCGACGGCATCGAGGTATGCCGGGAACTTCGTACATTTTCGGATGCATACGTGGTGATGCTGACTGCTCGCAGTGAGGAAGTGGACACCATCGTCGGGCTTTCTGTCGGTGCCGATGATTACATGAGCAAGCCGTTCAGCCCCCGAGAGTTGGTAGCGAGGATCCGCGCGATGATGCGCAGACCCCGCAGCGGAGTCGCGCACGGTACAACTGCGAGAGCGGTAACCCGAGACGAGGAGAGTCCGCCAATGACGTTCGGGGTGCTCAGGATCGACGTTGCCGGGCGAGAGGTCTCGGTCGCCGAGAAACCGGTTCTGCTGACTCGGACGGAATTCGACGTGTTGGCGGCATTGGCCGCTCGGCCGGGGATGGCGTTCAGCCGTCGGCAACTGATCGAAGCAGTGTGGGGTCCTGCGTGGACGGGGAACGAACATCTTGTCGATGTTCATATCGGTCATCTGCGCCGCAAACTCGGCGATGATCCCGCCGCGCCTTTGTATGTCAATACCGTGCGCGGCATCGGGTACCGAATGGGTTCCGGAAAATGACTACCCTGGAAGAACTTTCGTCTCATCAGGGGCGTACCCGCCGAGGACTCGGTGTCGGCGTGCGTTTGTTGATGGCCCAAACGCTGGTCTTGGTGGCAGGAGCGGCCACCTCATGGGTCGTTGCAGTCACTGTCGGTCCGAGTTTGTTCCGCGAGCATCTGCGCCGCGCGGGCGTGCCTCCGATGTCTGAGGAGCAAATGCATGCCGAGCAGGCATATCGCTCGGCAACTGCGGTCTCGTTGTCCGTGGCGATCGGCGCAGCTGCGTTGTGCGCGCTGGCTGTGACCTGGTATCTCAGTCGTCGGCTGCAGCGGTCGGTGACTGCGGTGTCAACTGCCGCCACGGCAGTCTCGGCGGGAAACTACGCGGCCAGAGTCCCGCCGCCGCAGCTCGGTGACGACTTCGACGCACTTGCGACGGCCTTCAACGAAATGGCGGTCCGTCTCGAGTCTGCCGAGTCGATGCGTCGACGGTTGCTGGCAGATCTCGCGCACGAGATCCGGACGCCGGTAGCTGTTCTCGAAGCATTCATGGAAGCGCTCGAAGACGGAGTGGAAGCTCTCGATGATCACACCATTGCGATGCTCAGAGATCAGACCCGACGTCTGGCACGGTTTTCCGGCGACGTCTCGGCGCTGTCCGATGCCGAGACGAATCGAGCTGCAATCGAACCGACATGGACCAGACCTGAGGTACTGGTGAGCTCAGCGGTAGCGGCGCACGAAGAACGATACGACACGAAAGCAGTCATTCTGAGCGTGGACGTCCCCGGAAATCTGCCGTCGGTGTGGCTGGACCCGGAGCGCATAGGGCAAGTGTTGAGCAATCTGCTCGACAACGCACTGCGCCACAGTCGATCACAGAGCACAGTGAAGGTGCGGGGACGGGTGAAAGGGGATCGGTTCATCCTCACACTCACCGACGAAGGCGATGGAGTCGCCGCCGAGCACCTCCCCTATCTGTTCGAGCGTTTCTATCGCGCCGACGCAGCACGCGATCGTGCTCACGGAGGGGCAGGGATCGGACTGTCCATCGCGAAAGCACTCGTCGAAGCACACGGTGGACAGATCACCGCCGCGAGTGACGGAGCCGGGCAAGGCACCACCTTCGTTATCGCGTTGCCAGTACATCGTCCGAAAGGGCGGCACATCGACTGCCGGGGAACTGTCGATGCGTGACATTCGACGCGACATTCGAGGTAATGGAAACGCTCCGGGAACACCCACTCACCCCGCCGCTACCGGCACACCTGGTCAAGAACTCGTGAGGTGAACCGATCAATGACGATTCAAGAGACCAGAGCGCAGAGGTGACCCGGCCCGGGGACTTACACTTCGATCGCTGTGACGTAGGCACTCGCGCACACCGAACCCGAGACCAGGAACCAACTACTCAGGCTCTCCCCTGAACTGTGATACCGCACGGTCACGTCGTTTCCCGCGGTGATGGGAGAGCGATATTCGAGAATCGCTCGGTAGGGGAGTGGATTTCGGGGTCCGGCCCAATCTCTGATCAGGTCTTCGACAGGCTGCCAATACGTGGCGTTGTTGACGTGGTTGAACGGATCGATATCGCTCGATCGTAAGACGAATGTCGTTTCCTCCCCATCGCCCGGATGAGCGGTGTGCCAGGGTTTCCACTTCAATCGGTGATCGTTGGCGGTCGAACCGAGTCCGGCCATGAAACTCTCTTCGATCCTGGAAGGCATCCCGTTGACCGGATTGAGATTTATCCAGAATCCTTCGGTCTCGATCAAGCCGCCGCCGTCGGATTCGATGCGGACACGCATCGTGCACCACCTGCTCGACAACCCCGAGCACCATCTGCGCATGCGCACACGAGCCGGCCAGCTGACCGGACGAATGACATCGATGACTGTGCGGCGCACGACCCACACCGGGTGGGCAGCCGCTGCGCCGCTCGCATCGAGATCGTCGAAACCGATGTCCTGCAGATAACGTGCAACGCCATCGAGTCGCACCGTCCCGGAGACGTCGATATCTCCCGTCCGTACCGGCCGAGAGGTTTCGAACACCGCGCCATTGGTCGGCAAATCCACCAGGCGGTGGTTGCGCATCGCGTCAGCTTCCATTTTGCAGATCCCTTAGATGTGATTGTTCGCTTCGATACTTTGCACACCCTTGCTGCAACGTAGTGCGATCCCTACGCCCAGTCCCGCATCAGCCGCCGGGTCTGCCGCAGTCGTACCCAGTAGTCCGTGCCCGGTCTCCGAACATGGTGAACAAGGAGCCTATCCAGTCTCGCAAACTACTACACTGTCCGCGCGATTGCCGGTTGACGTTCGATGTCCTTTCCAGGTCCTTCTTGAGTGTGCCCAAGATCGTTGCGGCACCATGGAATTCCCATATTCCTCGGCTCGGCCTCGAAGCGCCTCGTCTCGCCGCAGTGCCCACCCGCGCGTTCGCGCTCGACCTCTACCTACTATCCAGGTTCGTAGTTCAGCTACTATCGACCTTAGTAGTTCGGTGGGCATCCGCGCCAACCGAGAGATTGGGGCGACGGTGAGCAAAAAATCAACCAAAACCCGCGCGAAACAGCGGTCTACGACGCAGAGTCGAGCCCGACGCGCCACGTCACCGAAGCGGAACCCCACTTCACGACCGCACGACGAAGTCGGCACAACACCCCGTGCTAGGCCCAGTCCGGCCGGTAGTGCCGTGGAAGAACTGGCCGCAGCGGCCGCAGCGGCGTATCTGAGTAAAGCAGCGCCGACGCCAGCCTCGGCCTTGGCTCAAGCACCGCCGGCGCCGGCCATCGCCGAAAAGGCGATGCCCACCAAGCCATCGGGCACTGAACGCGTTGCCCGGCCATTGGGTGACGACGAGTCGACCGCTGCAACGGAACTCGCTGCGCCCGGCGGTGGGTGCGCTGAAGCGTTCACGCAGATAGAACCACAGGGGCTCGCAGCAACGTACTGGGGAGAATCGCCCGAGGTTACTTCCGATCTGTCGATTCTGTTCCGAGGAGCCCGCAACAGCCCGGGCAGCGAACCGGAACGTTTCGAGAGGGTCACCCACGTCAACGGTGTTCCAGCGGGGGAACGCTTCGCGGTGACTGCGAGAATCCGCGGAATCGCCACTGGTAGTTGGACTGTCAGTGCCGAGCGCATCGAAACTCCGGACGACACCACCGGGCAGTTCGACATCGCAGCTCCGCAGACCGCCACGGCCTGGACTACCGCAGCGCCATTGGTGCACGGGCCCGGCGTGCGACTCTGGACGTGGCCGCTGTTGGTCGGTTTGGGTGCAGTGTTCGCCATCGTCATGCAGGCACTGCTCTTGACCCGTATGAGCGAGAACGCCACTGCGGCAGTTCTCATTTCGATCCTCGGCTGCCTTCTCGGCTACGTGGGTGCGAAGCTCTGGTACTTGGCACTTCACCGCCAGAGCCTTCGAAAATTCGTCTCTGCCGGCGCATGCATACAAGGATTTTTGGTGGTGTCGCTCGCGGTATTGGTGCTCGGCGGAGCAGCCTTCGGTCTGGGCGTCGGTGTGTTACTGGACATGACAACGCCCGGGTTGTTTCTCGGGATTGCGATCGGGCGCCCGGGATGCTTTTTGACAGGATGCTGTTCGGGTCGACCTACCAGGTCGAGATGGGGAATGTGGGCTTCGGACCGGACTCTCGCGGTGCGCCGAATCCCCGTGCAACTGATCGAAGCGTTCGCAGGCTTGATCATCGGCCTCGCGACACTGATTTTCGTCCTCTACGGCACCGAAACGCCCTATGACGGAGCAGTATTCGTTGTCGCCGCGGCTATCTACACGTGGGTCCGTCAAGGGTTGTTCCCCTATCGTGCGGACCCTCATACACGGCGCGGGCGGCTTCTGACCAGCGCGGCATGCGGAATTGTCATCGTCGCGACGATTCTGCTGGGCGTGGTGTGATCGTGACCCAGAGTAGTAGCCTTTTGCGCTTTTCTGCCGATGCCACGTGCGCAGAAGGTGAGTCTCACGAAAATTGGGATGGCCACGAATCAAGTTTCGCGCGGGATCTGGCCAATTCGATTGGCGCCGCGTTCGGTGCATGAGGCCGGTTCAGTTCGAGGAGGGGGTGAACCGGCCTTGAGCACTGGCCCCCTGCGGGCCGGACTCCTTGTTCGTCCACGACCCGGTTTCGCACTGTTTCAAGCACCTGCTGCGCATGAAGCCATCGCCATCGCACCCAGTAGCGCCAGAAGAGGCGCCGCAGGTAGGACGATCGCCGTTCCGCAGGCAGCAAGGGTGCGGAGGTAGCGAATGGGCGCCGGGTGGTGGGTGCGGTGGGAGGACAGACGATCAAGTCGCAACGCCAGGCAATCCTGCGCTATTCCCAGAGCCGCCACGGGCACCTCGTGAGGTGTCATACTGCAGAGTGCGCGGTGCACGGATTCGCGCCCATGCTGACGAACGGCTCGGGAGTCGGCTTCGATTTCCACCAACGCACGGACCAATGGGGGCGAAGATCGCATGATCGGAAGCCACGGAAACGCGTAGGCGAGCGTTTGAGCTGCGCTGACGAGCAGATGGTGCCGCCCCGTGATGTGTGCTCGTTCA
This sequence comes from Rhodococcus sp. C-2, assembly GCF_027854095.1. NCBI lineage: Bacteria > Bacillati > Actinomycetota > Actinomycetes > Mycobacteriales > Nocardiaceae > Rhodococcus > Rhodococcus sp. C-2. Next base: position 49,284 of record NZ_JAQGFI010000016.1, on the reverse strand, counting down.
TGTGCGAGTACTGCAGCAAGAGCCTCGGTGTCGAGTTGATCTCTCAATCCGTCGCTCGCAACTACAAGCGCGGGGCGCCCAGCGATACTGTAGGCGAAGGGCACAGAAACCGGGAGCCAGAGCAGTGACGAGGACCGTGCACCCCCCAGAATGCGCAGCAACCCGAGGTGCTGCTGGTGTAGCTCGCGGCGAGTGCGGGAGAAGCTGAACAGATGGACGGTGCCTCGCACCGCCCCGATGACCAGGGCTGACCCACCGAGTACACCCACCGCCGTCTCGAGCCTGGCCGGCGCGTCGTCGTGAAGGGCGAGCCAACAGCTGTGGGCGAATTCGATCAGCGACGAGACACCACCGTGACTGGGTAAAAGGCTCAAGATCACCGGGACACTGATACTCACTACAGTTCCGAGTGCCAGAGCGCCCCACAAGACGAGGACGACATGCGGATCAACGCCGCGACGCATCATCGATCCGAGGAACAGCGGGGAGAGTGCGGCAACGAGAAGGCCACCGACCGCCCACGCGAGGACGGCTGTCACTTCTTGCCTCGTTCACGCAATCCACGCGCCAGGATCTTCGATTCGACGTCGGATGTCCCGCGAACAAAATGCAACAGGACCCCGGTCGGGTCTCCGGTGGATTCGAGAAGTGCGCGCAACCCGTCAGCTGCCGCTTCCTCGCGGCTTCGCGTGGCTTCGTACCAGTACGCGCGCCCGTTTCGCTGACGATGCACCCAACCTTTGCGATGAAGATTGTCCATGACGGTCATCACCGTCGTGTACGCCGGTTCACGGTCGTCATCGAGGCCGTCGATGACGTCGCGCACACGGACCGGTTCGGTGGAGCGCCACAGCACATCCATCACCAGCGCCTCGAGCTCTCCCAGACCTTGCATTTTTCCTCCTCGTAGAGCTGCATTCGTCACCGCACCGTGCGAGTGCCCAACCTGCAACCTCCGTCGCTTTCGTACGGGGCCCAACCAGCGCTGTCGGTGATTCGTCGGTCACAGTGATGTGGGACCGCTCGATGAGGGTGTCGTGTCGACTCTGCACGCTGGAGGTTGCCGAGACGGCGAACCGAAGCCCTGTAGAAATACTATCTGTTCTGCTTCCCGTCGCCGCCCCGATACGGCGGCGGTGTCTGGCGACCTCCTCCCGTGACGATCTGCCGAACCCCTGTCAGCTCTGACAGTGTCAAAAGGTTTATCCAGCACTTTCGCGTCGACTACGGGAGAACGTCTCGCGCGGAGCTTCTGTTTGCGATTCAGCATCGTTTGCCGGCAGGGCGACAGGTCTTACAGCGCGCTGCCTTCCGACCATCGGTCCCACGGCACACTCCAGTCGCCGTTCTGCCACAATTCGAGAGGGGCGCCGCCGGTATTGCGTATCTCCACGACATCTCCGGGAAGCGAAAAATCATAGAACCATTGAGCATTGGCGCGACTGAGGTTCAAGCAGCCGTGTGAAACATTGGTATTGCCTTGCGCCCAGACTGTGTCTTCGAGTTCGTGAAGGTAAATTCCGTCGGTGCTTATTCGGGTGGCGTAGTTGATTTTTTCCTTGTACCCCAGCCGGGAATTGACGGGAAGTCCGTAGGTCGACGAGTCCATGATCACGGGGTTGGCCTGATCGAGGACGGTGTAAATGCCTGGTTGGGTCCAGAAGGAGATCGTTTGGCCGTTGACGAGCTCGGTTCCTCCCATGCCCATCGATGTCGGCATAGTGCGCACAGTTTTGCCGTTGCTCGTGACCGTCACTTGCTTGGTCGTATCGTCGGCGACGGCGATATGCGAGTCGCCGATGGTGAATGCAGTCGTGGCGTCTTCCTGTCCGAACAGTCCGCCACCGAGCGGGACGCCGAAGACCGCAGCCCGGACCGTGACCTCGGTGCCGGGGGGATAGTACGCACGAGGTCGCCAGTGAACATTCTGGTCATCCACCCAGTACCACGAGCCTTCGAGCGGCACCGACGTTTGCACAGTCAGGCTTTTCTCCGCCGCTGCACGATCGAGGATCGGCTCGTCGAAATGCGTGACAATAACGATCCCTACCCCGAAAGTGCCACCATCTGTGAGGAGGTTACCCCCGGCCGTCACGAAGGATGGTTTGGTCAGGTTCCGCGGCTTGACTGTGGAGAAGGTGCTGGACTGATCGAGACGTGAGCCATCGTTTTGGGTGGCTGACGCTGTCATCGTGTAGGTCTTCCCGTAGTCCAAGGACGCGCCGGGTTTCCACACCTGCCGGTCAGGGGTGAAGATGCCATCGACCACAGCCCCGCCCACTTCGGTGAGCACTACCGAGTCGAGCCTCCCGCCAACAGATTCCACCGTGACCGGATCAAGGGGGTTGACGGTATCTGTCCCCCCGGAAGGAGTCATCACCAGCGCGGAGACAGGAGAGTCGTTCTCGGCGGGCGCACCCGTGTCACTCGGTGCGGACTGCGGTGCTGTGGAGGTGCATCCTGTCAGCGTTGCGACCATAAGGACAAGGACGACTAACCCTGTATGCCGTGTTGAGGCCATAATTGTTCCTTCACGTCAGTGGGTGGGGAGCGCCGACGAAGACAGTGATTCGCAAGGGACGCAAGTAATCAGATGGAAGATCAGAGCGGACAACGAGAAGAGAGGCTTCGACGGACAGGCCTAGCCACTCGCCAGTTTCCGGATCAGTTCTGTTGCAAAAGTGCTTGCATCGCGGTGATCTCGGACTGCTGTGCGGCGATGATATCGGTAGCCAATTGCTTGGCGTCGGCGTTGTCGCCATCGGATAGTTCCGATTGGGCCGTCGCGATCGCGCCGGAGTGATGTTCGATCATCATCTTCAGCCACGCGGTGTCGAAGTCCCCATCGCGCAGTCCCTCCAATTGAGCGATCTGCTGCTGGGACATCATTCCTGAATCAACCCCGCCGTGGTCCATTTCATCCATGGAGTCCACAGGGGAGGTGGCGTCGGACGTAGGTTGACCCCATTGTTCGATGAGCGCTGCAATCTGATCCATTTCGGGCCCGCGAGCGGTTTGGATCGAAGCGGCGAGTTCGAGTATTCGAGGATTGGTGGTGCGACTGTCAACCATCTTTGCAATCTCGACGGCCTGTGCGTGATGTGGATACATCATCGCGACGAACTGCATATCCGCGCTGTTGGCGCCGTTGGGCTGCGAGGCCGCGGAGGAGTTGGACATGTTTCCGCTGTCGTTGCTCGACATTTGGCTCATGTCATGGCCGCCGCAGCCGGCGATCAGCATCAGACCGGCGGCAGACCCCGCTGAGACTGCGATACGTGTGGAAACAGCACGTGTAAGCATCATATTTTTCTCCTGGAATGTGTTGTTGTGCAAAAAATTCTTCTGGGGAGGGGCCGTCGACTCGGATGGTCAGTAGTTCCGCTATGAGCGTCTGTCGTATCCGCAGCGCCGACAGTTGGTTGTGTAGGGGCAAGGTGTCGTGCACGATGCACGTCTGCGGCAACAGGGGAACGTGCAACCCTCCACTCACGCGTGCCGGTATGATCCTTGTCTTCGCGCTCGATGACGACTGTCGCGGTGATCAGCGTGGTGTCGTGCGCGCCGGGCAGGACCAGCGAGGTGACGGTGGAACCTGCAATCAGAAGGTTGCGGTGATCAAGACAAGCGACAGCAGGGGATGAGTGGTTGAACAGACTGCAGGCCAGAGCCACCGCTACCGGTTCGTCACCCTGCGTATGCCGTAGGAATTTCGAAGGCCTGGGCGCGGCCAGTGCGCGGGTGCGACAGAACTGGCAGGGGTGAATGAACGAGTAAGGGGAGATCATCGCAGCTTCCGTTCCTATTGCACGGTGACAGTTCACTGGACGTGAATATCTCGTCAGTTCTCCCCCATCAGTTCACTTCGGGGTAGACGAAGGTGCGGGTGATGAGATGTTTTGCATCGCTTAGTGTTTCGGAAACTATTCGTCCAGTTTGGTCGAGGTCGAGCAGTACGTTCATACCCGCAGCCGGATAGCCCAATGCCAGACGGAGTTGCCGTCCGGCGCTGGGTAAGCGCACCGCGATGGGCGCAGTCCCGTCCGCATACGGCTCCTGGGCGAGGAAGAACTCGCTGGACAGACTTAGTTGCTGAGGTTCGGGTCCGACGTTTGCGGCATCACTGGTCACCGATTCGTAAAAGGTCAGATTCTTCTGAGTGCGGGTGATATCTACGGCTCGAGCGAGATCGGTGTCCCCGGACTGAACAGGCCATGGAATTAACATGCTGACCGTCCCGCCCAGCCACCCTGTCGCCGCGGCCTCGAGCGTGAGCATGCTTTCACCCAGTGGCCAATCGGCTTGCGCCACGAAGCATCCGGATCCGCACCCGCGCAAGGGAAGGGAAGTGTTCTGCCCGCTCGCCCGCAGTGCGCCGATCAAGGTGTATTCCTGGTCCGGTTCCTGAGCGTAGTAGTCGACGCGGCGCGGAGTCGACAGTCGAACCACCAGCTGCCCTTCGCTGGCGGCGACGCTCACCCCAATCTGTCCAGCCAATGTTCCCAGCGGCAGAACCGGACCGATGGCTGCAGGTGGTCCCGGCTGGGCGGGTGAATTGGCAGGCGCCGTCGAGACTAATGCAGCACTGATGGCGAGCACGGAGATCAGGAGGATGCTCTCGATACGAATCTGATTGCGCAGTTTGCCCACTTGTTCAGTTCTGCGCATCGTCCGCCGTGCAGATATCGCCACACCCGAGGCGGCGATGACGAAGAGTAGTTTGACCGTCAGAAGTTGCCCGTACGGGGTGGAAAACATTGCGGCAACGGGGATCAGCAACAATGCCGAGATCGTACCGGTGGTCACGACGACGATGAAGGTCCACAGCGCAAGTCGTGTGTAACCGGCCACGACCCACCGAACCGGGGCATGCTGACCCCGCCACGCGAATGCAGTGCGAACCGTGTGGAGCAAAGCGCCGACCCAGATTGCCGCTGCCGCGAGATGAACGGCGGTGAGAAACGCGCCCCATCCGGGAGCGACGACGTTTGCGTGCGAGCGCAGCCCTTCGGCGGCAATGACCAGCAGAAGGGCTGCGCTCGCAAGTCTGGGGCTCCCCGCGGCTTTCAGCGCCAAGGCCAACATGAGCCCACACGTCTCTACGAGCAAGATGATGCCCGCACGTTCTTGCCATAGCGCAGCAACGCTGGACGAAGCGGCGAGCGAAACCATAAGGCCTGCAACACCTACCAAAGCAATACAAGCGCCGGCCGGAAACCAGGTGCGCAACTTCTTCAACGAAGGGTTCTCGGCGTGCGGTACAGACGACAATCTCTCCGCGACAAGTGTCCCGAGCGCGAGGGCGAACCCGACGAACAGCAGCCACCGGAGCACGGTTTCCGTCCACGAGGTCGAGGCGCTGTCGTCGCCACCGCCACCGCCGCTGTCGGTCAAAGCGAGGCCGACGGCAAACCGAAAGTCTTCCTCGACGAGGTCACCATCTGCGCCGATCACTTGCCACCGGACGGTGTAGGTGCCCGGCGACGGAGCATCCGAGAGCCGGGAAGTGATTGCACGGCCACCTTTGGACGACTCTGCTGCCTCCATCGGGCTCTCACGGCCTGCGCCGTCCAGGACTTTGATCGCATCGGTCCCGGCGGTGACTTGTTCGTTGAAGATCAGGGTGATGGCTTGCGGAGGCTCGGAAACGGCAGTCTCCGAGCCAGGTTCGGTAAAGAGCAGCGTGGGGTGAGCGTTGGCGATGCCGGCGCCCAGAACCACAAGGACTCCCGCAACGAGCACAAGTGTGATGCTCTGGAACATTCGAACGAACAACGACATGTTCAGGTCAGTTCAAGGCATACAGAGACTGAGAAGTCGCCGCGTACGCGCTGTCGTAACTCGCCGCAGTCAACGCTTCGACTGCTCCGACATTAGCGCGCTTCTCCCAGCCTTTTCCCTCCCTGCTCCGCCAGGCGAATCCATCTTGATCGACCCCCCACAGTGCATCCGAGGAGCCCGCGATCAGCACCATGGACGGCGCTCCAGCGAACTTTGTGAAGGTGCGCCCGTCGTCGCTGCTGTACTGCAGCCCTGACGAGGTGACAGCCCATGTCCCACTCTCGGTGAGAGCGAGGGACGCCACACCCAGGGCACCGCCGGATTCCCACGACTTTCCCTGATCCTTCGACACCGTGACACCTCTGGCCCCGTCGAAGCCGACGAGTGTCGTGCCATCTGTAACCAGAGAATGAAAGTCGACCTGTCCCGCGAGCGAGCTATCCGTCCAGGTTCGGCCGCCGTCGTTGCTGGTGCGTAGGCCAAGTGGGTTGGCTGCGGTACTGGACGGTCCCGGGTGCCCTGAGGAAAAGAGCGTGTCACTGCCCGCCACGCCCGCCAACCCCATCAAATCGTCGTCGGAATCACCCACTCGCACTGTGTCGCCCGAATCTCCGATCGCGAACAGTCCGCGATGCGTACCCGCCAAGATGGTGCCATCGGCGTTGATATGCAACCCGTGCAGATGGTCAAGTTCGGGTGTGAGCTCCACCCCTGGTATGGGCGGGACGATGGACTGGCCGGCCTTGTCGTCGTTTCCCTGCGTCGAACAAGCCGCAAGAGAAACGGCGATGAGAGCGGCGCCGACGAGCCCCACGATTGGGGACGTTCGCGCACGACGACTATTGGGCATCTGGGTGTCTCGTCCTGTATTCGAAGGGATGGCAACATTTCCGGGCGACTGGTACCTTATCTACTAAGATGCATAGTAGATGAGGGTGTTGGCTGGCTGCGAATTCACCCCCTGCAATGGTCTAGTGCAAGGGAAATGCTCGCCGTCGAAGCCCCTGATCTGATACGGCAGGGAGGTGCAATTGGTCTGGTCCCACGCACGGGTCGACGGGATGACGGCGCATCGCGTCATTGGTGGCGCAACCGGCGGTGGGCAGGAAGTTTGAACACAGGGCGGGTGCAGCGGTACTGCCTAGCCCTGGTGGCAGGAATGATTGAGAGTTCTTCTCGTGTGGTCACTTACCCGGAGATCTTGCAGTTGGCGAAGCGCCCATACAGACGGGATGCTGCTCAACGTGCCTTCGTGTGTGCCACTGCTGCACTACACCGTAGCCAGGGCAGGTCCAATCGATTGTCGCCCACCATGGAGACGACGTGATTTCGCGTCTGGCCCACTACGGGCGACGAGACCAGGGGAATCTCGTGGGCACAACTAATCCGGTTGGTCCAGGCCGTCGTGACTATGCGACCCACGGATACATCAGCGCAAAGGACTTGTACCTCAAACGCCTCAAGCGTATTGAGGGTCAGTCGCGAGGGCTGCAGCGAATGGTTGAAGAAGAAAGGTGCTGCATTGACATCCTTACCCAAATATCGGCGATGAAAAAAGCGCTGCATGCAGTAGCTATGGAATTGCTCGAAGACCATCTCAGTCATTGTGTCGTCGATGCCGCCGCAAGAGGGGGCGCCGAATCCGACGCCAAGATCAGGGAGGCCGCCGAGGCGATCAGACGGCTCGTGAATTCGTGAGGACCCTCCCATCTGATGTCCGAAACGATCTACTAGTCGGTGGGGCGGAATTTCGATGCCGTTTTATCGAAAGTCATTTACTTAGAATGTAGTTACGATCGAATCATGTTTTTTGAATGCGGGAGCGGGCGGCACATAGGGAAGCACTCCGCATGTTCCGTATTCCGGAGCGATTTCTGCTCGCCACAACCGGGATCCGAGGTCCTCGACGGGAATCGAGTTCATGATGAGCGCGTGCGGTGGCAGTCCCCACCGGGTGGGGATCGCCGAAGCATCATGGTGGCGCACCCGGGCTTATCGTGGGCCTGGGGTATCTGACGGTGATGGGCTCGTCGTGGTGGTGCTCGGTGTCGAGGATCCGTCACTTATGTACAGGGTGATGGTGGAGCCCGGAAGTGCCGCTCCCGACGGAGCTGTCGCGGTTGCTGTCCCTCTCGCGCTCGGACTTGACGTGAGGGAGACCGTCACTTTGAACCCGGCGTTCTGCAACAGAGATGTTGCGGCGGACTCGGTCATCCCGACCACGTCGGGTACCTGATCCCCGGCCGAACCGCGAACATATTTCTGGTCCAGCGGGGGTAGCGTGATGGGTCCGAAGTTGCTCGCGATCGGTCCCATCGCGTTGTACCACGTTCGGGCAGGTTCATTGCCGCCGTACAAATCGTCATTGGTGAACTCGTTTCGCTTGTGCACTGGCACCGACACTGAATTACTATCATGCATAGTAATTCATGTTCTCGTTCTTTCACCCCGCCGAACCCGGTACATGCCTCTGAAGAGTGCCGAAGCGGCGAGAGAAAGCACGATCGCAGACAACGCGAGTTCCGGAATCGAACCCACACGTGTTGCCAACGTGAGATCGGAGCGAACGGCGATCTCGTCGGTCAATGCTTGTGCTGTGAAGATCTCGCTCTGTTGACGCACCACACCCGTTGGCGTGATGATTGCGCTGACACCGCTGGTTGCTGCGATCAGCACACTGCGGCCGTGTTCGACTGCCCGCACCCGCGACATGGCCAGCTGCTGAAAGGTCATCTCGGTCCGGCCGAAGGTCGCGTTGTTGGTGGGAACCGCGATGACGGTGGCTCCTGCCTTGACGGACTCGGTCACCAGATCGTCGAAGGCCACCTCGTAACACGTGGCAACAGCTACCTGAATTCCGTTGAGGTCGACGACGCCGTTCCCGTTCCCGGCAACGAAATTGCCCGCAGAATCGGCGTACGACGACACTGCACGAATGATCGATCGGAGCGGCAGGTACTCCCCGAAGGGCACAAGCTGCCGCTTGATGTGTTGCTGCCCAGGGCCGTCCGTCGGATCCCAGACCATGGCACTGTTGATCGATGTTCCTGGCTCGCCCTGCAGGACCGTACCGACCAGGATCGGGGCGCCGATAGAACGGGCTGCTCGGTCCAGTCGATCCGCCGCATCCCGATTCGTCAAAGGATCTATATCCGAAGCGTTTTCGGGCCAGATGACAAGTCGTGGCCGGGCTGCTCGGCCCGCTGTGACCTCAGCTGCGAGTTGTTCGGTGCGGGCAACATGATTGTCGAGCACAGCTCGGCGTTGGGCGTTGAAATCGAGGCCGAGTCGCGGCACGTTGCCCTGAACGACGGTCGCAGTGACGACCTCGTCAGGGGCGGCACCGGGAGAACCGGTCACCAATGCACTCACAAAGATGAGGACGATGCAAGCGCCACCTTTCGCCAATGCTTGCCATCGAACATTCAAGGGCCCAGCCAGTGACCAGGCGATGAGTGTTCCGATCAGTGCAGTCACGAAGGAAAGACCTGGCGCCCCCGCGATCGAAGCCAACGGCAGCAGCGGGCCGTCTGCCTGCCCGAAGGCCAAACGCCCCCACGGGAAACCGCCGAACGGAACTCGGCTACGAAGTGCTTCTGCGGTGACCCATGCACCCGCAATCCACACCGGGGAAAGCGGAGCGTGGCCGACGGCCACCGCCAGTACGCCGAACACTCCGAACGCGAGCGCTTCAATCGCCGCCAACGCCAACCAAGGCGTTGCACCCACGTACGCTCCGACCCATGGCAGCAAGGGAACGAAGAATCCCAGTCCCGCGGCATAGCCGAATCCGAAACCCGCACGGAGACTGCGCCCCTGGAGAACGACGGTCAGCAGGGCGATGGCTACAGGGGCGAGAAACCACAGCGTGCGCGGCGGAAAGCTGAGAAACAGCAGCCACCCAGCGCCCACCGAAAGAGCGAGACGCAAAGCGATCCCACCGTGGTGCCGTTTGGGGCGACCACTCTTCAGGCATGCATCTAATTCACTGTCGGCAGTGATCGCACGGTCGACCGAAAGGACCCTCACAGGCCCGCTCTCGTAGAAGGAGAACTGCGCTGGTCAGTCAACAATTTCTCACAGAGATCGTCGAATTCGCCGCCCCAGCCGGCATGATCGGTCCGCGCGAGTCCACCGAGTTCGAGATCAGCCTGCTCCGGTCCCGTCCCCGGGCGTAGGCGGATCCACACTCGCCGCCTCCTGATCACGAGCGAGATCAGAAGTCCGAGCATCATCGTGATCGCAAAGACGAGAACCCACTGTTGCGCAGGGTCGTACGACACCTGCAGATTGGCGAATTCCTTGGCGCCGTCGAACCGAACCTGTGTTCCATCGGTGAGAGTCCGCGTCTCTCCAGGGCGGAGGTTCACACGATCTTGTTTGACCAGCCTTCCTTGGTTGATCATTTCCTTGTTCAACGAGAAGATCGATTGCGGGATGCCGGTGTCCAGACCCGTATCGCCCTTGTAGATGTCGATCGCGACCGCAGGGTCACGCGCATCGGGAAACGACGAAGTCAGAAGCGTCCCGCTGAAGGAAGCGGTCGGCGCGAAGAGTCCCTCGATGGCGATCTGATTCTTCCGGCGCTCGTCCGGATTCGGAAACGATCCACCTGGCGGATCGAACCGCAACGCCCCACTGCTCAGGAACGTGACCGCATCGTCCGGTTGAAACTGCATCGTCTCGGTACGGGACTGTCCGTCGGGAAAAGTGACGGTGAACTGCGGCGCGTACCCATGGCCGGTCAGATAAACACGGGCACCGTCGGTACGCAGCGGTTCGTTGACCCGAAGACGATAGTCTTTCCAGGTATTGGTCGCGATATCCTGCCCGCTCTGATACGAAATGTTGGAGGTGAACATTTCGGCCTGACCAGTATCGAGATAATCTGCGGAAAAGTCGTTGACCTTGATGCAAAAGGGCGCGAGACCCGTGCCGTCAGTAGCACTTCCCGCGCGGAACGAGTCGTACACGGCAGGTGACGTATTACAGAAACCGGGGCCGCCGTCGGCAATGACGATCACCGAACCCTCGTACCCCACCAACTTGCCGATCGCGACGGTGACGAGCAACCCGATCAGCGAGAAGTGGAACACCAGATTCCCGGCCTCACGCAGATACCCCTTTTCCGCGGAAACCGATACCTCGGAATCCTTTTCGGACCTGACGGCTACCCGCCAGCCCTTGAGCGACTGCCGCACTCTGGTGAGGGCCTCGTCATGCGAGATGTCAACTACGCCGTGGAAATGGTGCGGCAACCTGGACAGATTCCGAGGTGCTCGTACAGGTTGGCTCCGAAGCGCGCCGAGATGCGCCTGCAGGCGTGGAACAAGACAGCCGATGAGAGAGAGAAACAGCAGGACGTAGATCGCAGTGAACCAGAAGCTGGAAAAGACGTCGAACAACTCCAGCTTGTCGAATAGCGGGCCGAGGGTTGGCTGCGCCGCGATGTACTGGGAAACTTTCTGTACGTTGAGATTTCGCTGAGGCAACATAGCACCGGGAAGTGCTGCGAGTGCCAAGAGGAACAGGAGCACGAGCGCGGTGCTCATCGACGTCAACCGGCGCCAATTGTGGCGCAGTAGTCGAACGCTTTCTCGGATAATCAGTCTCGGTAGGCGGCGGATGCGACCTCCCGCGGTGGCGTTATCTGTCATATCGGCAGCACGACCGAACTGACGAATTCGTTGCGTAACCAGCCGACGAACATGCCCCACACGCCGGTGACCAGTGCGAGCCCGACAGCGACGAGCATTATTCCGCCGACGATCTGAATCGTCCGTGAATGGCGTTTGAGCCACCCGACGCCGCGGAGAGCTTTCGCCGACCCGAACGCAAGCACGATGAACGGCAGTCCCAATCCCAGACAGTAGGCGACAATCAGTATCACGCCCCGCGCTGCTGTCGTGCCTTCAGTTCCGGCCGCCACCGAAATAACTCCGGCGAGGGTGGGGCCGAGACATGGTGTCCAACCCAACGCGAACACGCCCCCCAACAAGGGCGCGCCGGCAAGGGAGGAGATACGCCGCGGGGCGAACCGTGTGTCTTTCTGCAAGGCAGGAATCAAGCCGATGAAGGTCAACCCCATCACGATGGTGATCACACCACCCACCCGTTGGAGCAGGTCTTCGTTGATGCGCAGGGTTCCGATCACCCCGAACACCGACGCGGTGGCGAGAACGAACACCACGGTGAATCCGGCAACGAACATCGTTGCCGCGCCGGTAACCCGCCATCTGCCTGCAGGTTCCGAGGTCTCGTCGCCACGGGTCACCGCTGGAGAATCAGCTCCGGAAATGCCGGCCAGATACGACAGATATCCGGGAACGAGCGGCACCACACACGGCGATGCGAACGACACCAGACCGGCCAGAATGCACGCTGCTACGGCGAGCAGTAACGGGCCGCTCGCGGCGGCGGTCTGGAAGCTGGAGCCGACACCTTGGGCGAGTTCGTTCACCGCTCGGCCGCCACGCGCTCGATGACCGGTTGCAGATCCTCGGTGAGAAGTGCGCGAAGAAACACAGCGGCGACGCGCTGTCTGCGATCCAACACCAAGGTGGAGGGAATCACGCTTGTCGGATAGTTTCCGCCGAGCGCTGTCAAAGTTCTCATCGACGGGTCGTAGATCGAGGGGTAGCTGACGTTGTTGTCGACGACGAAGTCCTGGGCCTTGTCTCGTTGAGGATCTCGAACGTTGATCCCGAGAAACTGAACACCGAGACTTTCGGTTGCTTCGTACGCGCGCTCGAGATCGTCGGCCTCGGACCGGCACGGGGCGCACCATTGCCCCCACAGATTGATCACGACGACCTGACCGGCGTAATCAGTGAGTGAAATATCGCTACCGTCGGCCATGAGGTCAGGTCCGGCCAATACACCGATCATGTTTCGCGATTCGGGCGGGTCGTACAAAATATCGGTTTGTCCTCCCGGTGACACGAAATCGAAATTCGCACCCGAAGCGACTGCATCGGTGCCGGTTGCACATCCACTCGCGGCGACGACGATCGCAGTGAGAATAGCGACCAGTGGGAGGATGCGGGTCGGTTTTCCGAGTACGCGTTGTCTCGATTTGCGAGGGAGTGCGGGGGCATTCATTTCATCAACTCACTTACAGCGGAGCGTATTTGGTCAGTGTTTTCGAAAACCATGGGGGTTGTAATCTGTTCGACGGACCCGTCTTGTTGGACGAGAAAGCTCAGCGGCAGAACTGGCGGCGCCGATAGCGCAATTCCGATGTCGTCGACCGCAGCGAACGAGGGATAGTGCACGCCTGCAGCGGTGAGAAGCGCTAGTGCTGTGGACATGTCGTCCTGGACGTTGATCCCGACTACTCGGATGGAGCCCGGAGTACCTGCATAGTCATTCAGGACCGGGATTTCCGATCGGCACGGCCCGCACCACGAGGCCCAGAGGTTGATCAGGGTCGGCTCCCCGGACAGCGCTGCACCGAGGTCGACCACAGTATTCTCGCCAAGACACGTCGCTTTGATTCCCAGGAGTTCTCCTCCAGCGGGCGGTACTGCCGGGGCCGCAGGACAGGGAACCGCTGCTGCCGCGGACTTCGAGGAAAACCCCGAGTCGACGCGATCTTCATCTGCCTGGGCGGCCGGAGGCACTTGAGGCCGGGTCGAGGAATGGGTCTCGGTTGACGTTGATCGAGGCCAGATCGCCACGACGAGAAGACCGATCACAACCAGGAAGAGCAGGAACCACCGAGACTGTGCCTGCATGCACTTCCTCCAAGCGTGGTGCGGTGAACCGGGACAACACTGAACTACTATTGTGCATAGTAGACATATGGTTCGTTCTGTCGCCCCCGCCAACCAGAGGCGGGATCCGAACCCGAGAATCGAGCATCGTGAAACGCCAGTCCGCTCCGAAGGGCCGTATCAATCCACCAGTCAGCCCAGAAATTGCGGCACTGGGTGCCCATCAAGCACCGCAGACGCGCGTGGCGCGGATCAACCGTGTAGCACGGTCAAAGCTCGTGCGTCTGGTGATGTACTACACCGCGGTTCGACTCGCCCTGATCGCCGGCCTCGCAGTGATCATCATGGGAATCAACGCCATACTCGAACTCGAAATCCCCGGTGTGTTAGCACTGTTCGGGGCGGTGCTGCTCGGATTCGCCATCTCTGCGATCGCGTTCCGGTCATTGCGCCGCCGGATCAATGAAGAAGTGATGGTCGTAGATGAAAAACGGCGTGCAATGCGCACCCGGTGAAGGGTTCCCTCCGGTTAGGTGCGCGTGAAAGCTCCAGTAACGAAAATGCCCAGCATCGGTGCCACAACCTGTCTTTTTTGGACGTATGACCGCTCAAAGCTGCCTTCCTGGGTGATGCCGAGGGCGCGCGATCATGCATTGATTGGCATTGGGATGAAGATGTCAGGTGACGGGATCAGGTGCGGAGTCGGCGGTATCCGTGGTGGTCTCGAGTTTCGGAATCGGTACAAGCTGCGGGATCAGGCGGACGAGACTCGAGCAGGCGCAGTACGGAGGACCGTTGAGTCAGCTCGCCCTTGTGAGGAACCCCGGGGCTGCTGCTGGAGACGACCCTGTTGGGACCACCGGTGGGTGGCCGATACTTTCACTCATCGCCCTCTACATCAGCTGTGGGCGCAGCCATACCGAACGCACCCCTCAGTGCAGCAACGGTAGGAGCGCCACCGACCTCGCCCGTGGAATCTCGATAGAGCCTGCATGACACGTTGGGGACCTGGTCCGGTTCGGCAAACGGATCGCGGCCGTCGACGAGCAACGTCGGCGATCCGGTCATGCCCGCAAGCCTTGCGGATCGAGGATCGTCGACGATTACGTGGCGCAGTTCCCAATCGATGGACTCCTCCGCGAGAACGTGCTCGATCCGTTGTTCGAGGAGCTGCACGTTCGGGCAGTCCGGGACTTGCAAAATTTCAAGGTGCATCATGGTGTTCCTCCGTCGGCGTGTGGTTTCGAGTATGCGGCAGTGCAGGACAGCTCGCGGTAAACGAAACCCAGGACTGGTAGGTCTGCATTTTCTCGGCAAGATCGTCAGGTATCGGCATCGGTGTCATAAGACCGGCACGAGTTCGTTCGGTGTTGCCCTCCGGATAGCGGCCCAGTGCGGATCCCGGGGCGGCGACGACGATGATGCGAAGAACCTGCCCGACGGCTTCGCGGCAGTCACGCTGATGTAAGGCCAGGGGAGCATGGCGAGGTGGTTTGTGTGGCCATGGACAGGGCTGGGAGAGGACATGTGTGCGTTCGAGGTGATGCCAACGCTGGGTGTCATCGCTGGTGCGGCCGGCTGCGGTCCTCTTTGCGGGCCGAAACGCGACGGCGCTGTGTCGGTCGTGCAAGCGATGCGCTTCGTGTAGACACTGCGCAATTGTGCGAGCATTCGGTTCATCGGATGCAGAGCCGGCGGCAGGTGCTGCAGGTCTTCGCCCATCAGAGCAACATCGGCGGTCTCGATGGCCACGTCGGAACCCATCGCGCCCATGGCAATGCCCAAGTCGGCGGTGGCCAGGGCGGGGGCGTCGTTGACACCGTCCCCGACCATTGCCGTCGGGCGGTTCGCACGCAAGGTTTCCACGATCCGTGCCTTGTCCTCCGGGCGCAGGTCGGCGTGCACGTCGTCGATCCCGACGTCGGCGGCCAGCGCCTGGGCGGTGCGTTCGTTGTCGCCGGTGAGCATCGCGACGGTGTACCCGCCGCGTCGTAGCCCGGCGATCACCTCATGTGCTTCCGGTCGGAGCTCGTCTCGTACGGCGACTGCCCCGATGACGGTTCCGGCGCGCTCGATCCACGCCACGAGTTCCCGAGACCTCTCACCGATGGCGTGGCCGCCGCACCCGGACTGAGTCGTCTCGACGGATGCGCCGACGTGTGCGTCGGCTACCCAGAAAGCGGTACCTCGCCTGGGCACTCGACGACCCGGACGGCCCACCCCCTCGGGTGGGCGCCCGAGAGGAGCGAACGGCCTACCCGAGCGTATACCCCCAGGGGTACTTGCATACCCCCCTGGGTATATGCAACAGTGGGTAGACGCTCGTCAGAAAGGACTGTCTATGTGTTACCCCGTCCCGTGCCCGATATGCGACAAGATCGCGTGGGCAGGTTGCGATCGACATGTCGACGACGTCACGAAGGATGTTTCACGGCCTCGGCAGTGCACCTGCTCTGCTGAGACCGTTGGTCCTATCGATCGGCGCCAGCGCCTCGCGATCGCTGTTTCGCCGCCAATCCCGGTCGCGAGTGCAAGGGCCTAACCTTCCAATTGGGTCAGGTTTACCGAGGTCTAGCTCGCTCATTTGAATACCCCAGCCCGTATTTTAGGAGAAGTTATGTCTGTGCCCGACACCGTGACGGCCACCGGTCGTGACGATCGTGATCGCGTATCTACACCCGGCATACTCGGACGCCTGGGAAGCGCGATGGTCGCACGCCGCCGATGGGTGTTCGGTGTCTGGCTGATCGCGCTTGTCGCGCTCGGATCTGCAGCGCCGTCGGTTTTTTCGTCACTGGCGGGTGCTGGGTGGCAAGCCAACGGATCCGAATCGGTCCAGGTCCGTGAACTCGCGCAACAGCATTTCGGCGGGAACTCCTCGGCCGCGGTTCAGGTGGTGGTCCATTCGGACACCGCGTCGATCGACGATCCCACCGTGCAGCAGAGACTCATCGACGTCACAGCTGTGTTCGACGGTGACACCCGGTTCGGTGCCGTCATCGCCCCACAGCCTGGTATGACCATCAGCCCCGACGGCCACACCGGCATCCTCATCGCCGGCGCCAACGCAAACGCGGACGACATGGTCAAAGCCGTCGACGATGTCAAAGACGAGCTGACCGCACTCTCCGGCGACGGTATCGAGGTCTATCCCACCGGATCCTCCGCGTTGTGGTCCGACTTCAACAAAGCCAACCACGATGCGATGATTCAGGCTGAACTATTCTCTTGGCCAGTCACTTTGGCGATCATGGTGCTCGCATTCGGCTCCCTCGTCGCTGCCGGGCTGCCGCTGTTGCTCACAGTGGCCGGACTCGTCGCCTCCGCCGGCGGTTTGGTGCTGCTCAACGAGGTCACACCGATCTCGGTATGGGCGATGAATTTCGCGATGATGTTCGCCCTCGCTCTCGGCATCGACTACGCCTTGTTCATCGTCGCCCGCTTCCGCGACGCCCTCCGTACGGCCGATCCACGAGCAGCCGTTGCCGAAACCATGGACACCGCAGGCAAAGCGGTGCTCCTGTCCGGACTTACCGTCCTGGTCAGCCTCTCGGCAGTGCTGCTCGTTCCCGCACCGGCCGTGCGCACCATGGCCGTAGGCATCATGCTGGCCGTCACGTTCGTTCTGATCGCCACCATGACACTTCTTCCGGCCACGCTGGGCGCACTCGGCCCCAAGGTCAACGCAGCATCCCTGCCTTACGCGAAACGCCAACAGCACCGATCCCCGAAGTTCGCTGCGTGGGGCGAATTGCTTCACAAGTACCCATGGCCGTTCGCGCTGGTCTCCGTCGGCATCCTCGTCGCCCTGGCCTTACCTGTCCTGGGACTGAAGGTGGCAATGCCGTCCATCGCTGTCGTTCCCGACGATGCGCCCGTTCGGCAAGGTTACGAGTTGGTTCAGGCCCAGTTCGGTGACGGGGCACCCGGCGCGCTGCAGATAGTTGTCCCGTCTTCCGATGCGGCTGCTACCGCCGCGGCAGCGAGCAGCGTCGACGGGATCTCGATGGTCACCCCGCCCACACCATCAACAGACGATTCGAACTACACACTGCTGCAAGCGTTTCCTGCCGTGGACCCTTCCGCAGAGGCCATGGGCACGATCCTCGGTGACCTACGCGCACAACTACCGGAGTCCGCGCTCGTCGGCGGCGCGCCAGCGGAGAACCTCGACCTGCAGCAAGCCCTGAACGACTACCTACCGTTGGTTATCGGGATCATCCTCGCCCTCGGCTTCATCCTGCTGCTCGTCGCTCTGCAGGCACCACTGATCGCGATCCTCGGCACCGCCGTCAGTTTGCTGTCGACCGCCGCAGCGTTCGGGGTTGCGAAGCTGATCTTCCAAGACGGACACGGATCGTCGCTGCTCGGCTTCACCCCTCAAGGTTTCCTCGACGGCTGGGGGCCGGTGTTCTTCTTCGCGATGATCTTTGCCATCGCCATGGACTACACCGTGTTCCTGCTCGCCACCGCGAAAGAACACTACGAGAAGACCGGGGACCCGAAGGCTGCTCAGGTCGACGGCCTCGCGCACTCCGGACGCGTCATCTTCGCCGCTGCGGCGGTCATGGTCGCCGTGTTCTTCACCTTCGCGCTCTCCGATCCGCTCCCACCCAAGGAAATGGGCATCATCCTCGGCGTCGCGGTGTTGCTCGACGCCTTCCTGATCAGGCTGATCCTGCTCCCGGTCCTGCTCCGGCTGAGCGGTCACGCTGCATGGTGGGCACCGGGCTGGCTGCGCAGAATGTTGCCGTCGATCCGCTTCTCGCACTGACCATTACAACACCTCACGGAGGAATCATGACCGATCCGAACATCACGCATTCGAGCACGTCTGCCGGGTGGCCGATCGAACGTATCGTCCCCGCACTGGCCGCCGGCGTCACCGCGACGGGCCTGACCCTCGGCGAACTCCACGCACCACGGTGGAGGCTGCTCAGCGCCTTCGCCGCCGCGAACCTCGCCCTCTACGCCGCGGTCGGCTGGTGCCCGGCAAGTGCGCTTCTCACCAGAGCGGGCGTACCAAGTCTTCGCCACCCCCGAAGCGGATAGGCACACAATTGCCGCAGTTCGACGAACGGAAGGAATTCTCCACCATGACCATCGCACTCTCGACCACCTTGACCGACACCGACTTCGAGACGGCGGTCACCGCCACCAAAGCAGCACTGTCCGAGCAAGGCTTCGGTGTGCTGACCGAAATTGACATGCAGGCCACCCTGAAAGCCAAACTTGGCACAGACATGGAGAAGTATCTGATCCTAGGCGCGTGCAATCCCACGCTTGCACACCGCGCCGTAGGAATCGTGCGTGAGATCGGCCTGCTACTGCCCTGCAACGTCGTCGTCCGTGCCGACACCACCGCCGGATCGGTCATCGTCGAGGCGATGAACCCGGACCTCATGGTCCAAGTGACGGGCGAACCAGCACTGTCAGATGTCGCGGCCGAGGCCACCACCAAACTCCAAGCCGCCCTGGACACGCTCGGCAGTCGGGATGCAGTGCGCAGTTGATGACGTTGACCCTGGCGCTGGCGCTCGGCCTCACCGTCGGAATCCTGCTCGGTCTCCTCGGAGGCGGTGGATCGATCCTCGCTGTCCCGATCCTCGTGTACGCTCTCGGGTTCCCCCTGCCGGAGGCGATACCGACTTCGCTGTTGGTGATCGGTGTCGCCTCCGCGGTCGGGGTCATCTCCAAGGTGCGGGCGCGGCTCATCGAATGGCGACTCGCGGCAATCTTCGCCGCCACCGGAGTCCTCGGCACCCTGGCCGGCACTGCCCTTGGCAAGCATCTACCTGAAACTGCCGTGATGATCGGCTTTGCGATCGTCATGATCCTCGCGGGGGCACGCATGCTGCGCAGCCCCGACAATCCCGGAACCGCCTGCAGGACGAGCAATTCCGGGATCAACTGGCGCCGATGCGCACCTCGGTCCATACCGACCGGATTCGGCGTCGGTGTCCTTACCGGACTGTTCGGCGTCGGCGGGGGCTTCTTGATCATCCCCGCATTGGTTCTGCTGCTGGGAATCGAGATGAGTGTCGCCGTCGGAACCTCTTTGGTGGTCATCGTCGCCAACTCCGCCGCCGGACTCATCGCTCAGGCCGACGGCCTAGGTGGAAACTGGCCCTTGACGGCAGCGTTCGCAGGTTCAGCCATTGCGGGTTCGTTGGTGGCCGGACGATTCGGTACACGCATCGCCACGGACTCACTTCGGCAGTGGTTCGCCTACCTGGTGTTTGTCGTGGCAGGTTACGTCCTCATCGACACTCTCGTTCTCGGATGATCTACCGTGCACCCCGTTGGATGCCCCCGGGGGTAATCTGGCAATTTCTGGCATCATCATGCATCTGAAGGAGACCCCATGATCGGCGACGAAGACAGCATCGCATTGGTCCTCAACCGCCTCCGCCGCGCACACGGCCAACTCTCGGGAGTGATCGGCATGATCGAGAACGGACGCGATTGCAAAGACGTTGTCACCCAGCTCGCCGCTGTTTCCAGGGCCCTCGACAAAGCTGGCTTCAAGATCGTCGCTACCGGTCTCCGAGAGTGCATGACAGGCGAAGCGGCAGACAACAAAGAACCCATGACCGAAGCAGAACTGGAAAAGCTCTTCCTGGCGCTGGCCTGAACGCCCGCTTCACATCAGGAACGAGGCCGACCGACAACATGTAGGAGCTCCCCATGAGCACGACCGACCCGGACATCGCCATCATTGAAACTTCCAGCCTCGGCGACCGCAGCTATCTGATCAGCCACGACGGTATCGCCGTGGTGATCGATCCACAACGCGACATCGACCGCGTCCGGGCGCTGGCAGCAGAAAAGAACGCTGTCATCACCCACGTGCTGGAAACTCACATCCACAACGACTACGTCACTGGCGGCCTGGAACTTGCGCGCGCCACGGGTGCCGAATACGTCGTCCCGGACGGCGATCCGGTCGAATACGAGCGCCGAGCAGTCGTCGACGGCGATGTCGTCGACGCGGGATCGACGACGTTCGAGGTCATGCACACCCCAGGGCATACTCATCACCACGTCAGTTACGTTCTGCACCGGCGCGGCGAGCCGATCGCAATCTTCACCGGCGGCTCCATGCTCTACGGGTCCACCGGGCGCACTGACCTGCTCGGCTCCGAGCACACTGATGAACTGACCCACGCGCAGTACCATTCGGTCCGCCGTATCGCGGCCGAACTGGCCGCTGAGGTGGAGGTCTACCCCACACATGGGTTCGGTAGCTTCTGTGCCGCAACTCCGACCAGCGGGGACTCATCCACCATCGGTGAACAGCAGCAGTCCAACCCCGCACTGACTCAGGACGAACACACCTATGTCGACGAGCTGATCGCGGGCCTGTCTGCATATCCCGCGTACTACGCCCATATGGGCGTCATCAACACCAAAGGGCCGGCCCCGATCGACCTGTCCATGCCCGAGCCCGTCGATCCAGACGAACTACGTCGCCGCATCGACGCCGGGCAATGGGTCGTTGACCTACGAGCACGCACCGCTTTCGCCGCCGGCCACGTCGATGGCTCTCTCGGGTTCGAACTGTCGACCAGCTTCGTCACCTATCTCGGATGGCTTTATCAGTGGGGCGTGCCGTTGACGCTGATCGGTGAAACAACCGACCAGATCGCCGAGGCGACCCGCGAGCTGGCTCGGATCGGCATCGACAGTCCCTCCGGATCCGCCGTCGGTGAGATTCACTCGCTCGTCGGCGACGGAAAGGTCCGCTCCTACGATGTATCCGACTTCGCCGGACTCGCGGCGGCCACCGGCGAACGTGAGATAAGCGTCCTCGATGCGCGTCAACAGTCCGAGTACGCGGACAGCCACCTTCCTGGTGCCGTGAACATCCCCCTCCACGAGCTACCACACCGACTCGAGGAAGTTTCCGCGGCCGAAGTGTGGGTGCACTGCGCATCCGGTTACCGCGCATCGATCGCCGCTTCACTTCTCGACCGCGAACACCGCACAGTGGTCCTCATCGACGATGACTACGAGCATGCCGTGCAGCTCGGCCTCCACACATCGCCCGCCTGACGAATGCGCCGCCGCTGCGCAAGCCGCACGATGCGAGTGGTTCACGGGGCTGATCTCCCCGATTTCAGCAAACGGCCATCGGATAATTCCGACAGAGGGCAGGAAGCCCAACCCCTGCCCGTGCCGACGTCCGAGAAGGCGGCCACCGCTGGTCCAACGATCATTCGGGCGCCGTCCGAGTTTGTCGTTCTGCCAATTCGCACTGGATCTTCCGCTCGCCTTTGCTTCGGTGGCCGGACCGTTGTGACGCGCCATGCACGGTTCCGGCCGGGATGCGGTGCGCGGAGTCGCAGACATCCGCGTGCCCCGGCGACCGCGAGGAGCCGGGACGGATCAAGGTGCCACCGTGCCAGCAGTGTCGGTCATGCCGCGGCGGCGATCAGGCGGCCGATCACACCGGATTCGAGCAGGATGATGACGCCCAGCCCGATGAAGACTGTGGGCACGAGCCAGTGCTCGACGCGCTCGAGGGTGTCGATGACCTTCTTGTGGGTGCCGAGCATTCTGCCGGCGGCGCACCAGAGTCCGACACAGATCAGGAACACGGCGATGGTAACGATGGTCTGGGGCGCACCGAGAGTGCGGAAGACCGGGGTGTAGACGGCGATGTTGTCGGCGCCGTTGGCGATGGTGATGGCGGCGACGCTGATCGTCCCGGCCGCGACCACTACGGGTTCACCGTCTCCGTCGCTGCGTAAGCCCTGGATCAGTCCCCAGATTCCTAGCGACAGGGGAAGTAATCCGAGTAGTCCAACCCAGTCCTCGGGCACGATCACCAACCCGAGGGCGGCGACCACACTGATCGCGACGAGGGTGATCAGGCCGAGGTACTGGCCGGCAACGATCTGCCATGCCCGCGGCCGTCCTTGACTGGCGGAGGCGACGAACAGGACGGTCAGTACGACGATGTCGTCGATGTTGGTGCCGGCGAACATCGCTACCGCCGCGGCGATGGTGCCGATCATCCTCGCATCCGGCGGCTGCCGCGGCGCGGCCTGATCTCGGGTATTGCTGTCATTTCGAACTCTCCTGTGCGGGCGGGGGATCGGCCGGGTCGTGGGTGGACTCAAAGATCAGTGATGCGACGAGCAGCACGACGCCGCAGGTGATGTAGGTGTCGGCGAGGTTGAAGGTGGGCCACCAGCCGGTGTGGAAATAGTCGGTGACCTTTCCGTCGACGGCACGATCGATCACGTTGGCGGCAGCTCCGGCGAGGATCGCCGACCAACCCACCGTCCCCACCAGTGAAGCGGTGGGGACGGTGCGCCAGGCGTAAATTCCGACGCCGAGAGTGATGGCGGCGGTGACCGCGAGGATGATCCAGGCCGGAAGCTGTTGGCCGATGCTGAACGCGACACCGCTGTTGTACGCCAACTTCAGTTGCAGCAATCCCATATCGACGGTGCGTGCACCGGAAAGGGTACGGCGCGCAACGGGTTCGGCCGACAGTGCGATCGCGATGAGAGCGAGACCGACGACCACGAGAATCACCCGCCGCGTGCTACCTGTGCGGATTGATCGAGCCGCTAATTCGCTCACGTGCGGGCCTCGACCTTCCCCGCCGGTGCGGGTACCGATCCGGTGGGGAAGGCTTGCGCGCGGCCGGCCCGGACACCGTTGGCGATGACCACGATCTCAGCGACCTCGTGCACCAGGACCACGGCGGCCAGGCCGAGGACCCCGAACAAGGCCAACGGCATCAGGACGGTGATGATCGCCAGCGACAGTCCGACGTTCTGCAGCATGATGGTCCGGGAGCGGCGCGCGTGCGCCAACGCCTGCGGCAGGTGCCGCAGGTCTTCGCCCATCAGAGCAACATCGGCGGTCTCGATGGCCACGTCGGATCCCATCGCGCCCATGGCAATGCCCAAGTCGGCGGTGGCCAGGGCGGGGGCGTCGTTGACACCGTCCCCGACCATTGCCGTCGGGCGGCGCGCACGCAAGGTTTCCACGATCCGTGCCTTGTCCTCCGGGCGCAGGTCGGCGTGCACGTCGTCGATGCCGACGTCGGCGGCCAGCGCTTGGGCGGTGCGTTCGTTGTCGCCGGTGAGCATCGCGACGGTGTACCCGCCGCGTCGTAGCCCGGCAACCACCTCACGTGCTT
The DNA here is from genome assembly GCF_027854095.1 of Rhodococcus sp. C-2. Taxonomy (NCBI): domain Bacteria; kingdom Bacillati; phylum Actinomycetota; class Actinomycetes; order Mycobacteriales; family Nocardiaceae; genus Rhodococcus; species Rhodococcus sp. C-2. The sequence continues at coordinate 25,629 of NZ_JAQGFI010000016.1, read as the reverse complement.
CCGGTCGGAGCTCGTCACGGACGGCGACCGCCCCGATGACCGTTCCGGCGCGCTCGATCAGCACCGCAGTGGCGCCGGCATGCTGCATCCGCTCGATATCCCCTGCCAGCGGACCCGGGTCGATCCAGCCCGGTCGACCGAGGCGCACAGGTATGCCGTCGATGTAGCCGGTCAAGCCCGCCCCTGTGACCGCGTCCACGTCGTCGGCAGGCACATAGTCCTCGACGGCGGCGAGAATCGCGCGAGCGAGAGGGTGCTCGCTACGCGCTTCCAACGCTGCGGCCACCGCGAGAACGTCCCCGCGGTCGGCGCCGTTCGCGGTCGCGACGTCGATCACGGCGGGTTGGTTGCGGGTAAGGGTGCCGGTCTTGTCCAACGCGACGGTGCGGATCCGGCCGAGCGCTTCGAGGGCAGCGCCGCCCTTGACCAGGACGCCGAGCTTGGATGCTGCGCCGATTGCGGCGACAACGGTGACGGGGATCGCGATGGCCAGCGCGCACGGCGACGCGGCGACCAGTACCACCAGGGCTCGTTCGATCCACACCAGCGGATCACCGAGCATGCTACCGACCGCGGCGATAGCCGCGGCGACGATCATCACGCCCGGAACCAGCGGCTTGGCGATCTTGTCGGCGAGGCGTTGCGCCTCGCCCTTGCGGGACTGCTCGGCCTCGACGATCCGCACGATCTTGGCCAGCGAATTGTCCTGCGCATCTGCGGTGACCTCGACTTCGAGGACGCCGGTGCCGTTGATCGACCCGGCGAACACCTCGTCGCCGGGACCGGCTTCGACGGGCATCGACTCTCCGGTGATCGCGGAGGTATCCAGGGCGGTGCGCCCGCTGCGAATGATGCCGTCGGTGGCGATCCGTTCCCCGGGCTTGACGATCATGACCTCACCGAGCTCGAGCTCCGAGGGCGGGACGGTTTCCTCCCGGCCGCCGCGGAGCACTGTCGCGGTGTCCGGGACCAGGGACAGCAGGGCGCGCAGGCCACGGCGAGTGCGGGTGACGGCATACTCTTCGAGTCCCTCGCTGATCGCGAACAAGAATGCGAGCATGGCTGCTTCGCCGACCTCGCCGAGCAGTACCGCGCCGACGGCCGCGATCGTCATCAGGGTGCCGACGCCGATCTTGCCCTTGGCCAGGCGTGTGAGAGTGGACGGGACGAAGGTGTAGCCGGCAATGATCAGCGCGCCCGCTTCGAAGCCGATCCCGAGAGCATCAGGCCCGCCGGCCAGCCGGACTGTCAGGGCCGCGATCAGCAGCACGCCCGCTGCTGCGGCCGCCCGGATCTCGGTAACCTGCCACCACTTTTCGATCTCGTGTTCTTCCTCGCCCTCGGCGCGGGGTTCGTCGTGGCCGCAGCCGCACGCGTCACTCACGGCTATCTCCGGTGTCGGTGCCGTAATTCGGGCACAGGGCAACCGCGTTCCCTGTCGCGGCAAGCAGCGTCTCCGCCGAGGCGAGTAGGTCCATCAACTCCGGTCGGGCCAGCGAGTAGAACACCTGCCGACCTTCTGGTCTGCCGTCGACCAGACCGCAATCACGTAGGCATGCGACATGTGCGGACACCGTCGACTGGGCGAGGCCGAGTTCACCGATCAAATCCGCAACCCGCGCTTCTCCTTCGGCGAGACGGCGCACGATCGACAACCGGGTGCCATCCGAGAGACTGTGGAACAGTGCCACTGCCGCATCCAGACTGGACCCGCTGCCGGTTGCAGCGAGGCATCCCGACTCGTTATTCATCGTCATAAAACGATGATAGCAATGTAGGGCGATTCGAGGAAGGGTGATGCACCGGACTTGGAAGTGAATGCGGTACGCCAGCCGAACGGTGGCCGGCCGACGTACCTCACCAGGAACGGCGAAGTGACATCGGTAGATTCCGAGTTGCTCGCCACGGCATCACATGGGGGGACAGCAAGGACCCATCGCTCGACACAGCCAGTCGCACAACATCTCCAGTGGGTTCATTTCACACCTCCTTCTGAGCGTTCGCCGTCAGCGCGACGACGAGCGGTCCGAGTCACCTGCGGTTCCCGAACGTCATCCATAATGGACATTCCAGTGCGATGGAAGGTCAAGGATCTCGTGAAAATTGGTGAACTGGCCGCTCGGAGTGGCGTTGCCCCGAAGACGCTGCGTTTCTACGAGGACAGTGGGGTGATTCCCGTCCCGGTCCGAAAGTCCAACGGCTACCGGGATTTCGGTCCGGAATCTCTTTCGCGTTTGCGGTTCGTCCGCAGCGCCCAGTCTGCAGGTCTCACCTTGCGAGAGATCCGCCAGATCCTCACCACCCATGACCGCGGGGCGGCTCCTTGTGAGCAGGTCGTGGAGATGCTCTCGGAGCATCTCTCCCAGGTTCGTGGCAAGATCCGCGAACTTGCCACCCTCGAAACAAACCTTGTTGCGCTGCTGGGTCGAGCGGAAAGTGGGATTCCGCCGGAAACCGACGATGTCGGTGTGTGCTGGATCCTGGAATCTGAGCCTCAGGACGGTGTTGCTGAATCGTGAAATCGATTGCGGGTGCACCCCCCTGTTTCAGCAGGTTCGGCGCTCAGCAATGTGATGAGGTGAGCGAAGCGGTTGTAGCGGTGTTGCCGGTGTGTTGATCAGTCCGGTGCAGAAGTAGTGGTGTCGGGATCTGTCGGGAACATCGATTCGGCGGATTCTCCGGGTGCGGGAATTGACAGGCGCCGCCACTCGGGGGCCGAGGTCACCATTGAGCGTTTCCGGAACTTTCGTTCCCAGGGAGCCATGTGCACTTCGCCTTGCCTTGGAAAGCAGGAATCCTCTGCGAAACCTGCATCGCTGTGATCCAAGGTTGCTGGCGAGCATGAGTGGGGTTGTCTTGCGACGGTTCACTTGCCGGGTTTACTCGTGCTGTTTGTCGTCGATCCAGCGCCAACCTGGAAGTTGTTCGAGTCGTGCGGAGCGGGCGTCGGACAGAATTCCTCGGTGGTGGTGTTTTCGTTGGGTGCTGACCCATTCGCCGAGGGGATAAGTTCCGGTGACCGCGCTCTTGGATGGTCGAGCATGACCGGAGTTCGCGACGAACTGAGTCAATACGGAAAACCCTCTCTCCCATTGTGTTTGGAAAGGATCCCAGTCCCAGCCGGGCAGCGCTTCGAGGGCGGCGATTTTCTCGATCGCCAGGGTGCCGGTTTTGTAGTCGCGGCGCCGGTGGTGGACCCACTGTCCGAGGGAGAACCCGTCGAGGATCTCTGATTGTCGGGGGGAGGCTGTTCCGTGGATGGCGGTGTAGGCCTTAAGGGCCGAGATCCCCTGTATCCACGCGTCGCTCTCGCGGCCCCATCGCCACCCTGGGAGCTTGTTCAGTTCGGCGATACGATCCGGGGGCAGGGTGCCGGCGCGATGCTCTTCTCGGCAGCGGAACACCCATTTGCCCACGTCGAAGCTGTTGGCGCGCGCTGAGCGAGGGACATCGGCACCATCGTGCTCTCGGAGGTACATCTCGAGTGCAGAGCGCCCGGTTTCCCAACGAACGGTGTCGTTGTCCCACATCCAGGCGGGTAGGGCTTCGAGCATGAGAATCTGGGTGTCGGTGAGCTCGCCATTCTGGTGGGCTGTGCGCTGGGCGTTCGCCCATGCGACCAGATCGATACCATCGATCACGAGAGTCGACGACAGGTCCGTGTCGGGGCGCGCGGCGAGCTCGTCCGATAATGCGGACAGTGCTGCTCGCCAACTTTTGCGTCGCGGTTTCCCCCAGGTCCAGCCGGGTAGGTTTTCGAGGAGGTCGGCTTCACCGGCGGAGAGTGTGCCGTCCCAGTATGCGATCCGTCGACGTGCCACCCACCCGCCGAGGTCGATTCCGAACGCATGGACTCGACCTGCGGGGCCGGCATGACCTTTGAGTTCGACGAACTTCGTCAGCGCTCGGAATCCTGATTCCCAGTCGTCTGTGGGTGCGCCCATCACACGACCTGGGAGTTCTTCCGGGTTCTGCTACCGCAGAGAGCTGATGGGTTCATGCACATAAGGAAGGAGCGAGGCGGTAGCCGGCGCCGCGGATGGTGCGAATGAACTGTCCGTGCTGCGCATCCGAGCCGAGTTTTTCACGTAGCCGCTTCACGTGCACCGCGACGGTGTTCGTTTCGGCGCTGTGACCCCATACTGCGAGGCTGATCTCGCTTTGGCTGGCGACGTGGCCGCGGCGTTTGATCAGGTAGACGAGCAGTTCGAGTTCCCGCTGAGTCAACTGTACTTCGCGGTTTCCGACGCGGGTCTCGTAGCCACTGGGGTTGACCCGGATCGGTCCGGCGGTGACGACACTGTCTTCGGCGGGTGAGAGTGTGGTGATGCCGGCGAACGGAGCAATGGTGGTGATGTCGTACGGGCGGGCAACGACCGCCGAGGCGCCCGCGGCGAGGACTTCGCGCACGATGCGCTCGTCGCCCGACTTGGCTGCACCGACCAGGATCGGAACATCGGACCGGCTTCGAATCGTGGCCACCACTCGTGCGGCGTCGACGTTGTCGGTGTGAGCAGCCAAGATCAGGACGGTCGGCACCTCCGCACCCACCGCCAGTAGAGTCTCGGCACCGTCACGGCACCAGTCGGTGCGAATCCCCATGTGGTCGGCGGCCGCCATGAACTGCGCAGCGGTGGCTGGGTCCGGCTCCGCCAGAAGCAGACGCGTATGCGAATCGGCCAAGGAGTAGCCGTAATGCGCTCCCGCAGCGACCTCCCGGTCCGGCTGACGCAATTCGATAGTCAACTGTCGACCCCCTATTTCAGAACGTACCCATTGTCTCACCTGAAGTAGCCGGTGAGGAGGAGGTCGACTGCCCACACAGCCACAGTGTCGCTCAGCCGAAGCGGCCGGAGATGTAGTCCTCGGTAGCTTTTTGTGTCGGGTTCGAGAAGATCTTCTCGGTGTCGTCGATCTCGACGAGTCGACCGGGCTTACCGGTTGCCTCGAGGTTGAAGAATGCCGTCTGGTCACTCACACGCGCAGCCTGCTGCATGTTGTGCGTGACGATGACGATCGTGAAGTCCTTCTTCAGCTCGGTGATCAGGTCCTCGATCGCGAGAGTCGAGATCGGGTCGAGCGCGGAGCACGGCTCGTCCATGAGCAGGACGTCGGGCGAGACGGCGATGGCACGCGCGATGCACAGACGCTGCTGCTGACCGCCTGAGAGGCCGCCACCGGGCTTGTCGAGGCGATCCTTGACCTCGTTCCACAGGTTGGCGCCGCGCAGCGAACGCTCGGCTACCTCGTCGAGCTTTTTCCTGTTGCGTTCACCGCTCAGTTTCAGGCCGGCGACGACGTTGTCCTTGATGGACATGGTCGGGAAGGGGTTGGGTCGCTGGAAGACCATGCCGATGGTCTTGCGGACGCCGACCGAATCGACGCTGGAATCGTAGATGTCCTCGCCGTCGAGCAGGACCGAACCCTCGACGCGCGCACCGGGGATTACTTCGTGCATGCGGTTGAGGGTGCGCAGGACCGTCGACTTTCCGCAGCCGGACGGGCCGATGAAGGCGGTGACGCTCCGGGGCGGGACGGACAGGCCCACATCGGCGACAGCGTGAAACTTGCCGTAGTAGATGTTGAGATCTTTGATGTCGAGGCGCTTGGCCATGTCTGGTGTTCCTGTCCGTTTCTAGCGCTTGTTGGTGAGGAAGCGGGTCGCGAGCGCCGCCAGAAGGTTGAGGAGTGCCATGACGATGATCAGCGTCAGGGCTGCGCCCCACACTCGGAGCTGGCCTGCAGGCTGCGGGTTGATCAGCTCGGTGTAGATCAGCAGCGGGAGCGAGGCCATGTTGCCTTCGAAGACGTCGAAATTGATCGAGCGGGAATAGCCGACGAGCACGAGGACCGGAGCTGTTTCACCCATGACTCGGGCGATGGAGAGCAAGACTCCGCTGATAATGCCCGGCATCGCGGTCGGGATGACGATGCGCATGATCGTCTTCCACTTCGGGACGCCCAGTGCATAGGAGGCTTCCCGAAGCTCGTCCGGGACGAGCTTGAGCATTTCCTCGGTGTTGCGTACGACGACCGGCAGCATCAGCAGCACCAGCGCCAGCGAGACGGCAAAAGCGCTCTGTTCGAATCCGAGAGTTGCGATCCACAGGCTGAAAACGAACAACGCCGCAACGATCGAGGGCACACCTGCGAGAACGTCGACCATGAAGGTCACTGTGCGAGCAAAGGCTCCGCGCCCGTATTCGACCAGGTAGATCGCGGCCATGATGCCGAGCGGGACGGAGATGAGCGCTGCGATCGCTGCTTGGATCAAGGTGCCGTACAGCGCATGGTAGATGCCGCCGGCGAACTGTTCCGGAAGCACACCCTGCAGAGAATTCGTCCACCAGCCGGAGGAGGTGATGGCGCGCCATCCCTTTTCGATGACGGTGAACAGCACCCAGACCAAAGGAATCAGCGCGATACCGAAGGCAGCATAGAACAGTACGGTGGCGATACCGTTCTTGGCTTTGCGGCTGGTGCTGATGCTTTGGAACGTCGGCGCCTTGGCCGGCGCATCGAGGAGATCGGCGCTCATCCGTTGACCTTGCCTTTCGCGACCATGCGAGCGAGTGCGTTGACGACGAAGGTCAATGCGAAGAGGACGAAACCAGCGGCGATGTACGCGCCGGTCGGAAGGGGAGCACTGAACTCTGCCGCTGCAGAGGCGATCTTCGAGGCGAAGGTGTAACCGCCGTCGAACAGCGACCAGCTCGAGGCATTGGCAGCCGAACGCAAGATGATCAGCACGGCCACTGTTTCACCGAGAGCGCGCCCCAGGCCGAGCATCGACGCGGCAATGATGCCGCTGCGCCCGAAAGGCAGCACGGTCATACGCACGACTTCCCATTTGGTGGCACCGAGCGCCTGTGCCGCTTCGATCTGCGAGCGCGGCGTCTGGCGGAATACCTCACGGGTGACCGAGGTGATGATCGGCAAAATCATCACCGCGAGAACAATTCCCGCAGTGAAAATGGTTCCGCCTCCGGTCAAGGAGACGTTGCCTTCGCTGAAGAGGAAGAACCAGCCGAGGTTGTCGTTGAGGAACTCCGCGACCGGGCTGAGCTTGGGGGCGAGGATGAAAATTCCCCAGAGACCGAACACGATCGAGGGCACCGCGGCGAGGAGATCGACGATCGAGCCGAAAGCGTGAGAGAGACGCGCTGGCGCGTACTGCGTCAAGAACACAGCGATACCCAGTGCGATCGGCACCGCAATCGCCAGAGCGAACACCGAACTGAGCACGGTGACCGTCAGGAGGTCACGGATACCGAAACGCAGATTCGATGCATCGCTGGTGACGAATTCGGTGCTGGTGAAGAAATTCGCGTTGTTCGCTTGCAGCGACGGGATGGCGCGAATGAGCAGGAAGATGGCGATCAGGCCGATGGAGACGACGATCGTGGCACCGGCACCGGTGGCCAGCCACCGGAAGACCTTGTCACCGAACTGGTGTTTTCCGGTCGAAAGAGACGAGGGAATCGTCAGGGAAGTCTTGCCGCTGTGATCAGGCATGCCGGGTATCTTTCCGCCCGCCCCCGGAGCCGCCGCAGTGGGCGTCTCCGGGGAGCGGGTTACGTCGTCGGGGTGCAGAGCCATCGCTGATCAGGCAATCAGGAGATCGCGTTGACTGCGGTGGTCAGCTTCTGCTGGAACGCGCTCGGGAGCGGGATGTACCCGTTTTCCTCGAGACCGTTCTGGCCGGCGCCGATCGTGGACTGCAGGAACGCGCGGACAGCGGTGCCGACCTCGGCGTCGGGGTACTTCGAGCACACGATCTCGTAGGTAGCCAGCACGATCGGGTACGCGCCGGTCTCCGCAGGCTTGTAGAAGGTGGACGTGTCGAGCACGAGGTCGTTGCCCTCACCCTTGATGGTGGCCCCGGCGATGGTCTTGCCGACGGTCTCGGTGCTGATCTCGACCGGTTCGGGACCGGCGGAGGTCACGATCTTGGCGGTCTGCAGGTTCTGAGCCTTGGCGAAGGACCACTCGTTGTAGGTGATCGCGCCTTCGGTGCTCTTGATGGCGGCGGAGGTGCCCTCGTTGCCCTTGGCGCCCTCACCGACGCCACCGACGAACGACTTGCCCGCGCCTTTGCCCCAAGCACCGTCCGAGGCTGCGTCGAGGTACTTCTGGAAGTTGTCGGTGGTGCCCGACTCGTCGTTGCGGTAGATCACGTTGATCTTCTCCGACGGCAGCGAAGCGCCCTCGTTGAGAGCCTTGATCGCCGGATCGTCCCAGGTGGTGATCGCACCATTGAAGATCTTGGCAGAGGTGGGGCCGTCGAGCACGAGGTCGTCGACACCCTTGACGTTGTAGGTCACCGCGAGCGGGCCGAAGACGACGGGAAGGTTCCAGGCGTCGCTGGTGCAGCGTTCTTTCGCGCGGTCGTACTCGCCCTTGTCCTTGCTGAGCGGAGAATCGGAACCACCGATGTCGGTCTGGTTTCCGATGAACTCACTCACACCGGCGCCCGAGCCGTTGGAGGTGTAGTTGAGGGTCTGTCCGCTGCACGCCTGCTCGAACGCATTCACGAAACGCGTCATAGCGTTGGCCTGGGCGGTGGAACCACTGCCCTTGAGTGCCGACTTGCCGCCGCACTCGACATTCGAGGTCGAGCCCGCGCCAGTAGCTCCGGTCGAACCCGTCGCGCCGGTGTTGTTGTCGCTGCCGCACGCTGAAAGCAGGAGGGTGCTGGCCGCCAGCACACTGAGGGCGGCGCCAGATCGCTTGAGCTTCACGTAGTTCCTTCGAAGTATCGGGGTTGCTCGCGCGGCGCGCGGCCACCGAGATCGAGTGACACTGAGCAGCGCTGATTGCCGCTCGGGTGATGAACCTAGAGGCCGGGGATGAACGGATATCGCTGCGAAAATGAACGGAACATGAATCCATGGGCGAAAGTTGAATGAACAGCCCGACTACCGGCAGGTATTGCTTGACAATCTCAAATTAACTCAGTGATTATTGACTCAATGAGTATTGAGCAAAAGTTCTCGCTGGAACAGCGGTCCGCCTTCTACGGCGCCCTGGCCGATCCGGCACGGTTGTCGATCGTGGACATGCTCGTCCTCGGCGACGCATCGCCGTCGGAACTGCAACGCCGACTCTCCATCTCCTCGAATCTGCTCGCCCACCACCTCGGGGTCCTCGAACGCGCTGGTCTCGTGCACCGATCGAGATCCGAAGGCGACAAGCGCCGTACCTACCTACGACTCGAGCCCACCGCGCTGGAGGTGCTCGTTCCTACCTCGTCGCCCTTGGCTGTGACGCGGATCGTGTTCGTGTGCACCCACAATTCCGCGCGCTCGCAACTGGCCGCGGCGTTGTGGAACAAGCAATCCCACATCCCGGCAGCATCGGCCGGCACCCACCCCGCTCCCCGAGTTCACAGTGGAGCCCTCGCCGCCGCCCGCCGCCACGACCTACCTCTCGACGCCACGCGCCCGGCCGATGTCGCCGATGTCCTCGCGCCCGGGGACATGGTCATCGCCGTGTGCGACAACGCCCACGAAGAAATGCGCGAAAACCCGAACTCTCTTCACTGGTCGATTCCGGACCCTGCCCGCACCGGTAGTGCCGCAGCGTTCGACCGAGCCTTCGACGACATCGACCACCGAGTCGCTCGACTCGCCCCCCATTGCCTCCCGAACGGAGAACTCTCATGACCGACAACCTCAGCACCACAACACATCACCGCGACGACCTGACCATCGATCAACGGTTAGCCCTCAAAAGCGCCGCCGCACACCTGGCCACGGAATTCACCGACGTCTTCAACACCGAAACCATCGAGCGTTTCCTGCATTCTTCCTACGACCAGTTCGCCGGCCGCGCCTCCGTCGTCAACTACCTCCCTCTCCTGGCCGAACGCTTCGCCCGGCAGCGACTACGCGCCCTGGCCAAGGTCGAAGGACTCTCCAACGACGGCAAACCCACCGTGTTGTTCTTGTGCACGCACAACGCCGGACGCTCCCAGATGGCCATGGGATTCTTCGAAAAACTCGCCGGGGAACGTGCCGTCGCATGGTCCGGCGGATCCGAACCCGGCACCAGCGTCAACGAAGCTGCCATCGAAGCAATGGCCGAACGTGGCATCGACATCAGCGGTGAATACCCCAAGCCATGGACTGACGAAGTGGTCCGCGCAGCGGACGTCGTCATCACGATGGGCTGCGGAGATGCATGCCCGATCTTCCCCGGACGCCGCTACGAAGAATGGGTCCTTCCCGACCCCGCAGGTCTCGGGGTCGACGCGATCCGCCCGATCCGTGACGAGATCGAACGGCGAGTACTCACATTGCTCGACGAGATCGACATCGCCGCCCAGCACTGATGCTCGTCGATGAATTCCTTGCGAAGAAGGTCTCTCATGTTCATTCCGGCAGTGGTCACCGCTTTTGTGCACTGGCTTCGCAGCGGCTACCCGCAGGACGCACCGAGATACGGTCACAGCCCGCTACTGGCTCTGATGGATCAACGGTTCTCACCTGCGCAGATCAGTGAGATCGTGATCGCGCTCGACTGGGAGCCGGCCACCGAGGCCATCGACATCCAAGTGGCCATCACGGCTGTCGCACGGCGGATGCCCTCACCCGCCGATCTGAGTGCCGTATGCGCGGCCATCGAGAAATCCGCGTCCAGGGAAGGGGCCTTCCCGTGCTGCAGAACCAGAGGCGTGCCCCATGTTGCGAACTGATTTGATCGATGTCAATATTGATGTATGTCGAATCAAGATGTGGCGGAGACCGGCGCCTGTTGTTCGCCACTCAACCGTGAACCGTTGACCGAAGACTGGGCTGGTGATCTGGCCCGGATGTTCAAAGCGCTCGGCGATCCCGTCCGGCTGCGACTGCTGAGCCTGGTGGCCAGCCACGAGGGCGGTGAAGCCTGCGTCTGCGACATCTCCGACACCTTCGACTTGTCCCAGCCGACGATTTCGCATCACCTCAAGGTGTTGCGCCAGGCCGGACTCCTCGACTGCGAACGTCGCGGGACCTGGGTGTACTACTGGGTGATACCCGCAGCCCTGCAACAACTTTCCGCCGTTCTGCTCGTGGAAGCATCATCCACTGCCGCCGACGTCCCACAGGAGACCGCCGTATGAGCGCCCCGTCCAGTACCGAACACCCCGAAGTCGTCGGAAAACTCTCCACCCTCGACCGCTATCTGGCGGTCTGGATCGGCGTGGCCATGGTCGTCGGCCTGCTGGTTGGACGCTGGATCCCCGGCGTGAACACTGCCCTGGACAAGGTGCAGATCGACGGCATCTCGTTACCGATCGCCCTCGGCCTGCTGATCATGATGTACCCGGTGTTGGCGAAAGTTCGCTACGACCGCCTCGACACTGTCACCGGGGACAAGAAACTCCTCGCCGGCTCCCTGTTCCTGAACTGGGTTCTCGGCCCGGCGCTGATGTTCGCCCTCGCCTGGCTGTTTCTGCCTGACCTGCCGGAATACCGAACCGGTTTGATCATCGTCGGCATCGCTCGCTGCATCGCGATGGTGATCATCTGGAACGACCTGGCCTGCGGAGACCGCGAAGCCGCCGCGGTGCTGGTCGCCATCAACTCGGTGTTCCAGGTGATCATGTTCGCCGTGCTCGGTTGGTTCTACCTCTCGGTCCTGCCCGGGTGGCTCGGCCTCGAACAGACCACCATCGACACCTCGCCCTGGCAGATCGCGAAATCGGTCCTGATCTTCCTCGGTATCCCGCTGCTGGCAGGTTTTCTGTCCCGCTTCTTCGGTGAACGCGCCAAAGACCGCGACTGGTACGACAACAAGTTCATCCCCAAGATCAGCCCCTGGGCGCTCTACGGTCTGCTGTTCACCATCGTCGTGCTCTTCTCGATGCAGGGCGAACAGATCACCTCCCAGCCCTGGGACGTCGTCCGGATCGCGCTGCCCTTGCTCGCGTACTTCGCGCTCATGTGGGGCGGAGGCTACGTCCTCGGCGCCGCAATCGGATTGGGCTATGAACGCACGACGACCCTGGCGTTCACCGCCGCGGGCAACAACTTCGAACTCGCGATCGCCGTAGCCATCGCCACCTACGGCGCCACCTCGGGGCAAGCTCTTGCCGGCGTAGTCGGCCCGCTGATCGAGGTACCGGTGCTCGTCGGGCTGGTCTATGTCTCCCTTGCTCTACGCAAACGCTTCACACCCACTGACGGAAAGGTTTCAGCCCCATGACCGACAAGCCCAGCGTCCTGTTCGTCTGTGTCCACAACGCCGGCCGATCGCAGATGGCCGCGGGATTCCTGAGCCACCTCGCCGGCGATGCCATCGAGGTCCGCTCCGCCGGATCTGCCCCCGCGGAGACCATCAACTCCGCCGCGGTCGAGGCGATGGCCGAGCTCGGAATCGACATCTCTGCCCAGACCCCGAAGATCCTCACCACCGACGCCGTGCAGGATTCGGATGTCGTGATCACGATGGGATGCGGCGACACCTGCCCGATCTTCCCCGGCAAGAGCTACCGCGACTGGGTCCTCGACGATCCCGCCGGCCAAGGCATCGACGCGGTTCGCCCGATCCGCGACGAGATCAAAACCCGCGTCCAAGCCTTGATCAGCGAACTCACCGCCCCGTCGGTATCGCGCTGACCGCTCGTACTGCCCGTATTCGATCCCGTGAAAGAGACACTATGACCATCCCGTCCGCGGTCCATGACGTCATCATTGTCGGTTCCGGACCGGCCGGCTACACCGCTGGTGTCTACACCGCGCGCGCTGAGCTCGCGCCCCTGCTCTTCGAGGGAACCCAGTTCGGTGGCGCCCTCATGACCACCACCGAGGTCGAGAACTTCCCCGGATTCCGCGAAGGAATCATGGGCCCCGATCTGATGGAACAGATGCGCGAGCAGGCACTGCGCTTCGACACCGACATCCGCACCGAGGACGTCGAGGAGATCGATCTCAGCGGCCCGATCAAGACGGTCGTCGCGAACGGCGAAACCTACGCCGCGCACGCGATCATCCTCGCCATGGGCGCAGCAGCCCGCTACCTGGGCATTCCCGGTGAAGAACGCCTCCTCGGCCGCGGCGTCAGCGCCTGCGCCACCTGCGACGGCTTCTTCTTCCGTGACCAGGACATCGTCGTGGTCGGCGGCGGCGATTCCGCGATGGAAGAAGCAACCTTCCTCACCCGCTTCGCTCGCTCGGTCACCCTGGTGCACCGCCGCGAGGAGTTCCGCGCCTCACGGATCATGCTCGAGCGCGCCAAGGCCAACGAGAAGATCCGCTTCCTGACCAACGCAGAGCCCGTCGAGGTGCTCGGTGAGAACAGCGTCACCGGCCTCGTCGTGCGCGACACCGTCACCGGCGAAACTTCCACACTCGAGATCACCGGCATGTTCGTCGCCATCGGCCACGACCCGCGCAGTGAGCTCGTCAAGGACCAGGTCGATCTCGACGACGCCGGATACGTGCGCGTCGCTCCCGGTTCCACCGCGACCTCCGTCGACGGCGTCTTCGCTGCCGGTGACCTGGTCGATCACACGTACCGTCAGGCGATCACCGCTGCCGGCACCGGATGCTCCGCAGCAATCGACGCCGAACGCTGGCTGGCCGACCGCGGCGACATCACCGCCAACACGCTCGACGCAGCCGGCCACACCGTAGACGCCGTCTGACTCCCACACCCAGCGAAAGGAACTTCGATGAGCAAGCCTTCAGTGCTGTTCGTGTGCGTCAAGAACGGCGGCAAATCCCAGATGGCCGCCGGCCTCATGCGCAAAGCCGCCGGCGACCAGGTGGACGTGTACTCGGCCGGCACCAAACCCGGCGACGCGGTCAACGCCCTGTCCGCCGAAACGCTCCTCGAGGTCGGGGTGGACATCTCCGGTGAGACCCCGACGTTGATCGATCCGCAACTGGTGCGCAATGTCGACCTCGTCGTCACCCTGGGCAGCGAAGCGAAGGTCGATCCCGTCGCCGGTACCGACTTCGAGAACTGGGACACCGACGAGCCGTCCGAACGCGGCATCGACGGAATCGAACGAATGCGGCTGGTCCGCGACGACATCGCTGCCCGCGTCGACGCCCTGGCCGGGCGTCTGACCACGTAATCGACGTATCACCCCGGCTGTCAGCAGAAGATCTGGATAAGGAAAGGACACTCGTGCACTCGCAAGGGACACCGATCACGGTCGACGTTGTCGTGATCGGTGGTGGTCAAGCCGGAATGGCCGCCGGGTACTACCTGCGCCGCTCCGGCCGCGACTTCGTCATCCTCGACGCCGAAACAGCGCCCGGTGGATCCTGGCAGCACTACTGGGACTCACTGCACCTGTTCTCACCAGCCGAATACTCCTCGCTGCCCGGCTGGCCGATGCCGGGCTGGAGTCCCGGTTTCCCGCCCGCCTCACACGTCGTGGATTACCTCACCGCCTACGAGACCCGATACGACCTACCGGTCCGCCGCCCGGTCCGCGTCACGTCCGTGACCCGCTCCGGTGACGGGTATCTCGTCGAATCCGATCACGGCAGCTGGTCCGCGCGGGCCGTCGTCAACACCACCGGGACGTGGCGGCAACCATTCTGGCCGATCTACCCCGGTATCCGCGAGTTCACCGGCACCCAAATCCATACCACCAGCTACCGTTCGCCGACCCCGTTCGCCGGTAGCAAGGTCGCCGTGGTCGGCGGCGGAAACTCTGCCGCGCAGATCGTCGCCGAAGTCTCCACCGTCGCCGAGACACTCTGGCTGACGAGCCGGGAACCGCGGTTCCTGCCCGACGACGTCGACGGCCGGATCCTTTTCGACGTCGCCCGTGAACATGCCCGTGAAATCGCTTCAGGTGAAACCGATTCCGGTGGCATCGCCGGCCTCGGCGACATCGTGATGGTGCCCCCGGTCCAAGCCGCCCGCGAGCGCGGCGTGATGGTGGCGCACCCGATGTTCGACCGCCTCACCGCCACCGGATTGGGATTCGGCGATCACGTCGAACAGGTGGACGCCATTATCTGGTGCACCGGATTCCGCCCCGCGCTACGGCACCTTCAGCCCCTTGGACTCCGAGACGGCGACACCGGACGCATCGAACTCGACGGAGCGCACGTCGCCGGTGAACCCGGATTGATTTTCCTCGGATACGGCGACTGGACCGGTCCCGCATCGGCCACCCTGATCGGAGTCGGCCGCACCGCCCGCGACGCCATCACCGCACTCGACGACGACCTCTTCACAGTCCCGGCCATCTGAGCAACATCCGAAACAAAACAGAGGACACATCATGAGCACCATCGAAGTATTCGAACCCGCCCTGTGCTGCAACACCGGCGTCTGCGGCGACGACGTCGACCAAGCGCTGATCACCTTCACCGCCGACCTCGACTGGGTCGCGAGCAACGGCGGCACCATCACCCGTCACAACCTCGCCAACGACCCCCTTGCCTTCGCCGGAAACGACACCGTCGCAGCATTCCTCAAAATCTCAGGCTCCGAAGGACTCCCGCTGGCGATCGTCGACGGAGTCACCGCCCTGACCGGTACTTATCCCACCCGCAACCAGCTCGCGAAATGGGCCGGCATCACCGAAGCCGGAGCCGCGGACGCGCCGGCCGGGATCGCCATGCTCGGACTCGCCGACGGCTCAGCATGCTGCTCCACCGACGACGCCGACTCCACCACCTGCTGCTGAAAGCACCCACAACGCAATGAAGTTCCTGAACGATGCACCCCGATTCCTGTTCTTCACCGGCAAAGGCGGTGTCGGAAAGACCTCCATCGCCTGCGCGAGCGCGATCACCCTCGCCCGCGCCGGGAAGAAAGTGCTGCTCGTGAGCACCGATCCCGCCTCCAACGTCGGGCAGGTCTTCGGCGTGAGCATCGGCAACACCATCACCGACATTCCCGCCGCTCCCGGATTGTCGGCGCTCGAGATCAACCCGGAACAAGCCGCCGCCGCCTATCGCGAGCGGATCATCGGCCCCGTCCGCGGACTGCTCCCCGAGAAGGAGATCGCGGCGATCGCCGAACAGCTCTCTGGGTCCTGCACCACCGAAATAGCGTCGTTCAACGAGTTCACCGGACTGCTCTCCTGCCAAGGCGACATCACCGCCGACTTCGACCATGTCCTCTTCGACACCGCTCCGACGGGGCACACCATCCGGCTGCTGCAGCTTCCCGGATCGTGGACCGAGTTCCTCGACGACGGTAGGGGCGACGCATCGTGCCTGGGGCCGCTGTCCGGGCTCGAGAAGCAGCGAGCCATCTACGCTGACGCTGTTGCCGCGCTCGCAGATCCGCAGCGGACCCGCCTCGTCCTGGTCTCGCGCGCCCAGCGTTCGACGCTCGCCGAAATTACCCGCACCCACCGCGAACTCGCCGACATCGGACTGACCCATCAGCATGTCGTGATCAACGGTGTCCTCCCGGCACCGGGCGACGACACCGATCCACTCGCGACCGCGATCTACCGGCGTGAACAAGCCGCGATAGCCGGCCTGCCCGACGAATTGGCGCAGCTGCCCACCGATCAGGTCCCGCTCAAAGCGACCAATATCGTCGGCATCGACGCACTCGAAAGCCTCTTCACCCCCGACCTCAGCCCGGTATCCGCCGCCTCAGCGGACCCGGCCCTGCAGCTACCCAGTGCTCCGCTCTCATCCCTGATCGACGAACTCGACACCGACGATCACGGCCTGATCATGTGCATGGGCAAAGGCGGAGTCGGCAAGACCACCATCGCAGCCGCCATCGCTGTCGCCCTCGCCGAACGCGGCCACCAGGTGCACCTGACCACCACCGACCCGGCCGCACATCTGACAGAAACCTTGAACGGGGAACTCGACAACCTCCAGGTCTCCCGAATCGACCCCGCCGAAGCCACCGAGCAGTACCGCACCCGGGTTCTGACCACCAAAGGCAAGAACCTCGACGAACGCGGACGCGCGAACCTCGCCGAAGACCTCCGATCACCCTGCACCGAGGAAGTGGCGGTCTTTCAGGCGTTTTCGCGGGTGATTCACGAATCGAGCCGCAAATTCGTCGTCGTCGACACCGCCCCGACCGGGCACACTTTGTTGTTGCTCGACGCCACCGGCTCCTACCACCGGGAAATCGCCCGCCAAATGGGTGAGAACACGAACTTCACCACCCCGCTCATGCGGCTCCAGGACCCGAACGCCACGAAAGTCCTACTCGTGACCCTCGCTGAAACCACACCTGTCCTCGAGGCCGCCGGTCTGCAAGCCGACCTGCAACGCGCAGGCATTCACCCTTGGGCGTGGGTGGTCAACAACTCCCTCGCGGCAGCCGAACCGACCTCGACGCTCCTGCAGCAACGCGCAGCCGGAGAGATCACCGAAATCGACAGCATCACAAACAAATACAGCCAGCGAACCGCCATCGTCCCGATGCTCGCCGAAGAACCCGTCGGCACAGATGCATTGGCGGCGTTGAGTAAGGCCTGACGGGAGTAGGAATCGACTTCTGGCTGGTCATTTTCGTTGGCTGGATATGGTGGCGACGGCTTCTCTCGCCGCGCTCCGGTATGCCGTGATCCGGGGTCGGACCACACGACTCTCGGTGATACACACTCGCCAGGAAGACAACAGCATCTCGGTTTCCCCTCTGCGGTCAATGACCGACGGTACACAAGCTCGCCGGAGTAACCGTGCGCGTCACCGATGCCGGCGGAACCAATGTTGTTGAGATCGACATGCTGGTGACCGCTGATGCTATCGCCGAAGCCCGGGATTGAAGTGACCCGAACTCCCGGGGCTTTGCTTTGCGATGTGCGACTATAAGTTCATGCTCGATCCGGGCGCAAAGGGCAGTGACGTAGTGGTGATACCGCAACGAACTTTATGGTGGGCGGTCGACGAGCTCTGCCGTGCGTTGCCGCACGAGGTGCTTCGAAAACTGAAAGTGAGATCGGGCGAGGACCTAGCCGCCATTTCAACGACTGCATTCCTAGCCTGTGCGCCGACTAGCGTTGATTGTGCTGGCGAACCAGACTTGATCTTCGATCTTTCGCATTCGAAATCGGAGCGCAGCCCCATATCGTCGATGGGTTTGGCGAATAAGAGGTTTGCGGACTTCGAAGTGAAATCGATTGGTCTTTGGTACCGAAAGTTTGACGCCACGATTGATCAATCCCTTGGGCGTGGCGAAATTCCGATGGTGACGACGTTCACCGCAGCTGTTACGACTGTAAACGAGGTCCTGGCAGGTGAAGGCCTCAATCAGATTGATCGCGCGCTCCGCCAACTAAACAAGAAAGTGAGGGTTGCGCACTCGAAGAACATATTTCTGATTGCCCATCCCTTTGACTATCCCGTCGTTGAAATGGACGTTGCTCCTATCGTGGCACACCTTCTGAACCCACTGGACGGGATTGTTGGCGTAGACACCGTCTGGGTGATGTGGCCGGATGTCTTCTTTGTGATGTGGTCATCCCACAATGCCCGGTGGGTGAATCTGTTGTTTGACTCTCGAGAACAGAGCAAGGATCACTCATCTGCTTGGGACGACCTCGAGTTGCTGCAGCAAGTCCAAGTTGAGTTTCAGCGTCGTATCGACGGTGAAACGAACTCTCCGTACATATTTCGACTTGAGTAACGGGTTGTTTGAGGTGTTGTGGGTCGGCGAGCTCAAGAGCTGACAGCCAAGCCCGGACATCGTTTGCGGTCTATCCGCTTTTTAGCGTGGCGTTTCGCAGGTTTGACTTCTTGTGTGCAGATGCCGGCCCGAAAAGATGTCGTAGAGGTCGGCATGCTGGGGACCGCTGATCGGAGGTCGAAATCGCGGTCTTGTAGCCACCTTTCCTTCGCCTGTCTGCGGTGGTGCCGGCGGCCGGTGAGGTAGTGGTTTCTCACGTCCCCGGCACAGGGTGCGCCGGGGACGTGAGAAACGATTCTAGCGCCTATTTGTGCAGGTCAACCTATATAATTGGGGAGTCTAATTCGGTAGCGGACCTGACCAGTTCGCTCGATTCTGGAGGATTCCTGTGGCTGATTTGGCTACTGCTGTGACTGTGTTGGATGCGAATGGGCGGGCGGGTGTGCCGTCGTTGTTGATTTCGGGTCCGGGTATGGGCAAGTCGAGTTTGGTTCGTGGGTTGGCTGCGGCGGATGGGGTGTTGTGCAAGACGGTGTTGGGGTCGTTGCGTGAGCCGTCGGATTTCGCGGGGTTGCCGGTGGTGCGGGAGCACGGTGTGGCGTTGGAGGCTCCGGCGTGGGCGAAGGAGTTGGTTGCCGGTGGTGGTGGGTATCTGTTTTTGGACGAGTTGACGACGAGTCCGCCTGCTGTGCAGGCGGCGATGTTGGCGGTGGCGTTGGATTTGACTGTCGGTGATGTGCAGTTGCCGAAGGGGACTCGGGTGATTGCGGGGGCGAATCCTCCGGATTGCGCTGCTGGTGGGTACGAGTTGGAAGCGCCGTTGGCGAATCGGTTCTGCCATGTGGAGTTCACGCCGTCTGTGGATGAGTGGTTGGACGGTATGGCGACGGGGTGGGGTGCGCCGCCTGCCTCGCGTGCGGTGGCCACCGATGAGCAGCGGGTTGCGTTGGTGCGCAGTTCGATCACCGGCTTTGTGCAGCGCAATCCTGATGCGTTGGATGCGTTTCCGTCGTCGGCTGCGCAGACCGGTGGTGCGTGGCCGTCGCGTCGTACGTGGTCGATGTTGGCGGCGGTGTTGCCGCATTTGCGGGAGGACGACAACGCGGCGATCAACACGGCGGTGTTCGGGTTGATCGGTGAGGGCGCGGGCGTGGAGTTCTTGGAGTGGCGGCGTAGCGCGGATCTTCCCGATCCGGTTGCGGTGGTGGAGAATCCCGATTCGGCGTTCGATTGGCAGTCGCGTCCTGATCTGGTGTGGGCGGTGCTGTCCGGTGTCACGGCGTGGGCGGTGGGACGGGGCACGGTGGAGGCCTGGCGCAGTGCGTGGGGTCCGCTGATCGCGGCTGCGGAGGCGGGCGCACCGGACGTGGCGGGCGCGGCGGCGCGCACGCTGGCGAAGGCGCGACCGGCGAAGGCGACTGTCCCGGCGTCTGCTCGTCGGTTCGCGCCGATGTTGACCGCTGCGGGTCTGATGGAGGCGGCAGCATGAGCGGGGTTCGGGCGCTCGCGCCGGATGAGTTGCGGGCGTTTCGCCTGGCACGACTGGTTTCTGCCGAGCAGATGCCGTATTTCATGCGGGCGTTGTTCGCGGCGCAGCCTGTTGCTGCACCGGGGTTGGGCACGTTCGCGGTGGATGCGCAGTGGCGGCTGTATCTAGATCCGGCGTTGTTGGTGGGGGCGGGTGCGTGGCCGGTGCCGGTGGCGGGTGCGGTGTTGTTGCACGAGGTCGGGCACTTGCTGCGGGCGCACGGTGTGCGGGGGCAGTCCTTGCCGAAGCCGGTGCAGCACGTGGCGTGGAATTACGCGGCGGACGCGGAAATCAACGACGACTTGCTGGCGGCGGGCGTCGGGTTACCGGACGGGGTGATCACTCCACAATCGTTCGGGTGCGAGGACGGCGGAATCGCAGAGGACTACTACACGCACCTGATCGATCCGGCTACGGGACAACAGTTTCCAGACGACGACGACGTGGGTTGCGGATCCGGTGCGGGATGCGCGCCGGTGCCGGGGGAGTTGGGCGCGGCAGCGGGGGAGGTCGCGGACGGGTTGGACGGCGCGGAAGCGGATCTGGTTCGCCGTCATGTGGCGCGGGCGGTGCAGGCGGCGCAGGGGAAGGGGCGCGGGATGCCGCCGCAAGGGTTGGCGCGTTGGGCTGGTGAGGTTCTCACGCCGCCGACCGTGCCGTGGGATCGGGTGTTGCGTGCGGTGATCCGGCGAGCGCTGGCGGATCAGTCGGGGCGGACGAACTACAGCTATGCGCGTCCGTCGCGGCGCAGCCTGCCGGGGATCGTGGCCCCGGCGATGCGGGGTCCGTCGATCACGGTGTCGATTGTGATCGACACGTCGGGGTCCATGTCGGCGGGTGATCTGTCGGCGGCGATGGGTGAGGTGGCGGGTGTGCTGCGGGCGGGCGGTGTGGCGCGGGAGCGGGTACGGATTCTCTCGTGCGATGCGGCATCGACGTCTGCGCAGGCGGTGCGGTCGGTGGCCGATGTGGTGTTGGTGGGCGGCGGCGGTACGGATATGCGCGTCGGGATCGATGCGGCGAACGCGGCCCGTCCTGCCCCGCACGTGGTGATCGTGTTGACGGACGGGGATACGCCGTGGCCGGATCGGCCGTCGCGGGCGTATCTGGTGTGCGCGGTGATCGGCAACGACGCCGCACTGTCTCGGACCCCGGACTGGGCGTCGAGTGTGCAGATCCCGGTCGGTGCGTTGTGAACGCGGTGAGCGGTGATCTGTTGCGGTACGCGCAGCAGGTGTTGACGGGTACCGGTCACGAGCCCGCTCAGGTGGCGAGCGTGGTCGTCGGTACCGGCGAGGATGCGGCGGCGCGGGCCTTGCGTGCGGGGTGGGAGTGCGCTGCGAATCCGGTGGTCCTGGCGTGCGAACAGGCGGAGGACGTGTCGTGAGCGTGGAATGGTTCGATCTGGCTCAGCGTCTCTATGCCGCCGAAACGGGGCGCCCCGTTGCTCGGCTCGCACACACTACGTTCACCCCGTCAGCGTCGGCGCTGGCGGTGCGGGCGACGGTACGCGGCGGCAGTGTGAGCGTGTCCGCTGCGGCGTTCGGTGGAGGTGAGGAAACCGCGTGCGACGAGGCAGGGTTGGCGTTGCTGGCACGGTTGGGCGGCACGCTGGCGGCGGATACCCCGGCGATGTTGCTCACCGACGACGGCGGCACGATTCCGGCGCTGGTGGGGTTGGCGCGGGCGCACGCTCACCACAGTGACCCGAACATCTCTGGTAGTGCCGCGATGGTGGGGTGGTGGGCGGATCGGGCGGATCATCCCGGCACGTCGGCGGCGGTGAATCTTCCGGCCGCGTCCAGTGCCCGCTACGTGCTCGGAGTGGTGCCGGAAGCGCAGCGGTCGGCGCGGGTGTGGCGGACGTGGTTGCAGATCGCGGACGAGAGTGTCGCCGGGATGCACGAGTGGGCGCGTGCGATCGGCAGTGGCCGGTTGTTGCCGCTGCTCGCTGCGATCGGTGAAGACGACGCGTATTCGTTTTCTCGGGCGCAGTCTGCACTGGTGGACGGTCACGACTGGTCGCGTCCCGACAACACGGCTAGCGCCGCGATGGGCCTGCGAAGTCGTTGTGACGCAGCAGATGTGATGTCATCAGCCTTGCTCGATGATCCGATGTGGCGCGAGCGCGCACTGCACACCGGTCACGTCGCGGTGGGTGTGGCATCGATGACGCCGCCACCGAAAGGTTCACGTCGGCGCAACGGGTCGCTGTCGGTGACGTGTGAGCGTCTGGATTCACGGCTGCGGGTCGGATCTGCTGTCACCGGGTGGGTCGGTACACCGCGACGGCGTCCGTTCGAGCAGTTCACTGTCGAGGTCACTAAGGCCGAGGTTGTCGGCGGGAAGTTGGTGCTCGGACTCGGTTCGGTGGGGATGTATGCGCCGCCGAGTGGGGCGTCGGTGGTGTTGATGCCGCGAGCGGCGTCGCCGCACACGATGCGCGCTGGTCGTGGCCGGTACTGGCGGCTCTACCGAGGGCGGCGGTCCTGGCTTTCGACGGGGCAGACACCCGTCCCTTCCCGGCGTGAAGTGCCGTTGGACGTGCTCATAGCGGGCGCAGAGGAATAGCACCGGCAGCATACCTGCCTTAGGTAAATAGCCAGTTCAGAGACTTTTTTCAGGAAAGGTTTGATTCGTCATGCGCATTACTGCCTCGTCGTCGGATATTGCTGCCCCCTCCGGCCCGGTGCCGTCGTCGTCCCGTATGTCCGTCCCGTCGCTGGCGGGGTGGCCGGGGTCGGAGATCATGGCCGACCCGATCACGGCGCGTGTGCTGTTTTCGGTGTGGTCGGGTGATCCTGCGGTGGTGGTGCCGTCCCCTCCCGGTGCGGGCAAGACCCGATTGGTTGCACTGCTGGCTGCGGCGTTGGCGCACCGGGCGGATCTGCGGGTGGGGATCGCGGCGCAGACCCGCGAACAGGCGGTGGAGATTGCACGCCGTTTGGGAGCACTCACCGATCGCGCCGCCTTGATGTGGAAGGCGAAGGCACCGGCACCGGATAGCGGCGGCACGCCGGTGGTGTCGGGGCAGAAAGTGCGCTGGCAGGGCGACGTTGGGGCAATTCTGATCGGTACGACGGCGCGATGGTTGTTCTCGGACCCGGACCGAGTCGGTGCGGACGTGTTGATCGTGGACGAGTCGTGGCAATGCACCTACGCCGATCTGGGAGCGCTGGGAGCCATGGCGAAACAGGTGGTGTGCGTCGGTGATCCCGGACAGATCGACCCGGTGGTGACCGGCGATGTATCTCGTTGGGAGGGAAGCGAAACCGCACCCGATCTACCCGCCCCGATTGCACTGTTGGCTGCGCACGGCGATGCGGTGGGGATGGTGCGGTTGGCGCACACCTGGCGACTCGGACCCGACACCACAGCGCTGATTGCGCCACTGTTCTACCCCGATCTGCCGTTCACCTCCAAGCGGCCCCCGGAACACCTCACCGATTCGAGCGGCGCTGTGTGGCCCGAATTGGCGCACCGCCCGATCACAGCCTGCGGAGGCCCGTCCGATCCGGCCCTGGTGACCGCATGCGCTGCGCGGGTGCGGGAACTACTGGCAGCGGATCTGGTCACCACCACAGGCCAGCGGTCAATGACGGCCGCCGACGTGGCCGTGGTGGTCCCGCACGTGACTCAGGCTGCGGCAATCCGTGCCCTACTGAGCGAGCACCCCGACGTACTGGTCGGCACCGCCAACTCATTGCAAGGCCTCGAGCGTCCTGCCGTCGTGGTGCTGCACCCGTTGGCGGGATACCGGACCGCCGAACCCTTCAACCTCGATGCGGGCCGCGCCTGCGTGATGCTCTCGCGTCACCGCGCCCACATGTCCGTCGTCATCGACGACACGACCCTGAGCGTCCTTGCACACGGTGCGCCGTCGCCCGCGCTCGAGGTCCAGACCGGCCTGTTGGCCGCGCTGCACAGCACCCCCGCTGTGTAGTTCAACCGAAAAAGAAAGGGACACAACAAATGTCCGAAACAACGAAGATCGAATACCGTGCACGCGTCTGGGAAGGAATAGACACATTCGATGCAGTCGCGGCATCGACAGCGGGCGGCAGCAAGCGCGATGACTTCCGCTACGAGCAAGACCCAGAGTCGCAGATCCACGACAACGGCGTCCGCGCTGTGCGGGCAGCAGACGGCATGATCGCGTATGCCCGCCGCTGCGGCACCGGCACCGAAGAATTGCCCACCGTGTTCGCGGACTTCCTCTCCGATGCACACCACCTGGCCGACGCGTTGGGCGTCGATTGGGATGAAGCCACACGCAATGGGGAGGGGCATTACACCGCCGAGTTGTACGGCACCGAGTAATCGGGGCACTGACGGTCGGACAGTCCACGGACGTTCGGCCGGCAGTCCCCGGCACCGGGAGTGCCAGGGACTTGGAGAGCAGCTCTCCCTTGCTATTTGCCCTTCCGTCTGGTTTCCAAAGACGTTGTTATGCAGACTATTTCGGGTTTCGCGAAGGTGAAAAGTCTGATAGATTCGACCTTGTCCAAAGCGCAACATTTCGGGCTGGTCTGACCATCTAGCCCGCTCATCCCGTGAAGGGGAGTTTCCAACATGTCTGTTATTGATTCTGTCGCGGCCATCGCACAATTGGGTGCCGACCACTCGTCTCGGCCCGGAGCCTTTGTAGATTTGCTCGACAAGGCACTATGCCCGGATTTCGGAGATGAGGCTCTTGCCGATCCGTTGGTTCCAGGCTTCCCCCCGGAGGGTGCCTGGGTAGAAGTCAGCGCTGAGAGTGGCACTGTGCGTAGAGGATGGTTCTCCGTGGACCCGAATATATCCACAGAGGATCAGGCGCACGTGAGTGTCATCTGGGTTGGTGCAGAGGAAGGGCAAGGGGTAATCGAGAGCTGGTCGGGTACCGCTACTTCTGAGCAGGTAGTCCAGTTCGGCCAGCCGTTCGAGGCCCCTCCTTTGTGGTTGAGGGCGTATGTGGGGCTGCTACGCGAGCGGGCTGCAGTGAGTGCGGAGATAGAATCGGCACAGAAAGTCACGGAAGAATTACGAAATGATCTGGCGAACCAGCGCGCAGCGCTACAGCGCGAGCGAGAGGAGCGGAGCCGTTGGGTTGATTCGCTGGTAGAAGATGCTTGCGAATGGGCAGACAGCAATAGCTTATGCGGAGAGTTCGAAAACTTCATGAGCGAGCACGATCTTCCGGGTCGTGAACGTGACCACGAAGTTGAAGTGACTGTGACCGCCAGCGTGACCGTGACCGTATCGGCGCGCAGCGCTGACGGTGCCCGAGAATCGTTGGATACCAGTGATGTTCGTGACGCAATTTCGAACGACCTCGGATACATCAATTTTGACTGGGAACTCGCTGACTGATTCTTTGATCGAAGGGTGGTGGTCGGGCAGCGCGCAGCGCGGCCCGGCACCGCCGGTCAAACTGATCGGCGTGAGTGGGAAAGCGAACCGGGCGCGCAGCGCCGGTTGTGTTCTGTCAACTGCCCGCCCTGGCGGGCAGGCTTTTCTGGAATGCGGGCGCAGCCCGCATTGGAGGCGCAGACGGG
>NZ_JAQGFI010000015.1:0-187641 GCF_027854095.1 Rhodococcus sp. C-2 | reverse complement strand
CCGGATCGGAAATCGGTGTTCTATCCACCGATGTCGATCGATCCGTTCCAGCAGCCGATCGGCGGGAACAGCCCACCCACAGCGGCGTGAACCGACATAACTGAAAATGCCAGCGTATGCACCGGGGAAGAATCATGCCCCGTTACATGCGCTGGCCTTTTCGGCTGCGCTCGATGTCCGTCTTGCGACAGCATCTGTCTCCACTTCGACACGCCGGACCCATAGGGTCGAGGCATGTCTTTCTGCGAACCCGCCCGCGTTGTCACCGTCACGTCCCTGACCCCGCACATGCGGCGAATCAGCATCGAGGCAGAAGGCGACTGGCACTGGCCGACCGGCGGGCAGGGCGACGAGCGCATCGACCTCGCGTTCCCGAAACCCGGTGAAACAGAAGCAGAATACGACTACTTCAACAATCCCGACTACGGCAAGGCCGATCTCGGAACCGAGCCACCGTGGCGGCACTACACCGTGCGCAAGGTGCACGACGGCGGCCGACGTCTGGACATCGACTTCGTCGTGCACCCTGGCGGTATTGCAGCGGATTGGGCCCTGCGGGCCGAACCAGGTCACCTACTAGGCGTCTTCTGGTCGGACAGTTCGCGGTCCCACTACCAAGCACCGGCGGGTCCTCGCTGGCAGCTGCTGGTCGCAGACGCCACGGGTCTCCCCGGACTGGGCAGGATTGTCGAAGAACTTCGTGAAGGCGATGTCGCACAGGCGATCATCGAGGTCGAAACCGAAGAGGATCGACAGGAATTTGTCACTCGCGGCGACGTCACGTACACGTGGCTCGTGGGGAGTGGCCTCGGAAAGGCGCCGAGCGCACTGTTCGAGGCTGTGGAGAAGGTCGAGTTTCCCGAATCCGAATCGGCCGACATCTACGCGTGGGTGGCGTGCGAAAGCGCAACCAGCCGTCGTATTCGTAAGCATCTGAGGGAAGTTCGAGGAATAGCTCGCGACAAACACAATGTTGTCGGGTACTGGCGAGAGGGCGCCGACGGCCACGTTTCCGGCATGAACAGCGAGGAAGTCACCGTCGGCGCCTGAGCGCCGTGATCACTCTGCCGGCAGCGTGTCGGTAGATTCTGTGTGAGCCTGCTGCGCGTCAGCCGGCTTTTCCGCCAGCATCTCGAACAGTGCTCGGCGTGCCTCGGCGAGAATTGCCTCGGCCTTGGCTACCTGCTCAGCGGTCCCACCTGCGGCTACCGCGACAGCGGCACCTCGGAGTAGGCCCACCGCGGGACGGAGCGCTGCGCCGGCTTCACCGAAACCCGGCCGACCGTGTCCGCGCTGGTCAAGTCGACCGCGCCGGCCTTCGGGGCGTCCTTCTGCTCGGTCTTCGAAGCGACCCTCGGGTCGCTCGCCCTCGAATCCTCGACGGAAACCGTGTCCACGATGCGGGCCTCGGCGGCCATGCTCGCGACGTTCTTGCATTTCTGGGTTGTTGTGTGGGGCGTACATGTTGTCCTCCTGGACTGGCTGTGTTTGTTTGACGTATCGACGATATATCGACAATAGATCGAACGCAAGGGTTCGTAGAACAATTCCCGCACCCTCGTCCGGATACGCTGAAGCCGTGAACACGGATCTACAAGCCCAGGCCGCGGACGTCCTACGCCGCCTCGCACTCGACGAATCCCTGAAAGAACGCACCATGGCGGACGCTGCGACGGCAGCACTCGCACGGAAAGTCGCCGCTCGCTACATCGGCGGCGAAACCATCGACGACGCTTTCGACCGACTCCCCTCGATCTTCGCGCGAGGACACAAGGCGAGCATCGAATACACCGGGGAAAGCGTCCGGGATCCCGAACTCGCGAACGCCGAAACCGATGTGTTCGTGGAATTGGCGGAACGGATCGGAACGTCGGGCGTCGACAGCACCGTGTCGTTCGACCTCTCGCACATCGGCTTGGTCATCGATCCGGAGCAGTGCTTTCGTAATGTCGTGCGCCTGGCCGAGACCACGGAACGCGCAGGTGCCGAGCTGATCATCTCTGCCGAAGCGTCCGACCGCACCGACCTGGTCCTCGACATGCACGCGCGACTGGCCGAGCGGTTCACTCACGTGGGGATCACCGTTCAGGCCCGACTGCACCGCACGGCAAAGGATCTCGCCGCTCTGCTGAACCGACCCGGTCGCATCCGTCTCGTGAAGGGCGCCTTCCTCGAAGCCGAGTCCGTCGCCTACCCACGCGGTAGTGCCGAACTGCGCAGCGCGTATCTCGACTACGCAGCCCGGATCGTCGACTCGGGTCACCAGGTCTCCATCGCGACACATGACCGCGACATCCTCGAAGCACTACGCGCCGAGCATGATTCGAAGCTCAGAGGCGAGCACGTCGAGTTCGAGATGCTGCTCGGCCTCGGTACCGAGCAACTGGACGCACTCCGAGGAGCGGGCTTCACCACACGCGAATACGTCATCTTCGGAACACAGTGGTGGCTGTACGTACTCAATCGCATCGCCGAAGAGCCGGAGCGTGTCTACACCGCGCTGATCGACGCGGCTTCTACAGAACCTCGGATGGTCGTCGGATCGATGGAACCTCGATGAGCTCGACAATCGCGCCGACCGAATCCTGAGTGTCGTAGTACGCAAAACCTCCGTCCCCGTTCGCCCCATAGCCGTACCCCGACTGAATCAAATCGAGGTCGTGTTCCGCCATTTCGATCATCGCGTCCTTGATCGACGGGACGACAAAACCCAGATGGTGCAATCCGAAACCGTGACTCGAATGCCATTCGTGGTACGAGCTGGGGCCTTCGAGGAGTTCGATCAGCTCGATTTGGGGACCGACACCGACAAAAGCCAAGCGCATGCCGAACCGTCCTTCCTCACCTCGGTAGCTCAACTCCGGAACGTTGTCGGGCCCATACGTGTAGATCGACCAATCGTCTCGGCCGAGAATGCCGCTCCACAGTGCAACGGCCGATTCCAGATCAGGCACAATCATGGCGATCTGTGCCACCGGGTTTCCCCGCAGGGGCTCAGGGAGCGAGTCTGCCTTGACGCCTATCACTTGCCACTCCTCGTTCGGTTCGGTTATCGGACCAATTCAACATCAGTCCGTTCACAGATTGATCATGTGTCCGGCAAGCCCGTGGAAAGCCTCCTGCAGCGCCTCACTCAGTGTTGGGTGAGCGTGAACGTTGCGTACGAGGTCTTCAACTGTCAGTTCGAATTTCTGAGCGAGCGTCAACTCTGGCAACAACTCGGTCACTTCCGGTCCGATCAGATGTCCACCGAGCAACTCACCGTACGTATCGTCGCTGATCAGCTTCACGAACCCGACAGCGTCCCCTAGACCATGCGCCTTGCCGTTGGCACTGAACGGAAAGGTAGCCACCTTGACATCCCAGCCCATGGTGCCGGCCTTGTCCCTCGCTTGCTGCTCCGTCCATCCGAAGCTGGCAACTTGGGGTTGGCAGAAAGTTGCGCGGGGAATCATCGGGTAGTCGACAGGGACGGTGTCTACGCAGGCAATCGTCTCAGCCGCGACCACGCCCTGGGCCTCTGCGACGTGAGCGAGCATCAACTGTGCGGTGACGTCGCCGATTGCGAAGATTCCGGGCACTGAAGTACGCATGTACTCGTCGACCATCACGGCTCCTCGCTCGGTCAGTTCGACGCCTGTCGTCTCGAGGCCGTAGCCGTCGGTCCGCGGAACAAATCCGATCGCTTGGATCACCTTGTCCGTGAGCAGCGTTCGCGCCTCGCCACCCTGCCTCACTACTACCTTGACCTGTCCACCCGAATCGACGATCTCCTCCACCGAAGTGGAAACCAGAATCGTGATCCCGGATTTCTTGTATCGCTTCGACAGTTCGGCAGATACATCCGCATCTTCCAGCGGAAGGATCCGCTCTGCGTACTCGACCAGCGTGACGTCAACTCCGAAACTGTTCAGGACATAGGCGAATTCCACACCGATCGCTCCTGCACCGGCGATGACCACGCTCTTCGGCAGCTCGCGAGTGAGAATCTGCTCCTCATACGTGACTACATTGTCGCTGCGAGTCGTGCCTGGAAGTAGCCGTGGCTCTGCTCCACTGGCGATAATCACGTTGTCGAAAGTTATCGTCGCGGAATCGCCACCCGATACCTCGAGGGTATTCGGTCCACGGAATACGCCGCGACCGTTGTACTGCCGAATACCGTTCTTCTTCATCAGGTAATTGACGCCCTTGGTTCGGCCGTCCGCAACAGATCGACTGCGGTCGAACGCAACCCCGAAGTCAACCGAAGTGACACCTTCGATTCCGAACATCGAGGCTCCGTCGGTCACCAGGTGCGCAATCTCCGCGTGCCGTAGCAGTGCCTTCGACGGAATGCATCCGACGTTCAGACATACGCCACCCCAGTACTTTTCCTCGACCACAGCAGTGGAGAGCCCCAGGTGCGCGGCCCTGATGGCCGCAACGTAGCCACCGGGCCCAGCTCCGAGTACGACCACGTCGTAGTGTGAATTCATACCTGTGCCTCCCACTTTCTCGCGATGTCTGCTCAGCCGAAGATCTGGATCGGGTTCTCGAGAACTGTGGTGAAATGCTTCATCCACTTCGCGGCGATCGCCCCGTCGATCGGACGATGATCAACCGAGAGAATCACTCGCAGGACCGTCCCGACCTCCAGCCGTCCCGCCACGACAACGGGCTGCTCGGTCGCTGCTCCAATTGCAAGAATCGACGATTGAGGAGGGTTGATTATGGCCGAAAATTCCTCGACCCCGAACATCCCGAGGTTCGAGATCGTCGTCGACCCACCTTCGAGTTCGTCCTGCCGAATCTTCCCTGCACCTGCTCTCGCTACTAAATCTTTTGTAGCGCTGGCAATTTCGGAAATGGACATGGCGTCGACCCCGCGCAGAACGGGAGTAAGCAACCCGCGATCGGAATCTATCGCGATCGAAATATCCACCTCGGCAAAGGTTCTCACTGCGTCTTCGACCCAGATCGAGTTCATCTCCGGCACCAGCGTATGCGCCTTCGCCATCGCTTTGATCAACAGATCGTTGACCGACACCTTGGAAGCGCTGACTTCGTTGAGCTGCCTGCGCGCCTCCAGCAACGCATCGACCCGCGCAGAACCAGAGATGTAGAAATGGGGCTGTGTCTGCTTACTCGATGTCAGCCGAGCAGCAATTGCACGACGAAGTCTGGTGTGCGGTGTGTCCGTGAAGGCAGAGCCATGGCCTTTGACACCAGCGCCCTTCACACCAGCATCTTTCACTGCGACGGCCTGTGCCGAAGCGGTCTTTGCTGCTATTGCGGCATCGACATCGTTACGTACGACGCGTCCGTTCGGGCCCGATCCCACGATGTCACCGAGGTTCAGCCCTGCCGATTCCGCTAGGCGTCGCGCCAAGGGACTCGCGAAAATTCGCGGCGCCCCCTCATCGGCCACTTTCTCGCCCAGCACGGTCGGAGACGACGAACCGTCGGGTTCGTCTACAGCAGTGGATGTTTCAGGCTTGGCAGAGCGCCCATGGGCATCACGGACCCCGAACTCGGCCAGCAATGCCGCAATATCCTTCACGACTTCGCCCCGATCAGCGAGGACGGCGATCGGTGCACCGACCTCGACGGATGTCCCTGGTTCGACGAATGTGTGTACAAGTACACCCGCGGACTCGGCCTCGATCTCAACCGTCGCTTTGTCCGTTTCGAGAACGGCCAACGGTTCGTCGACATCGAATTCCGAATCGACAGCAAGCGGCCACTCGGAGAGGATTACGGTGGTAGCTCCGGCTGCCACCTCTGGCATGCGCAGTAATGTCGCCATGGCGGTTGATTGCTCCTAGAGAATTTCTGCCGATGAGGGTGAGTGGGTTCGGTTCGGTCGCTTCACGATCGAGTGATCCTCTTCAACGCTTCGACCACTTCATCCGTCTGTGCAATTGCCGCACGTTCGAGCACTTTGCTGATGCTCGGCGATGCCTCAGACCCCGTCACTCGCTGGATGGGCTGATCAAGCCAATCGAAGAATCGGCGCTGGATTTCATCACTGAGCCAGCCGCCGTACGACGTTCCGTATGCTCCTTGCTCAGCGATGACCACGTTGTTGGTCTTTCTGATGCTTTCGCCAATGGTGTCCCAGTCGATACTCGCTTGGTCGAGCCAACGGAGATCGATGACCTCGGCATCGACTGTCCCGATTTCATCCACTGCCTCGAGGCAATGCCCCACCATCGACAGGTAGGAAATGATCGTGAGATCGCTTCCGCGCCGACGCACTGCGGCCTTCCCGACCGGCAGGAAGTAGTCGTAGTCATCGGTCGGCGCCTGGCCGCTCGTGCCATATAGGTCTACGTGCTCGATGACCACCACCGGGTCGTTGCATTGCAAAGCGCTGTTCATCAAGCCGATGTAGTCGTACGGCGTGGACGGTGCGACGATGCGCCATCCCGGGGCAGTTGCAAACACGCCGGCAGGGTCCATGGAATGTTGCGAGCCGTAGCCGGTCCCCATAGCGACCTTGCTGCGCAATACGAAGGGCACGTTGCTGTCCCCTCCGAACATATGTCGCGCCTTGCCGATCTGATTGAAGATCTGGTCGGCTGCCACCCACATGAAATCGGCGTACATGAATTCGACGACTGGTTTGTACCGTCCGTCCAATGCGATTCCGCCACCGAGGCCTGCGAACGCATTCTCACTGATCGGAGTGCCGAGCACTCTGCCCGGGTATCGATCAGCCAATCCTTTTGTAGCGCCGTTCGTTCCGCCCTTCAAGCGATGGATGTCCTCACCCATCACGACGATGGAGCTGTCGGCGTCCATGCGACGGTCCATCACCTCCGCCACGACGTCGATGAACTTCCGATCGGCCATCTCGCCGCCGAACTCCTCTGGCTCGACGAATCGGACACCCTCGAACTCACTGAGATCACCACGTATCCCGACATCGACGAAGTTCACGTCCGGCCATTCCGATGTCTTGATTCTGACCTCGCCAGGCTTGCCCCCTGGCACTGTTTCCAGCAGCTCGCCACCGATCTCCTGCATTACTCGGGAGGCTTGCGCGACCGCCTCGGCTACGTCGGCTTCCGTCAGCAGCTTCCGACGGACCACTTGATCGGTGAGAAGGCGAAGCGGATCGCGCTTTTTCCAGGCCTTTTCTTCGTCCTTCGTGCGATAGCCGAAAGCGCTGCCCGGGAATGGGCCGTTCTGGTGAAAGAAGCGATAGACATCCGCTTCGATGATCGTGGGGCCCTTACCCGAACGCATGTGGGTGAGGGCCTCCTGCATCGCGAGGTGGACCGCAAGCGGGTCCATACCGTCAACCTTCCAACTAGGAATGTTGAACCCGAGCCCGCGTGCCGACAATCGCGGTTCACCGGTCGCTTCCGCGACATGCGTGGAGACCGCATACTGGTTGTTCTCGATGAAGAAGCAGATCGGAAGATCCCATGCTGCTGCCAGATTGAACGATTCGAGTACCGAACCGATGTTGACCGCGCCATCGCCGAAGTAGGTAACTGCGACCGCATCGGTTCCAGCCTGACGGTGCGCCCAGGCGAAACCTGCAGCTTGCGGTACCCCGCCTCCGACGATCGCATTCGTACCCATCGCGCCGGCTTCTTTCCACTGCAGGTGCATGGACCCGCCACGACCACGGCAGTAGCCGCGCGACAGACCACAGATCTCTGCGAGGCTGCGGGTCAGTACGGTTCGGACCTCTGGCGAAAGTTCAGCGGTCGGATCCAAACCGTCGACAGCCACGTGGGCCAGCGCCTTGGCAAGGAACTGATGATGTCCGCGGTGGGAACCGTTGATGGAGTCGGCGGATGTGAGGCCGACGATCGACCCCACAGCCCCACCCTCTTGTCCGATGCTGGAGTGGGCTGGACCGTGAATCAGTCCCTTCCCCGCCAACTCCAGGACGTATTCCTCGAAGGATCGGATCAAGATTGTCTGAGCCAGCATCGTGGCGAGAAGCGACGGGGCGGCGGCATCCCAGTCCTTGTTCGATGTTGCCAGTTCCACCCATGGTGATGCTGCGGTGAGTTTCTTGTGCGTGGTCATAGTCAGTCTCCGGATCAGGCCTTTGGACGGCCAAGCTTTGGCAGCACGTCTGGACAGCGCGGAGGGACTCGCGCAGGGCGGTCCACTTTCCGTGTTGGGCCTCACATTGCCATCGAATGGATCCATTCGCAAACCTGCCCAAGTCTCGATCGACCACAAATGTGGCTTGTCCCACTTGACGAACAGGGCCAACACCCCGCAACATACGTGCTGAGACTTTTATCCGGCATGAAAAATAGAGTGATTGGATCCAAAACGGTGAAGCATTCAGGCCAGATCGCAACCGCGGTCAACCATGCGAACAGGCACAATTGGATCCAATTCGCGACACGGATCATCCCGAGCACCGTCACGCATGTCCGCAGTGAACAATGAACTCCGGCACCCGCTCGATCCGTGGCCGAGCTGAACTGCGCCCGTCCCCCACCTCGAGGAGCACCGTTGTCCGAAGCCGATTCTGCGAACGGCCCCACCACGGTCGCGAGCCACCGCATCGCTGCCCACATCCGCGAAGACATACTTTCCGGACGCCTACTCCCTGGAGTTCGAATCCGCCAGGAAGAGATAGCCGAACGACTCGGCGCGAGTCGACTACCGGTGCGAGAAGCGCTGCGCATGCTCGAATCCGAAGGCCTGGTCGAATTGAAGGCGAACAGTGGCGCGTGGGTGTCCTCGATGGATATGCAGGAATGCGATTTCGTATATCGCATTCGCGAACGTATCGAGCCCATGGCGCTGGCGGAGAGCATCCCGCATCTGAACAGCAGTGTGCATGATCGACTCTGGAGTATCCAGGACGAGATCGAAGCCAACGAGGACGTAGACCGATTCCTGGTACTGGACCGGGAGTTGCATCTACTCACTTACAGCGGTTGCGAAATTCCTCAGTTGATAACTATGGTGACGCGGTTTTGGAATACGACTCAGCATTACCGTCGGGCATATGCCCGTCTGACGGGTCCCGATCGAACCTGGGTCATCAACTACGAACATCGCTTACTGATCGAAGCCATCGTGCGCAAAGACGAGATCGATGCCGAACGGTGCCTGACCGGCCACATACGAAGAACCAGAACCGAATTAACAAAGCACCCCGAACTTTTCGACAGCACCAATCCTGATTCTTCGCGGGGAGGTTCGTCGAAGGTGCGCTGATCAAAGGAAAGCGACTTGTACGACTTCACCGATCGCACCATTGCAATATCCGGAGCCGCAGGCGGAATCGCCAGGCAGGTATCGGAGCAGATGTACGCAGCAGGGGCGAATCTGGTACTCGGCGACCTGGATACACAAGCACTCTCCGCGATCAGAGCTTCCCTGGATCCAGACGGAAATCGTATAGCAACAACCGAACTCGATGCTGCTTCACCTGAAAGCAATGATCACTTCATTGCGGTTGCGCAAAGGCACTTCGGGGGGATCGACCACCTGATCGTCGCTGCGGGGATCTATCCCGAACAGTCGGTGGAGTTGATGACCGACCAGCAATGGCGGACGGTCATGTCCATCAACCTCGACGGGGCAATGTATTTGACACGCGCCGCCATTCCGGTGATGCGTGACGGCGGCTCGATCGTCAATCTGACGTCCATGGCAGGCCATCGCGGCAGTCGAAATCACGCTCACTACGCGGCGTCAAAAGGCGGACTACTCGCGTTCACTCGCAGTCTCGCTTGGGAACTGGGCGGATCGATCCGAGTCAATGCAGTATCGCCCGGCATCATCGAAACACCGATGACTGCAAATTTGGTCAACAGCCAAAACGACCACCTCATCCGTTCGACGCCGATGGGTCGATTCGGCCGCGCCGCCGAGGTTGCTTCCGTGGTCGGATTCTTGTGCAGTCCAGCCGCGAGTTTCGTGCACGGCGAAGTGATTCATGTGAACGGCGGACTCCATATGGGCTGAACGCCCATATCCAGCGAACTTGTTGAACGACAAACATACTGACATCTCGAGAAGGCTCACATGAACAGCTCTGCACCTCCTGAACAAACCCCCGAACTAGATCGCGCCCGTTCGCTCCGGGCAGCCGTGTCCGGAAACATCCTCGAATGGTTCGATTGGACTCTGTACGCAATCTTCTCGACATACCTGGCGTCGAACTTCTTCGATGACAGCGATCCCACTTCTGCCCTGCTGTCGACACTGGCGGTGTTCGCAGTCGGATTCGTGGCGCGGCCGTTCGGTGGCCTTGTCTTCGGGCGCCTGGCGGACCGCAAGGGTCGAAAATTCACGATGGTGCTCACGATGTGCCTGATGGCCGTGGCAAGCCTGGCAATTGCATTGATCCCGAGCTACGAGAGCATTGGGGTGTGGGCGTCGTTCGCGCTCTTGATTGCACGACTGACGCAGGGCCTCGCCCATGGAGGGGAGGCCGGCGTGTCCTACACCTACGTCGGTGAGATCTCGCCTCGAGATCGCCGAGGGCTCTGGGGCAGTTCGGTATTCACAGCTGTCACCTTCGGAGTAATGCTGGCGACTCTCGTCGCAGCGTTGCTGACGGGGATCCTCGGAAAAGACGACATGAGCAGATACGGATGGCGAATTGCTTTCGCCATCGGGGCCGTACTCGGCTTGTACGCATTGTTCTTGCGTCGTGCGGCATCGGAATCGCCTCACTTCGAGGAGAATTCGGATTCTGCAGCTTCGGCACCTCCGATCGCACGAAAGGACATTGTCAAGATCGGCGTGCTGATCCTCATGTTGTCTGCTGGGCAGAACGCGGCCTACTACACTTGGGCCACCTTCGCGTCAGCGTACGCAATTTCAGCCAAGGGAATGGATCCCAACGGAGCCTTCATTGCAAGCTTGCTTGCCCAACTCGTTGTGCTGGCACTGCTTCCACTCTCGGGCCATCTCTCGGACAAGTACGGTCGGCGTACCATGGCGGCAGCCTTCGGCATTTCCGGCGCCGTGCTCGTACTACCGATCGCGGCTATCCTGACCGCCCAGCCGTGGACCTTGTTCGTGACGCAGGCGATGGGATTGGCGGTGTGGTGCTGCGCGTCCGCGATGTATCCGGCGCTCATGTCCGAACTCGTCCCGACCCGTGCACGTGCGATGGGAGTCGGCTTCGCCACCTCGCTGTCCGTTGCGATCTTCGGCGGTACGGCGCCATACCTGAACACCTGGTTGACCTCGCGAGATCTCGGATGGGTGTTCTCGGTATACGTAGGAGCGCTGTGCCTGCTCTCCCTCGTTGCCGCACTGATCATGAAGGAGACCAAGGGAATCGACCTCAGTACGGTCGGCATGCCTTTCCGCAATGCCGGCAAGAGCGAGAATCGGGTGTCGACTTCCGACATCGGCGAGCTGTCGAACCGATAGAGACAAAGAAGTGGGGCTGCACTCGAATCGAGTGCAGCCCCACTTGTGTAAGTTTCTAGCTCTCCAGAAACGCCTTGATGCGCGCCAGAGTAGTTTCCATTCCGGTCTGCATCAGCTGATCTCGACCCCGACCGAGTAGGCCGCTACCCGACATCATGCGCACGTAAAGCGCAGGCGTCGCATAGATCTCACGAGTCTCGGTAAGCACGGTGCCCGTTCCCGAAGGCTCGAGCACATAGGTCCACCGCGCTTTCGGCTCGTCCGATTCGAAGGAGAACCTCCGGCAGTCGACCACGTCGACCACCGTGCAGTGCGTGCTCCACCGAATCAGACCATGCTTGTTGGTGCCCTTGAACTTTGCACCCACAGTGCCCGGAGTTCCGGAAGTCCATGTTCCACCGGTATTTTCAGGACTGAAGCGACCCATACCTTCGATGTCGCTGACAACCTTCCACACCGATACCGGCGTTGCCTCGATGTACGCGCTGGCGGTTTCCACCCGTTACCGGCCCGGAACCCAGGACATGATCTTGATGGCGTGAGGCATGAGCTTTGCCCACACCTTGGCCGGAAGTCCGCGCGGTCCACCGAGATTCATGACGCGAGTGGTGGCAACGGTCTGCGGTTCGGTGTACTTGATCAGCCCCTCGGCGCCGTGACGACGACCGACGCCCGAGACACCCATACCGCCCATCGGTGCTGCGGTGCTGCCCCAGGTCGGTGCGTAACCCTCGTCGACGTTGACGGTGCCGGCGTGGATGCGCGCTGCGATGGCTTCACCGGCAGCCTTGCTTCCCGCCCACACACTGGCGTTGAGGCCGTACTCGGTGTCGTTGGCCGCAGCGATGGCCTCTTCGACGTCCTTGACGGGGTAGATCGAGACGAGCGGCCCGAAGGTCTCGTCGCGGTAGCACTCGGCGTCTTCGGGAACCCCGGTGAGCAGGGTGGGCTCGTAGAACAGCGGTCCGATGTCCGGCCGAGCCTTGCCACCGGCAATGACGGTGGCGCCCTTGACCACTGCGTCGTCGACATGAGCGGAGATTGCCTTGACCTGCGCCTCGGAGACGAGGCTGCCCATCTCGATTCCGAATTCGTATCCGGCGGCGAGGTTCATCTTCTTGACGCGGTCACCGAACATGCGGATGAACTCGGGTGCGATGGACTCTTCGACGTAGATGCGCTCGATGGAGATGCACAGCTGACCGGAGTTGGAGAAGCACGCACGCACAGCGGCGTCGGTGACCTCGCGCAGGTCTGCGCCGGCCGCGACGATCATCGGGTTCTTGCCACCGAGTTCGGCGGAGAAGCCGATCAGTCGACGGCCGGCCTGCTCGGCGAGGAGCTGACCGGTCGCGGTGGAACCGGTGAACATGAGGTAGTCGGTGTTCTCAACCAGGGCGGTGCCGACGACGGAGCCCGGCCCGGGAACCACGGCGAAGAGGTCGCGAGGCAGACCCGCCTTGTAGAGCAGTTCGACGCAGGCGAGCGCGCAGTACGGCGTCTGGCTGTCCGGCTTGAGGACAACGGCGTTACCGGCGAGCAGCGCGGCGATGGCGTCGGACACGGCCAGCGTCATCGGGTAGTTCCACGGCGAGATGACGCCGACGACACCCTTGGGCTGGTAGCGGACGACGGTCTTCGTCAGGCCCGGGAGCATGCCGGAGACGCGACGCGGACGCAGCAGCTTCGGAGCCACACGTGCGTAGTGCCGCGACGTCATCGAGATGTCGAGGACTTCTTCCTGAGCTGCGGTACGCGACTTTCCGGTCTCGGCCTGAGCCATGTCCATGAGGGCGTCGCGGTTCTCGAGGATGAGATCGCGGTAGCGGTGGAAGACGGCGGCGCGATCGAGGACGGAGCGCTTGGCCCATTCCTTCTGGGCGACGCGGGCACGGGCGATGGCCGCAAGTGCGTCGTCGGCGGTGCCGACGGGGATGGTCGCCAGCTCCTTGCCGGTGAACACCTCGGTGATGGACTTCGTCGGGCGATCGGCAACATTGTCGATGGCGATCAGATCGGCGAGCCGCGAGAAGGTCGCAGCGGACGGAGCAGGCATTTCAGTACCCCTACTGGTGAGTAGTTCTTGGAGTTACACACAACTTACCCCGTCGGTGGTACCGATCACAGTGCCGAATCAGACAGAGTCAATCAATACTGCCTCTTTCGGACGTTTTGCGATCAACAACGACATGACTGCAGCGATCGCGCAGAGCGCGCCGGCCACCAAGAAGGCAGCGTCGTACGAGCCGATCTGATCACGAACGAGACCGGCCAAGAAGGCCACCAGACCCGCACCGATCTGGTGCGATGCCAGCACCCAACCGAACACGATGGGGGCGTCGGCGCCGAAGTGTTGACGGCACAGCGCGACGGTCGGCGGAACCGTCGCCACCCAGTCGAGCCCGTAGAAGATGACAAACGCGATCATCGGTGGATTCACGGTGTTCGCGAGCAGCAGCGGCAGGAAGAGCAGCGAGATTCCGCGGAACAGGTAGTAGATGCCGAGAAGTTTTCGCGAGTCCATCCGGTCGGTGAACCAACCCGAAGCAATGGTGCCGACCATGTCGAGGATTCCGATCAACGCCAAGAGGGACGCGGCCGTCGTGATCGGCATTCCGTGGTCGTGCGACGCCGGGACGAAGTGCGTGCCGATCAGGCCGTTGGTGCTCGCGCCGCAGATCGCGAAGGTACCGGCGAGAAGCCAGAACACCTTGGTCTTCGACGCCATCACCAGCACCGAGATCGCCCGGCCTCCGGCACCGCCGCGCTGGTAGACAGGCTTGGCTGGTGGGGCGTAATCGGCGGGCGCTCCGTAAGGCGTCGTACCCACGTCTGACGGATAGTTACGCAGGAACAGCAGAACGAACGGCACAACGGCCAGTGCGGCAAACGAAACTGTGAAGGCGACGCTCTTCCAGTCGTACGTTTCGGCGATCTTCGCCAGGACCGGAAGGAACACCAGCTGACCGGCAGCACCACCGGCCGTCAGGATGCCGGTCACGAGACCACGCTTCTCGACGAACCAGCGATCGACGACGGTGGCGACAAACGCCAGCGCCATCGAACCGGTACCGAGACCGACGAAGACACCCCACAGCAGAATGAGCTGCCAACTCGAGGTCATGAAGATGGTGAGACCACTGCCGAGCGAGATGAGCGCCAACGCCGAGGTGACGACCGCCCGGATACCGAACCTCTCCATCAAGGCAGCAGCGAACGGCGAGGTCAACCCGTACAGAATCAGGTTGACCGAGACGGCCGCCGAGATGCTGGCGCGCGACCACCCGAAATCTTCGTGCAGCGGATCGATCAGCACCGATGGGGCAGCGCGGAAGCTCGCCGCACCGACCAACGCCAGGAATGCCACGATCGCGACGGACCAGGCGCGGTGAAAGCGCGGCGGGCTCACCTGCTGTTGGCCTGATTCGGGGAGAGCGGTCTCAGAAGTCACAGAGAGAATTCTGCAGTTCGGATTCGATCGAGAACAGTGGCCAGATTGCCAATATATGAAAGAATCAAGCCATGTCTGGTCCGCATCGCGTCGTCGTACTGGCTCTGAATGGAGTCATCCCCTTCGAACTCGGCATCCCGGCGCGCATCTTCGGACGTGCCCTCGACGTCGAGGATCGGCCGCTGTACGAGATCCTGACGTGCACCGTCGACGGCAATCCCGTGCAGACCGACGCAGACTTCAGCATCTCGGTCGACCACGGGAGCGAGTTGCTCGCCACCGCCGACACCGTCGTCATCCCCGCGTCGTACGAGTTGGGTCCGGCCTACGAAGACGGCTACCTCTCCCCCGAGTTGGCCGCAGCTTTCCAACACATCCAGCCGGGCACTCGGCTGGTCTCGATCTGCACCGGTTCGTACATCCTCGCCGCGGCGGGTTTGCTCGACGGACTCCGCGCCACGACGCACTGGCGCAACACCGACCATTTCCAGCGTGTCTATCCCAAGGTGAACGTGGATCCGGACGTGCTGTTCGTCGACGAAGGCCACATCCTGACCTCGGCCGGGGTGGCGTCGGGAGTCGACCTCTGCCTGCATATCGTCAGGCGTGACCACGGCATGGAAGTGGCGAACACCGTCGCGAGGCGTTGCGTCGTACCGCCGTGGCGCGACGGTGGCCAAGCTCAGTACATCCGACGCCCCCTGGCCGACAAGCCTTCGGAATCGACTGCCGACGCTCGGCACTGGGCCCTCGAACATCTCGACGACCCGATCACCCTGGCGGACCTGGCGACGCGCGCCAACATGAGCGTCCGCACGTTCAGCCGTCGATTCCGCGACGAAGTCGGAACCACACCGAACCGCTGGTTGACCAGCAGACGCGTCGATCGGGCGCGGGAACTACTGGAGGAATCCGATCTGTCGATCGATGCGATTGCTGCTCGAACCGGCTTCGGGACTGCGACATCCATGCGTCAACACATGAACGAGGCCCTCGGCGTTTCACCGAGCGCCTACCGACGCACGTTCAAGGCACCGGTGTAAGCGGCAGTACCAGGCACTATCCTGGATGCCATGGCCGAACAGACTCGCCCGAACTTTCCTCAGTACTGCGGATACCTCCTGGGGAAGACGCTCCCCGACCGGTATCAGGACTGGGTACGGAACGATCTCGTCGGCCCGGGCGCCCAGGCCCGCTACATCATCCGCTTCACCGTGCCGGCGACGCTGATCCTTCTGCTGTTCCTCTTGATCCCGGGACCGATCTGGATTCCCTTGGCCATGATGGCCTTGTTGCTCATCCCGCTCGCGTACTTCGTCGTGGCGCTCGGGACCATCTACCGCCGTCACCGCCTGCTGAGCCACGGACTCGATCCCGAACTGCTCGACGAGAAGGCCCAGCGCCGTGCCGATCGCACTCGCGAGGACTACGAGAAGCGGCACGGTCGCTGAGCACCCCTCAGCGGAACATCGTCACTGCGGCCTTGGCGAGGACCTTCGGATCCTTCTCGTAGTGATGCATCTTGGTGAGCTTGTCTTCTGGAATCCCCAGGAACTTGTAGACGGCTACCTGAGCGCAGCGCACCGAGTACTGCTCGGTGAACACCATGTCGAACGGCAGCTCCGCGAACTGACTGATGAACGCCAGGTTCTTGGAGTGCTTCGGCACCACCAGCGGCCGGTCGCCGACGGCGCGCCGATTGAACAGCGCACTGGCGTAAGGCATATGGCTGGGAATCGAATTCACGACGCTGTCCATAATCTCTTGTCGACGCGCGGCGAGCGCACCGCTCTCGTCGAGCGCCTCGAGGTGACCGAGCGTCTCTTCCAGCATTTCCCGCCCGGTCATCTCGATGAACGGCTTCTTCACGTAGTCGCCGTCCTTGCGCGGGAACAGACAGTAACCCCAGAAGACTCCTTCGTTCTCCTTCTGCGCGTGGTAGTGCGGCTGATGGTGGACCACGATCGAGAGAAGCACGTTCGAGTCCACGAATGTGTTGAGCGCATTTCCGGGGAGCTGCTTGGTGATTCGGGAAATCTCGTTGATGAGCTCGTGTGACGAAGTGGTGACGGTGAAGCTGGTCCACTCACTCTGCGCCCGGTCCCCGAAGAACTTGTCGGGATTCCCGAGATCGTAGAAATGCTCGGTGGCCTGCTTCCACAGCAGCGCACTCGGTGCGTATCTCATGTCTTCGACGATCGGGGTGTCGAGATCGCCGATCGAAGAACTGTCGGTGATGCTGCCGTTGGTGTCGAAGACGAAATCGCCCTCCGCCACGTCGATTCGGCCCTTCTCACCGGTGCGGACGTTTTCGTAATCGAGTCCCGTCACGGTGATCTCGTCTCGTAGCGGGGTGTCCTTGAACACGAACTCCGTGATCTTCAGTTCGTTGACGAACTTCACGCCCTTGCCTTCGAGGAAGGCCCGCATCGGCAAGATGATGCTCTCGTACTGGTTGTACGGGGATCTGGTGACACCGGCAAGAGTTTGAATGCGACTGAACTCGAGAATCATTCGGTTCATGTACCGGCGCAGCTCCATCGCCGAACTCACCCGCTTGAAAGCAAATGTGGTCTCCCACATGTACCAGAAGTTGGTGGTGAAGAAGTGCGGAGTGTCCTCGAACCACTGCTCGATACTGATGTCGTCGAGTTTTGCCTCGTCCGACTCCGGCATCGTCATCAGCTTCGTCAACAAGTACCGATCCTTGTTGTCGAATTGCATGTGCTTGTAGTCGTTTTCACCCTTGTTGCGAATGCCGTCGCGATCGATCAATCGTGCGACGTCGTGCGTTGGATGCGCGTGGTCGAAATCGAGAATGTCATCCGTCACCGATTTTCCCGGGTTGTCCAGCGACGGAACCACACTCAGCACGTCCCAGAGGTTCTCACAAGTCTCCTCGTTGAGCATGCGACCGCCACGATTGATGAAGCCCGTGTCGTTGCCCAGCTCGCGATGACCGTACTGGTGCTGGAAGGTAGCGGCAGATTCGCCGTCGTTCGCTCCATGCATGTCCAGCCCCATGATGGTGATGTCCTCACCGCTCCACTCACCGTCTCGAATCAAATAGACGGCAGCCGAGAGGTTTCCGATGCCGGCACCGATCATGTAGGCCTTGTGAGACAGCTTGGAAGACATTGGGTTTCGTTCCTTACTCGAGTCGCGGTACGGATACCTTCCAAGCATGGACCCCTTTGCCCGCTGGCGCATCACCCGAACCGGATGACGTCCGTCACGGTCGCTGAAGGCGCACCAGATCCAGTGCAAAACGCGCGTAGTCGCGTGCAATTTCCTCGGGCGTTTGCGGCCCACTCGGCCGATACCATTGCGCGACAGAGACACACATCACGACTATTGCACGCGCGGCCTGTCGCGGCCGATCCGTCCCGAACACACCGGCAGCGATTCCGTCGTCGACCTGCTTCGTCATCAACCATTGCTGGTAGTTGCGTGATTCCGTGATGCGCAACCTGTTCTCGGCTGTGAGACTGCGCATTTCGCTGGCACCGAGAAATCCTTGATCACGCCGATAGATATGGAACAAGGTCACACATTCGACGAGGAAAGCCAGCCTTTCGGAGGGACTTTCGCCCTCGTCGATTGCCGCCAACGATCTCGTGTTGAGTTCATCCATGGTGAGGTCGAGAAT
This sequence comes from Rhodococcus sp. C-2, assembly GCF_027854095.1. Taxonomy (NCBI): domain Bacteria; kingdom Bacillati; phylum Actinomycetota; class Actinomycetes; order Mycobacteriales; family Nocardiaceae; genus Rhodococcus; species Rhodococcus sp. C-2. Next base: position 169,180 of record NZ_JAQGFI010000015.1, on the reverse strand, counting down.
TTCGGCCAACATCTGCTGCTTGCTGGAATAGTGGTGGTACAGACCTGGAACACTCATCTGCGCACGTTTGGCGATCTCACGCATCGCAGCGCCGTGATATCCGGTCTTCACCATCTCCGCGAGCGCGGCCGCCAACACCGGATCGAACGGACTCGGGCCGAACCTTCGCCACTCGTTCGGCCGAGAATGTGCGTCCTGGTCGGCGTCGTCGCCTCCCCATCGCGGCTGTTCCGGCGGACGCACTATCGCAGCCGGGAGCAGAGCGTCGAAACGCACTCCGAGAATCCCGCCGATTGCCGCCAACCGGTCGACGCTGACTCTGGTCTTTCCGGTCTCGACAGCGCTGAGGGTAGCCGGGCTGACATCGAGACGCCTGGCCAATTCACGCAGCGAGAGCCCACTGTGACGCCGCGCTTGCCGGATCGACGCTCCGATCAGGACGGCATTCTCGAATTCGGTCACAGTGTTCAGTATTCCCGAACATTGGATTTCCAACAATGCGATGACCACGGCAATCGGTGAACCTGTTGACTACTGATTATCGGCCTGAACATGATGTGGATCACAAAGACCCAGGTCCGCCCGAGCGATCGTTCGGTGTCGGTAGCGAGAGGATCGAATCACCATGACCGAGGCGCCATATCTTGGAGAACTCCTGCGCGACGCGCCCAGCAACTGGGGCAAGTGGGGAGAGTCCGACGAGGTCGGTTCACTGAACTACCTCGACGCCGGACAGGTGCTTCGTGGCGTCGGAACCATCAAGCAGGGTTCCGTGTTCACGCTTCAACGGCTCATCGGCGACCCCAAGGGTGATCCGGTGTGGCCGGGACGCAGCCCTGCCGAGCGCACACAGATCTTCGACGAGAGCAGCTGGGACGGCGACGACGCACCCAACTTCCCCGGCGGTCTGCATTACGCGGACGACAAGATCGACGCTTTCCTCCAGGGTTCGACGCAGTACGACGCACTCGGCCACGTCTGGTACGACGGCGCGCTGTGGAACGGATACTCCGCTGACACGACTGTCGGCGGCCTCGAGAAGGCCAGCGTCGAACCGATTGCCGACCGTGGCGTCGTCGGACGCGCAGTACTTCTCGACATGGCGAAGTTCCGCGGCAAGGAGAACCTCGACAAGGCCGAAACCTTCACGCACCATGATCTTTTGGCCTGTGCCGAAGCGCAGGGCGTCACCATCGAGAAGCGTGACATTCTCGTCATCCGCACCAACTTCCTCAAGCTGTTCTTCGACCAGGGCGAAGCCTTCTACGAGGGCTTCTGCGAGCCCGGCTTGATCTACAGCCCCGAACTCGTCCAGTGGTTCCAGGACATGGAGATTCCGAACCTCGTCACCGACACCATTGCTAACGAGGTCACCACCGACCCCGAAAACGGTGTGGCACTGGTTCTCCACAACGCATTGATGCGCAACCTCGGTGTGGTGTTCACCGAGATCTGCGATCTGGAGAAGCTGGCCGCGGACTGCGCGTCCGACGGCCAGTACACGTTCCTGTACGTCGCCGCACCACTCAAGGTTGCCAAGGCCAGCGGCTCTCCCGTGAATCCGGTTGCCATCAAATGACATACGAAGATCGCCCTTGGTTGGCGTTGTACCGCAACGACGTTCCCCCCGACATCGACGTCGAACACCCCACGATGCTCGAAATGTTGGCAGCGGCGGTCCGCTCTGATCCGGACGCCACGGCTGTGAAGTACTTCGACGATCAACTCAGTTTCGCTGAACTGGATCAGCAGAGTGACGCCCTGGCCCGAGCACTCCGAGCCTGTGGACTGGTGAAGGGTGACCGCGTCGCTCTGTTCCTCCAGAACGTTCCGCAGTTCGTGCTTGCGCTCGCCGGAATCTGGAAAGCCGGCGGCGTCGCAGTCTCGATCAATCCCATGAGCCGTGAACGAGAACTGGGATACCAACTCGAAGATTCCGGAGCAGCGGTTCTGATCGCTCTCGAGGGGCTCTACGAGTCCGTCGGCCGCAATGTCGTCTCCGACTCGCCGGTCAGGCGAGTTATCACCACCTCGGAACTCGAGTATCAAAGTCGCAACGATCCGAGGATTTTCGACGGAATCGTCAAGAAGGATCTCGGTACCGACGATCTTGCGACGCTGATCGACGAACATCGTCTCGGCGATCCGATCACCACTGACGCTGCACCGGAAGACATTGCGGTACTGACGTATACGTCGGGAACCACGGGTCCGCCGAAGGGAGCGATGACCTCTCACGCGAATATGACCTTCAACGCCCAGGTCTACCGGGACTGGCTGGGGCTCACCCCGAAAGACACGGTTCTCGGAGTTGCACCGCTCTTCCACATCACGGGGTTGATCGGTCACATCGCGGTGTCCGTCCTGGCGAGAATGCCGCTGGTGCTGGCCTATCGCTTCCACCCCGAGGTGATGCTCGACGCGATTCGTGAGCACCAACCGACATTCACAGTCGGCGCCATCACTGCGTTCACCGCACTGCTCAACACTCCGGGATGCGCGCCCGAAGACTTCACCTCCATGCGGTTGCTCTACTCCGGCGGCGCACCCATCTCGCCGACTGCCGCCGAGGCCGTCCGCGCCATGACCGGTGCTGCGCTGCACAACATCTACGGGCTGACCGAGACCACGTCGCCGACCCATGCCGTTCCCGTTGGTGCGGATACGCCGGTCGACCCCACATCCGGAGCGCTGTCTGTCGGCGTTCCCGTACCCAACACCGTGGTCCGCATCGAAGACGAGGGCGGTGCGGTCCTGCCGATCGGAGAGATCGGCGAACTGGTCGTCCGAGGTCCACAGGTGGTGCGCGGTTACTGGAACAAGCCGGAGGAGAGTGCGTCGGCCATTCGCGACGGGTGGTTCCACACCGGCGACGTGGGGTTCATGGACGAAGCCGGCTGGTTCTACGTCGTCGACCGTAAGAAGGACATGATCATCGCGTCCGGCTACAAGGTGTGGCCACGCGAGGTCGAGGACGTTCTTGCCGAGCACCCCGCAGTCCGTGAGGCGGCAGTCGTCGGGATCGCCGACGAATACCGCGGTGAGACGGTGAAGGCGTTTGTCAGCCTCGTCGCGGGGGCGTCCGTCACCCCGGAAGATCTGATCGATCACTGCAAGCAGCGGATGGCGGCGTACAAGTACCCACGCTCCGTGGTGCTGGTGGAGGAACTGCCCAAGACCGTCACCGGCAAGATACTGCGACGGGAACTGCGCACGATCTCTTGATCGCGGGGCAGCGGGCGGACTTCGCGGTCCGCCTGCTGTCTGATCGCGCACAGTTTCCGGTCGACCGCGCCATTGGGGTAATGGAACAGTAATATGTGCTGAGTACCCACGGACAAACGGGAGACATCAGTGAGCAAGTTCGGACGTAAGAAGCAGCCCACGCCCAAGAGCTACCAGTGGCTGGCCATGACCCTCATCGCTTTGTCGCTCTCCGTGTCGATCGGGATTGCCGCCAAACCCTCCTGAGCTTCGCGAATCCGAAACTTGTAACCCCGCGTCCATCTGCACATGGGCAAGTAGGTGCAATTCGGACGCTTAGCTGTTCTAACTTTCCTTCCGTCGTGTCACCTCGGCACCGACGGAGAGGATCAACTCACCATGCGAAGCTCACGCTTCGGCGTGCTGGCCGCTGCCGGCGCTGTCGGACTAGTGCTTGTCACCAGCAGCGTCCAGTCCATCGCCACGGCGTCACCGTTCGGTTCGCTCGACGCCGGTTCGAGCTCCGGTTCGACAGAGATACCAACCGTCAGCGACGGCGGCTTCACGTCCAAGACGCCCTACACTCCCGGCCAGCGCATCGCCGACTATCAGGCGCCGCCGACGGGATACTCCCCCGTGTACACGGAAAGTGTTGCGCGCCATGGTTCCAGAGCACTGTCGAGCCTGAAGTACGACGACCTGAGCCTGCAGCTGTGGGAAATCGCCGAAGCCGAGAACGCATTGACTCCCGTCGGCAAGGAATTCGGCCCGGCCCTCCGTGATCTCATGGCCGCCAACAAGAAGCTGGGGTACGGCAACCTCAGCGGACGCGGGATCACCGAACACAGACAGCTCGGCGCGCGGGTCACTGAACGCCTCCCCCAACTGTTCGACGCCATCGCAGCGCAACAGGGCACCATCACCTTGACCTCGTCGGGTGTGGACCGTGCCGTGGACAGCGCCGAGAACTTCGCGCAAGGGCTGACCGGTGCGTTTCCAGCCGTCGCCGGCGATGTTGCACCGGTGACCACGGATGCCGACCTTCTCTACTTCCACGACTCGGATGCAAACGCCGACTACAAGGACTACGAAGAGTCCGATCCTCGACTGAAAGCCGTCGACGACCAGATCGCCGATCTTCCCCGCACCCGCGAGGTCTCGCGGCACATGATGCTCAGGCTCTACTCGGAGGACTTCGTGAACCGGCTGAGTGCGGGCGAGTTCTCACTCGTCGACCGTGGCAAGGGTTCCAGCACGATCGACAACGAAGTCGACGCCGCGTACATGCTGTACAACACGTACATCATCACTCCGGGCATGGCCGAAGAAGGCAAGTGGAATTTCGAGCGGTTCATCGAACCTGCTGACGCGCAGTGGCTCGCATACACGAACGATGCCGAGGACTTCTACGCCAAGGGCCCGGGCTTCACCGGTGAAGACGTCACCTACCGGATGGCAACTGTCCTGCGCGACGAGTTCCTGCGCGGCCTGCAGAAACATACCGGCGACGACGCCGTCCCGGGAGCGGATTTCCGGTTTGCACACGCAGAAACGATCATCCCCTTCGCAGCACTCTTGAAACTGCCGGGAAGCACCGCCTCGCAGGCGGAGGGCGACCTCTACACCTATGCGAACAACCCCTGGCGCGGATCACAGGTCAGCCCGATGGCTGCGAACGTGCAGTGGGACGTCTACGCCGGACCGGAGGGTAAGCGTCTGGTCCGAATGCTTTACAACGAGCGCGAGACAGCATTTGCTGCCCCGTGCGCTCCGGTGAGCGCCGGGAGTTTCTTCTACACGCCGGACGAACTGGCCCGCTGCCTGCCGGAGATTTCACCGGCAGCCTGAGATCCGGCAACTCGGGATCCAGCCAGCGGTCGACGAGGGCGCGCCCATACCTGGTGCAATGCCAGCATGCGCGCCTTCTCGTCGTCTTCCATCAACAAGGCGTCGCAGATCCTCACGATGACCGGAGCCGAAACACCAACGGACGTACCCTGTTCCAGCCGCTGATAGTGATTGAAACTGATGTCGGCAATCTGCGCGACATCGCGCCGACTGAGGCCGTGCATTCGGCGAGCACCCTCGCAGCGCATGCCGACCATTTCGGGCGCAAGACTGTTTCGTTTTTCGACGAGCATCTGGCTCATCAACTGACGCGCGCTCGACCCGTTCACGTCGCCACCTTTTCCATCCCTGAAATATGCTTTCACCTAACATGTTTCAGAATATGGGATGGGACGGACCCGGCGGTATCTCCGAGATGACAGATAATCACGCGATACCGCCAACCCTGTGCCCGTCCAGGCTGTGACGATCAGGCTCAAGATCAGGCTATGAACCTGCCGATCGTCGGATTCGACTGGCAGATGGGACTACTGCCCCAGTTGATCGAACCGAACGCCGTCGCAACGACATTGCCGACGCCGGTGTTCACCGTCGCGGACAGGTACGGATAGGTACCGACCAGGTCGACGATTCCGGACTTGCCCGTGTCGGTGTTGACCCACGCAACAGTCACCTGACCCGCCGCCGGGATGGGTGCAGCGGCCGGGAACGAATCGAAGCGAATGTCACCCTTGGCGATGGGCGGATTGGATTCTGGCCCGGACTGGCCGGTGAGCCCGGTCAACGAGGCCAGCGACCCCTGATTCGGACACCCGATAGTGACGGCGGCGCCGCCGAAAGGGTGGGGCGGATCAGCCGAGGCGACTCCGGCGAACATGACGCTCGCGGCAATCGGTAGTCCGATGGCCGCAAAAACCCCGGCCGTGCGTGTGACGCTCATAGCTGCTCCTCGGGTCGACAACACTTTCCGGATACCCCTGGTACAACGCCCGAAACGAAGGAAAGACGACTATTCACACCCCCTAGACAACGCGTGTTGTCAGAACTACAGTCGGTGGTGCAGCTCACACCTATCTCTGCCGCGCGCAGACCAGTCCCAGGGAGTGTTCAGATGAAGCGCTACGACCTCCGCAGTCGCACGGATCAACTCGATCCCGAAACCGATTACGAAGAGATGTCGCGCATTCTCGCGGCGCAAGAGTTTCCCTGGGACATCAATCAGGCGCTCAGCTTCGCACTGTTTCGTACATACGCTGTCCCCTCGATCGGCAAGCTCCTCTTCTCCACGGGCGAGTTCACCGACAAGGTTCAGAAGCGCTACGACGACACCAGCCTGATCCTCGACGCCATCCTCGAGCACGGCCTCAGCAGCACCGAAGGCCGCAAGAGCGTGCGTCGAATGAATCAGATGCACGGCTCGTACGACATCTCCAACGACGACATGCTCTATGTCCTGGCCACCTTCGTCGTCACGCCGGTCAGATGGCTCGACGAGTACGGCTGGCGGAAGATGACCGACAACGAGATCGTCGGGTCGACGAATTATTACCGCCACCTGGGTCGGTACATGAACATCAAAGACACGCCGGACACCTACGAGGGCTTCGTCAAACTTCTCGACGACTATGAGCGCGAACACTTTTCATTCGATCCCGGCGCCCGAGCCGTCGCTGATTCCACCCTCGACCTGATGTGCACCTTCCCGCCCAACAACCTGGCACCGAAGGCTCTGGTCAAGGGATTCGCCTTCGCGCTCATGGACGATCACCTACTCGACGCCTTCCACTTCAAGCACCCGAGCACTGCGATGCGCGTCGTCTCACGCGGTGCGCTGAAGGTCCGCGCGCGCCTGCTGCGGTTCTTCCCCGTGCGTACGAAGCGGAAATTCGCCCGCGAGCTGCCCAACATCCGCAGCTACCCGAACGGTTACAAGGTCGAAGACCTCGGCACCTTCCCCACGGGATGCCCGGTCAAGCACCTGCAGGCAGACCAGCAGGCCCAAGCGTAAGCAGGTTCCCATCGTGGAGTGGTGGAACTCCTGGCACCCGGGCTGATTCGCGTTTCTCATGCCTAGATGAGGGAGGAGTCGCGACCAGTACGACGAAGGGTGATCAATTCATGGTTCGTCTCGGCGTCGTGTCGACGCCCCTCTTCTTCGAACTCCATCAGCGCATAGAACCTGCGGGCGCGATCGTTGAGCGTGTAGACCTCCAGTGTCACCTCGCCGTGCATGGTTGTGGCGTGTTCGACCAACGCCCGCCCGACGCCCAACCCTTGTGACGCCGGCGCGACGAACAGTCCCCCGATTTCGGAGCCGATCATTCCCAACAGTCCAACGACAGCGGAGTTGTGCTCAGCGACCCAATTGTCGGCCTGAATCAGATAGACCTCTCGCATCTTCTGCTCGCGTTCGCCCGTCCCCTCACCCGCAAGGAACGGATGGGCTTCACGGGCAGCGCGCGACCACAGGTCGACGACCACGTCCTCATCCGAGGGCTGGTAGCGGCGAATGATCAGATCCTGGTTCACAATCCGACCATACCCTCAGACATTAGAGGACTGGCTGGCGCCGAAAATGTTCAATTCGCGGATCTACGCACGACGACCCCGACGTATATCAGTGGACGATTCCGTTCGTTGCCGCTCCGCAGTTACTGCGGTGTGCAAGGGTTGTCCGATGACTGACGGTGATCCGACAACTGAGCGTGGAGGTCCGGCATCCTGGTGGAAGGTGACAGCGATTGTCACCGCAGTGCTTGTCACTCTCACATGCGGCGTCATCGTGTGGTCCTTCATGCCGCCGGTTGTGTACTTTCCGTTCTTTGCGCTCGCAGCCTCAGTACTGCTCGGTTTGGGCGGAGTGTGGTTGATACTCAGCCTGATTGGCTGGATGAAGTACAAAACTCTGCGTTTGAGCACGATCGCGCCGGTGATCGTGCTCGTCACCGGTGCGCTCGTGACCTTGTCCGTCCCTTCGCATGTTGCGTTTGCATTGTCGAAAGATTCGCTCGAAGCAGTGGCCGCGGATTGCCAGAAGTCGTTGGAAAACCGAACAATTGGCGTCTACCGGGTCCTGCAGGTCTGGCCCGTCGGCAACGGGTGCCGCTTCCACATCGAGGGTGGTCTAATCGATTCGATCGGATTGGCGTACTTACCTGACGGCGCACCATATCTCGGCAAGCCCCGCCGCGACGGCGAGATCGGATACCAGGAGTTCGACGGCGACTGGTACTCGTTCGTTCAAGCGTTTTAGCAGCGAGAAACTAGCCGACCAGCTTGGCCTTCAGAAGCGCGATCGTGTCCGCAGTGAGTCCGAGACCTTCGGTGAGATAACCGTCGACGGTTCCGTAATCGCTGGCTACCTGCGCGAGTCCAGCTTCCAGGTACGAAGCGTCGACACCGAGGGCCGGCTCGAGATTGGTCGCCACCTGCGGGCTCAGGGCCTGAGAGATCTGCGCAAGGATCTTCTCGTTGGTCGCCTGAAGGTAGGTGTTGCTCAACAGATAGTCGTCCATGATCGTCTGGGCGGGGACACCGGCGATGGACTGCAGCAACATCGCGGTCCAACCCGTGCGGTCCTTGCCTGAGGTGCAATGGAACAACTGCACCCCGTCACTCGCAGCGATGTCCGAGAGGACCTGCTTGAAGCCGGCACGGCGAACGGGATCGGTGACAAAACTGCGGTTGGTGTCGACCAAGAACTGCTTGGCCTCCTCCGGCGACTTGATCGTCGTCGCGAGCTGGGTGAGATCCTTGAACTCGATGGGGATGTTCGTGTACGTCACACCGTCCGGGAGTTTGTCCGCGCCACCGATGAACGGGTTGGAGATCTCGGTTGCGCCGCGCAGGTCATAGGCGTCGGCAAGCCCGAGGCCGGTGAGTGTCGTCTTGTCTGCGTCGGTGGTAGCGGTCAGCGCATTGGACCGGTAGATGACGCCGCGCTTGAGGTGTGAGCCGTCGACGGTGGCGTATCCCCTACCGTCGTTGCCGGCAACGTCGCGAAAGTTGGCCACGGAGGCCAAATTCGGTGTCGGCGCGAGGACAGGATCGAGCGAGCCGAGATCGACCGCTCCAAGCGAGCCTGTGTTGAGAGAGCCCAGGTCGAGCGGGATTGCCGTGGCGGGAGCAGCAAACATCAGACCACCTGTAACAACTAATGCGGCGGCCTTTGCAGTGCGAGCGAACAACATTCGTGTGCGTGTGGACATGTGGCAGTGCCTCTCTCTGCAGTTTGGGATTTGTGGTGTGGTGATCTGGAGTTACGGAGCGACATCACCGATGCCGGTAAATCCGTATCGCTGGTGAGGTCCGATGACTGCTACCTCGAACAGGCCTGTCCCGGTGCGGGTTACGCCGTCCTCGACGAGGGTGAACCGAGCCAGGTTGTCGACCGGGCACAGCATCTTCTTCCACGATTCGATGTCCGAAACCTTTTCCCGCAGGCCTTGAACCACCAGTTCGCCCTGCCACATCCCGTGGCGCCAATCCTGCTCGAGTCCGTAGCCCGTGCCGACACCGATGTAGTTGGGCAGTATCGGTTCGCAGGTGATCTCCAGGATGTGGTCGGATTCGCCTGGTGCACCGGGGCGCCGGAAGTACAGAGTTCCGCTCTTCACCTCGCGAGTACCGGAAATGAACGTGAGCTGGTGGTCCGGTCGACCCAACCACTCCGGCTCGCGCGAGCGGTCCGCCCAGACGCGAGTCGCATCTTCGAGGATTCGGCGTCCCTGCTGATCTTCTTGAACGATCGTGACGATGGTGAAGTCGCCGAATTGCATGATCGAGTAAATCCAGAAGAAGTTCTGACTGCCGGCTATCGCCGGATCTGCCTTGCGTCCAGGCGGTTCCGCTTCGCCGACCGGTCGCACACCCCAGGACCGATCGCGATTACCCCGCCACGTCTCCGGGGTGACCGGGATGACGTCGCCGTCGACGGTCAGGGATCCGGACCATGTTCCGGTCTGCACGAATCGTTGCGTGTCGAAGGTGACTCGTTCGAGCTGGCGATGGAAATGTCTGGCCTCGAGATTGGCGGGGCCGTCGGACTCGAAGGTGAGGTCGAAGCTCAGGTCCGGCGCTTCGGGACTCGGGTCCAACACCACACGTAGGCGGTGCAGACCCTCGATGATTTCGATTCGCAGCGGGCCTACTGACAGGTCCATACGATCGTCACCCAAGGCTCGGGATGCCCGGAAGACAATATGGTCTTCGCCGCGCCGAAGAACCGCAAAGCCGTCGCATACACCAAGATTGGGGTACTGACCGAGACCGATGATGAGAAACAGTGGCTCGGTGTCGCCGTCGACGCCTGCATGGCAGTTGAAGTAGTAACGGTCGTAGAAGTTTCGATCCGAGGTGCCCACGTGGCGGATGGTCTCGGCGATCTGATGTACCGGGTAGTCGTCGAGCGGGGACAGTGTCATCGTGCATCTCCTGTTGTGAGCGGGGATGTTGCGAGCGACTCCCAGTAGGTGCCGTCGAGCATGGCTTCGAGTGTCTTGTGGTGCAAGATCATCTCGTCCGGGTTGTCGGGGAATTCGGCCTGACCGAAAGCCACTGCGCGGCTTTGGACTCGGAACATGATCACCGCATGCCGCAGCGCGGCGTACACGATGTAGAAATCTAGATCCGCAACCTGGTGGCCGGAAAGCGAGCCGTAGGCCTCTGCCACGTCCTCGCGACGAAGGAAGTCCGGCATTCCGGGGAGTCCTGCCATGGCAGCGAGATCCTCGAAGAACCTGTGCTGGAAGATCATCCAGCCGAGGTCCAGCTCACGCGGCCCCAGTGTGGCCATCTCCCAATCGAGGACCGCCGCCGGCTCGAAGTCGCGGTAGATGACATTTCCGATCCGCGAGTCACCCCAGCAGAGCACTGCGGAACCGGCATCGACGGGAAAGTTCGCTTCGATCCAGTCGAAACCGCGCTCGATCAAAGGAGATCCTGGTCCGTCGGCTGTTGCCCACTCGTAGTAGCGTCGCTGGTCCTCGAGGTGCGCGCGAAGCGCTTCTGCCCCAGTCGGTTCGGCACCCTCGCGGCACAACTCGGGGAGTGCGAGGTGCGGATCGGCCATAGCGTGTAGCTCGGCGAGCACCCGGACCGATGACTGCTGGAGTCGAGAACAGTCGTCGGCCGAAGCTTCCGAGAGCCAGGATCCGAACGTGTACGGCATGACATCGGGCGGGATTTCGCCCTCGCGCCGTTCCATCACGAAGAACTCGCCGCCGAGCGCGTCCGGGTTGCTCTCGGACCAGTACACCCGCGGGATCGGCACCGACGTGTGAGCGGCGACGGCACTCATGACCCGAAACTGCTGGTCCAGGTTGTAAGACGGAAAGATCGGTACCGCACTGTCCCGCGGGGCGATACGGGCGACCAGGCGATGCACGGCTCGAATCCCGTCCTCGATCCACGTCGCATCGAAAAGCACAGTCTCGTTGGACATGCCGTTCGCGGCCGGCACCTCGACCGAAGTCACCGAAGGTTTCGAGCCTCGCCACAGCACGGTTGCGAGCCAGCCTTCGAGGCTGCGCCGCATGTCCGCCGGGTCGTTGCGGGATTCGCCGGGCCTGGCAAATTCGGCGTAGTCGGGATCTTCGCCGGAGTTTTCTGTTTCGGTTCGAAGGTTCATCACCACTCCTCGTGGTTCGGTGGCGCCGATGCGCACGTGCCGATTGTCGATACAATATGTATCGACTAAAGCCGTGACAGAATGTAACGGCCATCACAGCGATACCGCAAGGGATTTGCCCAAAATGTCCAAAGATTCCGAAACTCAGCACCGCCTGGGCCCGCAACGAAACCCTGCAATCGACGACGCAGTACTGGACGCGACCAGGCAACTGTTGGAAGAAAAGGGGTATGCGGGCACGTCCATCGACGCCATAGCCACGCGTGCCGGAGTGGGGCGTCCTGCCATCTACCGTCGGTGGCCGTCGAAGGCACACATCGTCAACGACGCGATCTATCCCGTACTCGACGTCGAACAGGGCGCGGACATCGACACCGAACTCGGCACCGAGGGCACGATCGCGGATCAGATCCGCGCGCTGGTGCACGGCGCGGTTGCTCTGTTCGCAGCTCCCGCCACACGAGCCGCTGCTCCCGGATTGATGAGCGAAGTGCGAACAAACGCGGAATTACGCGACGTTCTCGTGGTGCGGCAACTGGCCGGAGTCCGCGTCGAGCTGAACCGTCGACTCGAGGCGGCGAGAGAGCGCGGCGACATCCGAAGCGGCGTCGACGCCGACGCTCTTCTCGACATCATGGCGGGCGCGGCCATCTTCGCGCTGTCGGTTCGTGACGTCTCGGACCCGGGACCGTTTGCCGATTCTCTTGCCGACATAGTGCTGAACGGCATACTCCCCGAGGCTCACTGAACCGCTGGTTTGCGCTGCCATACGCGGCACGATGGGCATAGGCATGCTCTGAACCAACCGGCAGCTCGCTCAGTGTTCATCCATCGAGTGGGACAGTCTGTCGCTGCCTCACTTCTGCGATGTATTCACGGATGGCGTCGCGGTTTTTCACAAGAAAGCTGATCTTCTCGTCAAGTCCCGACGCCTCCGCCTCGAGCATCGACAGCATCTCCGGTGTCACATCGCTCATGTGAATGACGCGTTCTTGGTCCAGGCAAGGAAGGATCTGCCGGATCACCCGCGTCGGGAAACCCATGTCCAACAACCCACGTATCTGAAATACCCTGTCAACCATTCGTTCGTCGTAGTCTCGGTAACTGTTTTCGGATCGTCTCGGAGCAATCAAGCTCTGTTCCTCGTAGTACCGCAAGAGGCGGCGGGACACCCGTGTCGCTTCTGACAGCTCGCCGATCTTCATTTGGCCGCCGATGTTTCGAGCGACGCTGCCTGGAGTCGCTCTCTCAACGTGCTCACCCGGGTGCTCGCCCCGAAGACAGCGGCAAGCTGTTCGAGGACAAGTGGGATGTCCCGGCCGTTGACCGCCGGCCGCAGTCGCACACCGTGTGCGCCAGCGGATACGAGTTCGTCGATCCGGTGGATCAGCTCATCTACCGAACCGACAAAGATGTCGGTGTCAGACGAGTACGGTGCGCCTGACAGCTCGTCGAGGGCACGCTTCTGCTGTACAGCCTCGAAGTGGGTCTTGCCGAGGAAAACCACGAGATCCACCAGGATCGCGAGCGGCTCATCGATCAAATTTCTTCGCACTGCATCACATTCAGCGTTGACGGCGTCGAGTACATCGCCGATGGTGACGCCATTAGCACTCGGAGTGGGTGTCACCAGGATGGCATCAGCCGACGCAACCGCCAACCGATAAGGAACTTGGGCGTGATGTGCGAGCGCGAGAACGACAGGCTTCAAGCCTTCGACGACAGGGGTGGCGAGTGGTCCGGCGACCTCGAAAGTCTTTGTCACAATCAACTTGTCAGAGATCTTGTCGATATCGACAAATCGGCCATCGGCGCCTTCTTGGAGTGCGCCTTCCGACCAGGTCGACCACAATCCTCGGAGTATTTCGATCGACTCGGTTGCGCTCGAGAAGACCGGTTCGAGTCTGGTTCCAATCCGTTCAGGGAAGTAGATGTCGGACTCTCTCAGCTCCGGCACCGGTTGCGGGCGAACGAAATGACGTCTGTCGATGCTTCGCGAAGTGACCTGGGCACGGAGGCCGACTCGGCCCCCGCTCAAGAGATTGAGCGATGCGATTTCGGTGGCGATACTGTATGGCTCACTGTGAGTCAGATTTCTCGTGGCGATCACGCCGAGTCTCTGCGTCTCGAAAACAGCCAGTGCCGTCAGCGCTACCGGCGACAACCGACCACGAACCTGGTCTTCCTTGTCATCGATTCTCCTGAAGTCCGACGACTGCAACCCAATCGATTCTTCGAAAGTGACAAAATCGACAACAGATGAGTCAATGTCGCGCAACAACTCCGACCAGTAACGAGCACTGAAGAGTTCGGCGGGGGCAATTCCCTGCAATCGCCAGGCCGCTGGATGCCAGCCGGCTGGTTCCAGCGCGATGCCGATGATCGGTGACCGATGGATCGACGGCGTTGTGTTCATGCGTGTGCCTGACCTTCCTGATGGATTTGGGCCGGAGATCGAAACCCGTCTCCGCGGGCGGTCCACATGATCACCACGGATAGCAGCGCGAGTGCTACCGTCCACCACGGGAGAGATCGAGCACCGTTGAGAGACAAGAGAACTCCACCCATCACTGCACCTGCTGCCATGGCAGCGTTCCACAGCGTCGTGAGAACCGCCTGAGCCTCGTCTGCGTGTGAGCCCGCAGCAACCGCTGCTGAGGTTTGCAACAGAGTCGGAATTCCGCCCCACCCCAATCCCCATACGGCAGCTGCTATGTAGACGAGCAGCGCATCCTCAGTGGTGACTGCCAGTGCGGTTGCGGCGACTGAAATCAGGACGGCGCCGACAAGAGCAAAAGTCCGTAGTCGTGCGTAGATTTGTTTGCCCACAACAACAATGCTGATTAGACATGCCACTCCGAAGGTCAACAGAACGAGGTCGTTGTCGTCTCCCATTCCTATCGATTCGAGAAACGGAGCGATGTACGCATACAGGATGGTGTGACCCAACACGACGATGAACGTCACGATCAGAACTGCGTCGACACCAGGAATGCGTGCCGCCTCGAGCATGCTTCGCCGTTTACGGCCGCGGGGCCGACCTGGACGATCGGGAACCGACACCGCGATTGCAACGAGAAGCGCAACAGCCAGTATCGACATGAGGTAGAACGGTGCCCGCCACCCGGTAGCGTTGCCCAAGTATGTCCCGAACGGAACGCCGAGCGCGAGAGCGAGCGGAATTCCGGCCATCGCGAACGCGATGGCGCGACCCTCGAGATGTTTCGGGGCAAGACTTCTGGCGTATCCGGCGAGCAATGCCCAGGCGATACCTGCAGCAACTCCCGCAATGAACCGGGCGGTCATCGTCAGAAGGTAGTCGGAAGAAAATGCAGTGACCGTGTTGGCGAATGCAAACCCGAGAATCGAGTTCAGCAGTAACACCTTTCGCGACCACGACGCTGTCACTGCGACGAGGGGTATTGTCGTCAGGGCCGTCCCCAGCGCGTAGATCATGATCGTCTGCCCGGCGGCTGATTCACTGACATCGAGGCCTTCACTCATTGCCGGCAACACTCCCGCTGGGAGGGTCTCCGTCAGGCTGGTGATAAAGACGGACGCGAACAACGCCAGGAGGGGAACGAGTGGGAGTGCGTCCCTGCGATCCTGTTCCGCAAGAAACTGTTTCGCTCCTGATGTGTGGTGTTCTGAATCGATGTCGTCTGCCATGAAACGATTGTCAACCTTCACATCAATGTGAAGGTCAAGCCCTCTGCGAAGATCGAACCCCGAATCAATCAATCTGATGCCGTGCAGGTTTGGTCTATCCAGTCGAGGAACTGCCCATGTCCACCGGCCAGCCCGTGAGGTGTGCCGTCAAGAGAAACAACAAACTTCCCACGGCGCACCTCTGGTGATGCCGTCAACTTGGCATCGACTTCGGGCAAAACCCCGAGACCTTCGTTCGCTATCCAGCGACATGGCAAAGCGTGAACAGCTTCTGCGAATTCATCTCTGGCAGTCGGGATCAGATAGTTGAGTACCGCACTGTGAAAGACCACGATCGTTGTTTCCCGTGGCGCACGTTCGACGAGATCGGCAACAGCCGACGTGAGATCTCCGCGAACCAGATGAGGCGGATCCACACGAGCGAGTGCCGCTGCGTCGCGCAATCGCCGCCGGCGGTGGTCCTGTTCCGGCCACACAAGACTCTCCAACCATCTCATGTCGTCGGTGTCGCCTACATCGAGTGGGTTCAGGTCGATGCCCGCCCGGTACACCACGTCTGGGACTCTCTCCGGAATCGGCGGACTGCCAGTCGTCGCACACTCCAGCAGAACGGTGGACGGACCATCGACTGGATGCAGATACTTTGTGCCGTCGTAGAGAAAGCTGTAGCGGTCAGGGTAAAGGCACAGGCCCGCCGAAGCACCGACTTCGATGAGGGAGAGCGGGCCCTTCAACAACCCGAGGACGGGAAGCAACACGGCAGAGCGGCCAGCTTCATTCGTCTGTGTAGTCCTGGTCTGCGCGAGTTGTTCCACCTCGGACCAGTTGTCGCTCAGCCACCGGCGAAACAACGCATACGGCGCGACCGGGGCACCGAGGTGACGGCAGGCCCCGAATATCAGGTTGGGTTGCCTGCGGGGTTCTGGAAGCCGATCTATCAGAGCGAGGACTGCTGGATCCTCCGATACGCCGGTGCCCCATTCCTCGTAGATCGCGGAGTTCCCTCGAGCCTCCACTTCTGCGAATGATCGGTACCAACGCGAAGTGTCCACCGTCGATGTTTACCGGATGGCGCGTGGTGCTGAAAGGTTTTCGATCAGGCCGTCGCGTAACTCGCAGACGTCCCCCACGTCAGGCGTACTCGCCTGAGAACCCTCCCCGAGGCCCACTAGGCCCGAGCCCCGCCGACTATCCTGTGGGGCATGACCGAGCCTGTAGCGACCGCTGACCTTGCCGACGAGATCGGACCCGACATCCGTAGCTGCGACACGCAGTTCACCCAGTTCGGTGGACGTGAAGTCTTTGCCGGCCCCATCACCACCATCAAGTGCTTCCAGGACAACCTGCTCGTGAAGCAGACCCTCAGCGAACCCGGCAACGGCGGAGTCCTCGTCGTCGACGGTGACGCGAGTATCCACACCGCTCTGGTCGGCGACATCATTGCCGGCCGCGGCGTCGACAACGGCTGGGCCGGCGTCATCGTCAACGGAGCCGTCCGCGACTCCGCGATCCTGCGCACCCTCGACATCGGCGTCAAGGCTTTGGGCACCAACCCGCGCAAGAGCACGCAAACCGGTTCGGGCGAGAAGAACGTGCCGATCGAAATCGGCGGAGTCACCTTCAACCCCGGCGAGATCGTTTACAGCGACCAGGACGGCGTCGTCGTTCGCGAGAGCTAGTCAGAAGTCGCGGGATCAGGCGGGGGCTTCCACTTTGGCGGCCATCCCGCCGATCTCGACGACATCGCCGTCACGAAGCTGGCGGCCCCGACGATCTTCGACCTCACCGTTGACCGAAACCATGCCGTCGGCGATCACTTCCTTCGCCTCCGCGCCCGATTCGATGAGGTTCGCGAGCTTGAGAAACTGACCGAGCCGAATCATTTCGTCGCGGATGGGTACTGCTGGAATGTTGTCGGTCATGTCAATCATCTTCCTCCTCCCACAAAACTGGACACGACAGACCACACTTAGCGTGAGGATCTGATCGACCGGTAGGAGAGGAAGCTCGATGGCACCATTGACCGAGGTATCGGACACCACTGCAGAGTTGGTGGAATCGCCACCCGAAAATCCGCGCCAGGCGCGTCGATTCCGCAAAGGGCGGTTCAGCCAGGTTCCCCATATCTCGGGACTGATCCTCGGAGTCTTCTCCGTACTGGTGTTCCTGTGGAGCATCTCGCCGGTACTGCGGCACATCCTCCGCGTCCCACGCGAATACATCGACAGCTACTACTTCGACGCACCGGATACGAGCCTGTCGTGGGCGCTCGTCGTCGCCCTGCTCGCCGCCGCCCTCGCGAGCCGCAAGCGCATCGCCTGGTGGCTGTTGACGATCTACCTGTCACTGATCACCCTCACCAACATCGCCTCCGCGATCGTCGACAAGAACCCGAACAACGCCGTGGCAGTTGTCGTTTTGCTTGTCGTGATCGGAATCCTCATCGCGGCGAGGCCCGAGTTCTACACACGCGTACGCCGCGGCGCCGGCTGGAAAGCACTCGGCGTGCTGATCGGCGGCATGGCTGTCGCGACCGTGATCGGTTGGGGCCTTGTCGAACTCTTCCCGGGCGACCTACCGCAGAACCAGCGATTCCTCTGGGCCTTGAACCGCGTCACCGCGGCGGCTTCGGTCGACAACGAGGTGTTCGACGGCCACCCGCGTGTCTTCGTCAACACGGTCCTCGGTCTCCTCGGTGCCATCGCGCTACTCGCCGCCGTCATGACGCTCTTCCGCGCGCAACGCTCCAACAACGCCCTCACCGGAAATGACGAGTCCGCGATCCGCGGGTTGATCCAGAACTTCGGTGCCGACGACTCTCTCGCTTACTTCGCCACCCGCCGCGACAAGGCGGTCATCTTCGCGCCGAGCGGCAAGGCCGCGATCACGTACCGCGTCGAGATCGGCGTCTGCCTCGCCAGTGGTGATCCCATCGGTGATCCTGAAGCGTGGCCGCACGCCATCGAAGCGTGGCAGGGGCTCGCGTCGCAGTACGGCTGGGCGACGGCCGTCATGGGCGCCAGCGAAACCGGGGCGACGGCATACAAGAAGGCGGGCCTGAGCGTCCTGCAGCTCGGCGACGAAGCGATCCTGCGCACCCGCGAGTTCAATCTCAACGGACGCGACATGCGCCCGGTGCGCCAGGCGGTCACCCGCGTGAGGCGTCACGGCGTCACCGTGCGGATGCGACGCCATCGCGACATCCCGCCCGAGGACATGGCAGCCGTCATCATCCGCGCCGACGACTGGCGCGACACCGACACCGAGCGCGGCTTCTCCATGGCGCTCGGCCGACTGGGCGATCACCTCGACGGCGACTGCCTCCTCGTCGAAGCCGTCATGGGTGAAGGCACCGAGGACGAAAGCGTCGTCGGCATGCTCTCGCTCGTGCCGTGGGGACCGAACGGTGTTTCGCTCGACCTGATGCGCCGTAAGCCGACGGCGCCCAACGGTGTCGTCGAATTGATGGTCTCGGAGTTGGCCACACGTTCGGACGAGATCGGCGTCGTGCGAGTCTCGCTCAACTTCGCCGTGTTCCGCTCGGTGTTCGAGGAAGGTTCGCGCATCGGCGCCGGCCCGATCCTCCGCATCTGGCGCTCGGTGCTCGTCTTCTTCTCCCGCTGGTGGCAGCTCGAAGCGCTGTACCGCTCGAACGTGAAATACCAGCCGGATTGGGCGCCGCGCTTCCTCTGCTTCGAGGACAACCGCGAACTGCCGCGCGTCGGATTCGCGTCGGCCATCGCCGAAGGCTTTGTGGTGCTGCCCAGTTTCGGGCGCAAGTCCAGCCAGGTCGTCAAGCACACCGGTACGCATGCGGCAGTGCCCGCAGCTCTGGTGACTTCCGAAGGACTGCACGCCGACGGCAGCCCGCCGGACTCGGCGCCGACGTTCACGACCAACGGTCCGCGTCGACCCGAGCAGGTCCGCGTGCGCATGAACAAGCTCGCGCAACTGGCCGACGAAGGGATCGCCGCCTACCCCGTCGCCTATCCACCGACGCACACGATCGCGGCCGCAGCGAAGTCACCGGAGGGCACCCGCGTGCGAATCGCGGGACGCCTCCTGCGGGTCCGCGACTACGGCGGAGTGGTGTTCACGGACGTGCGCGACTGGTCCGGCGACATTCAGGTCCTGGTCGACCAGGACAACGTCGGCCGCGAGAAGCTGGCGGAGTTCGCTGCCGAGTTCGATCTCGGTGACCTGATCGAAGTCAGCGGAACCATCGGGCGCAGCCGCAAGGGCGAGCTGTCGCTCATTGCCGTCGAGTGGCGCATGAACGGCAAGTGCCTGCACCCGCTGCCGGACAAGTGGAAAGGCCTCTCGGATCCCGAGACCCGCGTCCGCCAGCGGTACCTCGACATCGCCCTCAACCCGAAGGCCCGCGAACTGCTCGAGGCCCGAAGCGCCGTCGTGAAGTCGCTGCGCGATTCACTCGGTGGTCGCGGATACCTCGAAGTCGAGACCCCGATTCTGCAGCAGGTGCATGGCGGCGCGAATGCCGCTCCGTTCCTGACACACATCAACGCGTACAACCTCGACCTCTATCTCCGCATCGCACCCGAGCTGTACCTGAAGCGGTTGTGCGTCGCCGGTATGGAGAAGGTGTTCGAGATCGGCCGCGTGTTCCGCAACGAGGGCGTCGACTTCAAACACAATCCCGAGTTCACGATCCTCGAGGCATACGAAGCCCACAGCGACTACGAGGGCATGATGCGGATGTGCCGCGAGCTGATCCAGGCGGCGGCCGTCGCAGCATTCGGTCGCGAGATCATCATGCGTCCCGGCCCGGACGGCGAACTGGTCGAGGTCGACATCTCCGGTGAGTGGCCGGTGAAGACGATGCACGGCGCCGTCGCCGAAAAACTTGGTGTCGACGTCTCCCCCGAGACAAGTCTCGAAGACCTGCAGAAGTTGTGCGACGCCAACGAGATCCCGTACCAGTCCAGCTGGGATACCGGCGCCATCGCGCAGGAAATGTACGAGCATCTGGTCGAGGACTACACGGAGTTTCCGACGTTCTACACCAACTTCCCCACCTCGATGTCGCCGCTCACCCGGCCGCACCGCAGCATCCCCGGCGTCGCCGAGAAGTGGGACCTGGTGGCGTGGGGCGTCGAACTCGGAACCGCATACAGCGAGCTGACCGACCCTGTGGATCAGCGCAACCGGCTCACCGAGCAGTCGATGCTCGCGGCCGGCGGCGACCCGGAAGCGATGGAATTGGACGAAGACTTCCTCCAAGCCCTCGAACACGCGATGCCGCCGACGGGTGGTCTCGGGATGGGCGTCGACCGAATCGTCATGCTGATCACGGGTGGCAGCATCCGCGAGACGCTGGCCTTCCCCCTCGCGAAACCGCGTCAGTAGTCCGGATTCTCGCGTGCCGGAATTGTTCCACGTGAAACCACCGGGCGAGATCTTGCAGGTCGGCGAGAGCCGACTGCATGTTCTTGCCGAGGGCGACGGCCCCGTCGTGGTCCTGTGCGGTGGGCTGGCGGGCAATTGGTTCGACTGGGATGACTGCGCGCGTCATCTTCAGTCGGACCACACCGTCGTCCGCTTCGATCGCCCGGGCTTCGGGCTCAGCGAGCCTACTTCCGAAGTTCCGACCGTCCGCGGCGAAGCTGAGCGGATCCGCGACGTGCTCGACACTCTGGGACTGAGTGGTCCGGCCGTGGTGGTCGGCCACTCCATCGCCGGCTTCTACGTCGAAGGCTTCGCGCGCCTGTTCCCCGATCGGGCGGCGGGGATGCTGCTCCTCGATTCCAGTGCCGAGAAGGAGCCGAAACGTCTTTTCCCCCGCGACCTGCTGCTGATCGCCTCCCGGGCCGCCGCGGCTTCGTTCAGCACCACCGGGCTCCAGCGACTCCTCGGTACGACGACGCGCAAGATCCTCAACCAGTCCGTGCCGCCGAGCGGGTCGTCCGAAGCCACTCTCGAATGGGTCCGGAAGATCTACCGCGAGCCTCATTATCTGGAAGCGGCGATGATCGAATACGTCGCGTACACCGATATGGCGCTGGAGCTCACCGCTTTACGACGCTCGAGCAAGCATCCACTGCCCGACATCGACCTCAGCGTCGTCGCCGCACACACTGGCCACACCACTCCCTGGTCCATCGCCTGGATGGCAAAGCAGCAGAAACTCGCCACCTACCTCGGTGGGAGTTTTCACGTCCTGCGCCCGGCGCATCACCACGCCATGATCGATCAGCCCGAGGAGTTGGCGAACTTGATCCGACGCCTCACGCAGCCGAACCGTCGGGGATGACACTTAAAGTTACAACTCGGACAGTAGCCGGATCATTGCTAGTCTCGGACAGCTTCTGCTTTCTACGACAGGCTGACCATGGACCGTTCGACACGTCGGGTGCGCTCGTGCCTGATTTTCGTGGCGATCCTCGTTGTCGCCCTGGCGGGCATCGCCGCCCGTCCGCCCGGTTTTCTGTCGACCTTCTGGCCCGCCAACGCAATCCTTCTGGGCATTCTCCTCCGTAACCCGCGCTCATTTGCGCCGATCGGACTCGCTGTCGGCGGCGCCGCGCTGCTGACGGCGGATCTTGCGACCGGAAGCCCCGTGCAGAGGGCCTTCGAACTGAATGCGATCAATCTGGTCGGCGTCACGACAGGATTGATCGCCGCGAACTTGCTCGGCTGCTTTCCGCGGCAAATCTCCGAGACGAAGTACACGGCCAGAATCTTCCTCATCTCGGTTCTGGCGTCGTTCACGGCTGGGTCCGCCAGCGCACTACGCACTCAACTCCACGAAGGAAGCGGTGCGGCAACGGAATTGGTGGGGTGGTTCTTCGCCGACCTGTGTACGTATCTGATCGTGCTGCCGATCGTTCTGTCGGCACCGACGCTCGAACACATTCGAAGAACCTGCGGGCCGTCCGTGCGGCAGAGTCTGCGCTTGAGGCGGCTCGTACAGATCCTGGCACCTCTGGCCGCTCTCCTGGCCTGTCTGCCACTCGCCCTGGAGGTCCAGGGAGCCCTTGCGCTGCTGCTGCCGATGCCGGCGCTCCTGTGGTGCGCAATGCGTGTCTCACTGTTCAGCACTTCGCTCCTGGCAGCCGGATGGAGCGCGTGGGCACTGGTCATGGCGGGTAAGGGACGTCTGGCACTGGCAGATCCGGTGCACCTACTCAGTGAGGGGGTGACCACCCGGATCTCCGTCATCTTGATGGCACTCTCCCCCATCGCCGTAGCCGTCGCCACTGGCGCACAGCGGCGCGCTGAGCGAGAACTCCAACGCATCGCCGAATGCGACGCCCTCACCGGAACGCTGAGTCGCCACGCGTTCTGGACCCAATCGCAGGAACTCCTCGACGCCCAGCACGCGGCGCAACGACCGATCGCCGTCATGATGCTCGATCTCGACCACTTCAAATCGATCAACGACAACCTCGGCCACCTCACCGGCGATTCCGTCCTCGAACAGTTCGGAAACACCCTCCTCGCCGCTACCGAAGGGCTGGGACTCTCCGGCCGACTGGGTGGTGAAGAATTTGCCGTCGCCGCCGCCGACTGCACCTTCGAGGAAGCCATCCAGCTCGCGGAGCGCATCAGAGAGGCGCAAGAGGCCCACGCGCGATCCATTCGCGGTTTCGCGGGAACGGTCAGTATCGGCGTCGCCTGGGCCGATCGCGCGATGCCGGGCATGGAGACTCTGCTCGATATCGCCGACAACGCGATGTACCAGGCAAAACGCGACGGCCGAAACCTCGTGGTGGCGTTCGATCTCTACATGGCAAGGTGACGTAGGTGCAACTACTCCTGATCCGACACGCGCTCCCCGAACTGGCCGAGGTCACCGAAGGCCGCGCAGATCCCTCGCTGACCGACGAAGGTCGTGCCCAGGCACTACGGCTGCCCGCAGCACTGGCGCCGTACCGGATCACCGGACTCTTCAGCAGCCCGCAAAAGCGCGCACTCGAGACCGCAGCCCCGGTAGCGCAGATATTGGGCCTTCCGGTCACCCAGCGCGAGGGTCTGGCGGAATACGACTACGAGCAGCCGCACTACATCCCGATGCACGAGGTCCTGGAGCGGGCGCCGGAAACCTATGCGCGAATCAAAGCCGGCTGGCTCCCCGAGTCGGTGGACGGCGACGCCTTTCGTGCGCGAGTCCTCGGTGCGATCGACGAGATCGTCGCGGCAACGGACAACGACGCCACCGTGGCGATCTTCTGCCACGGCGGCGTCGTCAACATCGTTCTGCAGGAACTGCTCGGACTGGAGCGCCCGTTGACCTTCCCGATCGAGTACGTGTCCGTCACGCGCATTCTCGTGTCGCGAAACGGAAGCCGCAGGGTCGGGTCGATCAACGAAACCGGTCACGTACGCAACATGCTTCGCGTGTAGTCACACGTTGTGGCACGCCACCTGATGGCCGCCCTCGACGAGACGCAGCTCGGGAACTTCCTCGGCGCAGAGATCAGTAGCCAGCGGGCACCGCGTGCGGAAGCGGCAGCCACTGGGCGGATTGAGCGGCGAGGGCAGTTCGATGACCTTCTGCTCGACGTTCTGCGCCGCGGTGACGGTGGCGTCGGGATCGGGAATCGACGCCAGCAGTAGCTGCGTGTACGGGTGCAGCGCGCGGTTCTGCATGTCTTCTGCGGGAACGATTTCGCAGACGCGACCCAAGTACATGATCATCACGCGGTCACTGATGTTCTTCACGACGGCCATGTTGTGCGCGATGAACAGCAAAGACAGCCCGTGACGCTTCTTCGCGTCCTCGAGCAGGTTCAGAATCTGCGCCTGCACGGACACGTCGAGGCTCGAGACCGGCTCGTCACAGATCAGGACCTTGGGGTCGAGCATCAATGCGCGGGCGATGCACACGCGCTGGCACTGACCACCCGAGAGTTCGCGTGGGGTTCGATCCCACACCATGTCCGGGTCCAGACCGACCTCGGCAAGAACCTCGCGCGCCCGAGCTTCGATGGCAGCCTTGTCTTTTCCACCCCAGATCGACGGACCCTCGGTGATGAGAGCCTTGACCTTGCGACGGGGATTCAGGGAGGAGATGGGATCCTGAAAGATCATCTGCAACTGAGTGCGGCTGCGACGCAATTCTTCCGCGCCCAGTGCCGTCATTTCCGTCTCTCCGAGGCGGATCGAGCCCGACGTCGGTGAGGGCAACTGCATGATCGCCCGGCCCGCCGTGGACTTGCCACAGCCGGATTCACCGACCACGCCCAAGGTTTCGCCCGGAGCGACGGTGAAGCTGATCCCGGACACGGCGTGAACGGTCTGGCCCTTGCCGACGTTGAATTCGACGACCAAGTCCTCGACCGTCAGGGCCGCGTCCACCGTCTCGGACTTCCTGGTATCCACTGATGCAGTCATCAGACCATCTCCTTCACCGCGAGCGTCAGGCCCGCTGCGGTAGTGCCGGCCTTCTCGTTGGCGACCAATGCCGTTGTGCCTTCGGGGGTGTCGACCGGGTAGTGGCACGCGAACGTGTGGCTTTCGGTTGTGTTGTCCCCCGGTCCGCCGGGAGCCAGGGCCGGGTCGCCGGTCAGGCAGTCGTCCTGGGCGTAACGGCAGCGAGCGGCGAAGCGGCAACCGGTGATCGGCTTCGTCATGTCCGGGAGCCCACCCGGAATTGTTTGCAGCACTGTGTGCGTCGGTGATTCGAGTCGCGGAATCGCGGCCATCAGCGCTTCGGTGTACGGGTGGCGAGGACGAGTGAACAACTCTTCGGTCGCCGACGTTTCCACGACGGAACCGGCGTACATGACGGCGACACGATCGGATCGGCCCGAGACCACACCGAGGTCGTGACTGATCAGAATGACGGCCATGTTGAGCTTGTCGTTCAGTGAGGCGAGCAGATCGAGAATCTGCTTCTGCACCGTCACGTCGAGAGCGGTGGTCGGCTCGTCCGCGATCAGCAGTTTCGGCTCGCAGGCCAGCGCCATCGCGATGACCACACGCTGTCGCATACCTCCCGAAAGTTCGTGGGGGTACTGGTCGAGCCGACGCTTGGGCTCGGGGATACCCACCATCGACAGGAGTTCCGCTGCGCGATCGCGCGCCGCGTCCTTCTTCAGACCCAGGTGGAACTTCAAGGATTCGGTGATGTGGGTACCGATGCGCTTGAACGGATTGAGCGAGGTCATCGGATCCTGGAAGACCATGGCGATCTCGGGTCCCCAGAAGTGCTTCATCTCCGACTTCTTCATCGTCGACATGTCGCGGCCGGCAAACGTCACCGTCCCGCTGATGTCGAGAGCCGGACCCTTCTGGAGCAGTCCCATGATGGTGCGCCCGAGAACCGACTTGCCGGAACCGGATTCACCCACGATGCCGAGAGTCTCGCCGGCGGAGACGTGGATCGAGACACCGTCGACTGCTCGCAACTGGCCACGGGGAGTGGCGAATACGGTTCTGATGTTGTCCGCCTGCAGTAGCGGAACGCCGTGCTGAGCTGAAGTGGTCACAGCTTACTCCGATACTTCTCGCCGATGAGGTTGAAGGAGAACACCGTCAGGAAGAGGAAGACGCCTGGTACCAGGACGATGAACGGATGCTTCTCCACGATCCCGCCCTGACCTTCCGCAATCATGTTGCCCCAGGTCGGATCAGGTTGTGCGATACCGAGTCCGAGGAAGCTCAGTGATGCTTCCGCGACGATCAGGCCGGAGACGGCCACCAGGCCGAGCGCGGCGACGGGAACGAGGACGTTGGGAACCAACTCGCGCCAGATGACGCGCCATTTGGTGGCGCCCATGGCTCTCGCGGCAAGCACGAACTCCCGTTGGGCGACGACGATGGTGTTTGCCCTGGCGATTCGAACCATGCTGGGAATGCAGAGAATCGACAGTGCGAGGGTGATGTTGCGCAGGTTCGACGTGAGCACCGCGGCCAGTGCGATGAGCAGCACCAGAGAAGGAATGGCCAGCAGCGAGTTGGTCAGGATTCCGACCACGGCGTCGACCTTGCCACGGAAATAGCCGGCCATGACGCCGATGGTGCCACCGATGATCATGCCGATCAGCACGGCGCAGATGGCGACAGTCAAGGAAGCGCGCGCACCGAACAGGGCGCGGGCGAGCAGGTCGAGACCGAAGTTGTTGGTACCCAACGGATGATCGGAGAGCAGGCTCGGCGATGCGAAGCCCGGCTCGGCCAAGGTCTTGACCGTGTCCTTGTACTCACCGAGCGGCAGCAGCGGCGCGAAGATCGCGGCCAGGATCAGCGCGACCAGCCAGATGCACGCCAACCAGTACGAGAGATCGAACTGACTGCCCCACTTGGACGTACCGAGTTTGCCGAGCCCCTTGAAGAGGAAAACCAGGGCAACGAGCGCGAGCACGATGCGGACGGTCATCATGATCGCTGAACCGAAGAGTGCGGTGCCGAGCAGCGCAACGCCGACCACTGTGAGAATCGATCCGATCAGGACCAGATTCTTGGGCTGTTCCAGCGTCTCGACGGGACCGGGAGCCAGCAGGACTGTCTGCTGCCGGTATGTCATCACCTCGGACGGGGCCGGCGACGGGGCCGCTCCGTCTGGCGTCACTTCAGACATGGACACGACGACTCCTCGGGTCAAGATAGGTGTACAGAACATCGATCGCACTGTTGACGAGGACGTAGATGACCGCGATCACGACCACCGCGCCGAGCAGCATCGGCGAATCACCCTGCTGCGCTGCGCGGACGATGAGCGTGCCCATTCCGGGCAGCGAGAACAGCGTCTCGACGATCACGGTGCTGCCGATCATGCCGCCGAGAGCCAGACCCATCATCGTGATGAGCGAGAACGACGACGGGCGGAGCGCGTCACTGAAAAGCACTCGCAGCGTGGGCATTCCCTTGGCCTTCGACGCGAGGATGTAATCCTCACGGAGCGTCGTCACCAGGTCGGATCGGAGAACGCGAGTGAACATCGCCATCTCGAGGAGGCTGATGGTGATCGCGGGAAGTATTGCGTGTGAGAGGTTTCCGGAGAGGCTGTCGCCGATGCGCACCCACTGTGATCGCGGGAACCAGCCGAGCCAGTTGACGGTGACCATGATCAGCAACAGACCGGCGAGGAAGCTCGGGACGGAAAGAACACCGAATGTCGCGGCGCTGATGACGCGGTCGATGACGCCGCCTTCGTGGTGCGCCGACCAGAGTGCGAGCGGAACTGCGACGACGAGTGCGATGACCAGACCCATCACTGCCAACTGAACGCTGACGGGGAGAGCGGAACTGATCGCGGTGAGGACGTCCTGCTGCGGGGGAACGAGCGAGTTGCCGAGGTCGCCCTGGAGAGCGCTGGTCAGCCAGTCCCAATAGCGAACCAGGAGTGGATCGTTGAGTCCGAGCTGCTGCCGAACTTCCTCGTACTCGGCAGGCGTTCGGCCTTCACCGAGAACGGAGACAGCGGGATCGCCGGGGATCAGTGATGCCAGCACGAAGGTTCCGAAGCTGACGATCAGGATCACAATGACGAGCTGGCCCAATTTCTTACCTATTGCGCCGATGTTCATCGATTTCGTCTCCTTCGGACAGCGAGCTCGCAATACACAGCAGTTCCTCTGATTTCATTTCTTCGTTCGCAGCCGGCCCCGATCCGCTGCAATACGGGCGCGGGGCCGGCTGTGAACTTCAGGCTCTCTAGGACTTCCAAGCTCCGTCGAAGAGCACGATTCCGTCGAGGCTCTGCTCGAGTCCGTGAACGTTCTGGTTCCACACGTCGAGTGCGGCGACGTTGCCCCACACCTGCCACGGGACGGTCTCGTTGGCGCGTTCCTGGATCTGTGCCAGGACTGCCTTCTTGTCCTCGTCGGTGGTTGCGACGCCCAACTTGTCCAAGAGAGCATCCATTTCGGCGTCGGAGTAGCCGGTCGCGTTGTTACGGCCACCGGACTTGATGCCCGTGTACAGACGCTCGTAGGGATCGGCCTCGGCGAGGCTCAGTGCTGCGGTGCTCATGTCGTAGTCGTGATCGGCGTACATCCGCTTGACCAGATCACCTGCACCGGTGACGTATTCGATCTGAGCGTCGAAGCCGACTGCGTTGAGCATCGCCTGGATGGCCAGAGCCGTTGCCTGTGCGGACGGTTCCTGGATGGAGAGGAAGGTGATCTTTCCGTCGTAGCCGTCGGCCTTGGCCTGATCGAGCAGTTCCTTCGCCTTGGCGGGATCGACGCCGATCGGTGCGACGTCGTTGTGCCAGCGCGAGGTGTCCTGGAAGATCTCCTGGCCGGGCAGTCCCTTGCCGTTGTTGACGCGGGTGTTGAGCGTCTCCGGATCGACGGCCAGCGCCATCGCCTGGCGGACACGGACATCCGAGCCCGGGCGGCCCGGGGCCATGTTCACGTTGGCGATGTAACCGAGCGACGGGATGTCGACGAAGCCGGGGTAACCCGACTCGATCAGATCCAGGATCGGGGTGAGCGTACGCATGTACGCGGCGTCGATGCCGCCCGTCTTGAGTGCTTCGGCGGTGGGCTGAGCTCCGACGATGCTGATCAGCTTGAGCTTGTCGATGTTCGGTGCGCCGTCGTAGTAGTCGGGGCGAGCAGCCAACAGCAGTTCCTCGTTGGGAGCGAACTTCTCGAGGGTGAAGGCGCCGGCGCCGATCGGGGTGAACTGGTCACCCTGCTGGGCGCTCGGGGCGACGATCATGCCGGGTCCGGTGGCGAGCATCGACTGGATGCCTGTCCACGGATCAACGAGGTTGAAGACCACGGTCGTCGCGTCGGGGGTGTCGATCGAGGCAACCTTGGAAGCCCACAGGCTCGACTGAGGTCCCTTGTTGGTGACGTAGCGGTTGATGCTGTCGGCGACGGCCTTCGAGTCGAGAGCTGTACCATCGCTGAACTTCACACCGTCGCGGAGCTTCAGCGTCCAGGTCTTGCTGTCCGAACTCGCTTCGAGCGACTGAGCGAGCTTGGGCTCGAACTTCTGCCCGATGGGGTCGTAACGCATGAGCACGTCGTAGATGGCGCTGAGCTCGCTGCCACCGGTGGCGCCGGCAACCTGAGCCTTCGCGGGATCGAGAGTCGTGACCGCCGAGTAACCGCTGAACGTCAGCGTGCCGCCCTTGGTGGGAGTGCCGGGATCAGCCTGCTCGTTGACCATGCCGATCTTCAGCGAGGAACCGGAATCAGCGGATTCGCCGCCGCCATTGCTCGAGCCGTTGTCGGCGCACGACGCCAGGAACATACTTGCGGTGATCGCCAGCGCAGCCGCAGCCAATCTGCGACTTCCGCGGCGGGAACTACGACTCATTCGAATGCCTCCAAGGCGGGGTAAGACCGTGACGTGATGTTGAACACGAAACAGTCTGTGATGGGAGGCACAGAAAATTGGATCGAGTCTCGCTCAGTGGAATCGGTTAAGTTGCAGGCCTCAACAGTCAGGTAAACCGACCCTGGCCAGCGGTTACCTTCGTGGACAGCAGACCAGCCGGTCTAGTCCCGGTCGAGCGTCGCTTCCTCGAGATCGAGCTCGCGAAGTACCTTCCGGAGGACCTCGTCGTCGATCCGGCCGGCATCGCGTTCGGCGATGAAGACGCCTCGCTCGGCATCGATCATCTCGAGGCGCAGCGAGCGGAAGGCGTTCGACGGGCTCTCCCCCAGATCCTCGTCGCTGCGTCCCAGTCGCTCCCACGCCGAGTTCGCGCGGTGGGTGTTCCAGCTTCGCAAGATGTCCGCGGCACGATTGCGGACCTGAGGGACGTCGTCGGCGTCGGCTCCGACCAATTCGTCCAGCCGCGCCGCAGCGGCCCGTGCAGCCTTGTCCTGGGCTGCCGCCTCGGCGCGGGCGTCGGACTGCTCTTCGTCCCCCTGCACGCCGAGGACACGGATCACCCACGGCAACGTCAGGCCGTGCAGCAACAGCGTGCCGACCACGACGACAAACGTCAGGAAGAGGATCAGCGAACGGCCCGGGAAGTCCTCCCCACTGTTGACCGTCAGCGGAATGGCGAAGGCAGCTGCCAGCGACACGACCCCTCGCATACCGGCCCACGACACGACGAACACCGCCCGCGCCGAAATCTCCGGCTCTCGCGCTCGAATACGCGGCGACAGCCAGCGCGGTACGTACGTGAACGGGAACACCCAGGCGATTCGGACCACCACGACGGTCACGAGAACGGCAACCGACGCCCAGACGACGATCGAAGTGCTGTACCCCTGCAATCCGTTGACGACACTGGGCAATTGGAGACCGATCAACAGGAAGACGAACGACTCCAGGATCAGGTCGACGGCCCTCCACACTGCCGTGTCCTGCAAACGCGTCGCATAACTCGCGCGGGTGGAGCGCTGGCCGAGGAACAATCCGGCTACGACGACCGCGATGACGCCCGACGCGTGGACCTCTTCCGCAGCCAGGTAGGTGAAGAACGGCACCACCAATCCGATTCCGCTCTCCATCACCGGATCCTGGAGCTTGCCGCGAACCTTCGAGATGACGAACCCCACCGCGAGGCCGATCACCGTTCCACCGACCGCCGCGACGAGGAAGGTCTCGAAGCCGCCGATCAGCGTCGCACCCGTACCGACGGCAGCCGCGAGAGCGACCTTGTACGCCGTCAGAGCGGTGGCGTCGTTGAGCAGGCTCTCCCCGCCCAGCAGGGTCATGATCCGGCGCGGCAGGCCGAGCTTGCGTCCGATTGCGCTCGCGGACACCGCGTCCGGCGGCGCCACGATGGCGCCGAGAACCAGAGCAGCCGCTATCGAGAACTCCGGCACGATCAGGTAGGCGACAAAGCCCACCGCAGCCGTCGTCGCCAGGGGAAGCCCCACCGCGAGAAATCCGATCGGACGCAGATTCGAGCGCAAAGCCAGGTATGAACTGTCCAGTGCTGCCGAGTACAGAAGTGGAGGCAACACGACGAACAGGACGAGGTCGGGATCGAGTTCCAATTCCGGAACACCCGGTATCTGACAGGCGATCAAACCGACCAGGACGAGGATCAGCGGCGAAGACAGCCCGAACCTTCGCGCGACCGCCGCCACCAGCAACGCCGCTACTACAACCCCCAGTAATATGCCGTTCACCCTGGCAGCATGCAGTATGGAAGGCGATGAAGAAAATCCTGAAGCGAGCAGCAGCTCGCACACAGCAGCCCGCACCCGCTCCCACCGGTTGCGAGGAACTAACCAATGCGCCCGAAACGGACCCGGCGGCGCTTACGCCCGGCGTCTGCCAGGAGTGCGCCGAGTTGGGCGAGGATAACTGGTCTCACCTGCGCATGTGCCTGTCCTGCGGCCACGTCGGATGCTGCGATTCCAGCCCTCATCAGCACGCCACCAACCACTACCGCGAAACCGGGCACCCGGTCATGCGCTCACACGAGCCCGGCGAATCCTGGCGCTGGTGCTACGTCCACGACCTGATGGACTGACCGCGCGCGACTGGCGGTGCACTGCGCATAGTGCCCACCTGTCACGGCGCACAGCCCTCGGTGTTGCGCACATTGCTCAATCCACCGGGTAGCTATTGCTCAATCTGTATGCCGATGATGGACTTTGACGCAGAATCTGCACAACAGATCGACAGGTGCGGCTGGACTTTGCCGCACCGAACGGTTCGGCCTCAGGAAGTCCTGCCAAACATCACAACCACATCGTCGGCCCCACGATCTGGGGTACAGGCGGTGCGGTGATCGATGTCCACTACTGAAGGCAGGACCGGCCGTGAACAGCCCCAACATCGACCAGAACGCTCCCGAGTCACTGGCGGAGATCGAGAAGCGCGTTCTGTGGTTGTCGACCGCGATGATCCATCACGCCAACCGTGTCCGTCCGAATCCCAGCGGGCTCAAGGTCGGCGGCCATCAGGCCTCGTGCGCGTCGATGGTCTCGATCATGACGTCCCTGTGGTTCGGCCAACTTCGTTCCGGCGACCGGGTTTCCGTCAAGCCGCATGCGGCGCCGGTGCTCCACGGCATCAACTATCTGCTCGGCGAACTCGACGAGTCCTACCTGACGACTCTGCGCGAATTCGGGGGCCTGCAGAGCTACCCGAGTCGATCGAAAGATCCTGATCCGGTGGATTATTCGACCGGTTCGGTGGGTATCGGCGCGACGGCTCCCATCTGGGGCGCCATCGCTCGCCGATACGTCGACGCCTCCCTCGGCGGCGCCGGAACCGGGCGTCAGTACTCCCTGGTCGGTGACGCCGAACTCGACGAGGGCGCTGTGTGGGAAGCAGTTCTCGATCATTCGGTTGCCGAACTGGGTGAGATCGTGTGGATAGTCGACCTCAACCGCCAATCACTCGACCGGGTGGTGCCGAACATCGCGGCAACCCGCCTGGAGCGCATGTTCTCGGGTGCCGGTTGGCAGGTCATCACCGTGAAGTTCGGTGCGCTGCTGGAATCACTGTTCACCCGGCCGGGCGGCACCGCGTTGCGCGAACGAATCCTGGACATGCCGAATCCGGAGTATCAGCGTCTGCTGCGATGCACGGCCGACGAGGTACGTCTGAGACTGCCCGGCGACGCGGCGGACGCCGACGCGATCACGGCGCTGATCGACGACCTCGACGACGCCACGGTGCTCGAGGCCATCCGCAATCTCGGTGGCCACGACCTCGACGCTCTGCGAGAGGCGTACGCACAGATCGACGACACCCGTCCCACCGTGATCATCGCGTACACGATCAAGGGTCGGGGTCTGCCGACGCAGGGTCATCCGCAGAACCACTCGTCGCTGCTCACCACCGAGCAGTTCGAGCACCTGGCGTCGGAACTCGGCATGGATCCGTCGAAGCCCTGGGAACGGTTCGAGACCGACAGCCCGTCCGGCCGCATCTGCGCCGAAACCGCTGGGTGCCTGGCTCGCCCGAAGGTGGAGCATCTGGTGCCCCCGGCTGTTCCGAAAGACATCGGCCGTACGCCCTCCGGCACGTCCACCACTCAGGCAGCTCTGGGCCGGGTACTACTCGACCTGAGCCGCGAAGCGCCGGACGCCGCGAAACGTGTTGTCACACTGAGCCCGGACGTCAGTTCCACCACCAACCTCGCAGGCTGGCTGAACAAGGTCGGCGTGTGGTCCCCCGACGAGCGGCACAACTGGTTTGCCGACGACGCCGAAACGATCATGCACTGGCGTGAGAAGCCCACCGGTCAGCACATGGAACTCGGCATCGCCGAGACCAACCTGGTCGGACTGATGGGCGAACTCGGTGCAACCTGGAGTCGTTGGGGCCAGCCACTCTTCCCCATCGGGGTGATGTACGACCCCTTCATCGAGCGGGCTCTCGAACCGTGGTCGTACGGCATCTACGCCGGAGGGCAGTCGATCATGGTCGGCACTCCGTCGGGCGTCACCTTGGCCGCCGAAGGTGGTGCGCACCAGTCGATCAAGACCCCGTCCATCGGACTGGAACAGCCGGGTTGCACCAGTTTCGAACCGGCATTCGCCGTCGACGTGGAGTGGACGCTCCTCGACAGCATCGGACGCCTCGGTCGCCCGGACGGCAGCTCGTCGTATCTGCGCCTGTCGACCCGTCCGGTCGATCAGGCCCTGGCCGCGGTACCGACCGATCCGGCTGCGCGAGAACGCCGTCGACGTCAGGTGGTGGCCGGGGCATACACACTGCGGCACAACCCTGATCCGGCCGTCACCCTGGTCGGCATGGGTGCCACCGTCACCGAAACACTGGTCGCAGCCGAAAGACTGGGCGAGCAAGGTATTTCCGCCGACGTCGTGTGCGTGACCAGCCCCGGCTTGCTCTTCGAAGCGCTCCAATCGCGGCGCGGTCTCGCGGACGGTCCGTCGTGGATCCTGGATCAGGTCTTTCCGAGCAGCCGGTCCGCGCCGATGGTCACCGTTCTCGACGGGCACCCGCACACCCTCGCGTTCCTGACGGGAATCAACAACGTTCCGGGTGCTGCGCTCGGAGTGAGCCGGTTCGGTCAGGTCGGTTCGCTCGAGGACGTCTACCGGTACCACGGCCTCGACTCCGACAGCATCGTCCGCGCCGCCCTCGATCTCACTTCTTGATCGATCACACTCTCTGATGCCGAGAAGCGTCCCCGCAGGGACGCTTCTCGGGTCCAGTCAGTTCTTAAGTTCTTCAGTTCTTCAGAAGCCTTCAGTTCTTCCAGGCCTTGTCGAAGAACATGATTCCGTCCAGGCTCTGCTGAATGCCGTGGACGTTCTGTCCCCACACACCGAGCCACGGGGTGTTGCCGTAAACCTGCCACGGCACAACCTCGTTGGCGCGCTCCTGGATCTTGGCGAGCACCTCGATCTTCGAGTCGGTCGACGTCGCGACACCCAATTGATCGAGCAGCGTATCCATCTCGGGGTCGGAGAAGCTCGTGGCGTTGTTCCGTCCACCCGACTTGAGATTGGAGTACAGACGCTCGAAAGGATCGGCTTCCGCGAGGCTGGCGGAACCTGTTGCCATGTCGAAGTCGCGGTCGGCGTACAAACGCTTGACGACGTCGGCAACCGAGTTGACGTACTCGATCTGGAAATCGAATCCGACGGCGTTGGCCATCGACTGCAGTGCGAGAGCCATCGCCTGCGCCGAATTCTCCTGCAGCGTCAGGTATGTGATCTTGCCGTCGTAACCGTCGGCCTTGGCCTCGTCGAGAAGCTGCTTCGCCTTGGCGGTGTCGACGCCGATCGGAGCGACGTCGTTATGCCAGCGGGAGGTGTCCTGGAAGATGACCTGTCCGGGCAGACCCTTGCCCTCGTTGAGTCGGTTGTCGAGTGCGACGGGATCGGTTGCGAGCGCCAATGCCTGACGGATGCGCACGTCGGCACCGGGACGACCGGGTGCCGTGTTGACCAGCGACAGGTACGACAGCGACGGAATGTCGACGAAGCCCGGGTAGCCGGAGTCGATCAGATCCAGCACGTTCGGTAGCGAACGCATGTATGCGACGTCCGTGCCGCCGCTCTTGAGCGATTCGGTGGTGGACTGCGAACCGACAATGCTGATCAACCGCAGCTTGTCCACGTTCGGGGCACCGTCGAAGTAGTCCTCCCGAGCGTCGAGGATCAATTCCTCGTTGGGAGCGAACTTCTCGAGGGTGAAGGCACCCGCGCCGATCGGGGTGAACTGATCACCTTGCTGGGCGCTCGGCGCGACGATCATGCCGGGGCCCGTCGAGAGCAGTGACTCGATACCGGTCCACGGGTCGACGAGATTGAAGACGACCGTCGACGGATCCGGAGTGTCTACCGACGCGACCTTCGACGCGTACAGACTCGACTGCGGTCCCTTGTTGGTGACGTAGCGATTGAGGCTCGCCGAGACGGCCGCCGAATCCACCGGCGTCCCGTCGCTGAACTTCACACCGTCACGCAGTTCGAGGGTCCACGTCTTGAAGTCGGAACTCGGCTCCATCGACTCTGCGAGCTTCGGAACGAATTCCTTGGACGCCGGGTCGTACCGCAGGAGCGTGTCGTAGATCGCGCCCAACTCCGAACCGGCGACCGAACCGGCGATCTGAGTCTTCGCCGGATCGAGATTGGTGACGGCGGAGTACCCGCTGAACGTGAGGGTGCCGCCCTTGACCGGATCGCCCTCGCCGGACTGCTCGTTGACCGGGCCGATGGACAATCCCGAACCGGAGTCCGGTGCGTCGCCGCTCCCACCCCCGTTCCCGCTGTCAGCGCACGACGAGACGAACAGGCCGGCGGAGACTGCCAGCGCGACGGCGGCAACCTTGCGGTGACCGCGCCGAGAACTGCGACTCATTCAAAACCTCCAGGTCAGAAACTGTGATGTGAAGCATTGTCGAGACAGTTTGTGACTTAAGGCACAGGTATTAGTCGCAGGTCCCGCTCAGTGGAATGAAGCGCGACGATTCGTCAGTTTCGAGCGACATTCGCAGGTCAGACCCTTAGCGAAGGTCAGGAATTCATTCTGATTCAGGCGCCTTTCAACGGATGAATCGCCGGAGCGCCGTCGAGAAGTGGTCCGGCGGCGGCCAGCGCGGCCTGCAGATGCGGGGACTGCATGTGAGCGTCCAACTCCTCCTGCCCGCGCCAAGTTTCGATCGTGACGAACGTGCCGGGCGCAGCCGCTGACTCGAACAACTCGTACGACACACAGCCGTCCTCGGACCGACTCGCCTCCGCGAGAGTTGTCAGAGCCGATCGGACGTCGTCCTCGGAACCGGACTTGGCCGGGATGGTTGCAACTACACGAAGCTCGCTCATCGGATACCTTTCGCAGAGGGGAAGTCAGCTAGAGACACACGCCACAAACGTACACACGAAAAGGGCAACCAATGGGGCTACTCAAGGACGTCACCGGCTGGCGACGCGGAACGAAGTTGCAGCGTCGACTGCGCGATCTCACCGGCACGCTGGTGGTGATCACCGGTGCGGGCAGCGGCATCGGGCGTGAAACGGCCCTCGCCTTCGCCGCCCAGGGAGCT
Organism: Rhodococcus sp. C-2; assembly: GCF_027854095.1. Classification (NCBI taxonomy): domain Bacteria; kingdom Bacillati; phylum Actinomycetota; class Actinomycetes; order Mycobacteriales; family Nocardiaceae; genus Rhodococcus; species Rhodococcus sp. C-2. The sequence goes on along the minus strand of NZ_JAQGFI010000015.1, from coordinate 132,467 downwards.
ATCGTCGTGGTCGCCGACATCAATCTCGAAAGCGCGCAGGACACTGCGGCACTTGTAAACATCCCTTCGCAAGCGGGCGGCGCCGAAGCAGTGTTCGGTGGCGGTGCCCACGCCTATCAGGTGGACGTGTCCGACGAACAGGCCGTGATTCGGTTCGCGGAGACGGTCGCGGCACATCACGGCGTACCGGACATCGTCGTCAACAACGCCGGAATCGGGTTCTCGGGAACGTTCGCCGACACCGAGCAGCGCCAGTTCGAGCGCGTCATGGACATCAACTTCTGGGGAGTTGTCTACGGCTGCCGGGCCTTTACCCCGATGATGATCGACCGGGGAACAGGTGGGCACGTCGTCAACCTGTCCTCGGCCGCCGCGTACACGCCACAGAAGGCGCTCACCGCGTATTCGACAAGCAAAGCAGCGGTATTCATGCTCTCGGATTGCCTACGGGCAGAACTGCTTCCACACGGCATCGGCGTCAGCACCATCTGCCCTGGCCTCGTTCACACGAACATCCTCAAAACCACCGAATTTGCCGGGACCACCGCCGAGGAACAACTCGAAAATCAAACCAAGGTCGACAACTTCTACCGCAAGCGGAACTTCACTCCTGATCGAGTGGCCAGTGCCATCGTGAAAGCAGTTCGCACGAACAAGGCCGTCGTGCCCGTGACCGTCGAAGCCAAGCTCGGACGCACGATCAGCCGGTTGTCTCCCGGGTCGATGCGCGTCGGAGCTCGGTTCGAGATCTAGGTCAGCTTCCGAAACTCAGGCTGCCCGTGAAACCCTGCTGCACATCGGCTTCCGAGCGGGGAAGAACCTCGTAGGTGCTGGCGTACTGGCCACTGAAACCGGTGACGGTGATCGGGCGTCCGACGGCGACGGCATCGAGGTCGATTCCGGTCTGTGTGTTGACGAAGATGACGGTGTTTCCCTCGGCGCCCGAGACCAGGATCTTGTGACCGTACGGCAGATCGTCGACGACGGGTCCGCTCACGATTCCGGACACCGTCACGAGACGACCTTCGCTACCCTCACCGATTGCATTGAGGGGCAGTCGCGCCGGGCTGATCTGGGAGGTCGTGCCGATTACCTCGACGGCAGTCGGGCGGACGACGAGCAGGCCTTCCTGATCCGCGAGGACTCCGGTGACCTGAACCTGATCGCCGAGAGCAATCCCGGAGTTGTTCGGATCGCTGATGTAGATGCCCGAATTTCCGCTCTGGAGACCAAAGCCCTTGTCGTAGAAGCTGGATTCGAAGACTCCCGACGGCGTAGTCGCGGTTCCCACGACGGTGACCGTCGTTCCGATGGCCTGCGCACGGGCTGCCGCGATGGAGTCCGCGGACACCTCACCGACGACTGCCGCCGGCTCCGCCGTTGCCGCAGTACCGACAAACATCGTGGCCGCGGCCGCAACTGCCAGTGCTGTCACACCCCGGCGCAGGACCGGACTCGCAAGAACGCTGTCTCGAAACATGTTTGAGGACTCCCCTGTGATTTCGTGGCCGCGCAGGTCCTCCTGATGGAGTCCGCCTTCGCCCACCCTGAGGCACAGGTTATTACAGGTCGGACGCCGCAGCGGTGGTGACATTCCGTCACCACCGCTGCTTCAAGGCATCCGAGTTTTCAGGAACCGGAGCTTCCGGACGAACCGCTCGAGCCACTTGAACCGCTGGATCCTGTTCCGCCACCGAGATCGTCGAGAGGATCGCTACCGGTGAGGCCGCCCGGGTACAGGTAGGCGTCGGAGATCGTGCTGAGCGAGGTTCCCGACGTGGCCGGTACCTTTGCTCGCCAGTTGACGATCGGGTTCAGCACTCCGAACGGTCCGCAACCACTGGCGGCGGGCAGCGCGAAGCCGGTGGCCTGGTTCCCGACCGGGCTCACCTTCAGTGCATTGTCCGGGAGCACCGTGTAGGTCGGTACCACCGACGGGTCAGGCGCGAGACGAAGATTCACCGGCGCCGCCGCGGAACCCAGGTAGCAGTTGTCACCGAGGAACGCGTTGTTGATCTTCATCCGCACCGGGATGCTCAGATCCATGTCGGTGATGATTCCGTTGAGGGTCGGCGCAGCCGTTGCCTCCACTTCGGCCGTTACTGCGGCCAGGCCGAAGAGATTGCCGAACGGAAGATCGATTCCCAGGACTCCACCCGGAACGGTCAACGGCTTGGAGTAGACACCGTGGTGTCCGTCGTCGCGCGGGAGAAGAACGGTGGACTCACCTTCACCGGAGCCGGCCTCGGCGGCGATGATCATGTCGCCTTTTCCGATCGGGAGGTTGAAGCCGTTGTTGTCGAAGGTTCCGCTCTGAACCACAACCGACACACAGGATTCTGCAGTAGCCGGACACACTGCGGCGCCCGGTACCGAATTGTCGACCGGGTCCTGAGCCGAGGCCATCGGCGCCGCGAACGCGAGGACCGCACCTGCGGTACCTGCAATGACGGCCACGCGCGTGCCGAGACGTCTGTTGCCGTTCTTGTGAGATTTCTGCACTGATTTCTCCCTGCCGTTTATGTGATGGGGGACGAAACTCGCAGTCATTGCTTGTGTTTCGACCGCCGCCGACAAGGTCTTTGCGGTGTGCTCCTACTCACAAGTAACAACTGAACAGATGTATATCACAGGACTTCGACTTAAAAACAGGGCAAAAGGGAGTTTCCTTAAAACGGACAAAATAAGCGGTACGGTATGTAACACTCACGGGTGATGAACACGAACAGACTGGTCCTCTGCGTCGCGGCAGCGGGCCTACTCCTCAGCGGCTGCAGCAGCCAATCCGACAGCGACGCAGCGGAATCCACATCTGCTGCCACCAGCACGTCGATCGCGGCAACGTCGAGTTCAGCTGCCCCCGAGTCCCTGTCGGCGCTGGCGACCAGCCCACCCGCCGCAACTCCGGAAGCCGCGCCGAGCGTCGTCGAATCGACGCCCCCACCGGTGTCGCTACCGGTAGCGCCAGCGGCCAATGCACCGATCGACGCCCGCTCACCGGAAGAGATCGTCGCGAACGCCGGCGAGAAGGGGCAGCGGTACATCGCCGCTCTGCGTCTGGCCGGGATCCCGCCCGCCGGAATGGATTCCGCCGAGATCCTCTACGCCGACGGCACCTGCAAGGCTCTCGCTGACGGTATGCCTCGGTCCGAAGTGCTGGCGGAGTTCAACTCCGTCGGCGAGGTGTACTCACAGATCACGCCGATGTCCTCGCAGCGCATTGCCGAGATCTACGTCGACACGGCGGAGCAGACGTACTGCTGATCAGGCCTTGCCGGCCAACCAGCCGTGCAGCCAGGATGTAGCCGAATTGCCTGCGCCGTCAACGACGTAACGCGTGTAGTCGGTGTGGACCTGCGAGCCGTAGAAGTCAACCAGCTGATCGATGCGACGCGAATTCGCGCCCGGATCGAGCTGGGCCATCAGAGCGGGGAGCCCGCCTGCGGTGATCAGATCGTTGACGATCACGGCCGCTTCGTCGCGCAGCGCGAGCGCACTGGCCGGAGTGGGATCGGACGCCTGAGCCATGAATCCGGCCAGGCGCATCACAAAATCGTCCTTCGGCGTCGAGCAGTACAGGTCACCGACCGCGCACAGCGTCACCGTTTTGCCTGACAGCCAACCGAATCCACCGATGCGAGGGCCGCTGGCACCGTTACCGCCGACAGCGGGGCCGATCAGGACGTCGGACTCGGAACGACGGGGATCGGACAGCAAGCCGACGCCCTCGACGCGAGTCGGGGGGACCACGCCGATGCCGGTTCCGATCTCGGCGGCGAGATCGCCTGCCGCGTCGGCGCCCTGGCTGTATCCGACGATGGCGAAGCGAGTGTCACCGCACGAGGCGGCCATGGCGCCGATCATGCCGCGGGCATTGTCGACGGCCTGCTGCTTCGACTTGGCGTAGACGTTGGATTCCCAGGGGAAGGCCGTCGCCGAGTAGGTGACGTAATCGGTGCGTACGGAGCCCGGAAGCCCGTTGGTCACCGGGGCGAGCATGCCGGCGCCGGGCCTGGTGCCCGAGGGCTCCCAGGTTCCCGGGATGGCCACGACGTACAGGCTGGGGCAGGGATCAGCCGACGCCACGGGAGCACTGACAACCGGTACCACTACTGCCGCAGCAAGTGCCGACAACACCGCAACGAGACGCCTCGCACGCATGAAACTCCCCTGTTTTACCTTCAGCAACCCATACACCACTATCGGTGCTCCGGAATCATACTGTCTGGGCGTTGTGTCTGTCCGATGCACGATTGATGAAGGTTTGTTACAGATCGTGCGAATTGCTTGCAGAAACAAAGCCGCACCCCACCGAATGCGGTGGGGTGCGGCTTTGTGAGAGCCTCTAGCGCTGCGGAGCCGCTGTCGGGTGGATCGGTGACGGAAGGGCCGTGACACCCTCGAGGTAGGTGTCCACAGCGGCTGCTGCGGAACGTCCCTCGGCGATGGCCCAGACGATCAGGGACTGGCCGCGGCCCATGTCGCCGGCCACGAACACGCCGTCGACGTTGGTGTTCCACTTCGACGTGCGGGCGACGTTGCCACGCTCGTTCAAGTCGACACCGAGATCGGTGAGCAGACCCGGCTTCTCGGGACCGACGAAGCCCATGGCCAGGAGCACGAGATCGGCTTCGAGCTCGAAGTCCGAGCCCTCGACCTTCTCGAAGCGACCCGACTTCATCTCGACCTCGTGAGCCTTGAGTCCGGTGACCTTGCCGTTTTCACCGACGAAGTTCTCGGTGTTGACGGAGAACAGACGCTCGCCGCCCTCCTCGTGAGCCGAAGCCACGCGGAACATGAGCGGGTACGTCGGCCACGGAGTCTGCTCGGCGCGAGTCTCCGGCGGACGCGGCATGATCTCGAACTGGTGGACGCTGGCCGCACCCTGACGGTGCGAGGTGCCGAGGCAGTCCGCTCCGGTGTCGCCGCCGCCGATGATGACAACCTTCTTGCCCTCAGCGGTGATGGTGGGAGCGTCGAGGTCACCCAACTGCACGCGGTTGGCGATCGGCAGGAACTCCATCGCCTGGTGGATGCCGTCCAGTTCGCGGCCCGGGATCGGAAGATCGCGAGCTGCGGTGGCGCCGCCGGCCAGAACCACTGCGTCGAACTGCTCACGCAGCTCGTCCGCGGTGATGTCCACGCCGACATTGACGTTGGTCTTGAAGACGGTGCCTTCGGCTTCCATCTGCTCGAGACGGCGGTCGATGTGCCGCTTCTCCATCTTGAACTCGGGGATGCCGTAGCGCAGCAGGCCGCCGATGCGGTCTGCCCGCTCGAAGACCGTCACTGCGTGACCGGCGCGGGTCAGCTGCTGCGCTGCAGCCAGACCGGCCGGACCACTGCCGACAACCGCAACCTTCTTGTTGGTGGCGTGCGCGGCGCGAACCGGCTTGACCCACCCTTCGTCGAAGGCCTTGTCGATGATCTCGACCTCGACCTGCTTGATGGTGACCGGATCCTGGTTGATGCCCAGGACACAGGACGCCTCACAGGGTGCGGGGCACAGACGACCGGTGAACTCCGGGAAGTTGTTGGTCGCGTGCAGACGCTCGATGGCGTCGTGCCAGTGGTCCTTGTAGACCAGGTCGTTCCACTCGGGAATCAAGTTTCCGAGAGGGCAACCGTTGTGGCAGAAAGGAATTCCGCAGTCCATGCAACGGCTGGCCTGGGTCTTGAGGGTTTCCTTCGGGAACTCCTCGTAGACCTCTTTCCAGTCGAGCAGGCGCAACGGCACCGGCCGGCGAACCGGAAGTTCGCGCGACGTGTGCTTCAGGAAGCCGCTTGGATCACCCACGAGCTGCCTCCATAACTGCCTCGTCCACGTTCTTGCCATCCTTCTCTGCGGCCGCGATGGCCAAAAGAACCTTCTTGTAGTCGCGGGGCATCACCTTTGCGAAGTGACCCACCTGCTGCGACCAGTCAGCGAGGATGCGCGTTGCAACCTCGGAGCCGGTTTCGTCGCGATGACGTTCGATGGCGCCCTTCAACCAGGTGAAGTCGTCACCCGAAAGATCCTCGAGGTCCACCAGTTCGGTGTTGAGGTTCTTCTCGAATGCCTTGTCGGGGTTGTAGATGTACGCGACGCCACCGGACATGCCGGCGCCGAAGTTACGTCCGGTGGCTCCGAGGATGACCACCTTTCCACCCGTCATGTACTCGCAACCATGATCGCCCACACCCTCGACGACGGCAGTGGCGCCGGAGTTACGGACTGCGAAGCGTTCGCCGACGACACCGCGAAGCAGAGCCTCGCCGCTGGTGGCGCCGAACAGGATGACGTTGCCACCGATGATGTTGTCCTCGGCGACAAAGCCTTCCGCTGCATCGAGCGGCGGGCGTACGACGATGCGTCCACCCGAGAGACCCTTGCCGACGAAGTCGTTGGCGTCGCCGTGCAGGCGCAGGGTCATACCGCTGGGCACGAAAGCACCGAAGCTGTTACCGGCGGAACCGGTGAACGTGATGTCGATGGTGCCCTCGGGCAAGCCCTCTCCACCGAACGCCTTGGTGACCTCGTGGCCGAGCATGGTGCCGACCGTGCGGTTGACGTTGGTGATCGCGGACTCGAAGGAGACCGCCTCACCCTTGTCGAGTGCGTTGCGGGCCGAGACGATCAACTGCTGATCGAGTGCCTTGTCGAGACCGTGATCCTGCGTGCCGGTGCAGTGGACGTCCTGGTCCATGAACGCGGACTCGACCTGGGTGAGGATCGGCGACAGATCGAGATTGCCTGCCTTGCTTCCCTTCCAGTGATCGAGAGCGCGCGTGGTGTCCAGCATGTCGACCTGGCCGACGGCTTCGAGCAGCGTGCGGAAGCCGAGTTCCGCGAGAAGCTCGCGAACCTCTTCGGCGATGAACATGAAGAAGTTCTCGACGAATTCCGGCTTGCCACTGAAACGCTGACGCAGCAACGGGTTCTGCGTCGCGACACCGACGGGGCAGGTGTCGAGGTGGCAGACGCGCATCATGATGCAGCCCGAGACCACCAGCGGTGCGGTGGCGAAACCGAACTCCTCGCCGCCGAGCAGGGCAGCGACGACGACGTCGCGACCCGTCTTGAGCTGGCCGTCGACCTGCACGACGATGCGGTCTCGGAGACCGTTGAGCAGCAACGTCTGCTGGGTCTCGGCGAGGCCGAGCTCCCACGGTGCGCCCGCGTGCTTGACGGAGGTCAGCGGGGTGGCACCGGTGCCACCGTCGTGACCGGAGATCAGAACGACGTCGGCATGTGCCTTGGAGACACCGGCCGCGACGGTTCCGACGCCGACCTCGGAGACCAGCTTCACGTGGATGCGGGCCTGCGGGTTGGCGTTCTTCAGGTCGTGGATCAGCTGAGCGAGATCCTCGATCGAGTAGATGTCGTGGTGCGGCGGCGGCGAAATCAGGCCGACGCCAGGCGTGGAGTGCCGAACCTCGGCCACCCACGGGTACACCTTGTGAGCCGGAAGCTGGCCGCCCTCACCGGGCTTGGCTCCCTGCGCCATCTTGATCTGGATGTCGGTGCAGTTGCTCAGGTAGTGCGAGGTGACACCGAAGCGTCCCGACGCGACCTGCTTGATGGCACTGCGACGCAGATCGCCGTTCTCGTCCGGCGTGAAGCGCGACGGATGTTCGCCGCCCTCACCGGAATTGGAGCGGGCGCCCAGACGGTTCATCGCGATGGCGAGAGTCTCGTGAGCCTCGGCGGAGATGGAGCCGTAGCTCATCGCGCCCGTCGAGAAACGCTTGACGATCTCGCTGGCCGGCTCGACCTCGTCGATCGAGATCGACGGCCGCTTGCCGATGTTGAAGTCGAACAGACCACGCAGAGCGGCAAGGCGCTCCGACTGGTCGTTGACCATGGTCGTGTACTCCTTGAACACCTCGTACTGACCTGTGCGAGTTGCGTGCTGGAGCTTGAAGACCGTGTCCGGGTTGAACAGGTGGTACTCGCCTTCACGACGCCACTGGTACTCGCCGCCGACCTCGAGCTCGCGGTGAGCGCGCTCTTCGGGACGATCGAGGTACGCGATGCGGTGACGTGCTTCGACGTCGGCTGCGATCTGGTCGAGGCCGATGCCACCGAGCTGCGACTGCAGACCGGTGAAGTACTCGTCCGTCAACTCCTGCGAGAGGCCGATGACCTGGAACAGCTGAGCACCGGTGTACGACGCGAGCGTCGAGATGCCCATCTTGGACATCACCTTCAGGACACCCTTGCCGGCTGCCTTGATGTAGTTCGCGATGCCTTTCTCGAGGGTCAGACCCTCGAGCTCGCCGTTCTGCAGGAACTCGTCGATGGTCTCGAAAGCCATGTACGGGTTGACCGCTGCGGCACCGAAGCCGATGAGGAGCGCCATGTGGTGCACCTCGCGGGCGTCGCCGGCCTCGACGATGAGGCCGACCTTGGTGCGCGACTTCTCACGAACCAGGTGGTGGTGCACGGCCGAGGTGAGGAGCAGCGACGGGATCGGTGCGTAGTCCTCGGTGGACTCACGGTCCGAGAGCACGACGATGCGTGCGCCACCCTCGATTGCCTGCGAGACCTGGTACTTGATGCCCTCGAGCGCACGACGGATGCCGTCGCCGCTTTCCTTGACGGGGTACAGGCCACGGATCACGACGCTGCGGAAGCCCGGGAATTCGCCGTCGTCGTTGACGTGAACGAGCTTCGACAGGTCGTCGTTGTGCAGGATCGGCTGCGGGAGCGCAATCTGCTTGCAGGAGTCCGCATTCGGGTGCAGCAGGTCGCCCTCGGGGCCGATGGTCGCGCCGAGGCTGGTGACGACCTCTTCACGGATCGCGTCGAGAGGCGGGTTGGTGACCTGAGCGAAGAGCTGCGAGAAGTAGTCGAACAGCATCCGGGGACGTGACGAGAGCACGGCGATCGGAGTGTCGGTACCCATCGAGCCCAGTGCCTCGGCACCGGAGAGTGCCATCGGCTTGACCAGCAGGTTGACCTCTTCGTTGGTGAAACCGAAGAGCTGCTGGCGCAGGACGACGCGCTCGTGCGACATGTACGTGTACGGACGGTCCGGCAGGTCGTCCATGTGGATCAGACCTTCGTCGATCCACTGCTGGTACGGGTGCTCGGCAGCGAGTTCGTTCTTCAGTTCCTCGTCGCTGATGACCCGGCCCTGCGCGGTGTCCACGAGGAACATGCGGCCGGGCTGGAGGCGGACCTTGCGGACCACGGTGGACGGATCGATCGGCAGGACGCCGACCTCCGACGCCATGACGACGAGGCCGTCTTCGGTGATCCACAGACGCGACGGACGCAGACCGTTGCGGTCCAGCACGGCGCCGATGACGGTGCCGTCGGTGAAGCACACCGACGCCGGTCCGTCCCAAGGCTCCATGAGTGCCGAGTGGTACTCGTAGAACGCCCGACGAGCGGGGTCCATGCTCTCGTGCTTCTCCCAGGCTTCCGGGATCATCATGAGAACTGCGTGCGGCAGGCTGCGGCCGGCGAGGTGCAGCATCTCGAGCACCTCGTCGAAACGAGCGGTGTCACTGGCACCCTGGGTGCAGATCGGGAAGATCTTGTCCAGGTTCTCGCGGCCACCGAAGACGTCGCTGTCGATGAGGGACTCGCGAGCGCGCATCCAGTTCTCGTTGCCGGTGACGGTGTTGATCTCACCGTTGTGAGCGACCCGGCGGAACGGGTGCGCCAGCGGCCACGACGGGAACGTGTTGGTGGAGAAGCGCGAGTGGACCAGGCCCAGGGCGCTCTCGACACGATCGTCCTGCAGATCGAGGTAGAAACCCTTGAGCTGCGGGGTGGTGAGCATGCCCTTGTAGACGAACGTCTGGCCGGACAGGCTGGGGAAGTACACGGTCTCGCTACCCGGGCCACCCTTGCCGGCGCCTTCGGAGCCGAGTTCGTGCTCGGTGCGCTTACGCACAACGTACGCACGACGCTCGAGATCCATGCCGGTGTACTTGTCACCCTCGGAGCCGATGAAGATCTGACGGAACGTCGGCATCGCGTCGCGCGCCAGTGCGCCCAGCGAGGAGTCGTCGGTTCCGACCTCGCGCCAGCCGAGAACCTTCAGGCCCTCTTCGACGACGATCTTCTCGACTGCAGCAGCAGCCTCGTGTGCATCGGCATCGCCCTGCGGGAGGAATGCGATACCGGTTGCGTACGCGCCTTCGGCGGGCAGCGCGAAGTCCACGACAGCTCGGAAGAACTTGTCGGGAACCTGCAGCAGAATGCCCGCACCGTCACCCGTGTTGGGTTCTGATCCGGCAGCGCCGCGATGCTCGAGGTTGACCAGAGCGGTGATCGCCTTTTCGACGATGTCCCTGCTGCGGCGACCATGCATGTCGACAACAAATGCGACTCCACAGGAGTCGTGCTCATTGGACGGGTGATAGAGGCCCTGGGGGCCTGGAAGTTGCTTCATACCCAGCCTTCGTATGCCATAAAGATGCACCGACGACCAGCAGCGCTGATGGCCATCAACTTGCAATGCAAGTCCTTCAAAGCACCGACACGACGATGTGTTCGGTACCACCGAAGTAGCCGCCCTGCGCAGACGCGATGGTGTGCGTTCTGGCACCCGGCGACGTGAGTCTTCGGTCGGTTGAAACTTTTGTGAGTCAACCGTGTAACGAAAACGATAATTCAGAACCCCGGCACGGGCGCAACTAAGGTAGCCCTATAATTGCTCTGAACTGCGGCGATGCAGGGAGCCAGAAGGCCCCTCGACAGATTTCGGAGCTGCGTCTGTGCAGAGAAGTTCCGATTCACAGGATACCGAATCCGCAGGAAACAGGCGCGATGGGCGATGAATGCAACAACTGGCCGCAGCGATAAGAATCAGCTGCGGCCAGTGCGCCTCGAACTGTAACAAAAGTTGATCGATCAACCAAGGTCCAGGCCTGAATTGTTTGCTCGCAGAATGCCATCGCTGTAATTTCCGTAGGCTCACCCTTGAGAGACGGGTGGCGAAGAGCAAATGACAACAGCAGCAGTGGTGGGCAGTGGCCCCAACGGCCTCGCGGCGGCGATCGAACTCGCCCGCGCCGGAATCGACGTCCATGTCATCGAGGGTGCGGACAAGATCGGCGGTGGCACCCGCAGTAGCGAATACATAGTCGACGGACTCGTCCACGACGATTGCTCCGCCTTCCATCCCACCGCTTTGGCTTCTCCTTACTTCAAGGAACTCGACCGCGAATTCGGGCTCGCCAAACATGGCCTGACGTGGCTGTGGCCCGAGATCGATCTGGTCCATCCACTCGACGACGGCACCGCCGGGGTTCTGTGGCGTGACATCAACCGGACGGCTGACGGATTGGGTGCCGACGGTAAGAGGTGGCTCGACGTCTTCGGATACCTCTCCGAGAACTTCGACGAATTGGTGCAGGACGTCTTCAAGCCGATCGTGCACGTTCCGAAGCACCCGCTGATGCTCGCCCGTTTCGGCACGGGCGCTCTGCTTCCCGCGACGGGTTTCGCTCGGATGTTCAAGACCCCACAGGCGCGGGCACTGTTCGGCGGCGTCGCGGCGCACATGTTCGGGCCGCTGAACCTCCCCCTGTCCAGCGCTGTCGGCTCGATGCTCACTGCTGGAGCCCATGCTCACGGTTGGCCTGTGGCACAAGGTGGTTCGGGGTCAATTGCAGCCGCGCTCGCCTCGATTCTGCGCAGCCTCGGTGGCACCATCGAAACCGGGAACTGGGTCACCAACTACTCCCAGATCGCCGACTACGACATCGTCATGCTCGACATCGCACCCGATGCGGCCGGGCGCCTGCTCGACGGCCGGCAGCCTGATCGCATTGCCCGGGCCTACCGCAAATTCCGCTACGGCACCGCCGCCTACAAGGTCGACTACGCCGTGCGCGGTGACTCCGACGGAAGCGTCGTGCCGTGGACGAATCCGCATGCCCGCAAGGCCGGCACCCTGCACCTGTCCGGGACGATTTCGCAAACTGCTGCTGTCGAACGTCAGACCGTTCGGGGTCAGATGCCGGACAAGCCCTTCATTCTGTTGGGCCAGCAGTTCTTGGCCGACCCTTCCCGTTCCGTCGGAGACATCCATCCCGTGTGGGCGTATGCGCATGTGCCGCATGGCTATCCGGGCGACGCGACCGATGTAGTCACGCGTCAGATCGAGCGGTTTGCGCCGGGGTTCCGGGACCGGATCGTGGGCGTCCACGTGCGCAATGTGCCGCAGATGCAGGCGTACAACCCCAACTACGTGGGTGGCGACATCTCCGCGGGTGCGAACACGGCGCGGCAGATCATCGCGCGCCCCAGGTTCGGGCTCGACCCCTATGCCACCGGGGCCCCGGGCGTGTACCTCTGCTCGTCCGCGACTCCCCCGGGCGGCGGGGTCCACGGGATGGGTGGGTTCAATGCGGCGCGGGCGGCGCTGAAGGCGCTGGGTTGAGGCGTCCCCGATGGGGACGACATTTCGGACACACGTAGACGGAAAGCAGCGGGCGAATGCTTCGAACCATCGGCCTTCGCAGCAGGGATCCAACCAGCGACCGGGGGTGGCCGGAGGAGTCCTTAGAAATCAAGTGGATTCAGGCGAATTAAGCCGAGGTTTTCACACCGGCAGGTAGCGCCACGGTGTCGGGCCAGCCATGGGGAAGGTAGTTGTCTTGAGCGTTCCAGGAAGTCTAATTACTTCGGCCACATATGGTCTTTTCCGAAATCAGCAATCTGCATAAAGTCCGCAAGATGGTCCACACCACATAGGCGGCCATGACCCGAGAAGTCTTTGGCCGTGGTGCCGAGCTCGGCCACTGGACTCGCCATCCTGGAGCGCATCGCATAGTGACGATGGCGTCACCTACGAGGTGTGCGGTGTGGGTCGCTGTACTACTGGAACGGTCTCTTAAGTCGGCACATTGCACAATGCTGGGACGCTAGTTTTGGTACGTACTTCTGAGACACGACGAGCTGGGGCAAATCTCGATCTCACACCCGAACGGCCGGGTGTTCAATTCCAAGGAAATGAGACACACTCTCCGGGTATCCGGACCGGGGCGCCAGGGAACTTTCACTGCGAGGAAGGCAACCGCGACGGATTCGCTGAACCTGCTGACCGCGCGGCACGCGCGGGCCTCGAGGTGCGCAATGATGTTCGTGTGACGCACCGACTGCTGCCGCAGACTGTGCGCCGCCTGTTCGGACGGCATGCACGGGCTCGCGCTGCGCGTCCAATATTCGTCGTAGAGTGAGCCTCGTAAAGGAGCATTGTGAGCACCCTCGGTAGCTTCATCTGGTCGATCGCCGACCAACTTCGGGGTCCCTACCGCCCCAACCAGTACGGCAACGTGATCCTCCCGCTCACAATCCTGCGCCGCCTCGACTGCATCATCGAGCCCGACCGGGATACGGTGCGCGCGCTGGCCGCGAAGTACGACAACCCCAACCGGCTCAAGATCGAGGTCAAGAAGGCCACCGGGCGGCCGTTCTACAACACCTCGAACTACTCGTTCGCCAACCTCCTCAAAGACGCCGACGGGCTAGCGGACAACCTGGCCGACTACATTGACCGGTTCTCGCCCGATGTCGATGTGTTCGAGTACTTCGACTTCAAGAAGGAAATCCTCGCCCTCGAGAAGGCGGAGCTGCTGCGCGAGGTCATCACGTCCTTCAAGGCCGTCGACCTGCACCCGGACGTCGTCTCCAACGCCGACATGGGTGACGCGTTCGAATACATCATCCGCAAGTTCAACGAGACCGCGAACGAGACCTCCGGAGACCACTACACCCCACGGGACGCGATCCGGCTCCTGGTCGACTTGCTCTTCGCCGAGAAGGACGCCGACCTGACCGAAGCCGGCATCATCCGTACCCTGTACGACCCCACCGCAGGCACCGGCGGCATGCTCGCCCTGGCCGAGGAACACCTCCTCGAACAGAACCCCGACGCGAAGCTGAGCCTCTACGGCCAGGAGTACAACGGGCAGTCGTACGCCATCTGCAAATCTGACCTGCTCGCCAAGGGCCACGACGCCACCAACATCGCCTTCGGCAACACCCTCACCGAGGACGCATTCACCGGCAGAAAGTTTGACTACGGAATGTCGAACCCGCCTTACGGGGTCGACTGGAAGCAGTACGCCAAGGCGATCACGAAAGAGCGCGACGAGGCAGGCCCCTACGGCCGGTTCGCCCCCGGCCTCCCGGCGACCTCGGACGGGCAGATGCTCTTCCTACTCCACCTGGCCCACAAGATGCGCGCCCCCGAAGACGGCGGCGGCCGCGTTGGGATCGTCATGAACGGCTCGCCCTTTTTCAACGGCGCCGCCGCGTCCGGTCCCTCCGACATCCGCAAGTGGCTACTGGAGAATGACCTGGTCGAGGCGATCGTCGCGCTGCCGACCAACATGTTCTTCAACACCGGCATCGCCACCTACATCTGGATCCTCGACAACACCAAACATCCTGACCGAAAGGGCCTGACCCAGCTCATCGACGGCACCTCGTTCTGGACCAAGATGCGCAAGAACCTCGGCTCCAAGGGCCGCGAAATAAGCGACACCGACCGCGCCAAGATCGTGAAGCTGTACGCCGAATTTACCGACGCCGACCCCGACTACTCCAAGGTGCTGCGCAACGACGAATTCGGCTACTGGACCATCACCGTCGAAAGTCCCCTGCTCGACGAGAACGGCAACCCTGTCGTCGACCGCAAGGGCAAGACCAAGGCGGACTCGAAGAAGCGCGACACCGAGAACATCCCCTTCACCTACGGCGGATCGACCGCCGGAGCCGCGGGCAAGACCGAGGTAATCCAGGCATACTTCGACGCCGAGGTGAAACCCCACGTCCCCGACGTCTGGATCGACTGGACCAAGGTCAAGACCGGCTACGACCTCCCTTTCACCCGCCACTTCTACAAGTACGTCCCACCCCGCCCCCTTCTTGAGATCGACGCAGACCTGGAGAAGCAGGTCGCCAAGATCCTGGATCTCTTGCGGGAGGTTGAACAATAATGACGCGCTTCGGGCATGCAATGGAGAAGATCGACGACCGTATCCCCGGCATTGACCTTCCGCTGATGTCGGTCTCTCAGACCAGGGGCGTCATCCGACGCAGTGAGCTAACGGATGCGCCTCAGCGCGCGGAGTCGCTAGACGCCTACAAGGTATGCCGCCGGAACGACATCGTTTTCAACAAGATGAGCATTCGCGCCGGCGCTATGGGCGTCGCCGCTGAAGATGGTCTCGTGACCTACCACTACGAGGTCATGCGGCCACGTGAAGGAACTAGCCCGAACTTCATCGCCTACTTGATGAAGTCCTCCTGGTTCACCGAGGAACTCATCAAACGCGAACGCGGGATCGGCGCAGGAGATCAAGCCAACGTCCGGACTACCGAGGTACCCTTCTCAGTCCTTAAGACCGTCGACGCATACATCCCCACATATGCCACGCAGCGCGCTATCGCCGAGTACCTCGACCGCGAGACCTCCCTCATCGACATGCTCATCGAGGAGCAACAGAGATTGGTCGAGTTGCTGCATCTGCGCCGGCGTGCGGTCGTTGATGCGGCTTTATCGAAGGGCCTGGATTCAGAGGCTGGGCACTCCGAAACCGGGAGCCCGTGGTTCCCGGAGCTACCCGATGGATGGAAGGCTGTTCGCGCGAAACGAGTGCTGTCGTTTGGCCCTGCAAACGGCGTTTCTCCCGCGACTGGAGACACCGATGGCTTGAAGTCTCTGTCCCTCGGAGCGATCAGAGACGGGCGGGTCACAATGGGACCCAAAGTGACCAAGTTCGTCGACGGTTCCAGCCTCGCCAGTACGGACGCGCTCAGGCTTCACCCCGGCGATATCCTCCTTGTCCGGGGAAACGGCAACGTAGACCTCGTCGCGCGCGCGGGACTCGTCGGTCCTGAGTTCGCAAGCGAGGAGTACATATATCCCGACTTGCTCATTCGCGTCCGTGTGAACTCGTGCATGCTCCCCGAATTCTTCGTGTGGGCATGCAACGCGAGTGCAACGCGAGCACAGGTTCGGGCCCAGGCACGAACAGCCGTAGGCACCTTCAAGGTTGCGGGGGGAGACGTCCGTTCGCTGGTCCTACCCCAGCCTCCGCTGGACGAGCAGCGAGCCATCGTGGCGTACCTCGACGAGCAGACGTCGAAGATTGACGTACTTATCGAAGAGTCTGAGCGGTTCGTTGAGCTTTCGAAAGAGCGTCGTTCAGCGTTGATCACGGCTGCGGTGACGGGTCAGATCGACGTACGGGAGATGGTGTGATGGCCGATCACAACGAGGTCGTGTTCGAGTCCGAGATCTGTGAGTACCTGCGCTCCCACGGGTGGCTGTACTTGGCGAACGATGCCGGCTACGACCGGGAGCGGGCGCTCTTCCCGGAGGATGTGTTCGTCTGGTTGCAGGAGACACAGCGGGCGGCGTACGAGAAGGCGTTGAAGGCGGCGGGGTCGCAGGCGAAGTTCCTCGACGTGCTGGTCGCGGCGCTCGACAAGCCTCTTGAGCATGGTGGTGGGACGCTGAACATTCTGCGTAACGGGGTGCAGTACATCGGCGGTGGCCGGTTGAAGACAGCGCAGTTCCGGCCCGAGACCAGCCTGAACGCGACCACCAGCGAGCAGTACGGGGCGATGAGGGTGCGGGTGATGCGGCAGGTGCATTTCTCCACCGCTGACCGGCGCAGCATCGACCTGGTCTTCTTCGTCAACGGAATCCCGGTCGCCACTGTGGAGCTGAAGACCGACTTCACCCAGTCTGTTGACGAGGCGATCAACCAGTACCGCAAGGACCGGAATCCGCTGACCAACGGGCGCACGGAGCCGCTGCTGTCGTTCGGGCACCGGGCACTGGTCCACTTCGCGGTCTCCAACGACCTGGCCGCGATGACCACCCGGCTCGAGGGCGAGAAAACACACTTCCTGCCGTTCAACATGGGGCACAAGGGCGGCGCGGGGAACCCACCGGCCGAGGGCGGGCAGTCGGCGACGGCGTACCTGTGGGAGCGAGTCTGGGACAAGGACGCCTGGCTCACCATCATCGGCCGGCTGATGATCGTGGAAACCAAGCAGGAATGGGACGTGGCGACCGGGACGTCGGTGTCGCGCACGAGCATGCTGTTCCCTCGGTTCCACCAGTGGGAAGCCGTGACGAACATCGTGGCCGCCGTGCGCGAGGAGGGGGTGGGGCAGCGCTACCTGATCGAACACTCGGCAGGGTCGGGGAAGACGAACACTATCGCCTGGACCGCACACCGGCTCGCACGGCTGCACGTGGACGACGAGAAGGTCTTCGACTCGGTGATCGTGGTCGTGGACCGCACCGTGCTCGACGGTCAACTCCAGGACGCGATCCGGCAGATCGACGGGTCGGGGAAGATCGTGGCCACGATCAGCCCGGAGGATGTCCGCAAGTCGGGGGCGAAGTCGAAATCCGGGCTGCTGGCGACCGCGTTGAAGAGCGGGGAGCTGATCATCGCGGTGACGGTGCAGACCTTCCCGTTCGCCCTCGACGAGATCCGGGCCGACTCGTCGCTCAAGGGGCGGCGGTTCGCGGTGATCGCCGACGAGGCGCATTCCTCACAATCCGGCCAGATCTCCTCCAAGCTCAAAGCCGTCCTGACCGCGGAGGAGGTCAAGGAGATCGAGGAGGGCGGTGAGGTCGACGTCGAGGCGATCCTGGCATCGGAGATGACCGAGCGGGCCGAGTCGGAGAACATCTCCTACCTCGCCTTCACCGCGACACCGAAGAACAAGACCCTCGAGCTCTTTGGCCGCAAGGGTCCTGACGGGAAGCCGGTCGAGTTCCACCTCTACTCGATGCGCCAAGCGATCGAGGAGGGCTACATCCTCGACGTGCTCAAGGGCTACCAAACCTACGACACTGCGTTGAAGATTGCTGGCAAGGCGGAGAGCGGCGACGGCGGTGAGGTGGAGGAGTCCGCGGCGCGTAAGGGGCTGATGCGGTGGGTGAAGCTGCACCCGACCAACATCAGCCAGAAGGTGCAGATCATCGTCGAGCACTTCCACACCAACGTCGCCCACCTGCTCGAGGGCAAGGCGAAGGCGATGGTTGTGACCGACGGGCGCAAGGCTGCGGTGAAGTACAAGAAGGCGATCGACGCGTACATCGCCAAGCGGGCCGCTGAGGACGCCTCGTACAACTACCGCACCCTCGTCGCTTTCTCCGGCTCGGTGACGATGGACGAGGACGAGCAGTGGTCGTCGGACTGGGGGCCACAGCCGAGCAAGGACGACGAGTTCACCGAGGCCAACCTCAACCCCGGTGCCGGCTCGGACCTGGCCGCCGCCTTCAAAGGCGCGACGTACAAGATCATGCTGGTCGCCAACAAGTTCCAGACCGGGTTCGACCAACCACTGCTCTCTGCGATGTACGTCGACAAGAAGCTCTCCGGGGTCACCGCCGTGCAGACGCTGTCCCGGCTCAACCGCACCCATCGCACTGCGAGCGGGGAGCAGAAGCGCAAGACGTTCATCATCGACTTCGTGAACAAACCCGAGGACATCCGGGCCGCGTTCGAGCCGTACTTCACCGGTGCCACCCTCGAGACCGAGACCGACCCGTACGTCGTCGCCCACCTCGCCACCAAGCTCGCCCAGGCCGGGATCTACACCCCAGAGCAGGTACGCGAGGTCGCCGAACTATGGGTCACCCGCAAGGGCAACAACGCGCTCTCCGCCGCGATCAGCCCGGCCAAGCACGACTTCGCCCGCCGCTACGCAGCGGCGATCGAGACCGACGACAAAGTCACCCTCAACACCCTCGACCTGTTCCGCAAGGACGTCTCCACCTACGTCCGGCTCTACGACTTCATGAGCCAGATCGTCGACTACGGCGACCCACACATGGAGATGCTATCGATCTTCCTCCGGCTCCTGGACAAGGTAATCGCAGACTCGTCCTGGGCCGCGGAGATCGACCTTTCCGACGTGGTCCTGGTCGGGGTCAAACACAACAAGGCGGCTGCGGTCGACATCTCGCTGACCGGTGATGGCCAACTCAAGGGCATCAGCGCCGCCGGTACCGGCACCCGGAAGGAGCCGAAGTACGTCGCCTTGCAGGTCGTCATCGACAAGATGAACGACCTCTTCGGTGCCGAAGCGTTCACCGAGTCACAGATCCGCGAGTTCGTGCAAGGGTTGGTGCAGCGACTGCTCGCCTACCCAGACCTGGTCAACCAGACCAAGGTGAACTCGAAGAAGCAGTTCATGGAGTCGCAGGACTTCCAAGCGGCGGTCACTGAGGCGGTCGTCGACAACCAGGAGGCCCACAACACCATGGCCGACTACTTCTTCACCGACGGGTCCGGCATCAACGGTGTCATCGTTGCGCTAGCGGATGCCTTCTACGAGTCAGCAATCGATCAGAAGGCGGTCGGTTGAGTGCTCCCGCTCCGAAGAGGATGTGCGGGTGCTCGACTGGCCTACTTCTGTCCGCGACCACGGCCAGGTTCGGACGGCGATTTGCTGCGCTACCCCGATGCTGTTTGAGTAACCTTGGCGGACAGTGATATTCCGGATACCGGACCTACTATGAACCGGTCCGCGTCGCCATCCGAAGGCTGGATCTTCGACGTCCGATCTCGGTCAGCGGCTTAACGGACATTAGAGGCGGTTGTCTGACCCGGAAATTAGCGAGGCGAGCCCCCGCCCTCGAAAACAGTTGTACGACAAGGGGAAATCAGGCGAACCACTTGCACCGATGGATGGGGCCGCAGATCCGGCAGCCGCCCGAGGCGATTTTCATTGACCTCGCCAATCGATTCTTCAATATGCCACTGGTGCCGCATCCTTCTTAGCCGCCGTACCGACCAAAGCGGTGACTACCGGACACGTCATTGTGAATTCCGACACTAGCAGTCCGCCGGCAACCTCCATTCCGGTAGCTCCAGAACGGCGAAGCACTTCGTGCCGAACCACCCCGCCATGGGGTGAATGTCCGTTATCTTCCTCGATAGTGGTTGCAATCTCCTGGCTGCTTGGCATCCCCCGCACGGATGCTGTCACCACGAAAGGGAGCACATCTGTGAATGGACCCGCAACGCCTACTCGTTTGTCCCGGACCACCGCCACCCTCGGTGTCGGCGCGCTCGCTGCCGCGATCACCTTCGGCAGTGCAGTTGGTACTGCATCAGCCGATAGTCCGGTCGTCGACCTCGGCAGTATCTCTTTCGCGGTGACCAACGGTCCCGACAACACCATCTACGACATCAACGCCATCATCAATCTCCCGCCCGGCACACTGCCGCCAGGGATGATGACCCCTCAGATCACTGCGCCCGCCGCGCCCCCTCAACCAGTCGGCGACCCGTTTGCGGGCACCGCATTGGACTTCGTTCTGAGCTTCATTCAGGCCTTGGCCAGATAGCCGACAACAAAAAACGAGGCCACGAACTCTTATGAGTTCGTGGCCTCGTCTTGTGGTGGGCGAAGGGGGACTTGAACCCCCACGTCCCGAAGGACACTGGCACCTGAAGCCAGCGCGTCTGCCATTCCGCCACTCGCCCGAGCAACGCCGAAACATTATCACGACAAACTTTGAAAGTTCTATTCGTGCAGATCAGGGCACGAATCGATGAACACCGAGCACCCAAAAGCCCAGAACCGATACCATGCTGAAACAGCGGCCAGGTACTGCCGAAGCGACATTTGACAGTACCGTGGAACCTGTACAGCAGTTTGGACGACACGCGACAAGGCGGTGCCGGCGCTACTTGCCGAGCATTTTGCCGTCGTAGGTGCGAGGCGAGAGGAGGGCCCGATGGGCATCGTGCAGCGATTCGAACGAAAGCTCCAAGGAGCTGTCGGCGACGCATTCGCGCGGGTCTTCGGTGGTGGTGTTGTGCCGCAGGAAGTAGAGGCGGCGCTCCAGCAGGAGGCACGTGACCGCGTCGAGCACCTCGGCGGCGGAATCCTTCTCGCCCCCAACAACTACGTGATCACCATCAACAACTCCGATCACGAAGAGTTGGCAGCAGATCGCGAACTGACGACCAAAGCTTTCAGCCGACACCTGCAGGATTTCATCCGCGATCAGGGTTGGCAGACGTACGGCGACATCTCGGTCACTTTCGAGCCTTCGCCTACGCTCCACACCGGTCAGTTCCGCACCCGCGGAACCGTCGACCCGGATGGTGACGCCGAGCAGGCATCACCGCCGTCGCATGTTCCGCAGGTTTCGTCGCGGCCTCCACAACGGCCGCCTCAGCGACCCGCACCGATTGTTCCCCCTGTTTCCAATCCAGTCCCGTCACAACCAGGAGCCGGCCCCATGACGCAGAACTCAGGCTACGAACCAAGCCGCGAACCGGCGGGTCGCCAGCCCGAACCGCAGCAGCCGGCACGGAACGGGTACTCCCACGACGACGGCGGTTACGCCGCTCCGCAGGGCCAGGAAGCGCCGTACCAGAACGGTTACGACCGCGGCGACGGTTACCGCACGGGCGACGACCAGCAGGGCTACAACCAGCAGCAGGGTGGCTACGACCAGCAGGCGTACCCGAACCAGCAGCAGCCGTACGAGCAGGCCGGTTACGACCAGCAGGGCTATGACCAGCAGGGCGGCGGCTACGACCAGCAGGGTTACCAGCAGCAGCCGTACGACCAGCAGGGCTACGGCCAGCAGGCGTACCAGGGTGGGTACGACCAGCAGGGCTACCAGCAAGGCGGCTACGACCAGCAGGGTTACCAGCAGCCGTACAACGGCCAGTCTTACGATCAGCCGGGTTACGACCAGCAGAGCTACCAGCAGGGCGGCTACGACCAGCAGGCGTACACACAGCAGCCGTACGAGCAGGCCGGCTACGAGCAGGGCGGCAACTTCGAGCAGACGCAGGCCTACCCGCAGCAGGGCTACGCCCAGCCGCAGGGCGGTTACGCACCGACGGCCCAGAGCCTGACGGCAACCCTGCAGCTCGAGGACGGCAGCGGACGTCACTTCCAGCTTCGCGACGGCAGCAATGTCATCGGCCGCGGCCAGGAAGCTCAGTTCCGCCTCCCGGACACCGGCGTCTCACGTCGCCACATCGACATCCGTTGGGACGGCCGCACCGCGATGCTGTCCGATTTGGGATCCACGAACGGCACCACCGTCAACGGAGCACCGGTCCAGGACTGGCAGCTTGCAGACGGCGACATCATTCGTGCAGGTCACTCGGAGATTCTGGTTCGCATTCTCTGAGCTGAGAAACGGACGCCAGGATTTTTCCGATAACAATCGAACATTCGGCGGTCCGTCGGCGCGCCGCCGTCACGCGGCTGTCAGTATCGTGATCTTCGGGGCCCAGAGCCCCCTATGATGCTGCCAGTCGACAATGCTCGAACCCCGCTGCGGCGGGGCTCGAGCCATAGAAGGAGGTGGACAGCCGTGCAGGGCCTGATTCTGCAACTCACACGGGCGGGCTTCCTGCTCCTACTGTGGCTGTTCGTCTGGGCAGTCCTCCGCACTCTCCGCTCCGACATCTATGCCGGTTCCGGGGTCAGGGTTCCGCCGCGGTACACCCGCGCCGGAAAGGTCCTGCCCTCGCTGGGCAAGGCGAAGGTGCCTCGGTACCTGGTGGTCACGCAGGGCGCCCTCGCCGGCACCCGCATCACCTTGGGTTCTCAGCCCGTCATGATCGGCCGCGCCGATGATTCGACGCTCGTTCTCACCGACGATTACGCGTCGACGCGCCATGCGCGGCTCTCGCAGCGCGGAGCTGATTGGTACGTCGAGGATCTCGGTTCGACCAACGGCACCTATCTGGACCGCGCCAAGGTCACCACTGCGGTGCGCGTGCCGCTGGGCACTCCGGTTCGCGTCGGCAAGACGGTAATCGAGCTGCGCCCGTGACCCTTGTTCTCCGCTACGCGGCGCGCAGCGACCGCGGTCTCGTGCGCTCCAACAACGAAGATTCCGTGTACGCCGGTGCACGCCTGTTGGCCTTGGCCGACGGTATGGGCGGACACGCGGCCGGTGAGGTCGCGTCGCAGTTGATGATTGCCGCTCTGGCGCATCTCGACGACGACGAGCCTGGCGAGGATCTGCTCGGCAAGCTCGAGGCAGCCACCCGCGAGGGCAACGATTCCATCGCCGATCACGTCGAGGAAGAACCCGAACTCGACGGCATGGGCACGACGCTCACCGCGATCCTCTTCTCCGGCAGCAAGCTCGGCCTCGTGCACATCGGCGACTCGCGCGCCTACCTGCTGCGCGACGACCACCTGACGCAGATCACCCGCGACGACACATTCGTCCAGTCACTGGTCGACGAGGGCAGGATCACCGCCGAACAGGCACACACGCACCCGCAGCGATCCCTGATCATGCGGGCGTTGACCGGTAACGAGATCGAGCCGACGCTCACCGTGCGCGAAGCCCGCGCCGGCGATCGCTACCTGCTCTGCTCCGACGGCCTCTCCGATGTGGTCAGCGACGAGACCATCGAGAACACGATGCGCGAAGGCTCGCAGGAGCAGTGCGCCGACCGTCTCATCGAATTGGCGCTGCGCAGCGGCGGTCCCGACAACGTCACCGTCGTCGTCGCCGATGTCATCGACCTCGACTACGGCCAGTCACATCCCATCGTCGCGGGCGCCGCGTCGACGGAAGAGGAAGAGGACGCCCCTCCCCCCAACACCGCTGCCGGCCGCGCCGCTGCCATGCGTCCGCCGCGCGCGACGCCCAAGCGAGTTGTCTCCCAACCCGAACCGGAACCGAAGAAGAAGCGGAACCGGTTGTGGTGGGTGGTCCTCGCCGTGGTGCTGATCGCGCTGGTCGGCGTCGGCGCCGTGATCGGCCGCGCCGTCATCCGCAACAACTACTACGTCGGCGAAGACAACGGCCGCGTGACGGTGCTGCGCGGAATCCCCGGTTCGGTGCTCGGGTACTCGCTGCAAGACGCGGATCTGGTGGGTTGCGTCGGCGACGACGACGTCCTGACCCTCGTCTCCCCCGACGCGATTCCCAGCAACTGCAACATCCTCGAAGTGACGGATCTGCAGCCGTCGGCGCAGGAGCAGGTGCGCGCCGGGTTGCCGTCCGGCAAGCGTGAGGATGCGCAGAGCCAGATGATCCGTCTCATCGGCGGCGATCTGCTGCCTCGTTGTGAGCCGATTCCGACGACGACGGCCACGCCCACTCCCCCGCCGGCACCGGAGACCACGCCGCCCCCCGCACCGCCCGGGGAGCCTGCTGCGCCGACGACGGCGGCACCCACGACTACGCCGACGCCGACCGACATTCCCGGTCAGACTTGCAGGACGGTCAACTGATGTCGTCCAACGCAGCTGCGGGGACGGCTTTTCCGAGTCCGCCCGGAGGTTTTGCCCCGGCGCCGGTCCAGTCGACCCGTCGAAACATGGAGCTGCTGCTCCTGGGCTTTGCCGTCATCATCACGACGGTCTCGCTTCTGCTCGTCGAGGCGAGCCAGGAACAGAAGATCACGCTGGACCTCGCCAAGTACGCGCTCGCGTACACGGGCTTGTTCCTGATCGCGCACTTGGCAATTCGGCGCTATGCGCCGTACGCCGATCCGCTGCTGCTGCCGATCGTCGCCCTGCTCAACGGCCTGGGGTTGGTGCTCATCCACCGGCTCGACCTCGCCGACGAACAGACAGCGCTCTACAACGGCGTCGAGGCACCGTCTCCGGATGCGAACCAGCAGGTCATGTGGACTGCACTGGCGATCACCGGATTCGTGCTGTTGCTGGTGTTCTTGAAGGACTACCGCCTGATGGCGCGGTTCAGCTACACGCTCGGCCTCGCAGGCCTGGTGTTCCTGGCGATTCCCGCGATCCTGCCGGCGAAGTTCTCGAGCGTGAACGGCGCGAAGATCTGGATTCGCCTGCCCGGATTCAGCATTCAGCCAGGTGAGTTCGCGAAGATCCTGCTCATCATCTTCTTCGCGTCCGTGCTCGTCGCCAAGCGCGACCTGTTCACCTCGGCCGGTAAACACTTCCTGGGCATGGATTTTCCGCGTGCCCGCGACCTCGGTCCGATCCTGCTCGCCTGGATCGTCTCGGTGGGCGTGCTCGTCTTCGAAACCGACCTCGGTACGTCGTTGCTGCTCTTCAGCACCGTGCTGGTGATGCTCTACATCGCGACCGAACGTGTGGGCTGGCTGGTGATCGGCGGCGGACTGCTCGCCATCGGATTCTTCTTCGCCTACAAGATGTTCGGACACGTGCGCGTGCGCGTCGACACCTGGCTGGACCCGCTCGGCGACTACGCCAACACCGGTTATCAGATCTCGCAATCGCTGTTCGGCCTGGCCACCGGTGGTATCGCCGGAACAGGTCTGGGCAGCGGCCGCCCCAACCAGGTGCCGTTCGCGAAGACGGACTTCATCATCGCGACCATCGGCGAAGAGCTCGGCCTGATCGGCCTGGCCGCTGTGCTGATGCTGTTCCTGCTCCTCATCGTGCGCGGCCTGCGTACGGCGTTGGCCGTGCGCGACAGCTTCGGCAAACTGCTCGCCGCCGGTCTGTCGTTCACGATCGCGATCCAGATTTTTGTCGTCGTCGGCGGCGTCACCAAGCTGATCCCGCTGACGGGTCTGACTACACCGTTCATGTCGTACGGCGGCTCGTCGCTGCTCGCGAACTACCTACTGCTGGCCATCCTCGTCCGGATCTCGGACGCGGCTCGTGCGCCGGTAGTGACGAAGAAGAAAGGTCCGCCCCCAATCGCTGACGCCAATACCGAGATGATGCCGCGCGTATGAACACTCCACTGCGCCGCGTCGCGATGGCCGTCATGGTGATGGTTGTCGCGCTCCTCGCCAACGCCACGTACGTACAGGTCATCAAAGCTGACGACCTGCGAGCCGACCCGCGCAACTCGCGGGTGCTGCTCGACGAGTACTCACGCCAGCGAGGTCAGATCTCGGCTTCCGGTCAGGTGCTTGCCGCCTCCCGCGCCACCGACGACCGGTACAAGTACCTGCGCGAGTATCCGAATCCGTACCCGTACGCACCGGTCACGGGCTTCTACTCGATGCAGTACGGCAGCGCCGGCCTCGAGCGCACCGAGGATCCGATTCTCAACGGCTCGGACAACCGGCTGTTCAGTCAGCGCTTCTTCGACCTGGTGTCCGGACGCGATCCGCGCGGCGGCAACGTCGTCACGACGCTCAATCCGGCGATGCAGCAGGTGGCGTACGACCAGCTGACCAGCAAGGGCTACACCGGTTCCGTCGTCGCCATCGAGCCGAGCACCGGACGCATCCTGACGATGGTCAGCACCCCGAGCTACGACCCGAATCTGCTTGCCAGCCACGACGGCGCCGAAACCACGAAGGCGTGGGACGAGCTCAACGCGGACCCCAACGATCCGCTGGTCAACCGCGCGATCTCGCAGACCTACCCGCCCGGCTCGACCTTCAAGGTGCTCACCACGGCCGCAGCTCTGGGCAACGGCGCGACCCCGGACGACCAGCTGACCGCGGCGCCGCAGATCACGCTGCCCGGCACCAGCACGACCCTCGAGAACTACAACGGCAGCACGTGCGGCCCCAACCCGACGGCGTCGTTGCGCGACGCGTTTGCGCGCTCGTGCAACACGGCGTTCGTCGAACTGGGCATCAAAGACGGCGCCGACGCCATCAAGGACGAGGCCAGCGCCTTCGGTATCGGACCCAACACTCCCGCGATCCCGCTGCCGGTTGCAGACAGCACGGTCGGCGACATCTCCGACGACGCGGCTCTCGGCCAGACCAGCATCGGCCAGCGCGACGTCGCGGTGACCCCGCTCGAGAATGCAGTGATCGCCGCGACCGTCGCCAACGGTGGTGTGCGGATGCAGCCCAACCTGATCTCCCAGTTGCAGGCACCGGATCTGACCGATCTCAGTACGCCGTCACCGGTGTCGATGGGTCAGGCGATCTCGCCGGCAGTGGCCGCAACGCTGACTGATCTGATGATCGGCTCGGAGAACTTCACCGGCGGCGACGGCAAGATCCCCGGAGTTCAGATCGCGTCCAAGACCGGTACCGCCGAGCACGGCGTGAACCCGCGGGAAACTCCGCCGCACGCCTGGTACATCGCTTTTGCACCGGCGCAGAATCCGACGGTCGCCGTGGCCGTCATCGTCGAGAACGGTGGTGACCGCGGACTCGCCGCTACCGGTGGCTCGGTTGCTGCGCCGATCGGTCGTGCAGTCATCGCAGCCGGAATCCAAGGGGGCTGAACCGTGGCGTTGAACAACGGCGCTTTGATCGCCGATCGTTACCGATTGATCCGTCTCATCGCCACCGGTGGGATGGGTCAGGTGTGGGAAGCCACCGACTCCCGGCTCAACCGTCGCGTCGCCGTCAAGGTACTCAAGTCCGAGTTCTCTTCCGATCCGGAGTTCTTGGAGCGCTTCCGCTTCGAGGCCCGCACCACCGCACAGCTCAACCATCCCGGTATCGCCGGAATCTACGACTACGGCGAGACCCGTGACAGCTCGGGTGATTCCACGGCGTACCTGGTGATGGAACTCGTCAACGGTGAACCGCTCAACGCCGTCCTGGCACGCGTCGGCCGCCTGGCGGTTCCGCATGCCCTCGACATGCTCGAGCAGACCGGCCGCGCCCTGCAGGTCGCACACGACGCCGGTGTCGTGCACCGCGACGTGAAGCCGGGCAATATCCTCATCACGCCTACTGGCCAGGTGAAGATCACGGACTTCGGCATCGCCAAGGCCGTCGAGAACTCTCCTGTCACGCGCACGGGAATGGTGATGGGCACCGCCCAGTACATCGCGCCCGAGCAGGCCCTCGGTCAGGACGCGACCGCGGCGAGTGACGTGTACTCGCTGGGAATCGTCGGATACGAAGCACTTTCGGGTCGACGTCCGTTCACGGGTGACGGCGCGCTGACCGTCGCGATGAAGCACGTGCAGGAAACCCCGGCGCCGATGCCGGCCGACCTGCCGCCGAACATCCGCGAGCTCATCGACATCACGTTGACCAAGGATCCGGCCGGCCGCTACGCCAGTGGCGGCGAGTTCGCCGACGCCGTTGCAGCCGTTCGGGCAGGAAGGCGTCCACCGCCGCCCGGTCTGCTCGCCACCGGTGCCGCGAGCGCGTTGCCGGCAACGGGTGCCACGCAGGTCATGCCGCCGACGTACGCGGGCCCGGTGACGGGCGCAGCTGTTGCGGACGACGCGGCAGCCGGCGGAATGACCAGTGGGCAGAAGGCCGTGGCATGGGCCGGCGGCGGATTGATCTTGTTGGCGTTGATCATCGGCGGAGTCTGGATCGCAACCGACGGTCCGAGCGACCCGACGCCACCCGTCGTCACGTCCACGACGTTGCCGACCACCACGACGACCAAGCCCACCACCACGACGACTCGGCCGACGACGACGACCACCGAGCCGACAACAACGACGACTCGGCCGACGACCACAACGACCGAGCCGACAACCACAACGACAACGCCGACCACGACCACAACAACTCCGACGACCACAACCACCACCACGACGACAACGACGACCACAACGACCACTGAGCCGTTGGCGGATCCCGGAGACGCTGAAGAACCGCTAGGACAAGACCAATGACGACACCCCGCAATCTCTCCTCCCGCTACGAGCTGGGTGAGATTCTCGGCTTCGGCGGAATGTCCGAGGTTCACCTGGCGCGCGACCTCCGACTCAGCCGCGACGTCGCGATCAAGGTGCTGCGTGCAGACCTCGCGCGCGATCCCACGTTCTACTTGCGGTTCCGTCGTGAGGCGCAGAACGCTGCCGCGCTGAACCATCCGGCGATCGTGGCCGTCTACGACACCGGTGAAGCCGAGACCGACGCCGGGCCGCTGCCGTACATCGTCATGGAGTACGTCGACGGCGACACGTTGCGTGACATCGTGCGCAGCACCGGGCCGATGGCTCCGCGCAAGGCGATGGAAGTGATCGCGGACGTCTGTGCCGCTTTGGACTTCAGCCACCGCAACGGCATCGTGCACCGCGACGTCAAGCCCGCCAACATCATGATCAACCGTGCCGGCGCCGTGAAGGTGATGGACTTCGGTATCGCCCGTGCCATTTCCGACGCGTCGAGCCCGATGACGCAGACGGCCGCCGTGATCGGCACCGCTCAGTACCTTTCGCCGGAACAGGCGCGAGGTGAGCAGGTGGACGCGCGTTCGGACGTCTACTCGCTCGGTTGTGTGCTGTTCGAGATTCTGACGGGCGAGCCGCCGTTCAAGGGTGATTCACCGGTCGCCGTGGCGTACCAGCATGTTCGTGAAGATCCGCAGACGCCGTCGGAGATCAATCCCGACATTCCGCGCGAGCTGGATTCGATCATTCTCAAGGCGATGAGCAAGAACCCGGCCAACCGCTACCAGAGCGCCGGCGACATGCGCAGCGACTTGGTACGTGTCCTGGGCGGTCAGCGTCCGAGTGCTCCGATGGTGATGAACGACGAGGACCGCACCACCATCCTCGGCGCCGTCGGCTCCGACACCGGGAACTACCGCACTGCTCCCGATCCGGTCGAGCCGGTTGCTGCGAGGACAACTCGCGCCGCCGAGCCGCCTGCCAAGAAGAAGGGCGGACGCTACGCCCTGATGGGCATCGCGGCGCTTCTGGTGATCGGTCTGGTGACGTTCTTCCTCATTCGGGTGAACTCGCCGAAGGTCGAGATGGTGACCGTTCCGGGTGACCTGACCAACCAGCCCGCCGACGTCGCCGAGGCGACGCTGACCAACGCCGGATTCCAGGTGGAGCGTCAACAGAAGACGGACAAGGTGATCGCCGCCGGAAACGTCATCACGACGCGTCCGGTTGCCGGGGTGCGCATCGAGAAGGGCAGCACCGTCACCATCGACGTGTCCACCGGCCCCGAGCAGGTCGCGATCCCACGCCTGACCGGGCTGAGCCAGGACGACGCGGAGAAGAAGCTCAACTCCGTCGGACTCCGACTTGATCCGACCATCGGCAAGGCGGCATCGACCGTCGCCGAGGTCGACAAGATCGTCAATCAGGATCCTGCCGTCGGAGTGTCGGTTGTTCTCGATTCCGCGGTCTCGATCACCGTCGGCACCGGACCGGAGCAGGTTCGTGTCCCGGACGTCACCGGTCAGCGTGAAGAGGTGGCGAGGCCCAACATCGAAGGTGCCGGGTTCGTCGTCCAGATCACGGAGATCGATTCGGGACTGCCGAAGGGACAGGTTGTTTCGACCGACCCGACCGGCGGTACTTCGGCCACCAAGGGTTCGACCGTGACGCTACGAGTGTCCAATGGCAACCAGGTCGCGATGCCTGATCTGACCAACAAGACGGTGTCGGAGGCGTTGAGCACGCTTCGCGCAGCCGGTTGGGCGGGAACCGCTTCGCAGCTGGTGCAGAACCAGAGCACGACGCTCACCCCGGAAATGGTGGGCAAGATCGTCTCGCAGACCCAGCCTCCGGGCTCGGAGATCTCCAAGGACGCGGTCATCACCGTCAGCGTCGGAGCGCTCGGAATCCCCGGCCGCTAGCAAAGTGAAAAAGTGCCTCCCGGAGATTTCCGGGAGGCACTTTTTTGTGGACAGGTGTCAGAGAATTGCGGGCAATGCGCCACCGAGCGCCGACGCGACCTCGGCCTCGAGGGCTGCGACGAGTCCTTCCGGAGGCGCCTCACCGCAGACTGCGAGCCAGTTCGCGAGCATCCGGTGCCCACCCTGAGTGAGTACGGACTCAGGGTGGAACTGGACGCCGTGAATCGGCAGTTCACGGTGACGCATCGCCATCACGACGCCGCTCTCGGTGTGGGCAGTCACCTCGAGTTCCTCGGGAATGGTGTCCTCGAGAACCGTCAGCGAGTGGTAGCGGGTAGCGGTGAAGGGATCGGGCAGCCCGGCCAGGACGCCGACGTCCTTGTGGTGAACCAGGCTCGTCTTGCCGTGAAGCAGTTCGGGCGCGCGGTCGACGGTTCCGCCGAAAGCCGCACCGATCGCCTGGTGTCCGAGGCAGACGCCGAGCAGCGGGGTCTTGGTGTCGGCACAGACCTTCACCAGATCCATCGTCGCTCCCGCGCGCTGCGGGGTACCGGGGCCCGGGCTCAGGAGAATGCCGTCAAACTGCGCTACTGCACCTTCGAGGTCTGCCGTCAGTTGTGGATCGTCGTTGCGCCAGACCACGGCTTCGGTTCCGAGCTGGCCGAGGTACTGCACCAGGTTGAACACAAAGCTGTCGTAGTTGTCGACGACGAGAATCCTCATGAGAGCAGGGTAAACGCCTGTGCTATCCGCCGGTATAGGCGGGGACCGTGATCTGCGACGGCGTTGCCTGCGTGTACCCGAGGCCGAAGCGGGTCGCGTACTGCTTGTAGATCCGAATGCCCGGTTCGGCGGCGAGGGCCGCCTCGAGGCGCGCAACGTCGCCGATCGCGCTCATCACATACGGCGGGCTGTATGTACGGCCGTGCAGAAGAAGAGTGTTTCCGATGCACCGCGGCGCCGACGTACTGATGATCCGTTGGTCCTGCATGCCTACCGCTTCGGCACCGCCCGCCCACAGCGCGTTCAGGACGCTCTGGACGTCCTGCTGATGCACGACGAGGTCGTCCGGGGTGGCGTCGACCGGGTACTTGCCGTCGGCGTTGCGCGGAGCGTCCGTCATGGTGACCACGACGCCGGGGCCGGTCATCTCCGTCAGTCCCGCGTCGGCGGAGATGTTCTTGATGTCACCGAGCGCGGCGGCCACTCCGGCGTCGGACCGAGCCGCGTCTTGCTGCAGCGAATCGAGCTGAGCGGCAAGTTCGTCCCGGTCGGCCGAAACTTTTTCGGCATTGGCCTGGGCGCTGCGGACCAGATCGGAGAGCCTGGTGCTTTCGGTGACCTGGAGCTGGTTTTCCTCGGCGGATCGTTGCGCCGTGGCGACCATCAGACCGGCTACCAGGCAGACGGCAAGTACACCGATGTGCCAGACGGTTCGTGAAGATTCACCCGAAGACACGTGGCTCCTCCCGGATTGTGCAGGTCGGCCGGTGACCAACTGGACACAGCTACGTTAGCGTGTAGGTAACACATGCAGGTCACACCGTAGAGCGAGGACGTCATGCCCAAGTCGAAGGTCCGTAAGAAGAACGACTACACAGTCAACCCGGCAAACCGCACTCCGGTGAAGGTGAAGATGGGTCCGTCGAGCACGTTGTACGTGTCGGTGATGCTCGGATTCATGCTTGTCGGCCTGGCGTGGCTGATTGTGTACTACTTGGCCGCGGATTCGATCACGTGGATGAACGACTTGGGAAACTATAACTTCCTCGTCGGCTTCGGTTTCATGGTTGTCGGCCTTGTCATGACCATGAGATGGCGCTGACCAGCGAGTATCTGATTCGACCCGGATCGTGACCGTCATTCAATTACATGGGTGTCATTCATCCCCATTGTGGATAACTCCTGTGGACAACCTAGGAAGTTATCCACATGCTCGAGGATGAATTTCATCCACAGCCTCGTGACAACGTCACGGAGGTGATCTCGTGGGCCACTCCGATGGGTGTTGTCTACGCGATGTTCGGCGGCGGAATTGCCCTCGCGATCGCCTCGATAATCGCGCCCACGGAGCCTGCCGGACGCTTCCTGCTCGCCCTCGCGGTGATCGGGCTGTTCGTGATGGGCGGACTCGCCCTGCATCAGCGTCCCCGCCTGGCTGTGATCGAAGACGCGGGAACCAAGTCGATCGCGGTGCAGCGCCTGCGCGCCCGCCACGAGTTCACCCGCGAACAGATCGACCGCGTGCGTCTCGTCCGCTACCCGCGTCTGGGTCGACGCGTCCCGATGCTCGAGATCGACATCGTCGACCGTCCCACCGACACGGAGAAGCTGTTGATCTTCGGACGCTGGGATCTCGGCACGTCACCGGAGGACGTCCTGGACGTGCTCGCCGTCCACGGTTTGGTGCCGCCCGAGAAATAAGCGCTGGTTACATGGCCAGTGCCGCGAGGTCCGGCTGCACGATGTCGAGAGCCTGCTGCGGCACCGCGACTGCGTCGCTCGACCATCCCCAGATCGAGTACAGCTCACGGCCGGGGTCGGTGTATCCGTCGCGGCCGTGCAGTACCCGGTAGTTGTCGATGCAGATCATCTCGCCGGCTTCGGCGCGGAACATCGGACCGCTGTCTCGCACGTGAATCACAGCCTCACTCCACTGCTTCACCAGCGGCCACTGCGCTACTTCCGATTCACCGGCAATCGGCGCGAGATATGGGTGATACCGAACCTGGTTGCGTCCACTCGGCACCGTCCGGGCGATCGGCGCAAATGTGTTCTGCGGGAAGTTCGGTTCCGAATGGTCGATGTCTGTGCTCCAACAGAATTCGGCCAGCTCCGCTGTTGCGGGATCGAAGGCGAGCAATCGCGTCAGTTTGACCGCATCGATGAGAAACGAGTCGCCGCCACTCGGGTACGCCGGGCGCTTGCACCACAGAAACAGGTAATCGGGAGCGTAATCGCCGAACGCGAAACCGTCGTTGTGGGCAGTCATCCGCTCGCCGGAGATACCGAACGAGCGCTTGCGGCCGCGTTCGTCCACCGGTTGCGTGTCGACGACAGCGGCTTCGGCATCCTGACTCTTGGCACTCGCCTCGAACTGGCGGCCGACGCGAATGCACTTCTCACCGAGCAACTTCGACGCGAAGGCAATGGCATCGTCCTCGGTGTGCAGTCCACCGAACACCGCGGCGCCGTCGAGAGCGATTGCCGCCCGGACGGCCTCGACCGTCTCCACGCGCCGCGGAACAACACTTGCCAGCGTCAAATCGGAAGAGAACATTCATGACTCCATACGTCGAGTTGGCCAAACGGTTCAACTCGAGCGTAGGAACTCGTCATTTCGACGGCGTAACTCCGGAAACCGATTCGGTTACGGAGCCAGCCTTTCAGATCACCTTGCCCGGGTTCATGATTCCGTGAGGGTCGAGTGCGCCCTTGATTGCATGATGCATCGCGACGACGGCCGGTGACAGTTCCTGTTCCAGGCCACCCATCTTCAGCAGGCCGACGCCGTGCTCACCGGTGACGGTTCCGCCCAACTCGAGGGCGTTGTCGATGATCTCGGCAAAAGCGGCCTGAGCGCGCTTCCGCGCCGCTTCGTCGTCGTGTGGCGTGATCAGCAGCGGGTGCAGGTTGCCGTCACCCGCGTGCGCGATGTTCGCGATGTGCGTGTCGTGCCGGGCCGAAATGGCCTCAATCCGTGCCAACATCTCCGGGACCGCTGCCTTGGGGACACAGATGTCCTCGGTGAGCACCGGGCCGAGCCGCTCGAGGGCGGGGTATGCCAGACGCCGGGCGGAGAACAGGGCGTCGGCTTCCTCCTGGTCGGTGGATCTGGCGCTCCAGGTAGCTCCAGAGCAGTTGAAGCAGGCCAACATTCGCTCGGCTTCGGCGTCGCCGATCTCGCCCGGTGTGTCGATGCGGCCGAGCAGGACCACCTCGGCGTCAGCCGAGAGGCCCATGTTCTTCCAGGCATCGACGGCAAGGAGACACTGCCGATCGATCAACTCGAGGGCCGACGGCGTGAGACCGTCTGCGGCGACGGCCTCGACGGCCTTGCCCGCAGCAACGATGGAGTCGAAGTATCCGACGATGGTGCGTTCGGGATCGCGCTGAGGACGAAGCTTGACGGTCACCTCGGTGATCACCCCGAGAGTGCCTTCGGAGCCGACCATGAGTGCCGAGAGATCAAACCCAGCCACTCCCTTGGCAGTTCGACGCCCGAGCCGAACCAGCTCACCGGTTCCGGTAACCACCTGCATGCCCAGCACGTAGTCCTTGGTGACGCCGTACTTGACGCAGCACAGGCCGCCGGCATTGGTCGCGACGTTGCCGCCGATCGTCGACCAGGGTGCGCTCGCCGGATCGGGTGGATACCAGAGGCCGTGCTCGGCGCAGGCGTCGCGGAGGTGATCGTTGACCACTCCGGGTTCGACCACGGCCAAACGCTCGAGGGTGTTGATCTCCTTGATGGCGTTCATCGCGTCGAAGGCGATCACGACGCCGCCGGCGACTGCGTTGGCTCCACCCGACAGACCGGTTCCGGCGCCGCGCGTGACGACGGGCGCACCGTGGGCGATGCACGCCTGCACAACTGTCTGTACCTGCTCGGCTGTGCGCGGGCGGACCACGGCGACAGGCATCTCGTAGGGAGCCCACTCGGCGTCGTCGTGGATGTAGCTCGCCATGATGTCGGGGTCGGTGATCAGTCGATCCGCATCGATCTGCGAGCCGAGCGCCTCGAGGAGTGTCATGTCTCCACGATAGTGACGGCGGCTACACCGCCCCATGTAGATTTACTCCGAGAAACCGGAAACTGTATGGACATTCTCTCCATACTCATCTTTGGTCAGACGAGTTGGTCTGACGAGTTGGTCTGACAAGGGAGCGCGGATGCACGAGAACTGGCTACAGCTTCTCCTGGCCGAGGCATCCACCGAGGAACTGATCGAACACCGCGATCAGTTGGCCGCTGGGTCAGGCCCCGAGGTCGCCGCCGAAATCGAGCGAGAAGCCCGATCGGCGCTTCAACTACGAAGTCTCCTGGCTCAGCGCCGACAGCGCGCCACCGAACTCGGGGCACTCAACGACATCGCGTCGCTGCTGACCACGATGCACGATCACCACGCCCTCCTGCAGGAGATCGTGCATCAGGCCAAACGACTACTCGGCGTCGACCTTTCGTACCTTGCTCTCATTCACGACGACATCTTGATCATCGAAGTCACGAGCGGTGCGTACACGTCCCAGCTACTCGGCCTCACGGTTCCCTTCCGCGAAGGTCTGATCGGTCGCGTGGTCGAGAACTCCTCTCCTGCTTGGTCTCCCGACTACCGAAACGATCCCTCGTTTGCACACATCGGACCGGCCGACGACGCAGCGCGAGCCGAGAACATGCGCGGCCTGCTGGCTGTGCCGCTGACTTTGAACGGCAAGATACTGGGTGCCCTGTGCGCGTGCAAACGTCAAGAGCGCCGATTCGGCAACGAGGAAGTTGCGTTGCTGTCCGCCCTCGCAGCTCATGCCTCGGTGGCGATCGAGAATGCCCGCTCTCTCGAACGCTATCGCGCGACGGTTGCAGAAGTGAACGCCGCGAACACCGAACTTGCCGAGCGCACAGCACTTCTCGAACAGACGCTGACCTGGGACCGATCGCTCACACAAGTTGTCCTGCGCGGCGGCGGTGTGCGCGAACTCGTGGAGGAAACCTCGGCGTCGACGGGTTCGCCGGTGTTCTTCGTGACCGGAACATCCGAGATTCCACCGGGACTGCAACGGGTGAGCGAGAGCGTGCATCGGGTCTTCGACATCTTTGCCGCTGACCGACGCGAGCAGGAAGTGACGCTCACCGTCGGTGAGCAGTTCCTGTTCGCCACCGAAGTACGCAGTGCCGGTGACCAACTCGGAGTTCTGTTCCTATTCTCGCGCCAGGAACCCACCGCCGCCATGAGATTGGCACTCGAAAGGTCTGCTCCCGCCATTGCGCTGGCACTGGTCGGCGAACGGGCAGCCCGGGAAGCCACCCGCCGAGCACGCGACGCATTTCTGGTCGATCTGATCACCAGGCCAGCGCCGACGCCGGCCGAAGTCACCGGTCAGTTCCGCCTGGCCGGGCTCAATCCTGACCGCTCGTACACCGTCGTGGTGGCCCGCCCGGCCGACGCCGTCGACCGTGCGCGTCGCAGTATCGAGGAAATTGCATTCCCGTCAGGAACCGTTGTTGCCGAACATGGTTCACGAGTCATCGCACTGATTCCCGGAATGTCACCGGCAGCAGTTGCGGCGGCGTGGGTGCAGCCGGCGGAGAACCCGACCGTCGGAATCGCCGATCCCGCGGTGGGAGCGGAAGGTCTGGCGCGAGCGTATGTCGAGGCGCAGCACACCGTCGACGTCCTCGAGACTCTCGGGCGGGCCTCCCACGTGGAACCGGCAAGTTCACTCGGCATTTACCGAATTCTCCTCAGCCGCACCGGCCGCGAAGAACTGGAAGCCCTGACAGAGCGTTCCCTCGGTCCTCTCCTCGAGGAGGAGCAACGACGCGGCGTTCCGCTATTGGACACCCTCGCGTCGTACCTGTCGCACAACTGCAAGCACTCCGCGACCGCCGCCGCGCTCGCGATTCACGCCAACACCCTGTACCAACGGCTCGAGTCGATCGACAGGTTGATCGGTACACAGTGGCGTCAGCCGGACCAGGCGCTCGATCTTGCGCTCCTGATCCGGCTGCGTGCCAGTGCCGGGAAACTCGGTCAGATCTGAGCGGGCTTGCTCGATCGCTTTGCCAGTGCCACCACAAGGATTGCGGCACAGAGCATCACGGCGCCCACCACCCACAGTCCTGCCTTGGCATTTCCGGTCACATCGGTGAGCCAGCCGGTGATGTACGGAGCACCGAAGCCCGACGCGTTGCCGATCGAGTTGATCATGGCGATGCCCGCGGCCGCGCTGGCACCCGTCAGGAACGTGGTGGGAAGGTACCAGAATACGGGGAGTGCACACAGCACGCCGACGGCGGTGAGCGAGACCGCGATCATGACGGTGAACGGTGAATCCAGGTACAGCGCAATCGGAATGGATACCGCGCCCAGGAGCGTCGGGGCTGCAACGTGCCACATTCGTTCACCGGTCTTGTCGGAATGGCGGCTCCACAGCACCATCGCGACAGCGCCGATCGCGTAGGGGACGGCCACGATCAGGCCTGTCTCGACGAGCGAGAAATCGGTGTTGAACGTCTGCTTGAATCCCGCGACGATGCTGGGCAGGAAGAAGCTCAAAGCGTAAAGGCCGTACGTGATTCCGAAGTAGACCAGACCGAAACCGATGACGCGGGGATCACGCAGGGTTTTGCCGGCCGACTGGTGACCGGCGTCGCCGAGTTCTTTCTCCTCGTCGGCCATCGACTTCATCAGCCAGGTGCGCTCCTCGAGGGTCAACCACTTCGCGTCGGCGGGACGGTCGGTGAGGTAGAACCAGACGACAAACGCCAAGATCACGGCGGGCAGACCCTCGATCAGGTACATCACGCGCCATCCGGCCAACCCGAACAGGCCGTCGCCGTACTGGATGATGGCCGCCGAAAGCGGGGCACCGAGCGCCGACGAGAGCGGAAGCGTCAGCAGGAACAGGCCCATCAGGCGTACGCGGTACTTCTTCGGGAACCAGAAGGTCAGGTAGAGAAGAACTCCGGGGAAGAAGCCGGCCTCGGCGATGCCCAGCAGAATGCGGAGGAAATAGAGGCTGCCCACGTTAGGCACGAATGCCAGCGCAGCGGCAAGGATGCCCCAGGTGAGCATGATCCGCGCGATCCACAGCCGGGCGCCGAAGCGGTGCAGGGCCAGGTTGCTCGGCACCTCGAACAGCAGGTAGCCGACAAAGAAGAGACCGGATGCGAGCCCGAACATCGTCTCGGTCATCCCGAGGTCGGCGCTCATGGTGAGCTTCGCGAAGGCGATGTTCGTACGATCCAGATAGTTCACGAAATAGAGCAGGATCAAAAAGGGGATCAGTCGTCGCGCTACCTTCTTCACCACGCGAGATTCGATCTCGCTCGGCGCAACCCCACCGTCAGTGGTGGTGCTATCGGTGGAGGTCATGGCAGGGGTACTCCTCGGAAAAGGTCAGCGTTGCTATCTACGAAGTGACTCAAGCCACAGTAGAAGCACGACCGAGCCCAACCTATGTGGACAATCTCTACAGAAGCCGTCTCTGCATGTGCGATTGCTCCCAAAGATCCGACAGATGATCCCGGGCCGCCCGACGAACGTCCCTGAACAGTCGAAGCCGACAAACCCGTCTGAGCTGGGGGTTTAGAGCTACGAGCACCAAGTCACTGGCTAGTGTTGTCGGCGAAACAGCCAGAGCAAGTGCGGACGCACCGCGTGACTTGAAGGACAGAACATGACGAAGATGGTTCGGACCACGATGACCCGCCGGTCCTCCACCGCAGTCGCTGCCTCCATCGCGGCGGTCGCTCTATTCGCCTCCGCCTGCGGCAGCGACTCCGACAAGACCGACTCCGACAAGAGCGCTGCCGGCGCCTCGTCCGCTACATCCTCGGCCACCGTCGGCGGGAAGACACTCGACGCCAAATTCGAGACGAAGTGCGCAAAGGACGGCGGCACGACAGTTATGACACTGCTCGACGCGGAAAATCCCACCTACGGCATGTTGACCGTCTCGGCCATCGTCGATGAATCCGGCACGGTTCAGACTGCTGGAATCGCCGGAAGCGAGGGTGGATCGAACGGTCTGCCGTACACCGCCGGATACGCACCGGGACTGCCCGGCGGATCTGCCAGTGCCAAGCAGAACGGCAATACCTTCGTGGTGACGGGCGAGGGAATCGGCGCCCGGGACAAGGGCAACCCGACGGAGACGTCGAGCTTCGAGATTACGTTCGCCTGCGAATCCATCATCGGCGGCTGATCCGTAGAACGGCTGGGCCCTAGGATTCTTGCTAGCTGATTCCCAACTGTTCGCGCAGTTGAACGACGCGGAGCACGATGACTCCGATTGTCACCACGGTGACGGCACCAAAAGCGATCCAGCCGATCCGCACTGCTTTCACGCGGTTCTCACCGGCGCCCAACCACTGTGGGGCGTACAGGAATGCAGCGGCCGTTGCGGCACCTGCCACCAGACCTCCCGCGTGACCCCAGAACGAGATCCCGGGCAGCGAAATGCTGATGATCACATTGATCGCGATCACCGAGATGATCGGGACCGGGCTTCGACGCAAACGCAATAGAAGGACGGCCTGTGCGCCCATGATGCCGAAGATTGCACCCGACGCTCCAGCGGTCCAGGACAGGGCCGTGAGCGAGGAGAACACCGGCTGGAACGCCATCACCGAGGCGGAACCGCCGAGGAGCGAAACCAGGTAGATGCCGACGTACCGGGAGCGGCCCATCACGATTTCGGTGTCGCGCCCCAGGATGTAGAGGGCGTACATGTTGACCGCGAGGTGCAAGATGCCGAAGTGCAAGAACCCGGAGCCGATGAGCCGGAACCAGTCACCGCTGGCGACCAGACCCGGATTGAGTGCCCAGTTCGCGAAGATCGACGAGCCGACCTGATTGTTCATGATGCTTCGCGACTGCGCGAAGGTGGCGAGGAACGCCAGGACGTTGAGCCCCATCAAGGTGTACGTCACGACCGGGACCGCACGGGTGGGGCTCACGGTGTTTCCGGCGACGCCCCGAACGGGGCGGACGTCACGCTGACCGGCAGCTACACAGTCAACAC
This sequence comes from Rhodococcus sp. C-2, assembly GCF_027854095.1. NCBI lineage: Bacteria > Bacillati > Actinomycetota > Actinomycetes > Mycobacteriales > Nocardiaceae > Rhodococcus > Rhodococcus sp. C-2. Next base: position 92,308 of record NZ_JAQGFI010000015.1, on the reverse strand, counting down.
ATTGGTATCCCACCGCCGCCTCGCGGAGACAGTCCGGGCACGCCGGTCGTCCACAACGATTGCAGGAAAGTGCGGTAGGTCGATCTGGATGGCGGACGCACCGCGGTTGGGGCGGGATGCCCTCACTCGCACCGCCGCCCCAACCGGGGTTCGTCATCTGCTTGTTTTACCTGTTCAGGAGATGGTGATGCTGTTGATCACGACGGGCTCGACCGGACGATCGCCACGATCGACGGCGGTGGAGGAGATAGCGTCGACAACCTTCTTGGAATCGTCGTCGAGAACCTCACCGAAGATGGTGTGGCGACGGTTCAGGTGCGGCGTCGGGCCGGTGGTGATGAAGAACTGCGAGCCGTTGGTTCCCGGGCCTGCGTTGGCCATGGCCAGCAGGTAGGAACGGTCGAACTGCAGTTCCGGGTGGAACTCGTCACCGAACTTGTAGCCCGGGCCGCCGGTGCCGGTTCCGGTGGGGTCGCCACCCTGGATCATGAAGCCGTCGATGACGCGGTGGAAGATGGCACCGTCGTAGAACGGGCCGGTCTTGGTGCCGGCGGCGTTTGCGGTGGTGTACTCCTTCGAGCCGTCGGCGAGGCCGACGAAGTTTTCGACGGTCTTCGGCGCATGGTTGCCGAACAGAGCGATCTTGATGTCGCCGCGGTTCGTGTGCAGCGTTGCGGTTGCGGTCTGATGAGTTGAAGTCACACCACCATCGTGCCATTGCCGGCGTTCTCGCGGATGTCGCCCCGCAAAACTCTCCCTGTCCCCGCCTCACTGTTATGGCACAGTGAAGTCATGACACGAGTGACCGAGTCCCTCAGCACGCAGTTGCCCGACACCTTCGATCACGCGCGCGCCCGCGTCGAGGACACCTTCGACGAGACTGCCGCCTACCTCGAAGAGACAGCGGCTCGCATCAAAGAGTCCGAGGCAGCCGACAACGCTCGCCGCATCGCTGCGGTGGTCGCCACGTCGGTCGCTCGCGGCGCTGGGCAGGTCGGGTTGTTCCTGGGTCGTCAGGGCAAAGTCCTCGCCAAGAAGGGCGTCGAGCGCGCAAAGGCCATCCCCACGAAATCCACGGAACGCACCGAGAAGCCTCGCGGCCGCAAGCGCGTCGCCGTGTTCGTCATCGCCGGTGTTGCGGTGATCGGTGGCGCGGTGTTCTTCAAGAGCCGCCGACGCGAGCATCCGCCGGTCGCTTCCGCACCCCCTCGCCTCGAGGAGAACTCGGCCGAGAAGACCGCTTAGTCGAGATACGAAAAGCCCCGGAACAGATTGTGTTCCGGGGCTTTTCGATGTTCACGTTCAGCAGTTGGACGGTGCCGGGACGTTGTTGAAGCGATCGATCATGTATCCGATGGATTCGGGGGTACCCACCAGGTACGGCGTCGCGTGATTGATTGCCAGTCCCGGAATGATCGGGGGCAGTTCGTTGACGGAGAACTGCACCGTCGCGCCCTTGCCGCACCAGTCTCGCGCCAGTTGCTGTCCCTGGCCGAACGGAACGATGTCGTCGGAGCGGCCATGCTGAATGAGCACGGGCGACTCCGGCGTCAGCTTGCCGATCTTCTGCTCGTCGAGGATTGCCTGCGCCATGGGTAGACGCGCCAGAACTGCGGAGAGTGATTCACCGGAATTGGTGAAGCTCGACGACTGCTGGAAGCCGAACTGCAATCCACTTTCGGCGACGCACTGGTTCTTGGTGGCGGCCAACATCTGTCGGCCGCGATCGTTGATCTCGGCGTCGAGCAGCGGCTGAACCTCGGGGTACTGGGCAAGGATCCCGTTGAGCGCGTATCCGATCACTCCGGTGAGGAACGTGCCGTCGACCTGCTGCAGCGTCGCCGCCAGATCGGCGGGCGGTGCACCTGCGTACGTGCCCTTGAGATCAAGCTCGGGAGCATACGACGGCTTCAATTCCGTTGCGGCAGCGGCAGCTCCACCACCTTGCGAGTAACCCCACAGTCCGACGGGGCCGTCGGCGGGAATGCTCGTGTTCGGGAGTTGCTGAGCGGCTCGCACCGAGTCCAGAACCGCGTGTGCTTCGGCTTCACGGTTGACGTAGGTGTGATCGCCCGGAGTCCCGAGGCCCTCGTAATCGGTGACTACGACGGCAATGCCGTTGAGCAGCAACGTGTTCACCCAGATGGACTCGTAGCCGACCATGACGTCCGTCGGGAACTGGTACTCGATGCCGGTGTTGAACAGCTTGGACGGTGCGCACTGATCGCCCTGTCCGTGCGTTCCCACCGCTGCGGCAACCAGTGGACGCGCCCCCTGCCCGGTCCACGGGTTCGACGGTTCGAGATAGGTGCCCGTCACGGCAACGGGGGCGCCCTTGGCGTCCTCGCTTCGGTACATGATCTTGGTGGCGGTTGCCGGCCACGCACCGTTCGATCCGGGCACGCTCAGCAGCAGTGGTGACGGCTCACTCTTGATGAGATCTCCGTTGGCACCTGCCGGAAGCTCGGCCGGCGGCGTGTAAAAATCTGCCGGCTCCGCCGTTGCGGCAGGGGCCGTCACAGCACCCATGACCAGTGCCGCGACGGAGACCCCTGCCGCCCACCATGCTCTGCTCTTCACGTTTCGATCTCCCCACGTTCGCTTGCGCTGTGGCTTGGCACACAGCGAACGCAGAGTAACACATACCTCACGTAACACTTTTTCGTGAGGTTTTCGCCTTAACAGGCTGAATTACAACCGTTTACGACTACTTCGTGGGCTCCAGATTGGTGGTCAGCAGCGCACGAAGCTTGTCGGTATCAGCCGAGGTCCAGGCCTCGGGGTGCAGGATCTTGGCCCACATGTCCGCTGCATCCTCGCCGTAATTGTGACCGTGCCCGGACGGGACGTCAGCCGAGAAGACCATGTCGAGGGTTACCTGCCAGAAGGTCACGAGAGGAACCCACGTCATTCCCGGATCCACGTCGCGACCCAGCGGTTCCTTGAGCCAATCCGGCTTGTTGAGCAGCAGGTCGAAGGACCACCACGTGATCGGGTCGCTGGCGTGCTGCCAGTACACGATGCGATCGTCGTCCCAATCCGACTTCAGCTCCAGATCTTCCGGATCACCGGCAAACCGAATTGCCTGGCCACCGTCGATCACCGGCAGAATCTCCGGTGAGCCCGAGTCACGACTGTCCGTGATTTCCTGCCATTGGGCAGTGAAGTTGGGAGTTCCGACCCACAGTGCGCCGTCGACGCGCGTCATCATGTCCTGGGCGCCGGCAAATGCTGCCTGACCACCGTAGGAGCCGAGGCTCTCACCGAAGACAACCAGTTCGGGTCGCGTCTCAACGGGCAAGTCGATCCACTTGGCGTAGACCGCGTTGAACAGCGCGCGGCCGGCGATCATCGGCGTCTCACGGTCGGCGATGAAGGCCAACGGACTCGGAAGGAACGAGTACTGCATCGACGCGATCGCCGTGTCCCCGCCCTCGACGTACTCGAACGCCGACGCGACGTCCTCGTTCACCCAACCGCGACCGGTGGTCGTGACAACTGCGAGAGTTCCGCGGTCGAATCCGCCGGTGCGCTCCAACTCGTCGACGACCCGCTGTGCGACACCGTTGATCGAGTCCGAGGATTCACGTCCGGCATACACCCGGATCGGTTGCTTCGCTTCACGTCCGGTCAATGCAGAGATCTCGGCTGCGGTGGGACCGCTACCCATGAAGGTGCGCCCCTCCTGGCCGAGAGAATCCCAAGCCTCGGCGGACATCGGCGAACCGCTGCGCTCTGCAATCATGGGCTGTTCGATGCCGTCCGGTGTTTCGTGATCCGCACCGGAGAAACTCCAGTTCGCGAAGGCGATCAGCCCGTTGTACAGCGCACCGTTCACGATGAAGATGCCGAGGGCGAAGATGACGATCAAGCTGCCGACCTTCGCCGCCTCGAGGGGAACGAACCGTAGTGCGACGGCGGTGAGCTTGTTGGTGGTGAACCGAAGACCACGGCCTGCCTCGAGCAGGATGAACCAGATTCCGAGCGAAATCATCAGCACCAGAAGATAATTCGCTTGATTGGTGCGTGGAGCTTCCACGAGATCGCGAACGATCTGCTGCCACCACGAACCGAGGACCAAGAACGTCGGCACCAGAATGACGGCCGCGACCAACAGGATTCGCCAGCCGATCTTCTTGGTGCGATCCGACCACTGCGGTTCGACGCCGCACTTGCGGATCATCCAGGCAACCGTCACGCCGACGCCGTATCCCATGGCGAGCGAGATGCCCGTCGCAACGCCCTGCAGGTACCACGCGCGCGGCAACAGGGACGGACTCATCGACCAGGTGAAGAAGACCAGAGCAAAGGCAAGCCCGACCGGGTGCAGCGTCTTGCAATAGAGGCGCAGCCGTTCCCACACACGTTTCATGCCGGAATCGTATGCGCCCCGTGCCCGAATCAGGTCACGAGGCGCACACGCGTCCAGTCTGTTTACGGGGCGAAGCGCAAAATCGCGGCAACTGCGCCGCCGCCCGGAATGTCCTCCGCGCGAACAGCGAGCACCCGCGCACCCGTCAGGAGCGCACGACGAGCGATCTCGTCAACGACCCCGTAGGTGCTTCCGTTGGTCGACTCACCGGTCGTGAGAGCGCCCGTCTGGGGATCGAGACTTCCGGGTACGACGGAATCGATGTCGATGAAAACGGTGTCGACCTGTCCGTACGTCGCGGCTGTTGCCACGTCGGCGACGTCCGTCTGAGTGCGTCCCTGTTCCGTGCGCACATTGAAGGTGTCCCGCACCGCCGCCAGCTGCTCGGCATGGAAGTCGTCGAGCGCCGGACGCGAACCGTCCGCCACTTCCTGCGTCGACAAGGCTTCCGGGTTTCCCTCGACGGTTTTGTCGACCAGGTGGCGGTACGAATTCACGGAGCGATACACCGACGCGATGGGTTCCGCAGCGGCCAGAATCAAGGGGACGTCACGGCCGGCGAGCACACCGCGGACCTCGTGATCGACTGCGCGGGCGTACTGATTGACGCGCAACTTTCGGCTGTCCGACCCCGACAACCGACCCGCTTCGGTACGGCTGTTGATCGACGACTTGCCCGCGTGATCCGCAGCATTCTTCGGCATTCCCTGAACACGGACCTCGTCGGCCGGCTGATCGGCAGCGATCTCGATCAGTCGCACCGAACCCTCTGCCAGAGCGAGAACAAACGCCGTCTGGGGGAACGTCACCGAACGGAGCAGCGGCTTGAGATGAAACCGATCGCTGACCGTTTCGAGCGCCTGCAGACGATTGGGGAGGCGGAAGGTCACCAGACGCTCCGGCGTCGCGTACGTGACCAATGAGCGCGACTGGAAGCGCCAGAAATCGTCGTCGTCGTCGAGCTCTGCGTATTCGGCCTCGAACTGCTTGCGCTCGGCCGGATCCTCCACCGATGCGAGTGCCGAGCGGACCTGGTCCTTGAAGGCGATGCGCGCTTTGTCATGATCCTGCGGCGCATCTTCAGTCGGAGTCACGATGGTGATGCAGGTGGGCCCCTCCACCTCCGCGAGTGCGGCAATTTCACCGTGGCTGGGAATGTCGTTGTGAAGCACTACGAACCTCCTGAAATTGGGTTCTCCTCAAACTACGTCCGGCTGGTTATGACCACTAGACTTTCCGGAGAATTCGGGACGAACGGTCCATAGTGGGCGCGGTTCCGGCCACCCCACTCCGAGCGAACGGCATGTTCATCGCCTTCAGTGCGCCGAAAGTACCGTTCGCTCAAGAAGGGGAGGCCACGAGTCGGGCACCGGCTGGTCGGACATCGGCATACAAAAACACCCTCCCGGATCCCGGGAGGGTGTTTTCTTACTGTGGAGCCTAGGAGATTCGAACTCCTGACATCTGCCTTGCAAAGGCAGCGCTCTACCAACTGAGCTAAGGCCCCGTTCGGTTTTCTGACCGGAGTCAGAGTACCTAGGTTCTATCCTGTTTCCAAATCGTGCCAAACCTTGTCTCCGCGCTGACTTTTGATCAGCTTGGTGACCCCGAGAGCTACCAGAATTCCGGCCCCGACAAGCAGGAAAACCTTCATTCCAGCAACCCTTCTTCGGCACATGGGAGTGGGCCTAGGAGGACTTGAACCTCCGACCTCTTCATTATCAGTAAAGCGCTCTAACCACCTGAGCTATAGGCCCCTGAACCGATTCCAAAGATTACCCCACCGGGCCGCTGACACCAAAACGGGCCCGGCGGAGCAATGTTTTCGCAGGTCAGTCGCGGTCGGCGAGAGTTACCTCTACGCCGCCAACCAGGTCGCTGCAGAGGTTGTAGATGAACGATCCGATCGTGACGAGTGCCGTGAAAAGCACCATGTTCGCGATGCCGATCAGCGCGGCGTAGCCGAACACCTGGCCGGCCGTCACCAGACCGTCGGAGCCGCCATCGGCAACGATGTCGGTGAACGCGTTGTTCAGGCGATCCCAGACGCCCATGCCGTCGAGAACGACGTAGAGCAGTCCGACGGCCACCATCCACACGAAGAACAGCGACACCGAGATCACGGATGTGATCTTGAGCGTGGACCACGGGTCGATACGACGGATCTGGACCGTTGCGCGCAGTGGCGCACCGTCCACGACCGAAGCCGATACGGCGTGAGTTTTCTCACCCTTCACCGCAGCAGGCAACGGATGCTTGGCCTCGGAGAGGTCAGGCATGTCCTTCGGTAGATCCTTGCGATCGATGTGCCGAGTCGGCCCGTCGATCGCGGCGGCTTTTGCTTTCGGATTAGCGACCGTGGGATTGGCGACCGTGGCGTTTGCAGCCTTGGGATTTGCGCCCGAGGGTGCAACAGCCTTGGCTGCTGCCGCGCCGGCGACGCCACCGGAAGCTGCGGCAGCCGCCGTTCCTGTCACGACGGGACGTGCCGACGGGTTGCCGGCAGGACGACCCGTCTGTGCACCGGCAGCGGGGCGACCCGCCTGTGGCTGTCCCTTCGGCGCACCACCCTGCGCGGGGTTTTTGGCCGGACCACCCTGCACCGGACCACCCTGCGCCGGGCCGGCCGCTGCAGGACGCTGCGGACCCGCAGGCGGCTTACCCCCGGCAGGAGCTGCCGGTCGACCCGCAGGAGCACCAGCGCCGGCTGGGCGCGTGATGTTGGTCTGCGGCTGACTTTGCGGAGCCTGATTCTGCGGTGGCTGGGCCTTCGACGCCGGGGCCTTGGACGCCGGGTTCTGAGCAGCGGGGTTCTGAGCTGGCTGCCCCTGCGGCTGACCCGACGGCTGGGGTCCGCGTTGCCACGGCGGCGCCTGGCTGCCACGAGCCTGATTGGCAACCGGTTGCGGCGGAGCCTGACCGTCACCCTTTGCCGGAGTTACCGGCGCAGCCGGAGCCACTGAAGGAGCGGAAGGAGCTTGACCCTTGGCCGCACCCGCGGCGTCGGAAGCCCCACCCGCCGGCTTCTGAGCCGACGGGCCGCGAGGCGGCTCCGGCGCCTTGGGCGCCGGAGCTGCCTCGGAAGCTTTGGGTCCGCCGTCCGCTGGAGCTGCAGGTTTCGAGGTCTGCGGCCCCGCCGGAGCAGTTGCCTGCTCCGGCTTCGGTGGCGTCGAACCTGAAGTGCTTTCGCTCTTCTGGTCACTGCCCGGCTGGTTGGGAGTGCTCACTAGGACTCCTTAGCTCCATCGGCATTGTCTGCGTTGTCGGTGGTCTCTGCAGCGAGCTCTTCGGGCTCGTCGGCGTTGCGCGCAATCGCGAGCAGTGTGTCGCCTTCGCCGAGGTTCATCAGACGCACGCCCTTGGTCTGGCGTCCCGCCTTACGAACCTGCTTGGCAGCCGTCCTGATGACGCCGCCGCCCGAGGTGATCGCGTACAGCTCGTCGTCGTCGTCGACGATGAGCGCACCGACCAGAGTGCCACGTTTCTTGTCGTACTGAATCGTGAGCACGCCCTTGCCGCCGCGACCCTGCACCGGGTAGTCCTCCATGCCGGTTCGCTTGGAGTAACCGCCCGAGGTGGCGACCAGGAGGAACGTTCCTTCACGAACGACGTTGAGCGAGAGCAGCTCGTCGTCACCGTTGAAACGCATGCCCTGGACACCGGAAGTGGCGCGGCCCATCGGACGCAGTGCCTCGTCGGTGGCCGAGAAGCGGATCGACTGGCCCTGTGCCGAGACGAGAAGGAGGTCGTCTTCGGCGGAGCAGAGGACAGCGCCGACCAGTTCGTCTTCACCGCGCAGGTTGATGGCGACGATGCCACCGCTGCGGTTGGAGTCGAAGTCGGTGAGCTTGGACTTCTTGACCAGACCGTTGCGAGTGGCGAGCACCAGGTAGGGCGCGTCTTCGTACGTCTTGATCTGGATGACGGACTGAATGCGCTCGTCCGGCTGGAAGGCCAGCAGGTTGGCAACGTGCTGACCGCGAGCGGTACGGCTCGCCTCGGGCAGTTCGTAAGCCTTGGCGCGGTAGACGCGGCCCTTCGTGGTGAAGAACAGCAGCCAGTCGTGCGTCGACGTGACGAAGAAGTGCGAGACGATGTCGTCCTGCTTGAGGCCGGCACCCTGAACACCCTTGCCGCCGCGCTTCTGCGAGCGGTACAGGTCGGTCTTGGTGCGCTTGGCGTAACCGGTCTCGGTGATCGTGACGACGACGTCTTCGCGGGCGATCAGATCCTCGTCGTTGACGTCTCCGTCGGCGGCGATGATGCGGGTACGACGGTCGTCGCCGTACTTGTCGACGATTTCCTTGAGCTCGTCACGAACGATCGCGCGCTGACGCTCCGGGCGAGCCAGAATGTCTTCGAGGTCCGCGATTTCGAGTTCGATCTCGGCCAACTCGTCGACGATCTTCTGACGCTCGAGGGCGGCCAGACGACGCAGCTGCATGCCGAGGATGGCGTCGGCCTGGATCTCGTCGACGTCGAGGAGTTCCATCAATCCGGCGCGAGCGATGTCGACGGTCTGCGACGCACGGATCAAGGCGATGACCTCGTCCAGAGCGTCGAGGGCCTTGACCAGACCGCGCAGGATGTGGGCGCGCTCCTGTGCCTTGCGAAGCAGGTACCTGGTACGACGAACGATGACCTCGAGCTGATGCGCCGTGTACAGACGGATCATCTGGTCGAGGCGCAGCGTGCGCGGCACTCCGTCGACGATGGAGAGCATGTTGCAGCCGAAGCTGGTCTGCAGCTGGGTGTGCTTGTAAAGGTTGTTCAGCACGACCTTGGCAACGGCGTCACGCTTGACGGTGACGACGATGCGCATGCCGACGCGGTCCGAGGACTCGTCGTGGATGTCGGAGATGCCACCGATCTTGGCGTCACGAACCTGCTCCGCGATGGAGGTGATCAGGTTGTCCGGGTTGACCTGGTAGGGCAGCTCGGTGATGACGATCGTGGTGCGGCCCTTGGCATCTTCTTCGATCTCGACGACGCCGCGCATACGAACGGAGCCACGGCCGGTGGTGTAGGCGTCCTGGATGCCCTGTCCACCGACGATGAGCCCGTGCGTGGGGAAGTCGGGTCCCTTGATGCGCTCCATGACGGCCGCGAGGGTGGCTTCCTCGTCCGCTTCGAAGTTGTCGAGCGCCCAGTAGATGGCCTCGGCAACTTCACGCAGGTTGTGCGGCGGAATGTTGGTGGCCATACCGACGGCGATGCCGTTGGAACCGTTGATCAGCAGGTTCGGGATACGGCTGGGCAGAACCGTCGGTTCCTGCGTCTTGCCGTCGTAGTTCGGGGTGAAATCGACTGTCTCGTGGTCGATTTCGCGCAGCATTTCCATCGCGAGCGGCGTGAGCCTGCACTCGGTGTAACGCATGGCGGCTGCGCCGTCGTTGCCGCGGGATCCGAAGTTTCCCTGACCGTCGACGAGCGGGTAACGCAGCGACCACGGCTGGGCCATACGGACCAACGTGTCGTAGATCGAGGAGTCGCCGTGGGGGTGGTAGTTACCCATGGTCTCGGCGACCGGTCGGGCAGACTTCACGTATCCGCGGTCGGGGCGATATCCGTTGTCGTACATCGCGTAGAGCACGCGGCGGTGCACCGGCTTGAGTCCGTCGCGGACATCCGGCAGAGCGCGACCGACGATGACGCTCATGGCGTAGTCGATGTAGCTGTTCTGCATTTCCTGCTGGATGTCGACCGGTTCGATCCGGTCGTGTTGCGGACCGTCCGGTGGCAACGTGGTGTCGGTCATGAGCTCACTTTCTTAAAAGAGGGGGCAAGCCCCTGTGCGCGGAAAAGGAGTCCGGGGACTCCTCAACCGCTCACAGGGCCGCAGGCCTACACGTCGAGGAAACGAACGTCCCGGGCATTGCGGGTGATGAAGCTGCGTCGTGCTTCGACGTCTTCGCCCATCAGCACGCTGAACAGCTCGTCGGCAGCAGCCGCGTCGTCGAGCGTGACGAGACGCAGAACGCGCACCGTCGGGTCCATCGTGGTTTCCCACAGCTCCTTGGCGTTCATCTCGCCGAGGCCTTTGTAGCGCTGGATGCCGTCGTCCTTGTTGATCTTCTTGCCGGACTCGAGGCCGGCCTTGACCATCGCGTCGCGCTCGCGGTCGGAGTACGCGAATTCCGGCTGCGCACCCTTCTGCCACTTGAGCTTGTACAGCGGCGGCTGCGCGAGGTAGACCTTGCCGTGCTCGACGAGCGGCCGCATGAAGCGGAACAGCAGCGTGAGCAGCAGCGTTGCGATGTGCTGACCGTCGACGTCGGCGTCGGCCATGAGCACGATCTTGTGATAGCGCAGCTTGGCGATGTCGAACTCGTCGTGGATGCCCGTGCCGAACGCGGTGATGATCGACTGGACTTCGGTGTTCTTGAGGACGCGATCGATACGCGCCTTCTCGACGTTGATGATCTTTCCGCGAAGCGGGAGGATCGCCTGGTACATCGAGTCTCGGCCGGACTTGGCCGAGCCGCCTGCGGAGTCGCCCTCCACGATGTAGATCTCGGACTTCTCCGGATCGTTGGAGCGGCAATCGGCGAGCTTGCCTGGCAGGCCACCGAGGTCGGTCGCGCTCTTACGACGGACCAGCTCACGCGCCTTACGTGCGGCGACGCGGGCCTGCGCCGACGAAACAGCCTTGTTCACAATGGTTTTCGCGTCGGCCGGGTTCGCCTCGAACCAGTGCGCGAGGTGCTCGTTGCACGCCTTCTGCACGAAGGACTTGACCTCGGTATTGCCGAGCTTGGTCTTGGTCTGACCCTCGAACTGGGGTTCACCGACCTTCACCGAGATGATGGCCGCAAGTCCTTCACGGATGTCGTCACCGGTGAGCTTGGGATCTTTGTCCTTGAGCAGCTTCTTTTCGAGCGCGTACTTGTTGACCGTTGCGGTCAGTGCGGCGCGGAAGCCCTCTTCGTGGGTACCACCCTCGTGGGTGTTGATCGTGTTGGCGAAGGTGTGCACCGACTCCGAGTAGCCGGAGTTCCACTGCATTGCGACCTCGAGCTCGTGGCCGGTGCCCTTGGCGGTGAATCCGACGACCGAGTTGTGGATCGGGGTCTTGCTCTTGTTGATGTGCCGGACGTAGTCCTCGAGTCCACCGGGGTAGTGGTAGATACGGGTCTTGGACTTACGCGGCGCTGCCTGAGCAGCTTCTTCGGCTTCTTCGGCAGCAGACTTGGGAGCCTCGGCCACCTCGGCAGCTTCGTCGTCGATGACCTCGGCGCGCTCGTCGGTCAGCGTGATGGTCAGGCCCTTGTTGAGGAAGGCCATTTCCTGCAGACGACGCGCAACGGTCTCGAAGTTGTAGCGGGTGGTCTCGAAGATCTCGGGATCGGCCCAGAAACTGACGGTGGTGCCGGTCTCCTTCGTCGGGTCGCCCTGTACGAGCTCTCCCGGCTTGGAATCGGTGTACGTCTGCTGCCACCGGTAGCCGTCGACCTTGATGTCGACGTCGAGCCGGGTGGAGAGCGCGTTGACCACCGAGATACCGACGCCGTGCAGACCACCGGAGACGGCGTAGGAGTCGGAGTCGAACTTGCCGCCGGCGTGCAGCTGGGTCAGCACGACCTCGACGGTGGGAACTCCGGAGGCGTGCATGCCGACCGGGATGCCACGGCCGTCGTCGATGACGCGGATTCCGCCGTCTTCGAGGAGGGTGACCTCGACCTTGGTGGCGTGTCCGGCCATCGCCTCGTCGACCGAGTTGTCGACGACCTCCCAAATGAGGTGGTGCAGGCCGCGTTCACCGGTGGAACCGATGTACATGCCTGGACGCTTACGTACCGCCTCGAGTCCTTCGAGGACGGTGATGGACGACGCGTTGTAGTCCTTGCTGGAAGTGCTTGTATCTGACTTCTGGGCAGCCACGGGTGGGTAGCTCTCCTTCTCCGTCAATACTCGAGCGCAGCCGTCAGCAAGCCCTTGCGGGTGTCGTCGGAGCGGGTTCGAGAATGTTGCCGCTAGTTACCGTTGACCATCTTACTGGTAAGCACCGACTAGAAGCGGCCAATGACACCCCTGGCTGCGCCGCAGACGAATTTTTACGATCCCCGGAAGGTGAAACGCTAGGAACTTTGCTTCTCCGAGCGACGCTCTCTCAGGCTCGCGATAAATGCCCGCGCATGTTCGGCAACTTCGCCCGGATGTGAAAACGGCGACCAGTGTCCCGCGGCAATTTCGCGTCGCTGCAGGTCGGAGACCCATTTTTCGGTGTCTTCGTATCCCACCGGACGAACGGCTTTGTCGTACTTGTTCAGAATGAGCTGAACAGGCACGTCCGTGTACCGATCCCGCGGCTTGCCGAGAGACGGCCGGATGTTCGCGCGATAAAGCTTGAGTCCGTTCACCATGTCGTCGGCGATGGTGGGCGCGGTGTTGACCACACGGGGGTCCAGACCGTCGAAGAAGCCCAGAAATGCCGGCCAGTGCTTGGAGAACCACAGACGCAACGGAAGGGTGCACAGGCCGGGAATCTGGAACAGAACGGTGTAGGCCGACGCAATTCCCTGCGCCGCCGGGCCGAGGAAACGACGCTTGGACGCGCTCGCCCGGATCCACATGCCGAGATGATCGAGATTGGGGCCCGAGATGGACGAGAACGACGCGATCTTCTCTTCGGCACCCGGCTCGCAGACCGCTTCCCACGTTTCGACGGATCCCCAGTCGTGCGCGAGGACGTGCACCGGCTTGCCCGGGCTGACCGCGTCGATGACGGCAAAAAGATCGCCGGCCAGTGCGCTCAGTTGGTAGTCCTGCACCCTCGAGGGGATTGTGCTCTCACCGGCCCCGCGGCTGTCGTAGCTGACGACGCGGAAGTCGTCTGCCAGCAAAGGCACGATGCGGTTCCACAATTCATGGGTGTCGGGCCAACCATGCACCAGGACGATGGTCTCGCCGTCTGCCTTGCCCTGCTCGAACACGGCCAGGCTGACGGAACCGTTGGTCACGCGACGCGCGGTCACGGCATGGACAGGAGAGTGCTTCGACATTGTCGAACCCTTCGGAGTCGGGAAATATCTAGAGATCGAGAACGAGACGTACACCGTCGGAACGGGATACGCAGATGAGCATCTCCGTTTCCTGTTCGGTGTCGGTCAGACGCCTTTCGCGGTGATCGGGTTTACCCGCGAGCACCTTCACACGACAGGTTCCGCAGAAACCCTGCTGACACGAGTACCCGACACCGGGCAATGTCTTCTTGATGACGTCGAGCGCGGACTCGTCGGCGGGCACGGTGAGCACCTGTCCCGAATTGACAAGCTGCACTTCGAATTCCTTGCCGTCGATCACCGGCGGAGCCCCGAACCGCTCGAAATGCAAAGCGGTGGAGGGTGTATCGCGGAAACCGCGGCGGACGGCATCGAGCATCGGCGTCGGGCCACAGCAGTACACGGCGCCGCCGACCGGCGCTCGTCCGAGAAGGTCTGTGGTGGTGGGCAATCCGAACTCGTCGTCCGGGCGCACGAAGACACGCTCGGGTTCCCAGGTTGCGATCTCGTCGAGGAACGGCATGGATTCACGAGAGCGGCCCGAGTACACGAAGTACCAGTCCATCCCCAATTCTCTTGCCGCACGGACCATTGCGATGATCGGTGTGATACCGATGCCGCCGGCGACGAACAACGCGCTGCCTTCTCCGACAAACGGGAAGCCGTTGCGTGGTCCGCGTACCGTGACGTGCTCACCGGGCTGGAGAGCGTGCATCTCGATGGAACCGCCACCGCCGTCGGGGATCCGGCGCACCGCGACGCTGTACCCCGTGCGATCGGCAGGGTCGCCGCACAGCGAATACTGACGCCGCAGACCCGAAGGTAGATGGAAGTCCAGGTGCGAACCCGGATGCCACGGCGGAATCGGTGAGCCGTCCGCGGATTCGAAGCGCAGGCGAACGACGTTCTCGTCAGTCGCCACCACCTCACGCGTACTGACCACCATGTTCATGGCCGTGTCGGGGTTGTGGCCAGCGATCTCGGGGTTGTAGTCGTAGGCCGTCAACACCCGAAGGTACTTGTCCGCCAACAACTCCGTGATGCGCATGGCACGGTCGGGACGGTTCTTTCCGGACAAATCGGGTGGCGCCGGAAAACGCGGCAACCCGTCGTGCCCGGAGATGACGTCCTTGACCCTCGAGAGTGAAATCACCGTGCAGCCGCCTGAGCTGCGGGTGACGACGCCAGGTACTGCACCGCCTGGGCGGTCGAGCCCTCGTTACTGGGGTGATAGGACTTGCTGAAGTACGTCGACATCCGCTTGACCAGCTCGAACGACGTGGGAACTGTGCCACGCTTTCCGGCCGCGATGAAATCGGACAGGTGGGGGCGTCGACGGCTGGGAGCCTGAGCGGCAAGCTCGGGATCGTTGCGCATCAAGAACCGGGTACCGCGAATCCACAGCCACACGATTGCGGGCGTGACGAGGATCTGGGTACGGATCCGGCGGGTCTCACGCTTGTCGAAGTAGCGCATGACGTCGTACGCGACGGCTCGGTGTTCGACTTCTTCGGCGCCGTGCCAGCGAAGGAGATCAAGCATGGTCGGGTGCATGCCGGCTTTGTCCAGCCCCTTGGCGTTGAGCACCCAGTCGCCGAGGAAAGCAGTGATGTGTTCGATGGCCGCGATGATCGCCAAACGCTCCACCAGGTGATTCTCGGCGCGCAGACCCGTCATCGGGCGCGGTCCGAGCAGTTTCGAGAATGCCCACTCCATCTGCTGGGTGTACGGCGTCGGATCGAGGCCGTTTTCCTTGAGATGGACCAGGACACCCGAGTGCGCGTTGGAGTGCATCGCCTCTTGGCCGATGAATCCGACGACGTCTTCACGGAGTTTCTCGTCCTCGATCAGAGGAAGAGCTTCCTTGAAGGTCTCGACAAACCATTCCTCACCGGCGGGGAGGAGAAGGTGAAGCACGTTGAGAACGTGTGTGCTGAACGGATCGCCCGGAATCCAGTGCATGGGCAGATCGGACCAGTCGAACTCGACATTGCGAGCCTGCAACAGGATGTGATCCGGCTCGGCGAACGACGAAGCGGGTGTCGATATCTTCTGCGACATCTAGCTACTCCTTCATGCCTGCCGATCGGTGGGGAACGACAGCCTTGTGACACAGTTCACTCACTAGCGAGTTTTAACTGTAACACGAAGTAATAGGTAGAACCAGGGCCTGGTTGAGTTTTCCTCAGCCGTACGTATCGCGAGGTCCGCGGCCTTTCACATGCCTTTCTCCCTTGCGCCAGCTAGGCGCACTCGGACCGGTGATCCGCAGTGTCTTCACGACGCCGTCACCGACGGCAGCAGCGATCTTGGCCAGAATCTGGGACTGCATCATGCGCAACTGGGTAGCCCACGCCGTCGACTCGGCGGAGATGCTGAGAACACCTTCTTTCAGAGAGATCGGCTCGGCGTGCGCGGAGATGTCTTCTCCGACGACCTGCGGCCACCGACCGAGGACCGTGCCCTCGGACACCTTGGGGGACCACCCACGCGATTTAGAGATAGCGCTGGTGAGAGCGCCGAACGGCTGAGGGTCCCGCGCATCCGGGCCGGGGCCGGACCAACCGCTGCGTCGACGCGGTCGGCCACTTCCGTATTTGGGCGACGAGCGCCCCTGCCCGACGGCCTTACCGTTGGCTTTGGCTGTCGCGCGTGCCTCCTCGAGGGCACGGCGCGCCAGATCGATCCCCTTGAGCTCGGGCTCCGGGGCCGCGCTGCTGTCTTCAGTCATCGAACTCGACCTCCTGATCTGCCGAGCCTACGGGCACTATCCGGGATATCCGACCGTCTCCGGTATCGGAGGCTTCGACGCCGAACTTGGCCGCCTCGAGTTCGTCCGGTACATCCTCGGGAACGGCGGCCGTGATCAGCACCTGTTCGGCGGTGGCTGCAACGGTGGCGAGCGCACGACGCCGACGACGGTCCAATTCCGCGAAGACATCGTCGAGCATCAGGACCGGGTCGCTGCCGTCGGCGCGCAAAAGGGCAAAACCTGCCAGCCGCAGCGAAAGCGCAAAAGACCACGATTCACCATGGCTTGCAAAGCCTTTCGCCGGGCTGTCACCGAGAATCAGCTCCAGATCGTCCCGATGCGGACCGACCAGACACACTCCGCGATCGATTTCCTTCGACCTCATCTGTGCCAACTCGAGATGGAATCTCTCCTCGAGGTACGCAACGTCGTCGATACCGGAAATCCTTGCAGGGTCGGTGAATTCGGGATCCAACGAGGACCCCAGACTGCTCTTGTATCGAATCGACGCCGGCCGAGATTCGGGTGCGATGGAACGATACGACTCCGCCAGATGCGGCGCCAGATCATGGACCAACTCGAGGCGCCCGGCCAACAATTGTGCGCCGTGAGCGGCCAGATGCCCGTCCCACACCTCGAGGGTGGAGAGGACGTTGTCGGACTCGCCACCACGAGAACCGCGACGCAAAGCCGCACCGGCAGTTTTGAGTAGGGCTGAGCGCTGACGCAGAACTTTGTCGTAATCCGCACGGACAGCAGCCATTCGGGGTATCCGGGACGTCAACAACTCGTCGAGATAGCGTCGACGATCGCCAGGATCTCCGCGAACCAACGACAGATCTTCCGGCGCGAACATCACCGACTGCAAAATCCCCAACACTTCGCGTGGGCGACGCGTCGGAGACTGATTTATCCTGGCGCGGTTGGACTTTCCCTCGATCAGTTCGACGTCGATGGTCAGTTCGCGTCCGTTATTGACCACCGTTGCACCGGCAAAAGCACTGGCGGAACCGCTGCGGATCATCGGTGCGTCCGTGGACACTCGATGAGACGACAGCGTCGACAGATACCCGAGTGACTCGATGACGTTGGTTTTACCGTGCCCGTTCGAACCGAGGAAAACGGTTGTTCCCGGTGTGAGGTCAAGCGTCAGCGAATCCCAGGATCGGAAGTCCCGCAGCGAAAATCTACGAACGAACACTTAGCTTCCAGAAGCCGAATTCTTGGGCGAAGCGCTCTTGACCGCGTGACCGCCGAACTGATTGCGCAAGGCGGACACAGCCTTCATGGCCGGTGAATCATCCTGTCGTGAAGCAAATCTCGCGAACAGAGCAGCGGAGATGACGGGAGCGGGCACAGCGTGCTTGATAGCTTCCTCGACCGTCCAGCGGCCCTCGCCGGAATCCTCGGTATAGCCCGTGATCTGCGCAAGCTCCGGATCTTCCTCGAGGGCGTCGACAAGCAGATCGAGCAACCACGAACGTACGACGGTCCCCTTCGACCAAGCTCGAAGCACACCGGGAACGTCCGCGATCAGGCTTTCCGCCTCGAGGAGCTCGTACCCCTCGGCATACGCCTGCATCAGGCCGTATTCGATGCCGTTGTGCACCATCTTCGCGTAATGACCAGCACCGACGGGACCGGCGTGGACAAAGCCGTCTGCAGCCTCACCGTCGGGGCGAAGGGCGTCGAAGATCGGCATTGCCTTCTCGACGTCGGGCTCGGATCCGCCCACCATCAGGCCGTATCCGTTCTCACGGCCCCAGATGCCACCGGAGACACCGCAGTCGAGGAAACCGATCCCACGGGCACCCAGAAGCTCGGCATGGACAGCATCGTCGGTGTAACGCGAGTTCCCACCGTCGATGACCAGATCGCCACCCTCGAGGGCATCCGCCAGCTCGGCAATGGTGCTCTGGGTGATGTCACCGGCCGGAACCATCACCCAGACGACTCGAGGTCCCTCGAGGGAAGCAGCGAGTTCGGCAAGTGACCCGACATCGGTGACTTCCGGTCGAGGGTCGTATCCGATCACCTCGAGGCCATGCGCGCGCAAGCGCTCACGCATGTTGAAGCCCATCTTGCCGAGACCTACGAGTCCGATCTTCATACTGTTCTCCCTGGTCAGGCGCGAACTGAAGTGCGGGGTTCCACTCAGCCCGGAAGGCGAACCGGCATCAGCAGGTACGTGTACTCGCTCGAGGGCGCAGCGAAGTTACCGGACTCGTCTGCCGTGGGCTCTTCCTCGGCCGCGGGGCGAAGAACAGCCGGACGGCTGGGAGTGGTGAAGCCGAACAGAACGTTTTCGCTGTGAAGCGAATTCAACCCGTCGATGAGGTAACCGGGGTTGAACGCAATGGTGAGTGCTTCGCCCTGGAACGACGCGTTGAGCGTCTCTTCCGCGCGGCCGGCGTCGTCGCCACCCGCAGAGAGGAGCAGGCCGTCAGCGGAGAACTGCATGCGAACCTGTGCGCCACGCTCGGCGACGAGTGCTACACGCTTGATGGCCTCGATGAGAGGCGTGACCTCGACCGTTGCCATCGCGGTGTGCTGAGCGGGCAGCAACTGACGGAACTTCGGGAACTCGGCGTCGAGGAGGCGCGTCGTGGTGCGGCGTCCGTCGTTGACGATTCCGAGGAGTCCGTCGTTTCCGATGGTCGTACCGGAGCCGAGAGCCAACTCGACCGGCGAATTTGCATTGCCGGCAAGCGTTTTCGCGGACTCGGACAAAGTCTTGGCCGGGATGAGAACAGCAGCCTGGACGTCGGGATTGGCCGGAGTCCACTCGAGTTCACGTACGGCGAGACGGAAGCGGTCGGTAGCGGCGAGGACGATCGAATTCTGTTCGATCTCGACACGGATACCCGTGAGCATCGGAAGGGTGTCGTCCTTGCCGGCTGCAACAGCTACCTGGCTGATGGCTTCGGAGAACAGGTCGACGGGAATGGACCCGGACTGCTGCGGAAGCGTCGGAAGCTGGGGGTAGTCCTCGACCGGCATCGTGGGCAGGGAGAACTTGGCGCTTCCGCACGAGATGAGCACGCGAGTGCCCTCGAGGGTCACATCGACCGGCTTGTTGGGAAGCGACTTGGTGATATCTGCGAGGAGGCGACCGGAGACGAGTGCCTGACCTGCAGTTGTGACATCTGCCGAGACGCGGACCTGCGCGGATACCTCGTAGTCGAACCCGGAAACGGTGAGGCCGGCTTCGGTTGCGTCGAGAAGAACTCCGCCGAGAACCGGCACGGGCGGCCTCGAGGGCAGGCTACGAGCAACCCACGCTACTGAATCAGCGAACTCTTCCCGGGAAACGCGAAACTTCAGGCTTCCAAGCTCCATCGCCGGGTTATTCCTCTCGGTAGGCATGTTCGTCTGCTGCGGATCTGCATCAGCTCACTTGAAGTCTGACACAGACCAAGCGATGCCCACCGTATGCCCTCGAGGGCGCAAGTGGAAAGCCGAAGCCGCGGCGAGCGCAGCCTGAGGCGAGGTTCTCAACAGGAGTTGTCCCCAGAACTATTTTCAAAGAGCTTTTCCTAGGAAATTCTCAGTAGTAGTAATAAGTCCTGTGCAATCTGTGGAGCAACGGTTGTCGACGCTGGTAGGTCCCCTCGAGGGCCTGTGCACTTCTCGAGGACAGACTCGAGGACCAATCGACCCCCTCTGTGCACTCTCTGAAAGTTTTCGGATTCCTCCTCGAGAACTCCACAGACTTTCGGAGTTATCAACACACTTATCCACAGATGTGAATACTTTTCACAAGAAACGAAGAGTTTGTTCTCATCGGCGTGTCTGACTCCGGCGTGTCGTCCCTCGAGGTGGACAACCGCCCTCGAGGGGACCGCACGTGGAACCCTTCGAATACACCGATGCCGCTCGAGGGAACCTCTGCCTCGAGCGGCATCGATCGAAATAAGTGCAGGTCAACGCTTGGAGCGCTGCTTGATCCTTGCGGTCAACTCCTGAACCTGGTCGTACACCTTGCGGCGTTCCGTCATTTCCTTACGGATCTTCTTGTCGGCGTACATGACCGTCGTGTGGTCACGGCCGAACGTCTGACCGATCTTCGGCAAGGACAAATCAGTGAGCTCACGGCACAAATACATCGAGATCTGGCGGGCCTGAGCGAGTGGCCGGGCCTTACCCGGCCCACACAGGTCGTCGATCGACATGTTGAAGTATTCGGCCGTCACCGCCATGATCGTCGCCGCGTTGATCTCGAGGCTCGACGAATCGGGCATCAGATCGCGCAGGACCACCTCGGCCAACGTCAGATCCAACGGCTGGCGGTTGAGCGAGGCAAAAGCGGTGACGCGGATCAACGCGCCCTCGAGTTCACGAATGTTGCGCTCGATACGGCTGGCGATCAACTCGAGGACGTCGTGCGGGACCTCGAGGCGATCCATCCTCGCCTTCTTGCTCAGAATCGCGATACGCGTCTCGAGCTCAGGCGGCTGAACGTCGGTGATCAGGCCCCATTCGAAGCGCGTCCGCAGACGCTCCTCGAGGGTTGCCAACTGTTTGGGCGGACGGTCCGAGGAAACGACGATCTGCTTGTTCGCGTTGTGCAAGGTGTTGAAGGTATGGAAGAACTCCTCCTGAATACCTTCCTTGCCTTCGATGAACTGGATGTCGTCGACCAGCAGGACATCCGTTTCCCGGTAGCGACGCTTGAACGCGACCTTGCGGTCGTCACGAAGACTGTTGATGAAGTCGTTGGTGAATTCTTCGGTCGAGACGTACTTGACCCGCATGCCGGGGAACAGTCGCTGTGCGTAGTGGCCGGCCGCATGAAGAAGGTGCGTCTTGCCCAGGCCCGAAGCTCCCCAGATGAACAAGGGGTTGTACGCACGCGCCGGCGCCTCCGCGATCGCGACGGCAGCGGCATGAGCGAATCGGTTGGACGATCCGATCACAAAAGTGTCGAAGGTGTACTTCGCGTTGAGGCTGTTGGCGCCGGACCCCGAAGCAGAAGGAGTAGCGGGCGGCTTCGTGAAGTACGACGGCCACGATTCGTGAACGCTCGCGAGTGCTTCGCGGTCGTCGTCGACTTCTTCGGTCTCGGCAGTCTCGGAGTCCGAAGGTTCGCCGTCGCCTTCGGTGAATCTGCGCCGACGGTATGCGCCCGATGAGTTGACCGACTCGAACTGACGGCTGCCCGTGCGCTCCTCGACCGGTTCGGCGGGTGCGTCGGCATCGTCTTCGAGTGCGATGCGGACACCGAGTCCCTCGACCTGGCCGCCGAGGTGGCGTCCGAGTGCCTGCAGGATCGGCTCGCGTAGATCGCGCTCGATCGTCTCTTGAGCAAATGGCGATGGAACCGAGAGGAGTGCAAAACCCTGAGCAAGTGTGAGAGGCCTCACCAGACGGACAAATGCCTTCTGCTTGCTGCTCAAAGCCGGAAGATTACTTCCGGGGTCATCACTCGTGAGT
Organism: Rhodococcus sp. C-2; assembly: GCF_027854095.1. Lineage (NCBI taxonomy): Bacteria > Bacillati > Actinomycetota > Actinomycetes > Mycobacteriales > Nocardiaceae > Rhodococcus > Rhodococcus sp. C-2. The sequence continues at coordinate 70,749 of NZ_JAQGFI010000015.1, read as the reverse complement.
TCTGCAACCACGTCGACCCAGACCCGTGCGAGCGCGTTGGGATCGTCGTTCACGTGGTTCCTTCCCGTGTTTCGCCGACAGTGGGTGTGCTGCAGCTGCCGAGCGTATGGCTGCGGCGTCGAATGATTCGGTGGATTACCACCCGGGGTGAGAACCCCGTAACAGGCTACGAATATGCCACCTGGGCTGTGTTTCCACACAATTATCCACAGATGTGGACAAACCTGCACTGAGTCGGTTTTTTCGTCAACCAAATTCGTCAAAGTGATCGAGAAATTGATCTACCTGCAACTTTGTCGGAACTCGAGGCGTTCGCCACTTGGTGTCGGGGATGCGTCAACACTCACAGCCCTGTGGATGAATGTGGAAACTCGGGATTCGGGGTCGCGTCCGGTGCTCGTGCCCGTATGTGCTGATGAGGCCTTGTCGAGAGCGTGCGCGGTTGGAACTGTCCGGGTTGCCTTCGGGCCACCTGCGTTCCGTAGCGGAACTGTTGCCAAGGTCACACTTGCCGCCTCGCTCGAGGTCACGGCCGTATGCACACCGCGAACGGAATCTTCGGAATAATGGAAGTGTCGGCGTGTCGCCGCAGTTGCCGCGGGAGGGCCCTGAATCGGGCTGGTTTGACCTTGGCAACGGTGGTAAGTAACCTCGAACGGTCACCCGCTGGTGGTGATCGCTTCGTGCTGGCTACATATGTCAGGTCGGAACGGTCTTCCAAGCCACAACGAGTGAAGCTGATTGTTCTGTACCTGTTGTATCCAAAGGCGCCGTAAGGCGTCGATCACTGAATGACGCCGGGAGGCGTCAATGAACTTCGAGGAGTGTTGACCGTGGCCAAGGGCAAGCGGACGTTCCAGCCGAATAATCGCCGCCGCGCGCGTGTTCACGGCTTCCGTCTTCGTATGCGTACCCGTGCGGGTCGTGCAATCGTTTCGGCGCGTCGCCGTAAGGGCCGCGATTCCCTCACCGCCTGATCTGATTTCGAGTTCAGGAGCTCGGGGTGTTGCCTGAGCCGTTCCGGTTGCGTCGCCACGCGGATTTCTCCGTGGCGGTGCGACGTGGACGTCGTATGGGAAGACGCGACCTTGTCGTGCACGCGTTCGATCGCGAGCAAGTAGAGGCGCTGGTAGTAACAAATCACGGTCCCCGGTTCGGGCTGATCGTGAGCAAGGCTGTCGGGCCGGCGGTGATTCGACATCGAGTCGCACGCCGGCTTCGTCATATCTGTGCAGATTTCGTCGGACAGGTTTCACCGGAGACAGACGTGGTTATCCGCGCACTTCCGGGTGCAGCTACCGCCAGTTCAGCCGAACTGGCCAAGCAGTTGCGCGGGGGCCTGACCAAAATGAACCTATTGGTGGCGGTAAGTGAAGAGCCATGAGTACTCCGCTCTCTGAGCAGATCGAGACTCCCAGAGCCTCCCGTGTCATCACGGTGTTGAAGGCTGTGCGTCGCGCTCCCGCCACTGTTCTCATCTTCTGTATCGAGTTGTACCGGACGTATGTGTCGCCCTTGAGGATGCCGACCTGCCGGTTCACCCCCACCTGCAGTGAATACGCAGTCGAAGCGCTGCGCACTCACGGGGCGATCAAAGGCCTTTTCTTGACTGTGGTGCGGTTGGCGAAGTGTGCCCCCTGGCATTCTGGAGGGTGGGACCCTGTCCCTGCCCGTCGTGACCGTGATGCGGGTAGCCGCCATAGCTGTCCGGAAGCACGCGCAGCGTGTCACAGTCCGACGGACGAACAGAGGAGTACTTAGAGCCGTGCTCAATTTCATCTACTATCCGGTATCCGCGATTCTGTGGGTCTGGCACAAGGTCTTCGGGTTCATTCTCGGCCCGGACAACGGAATAGCCTGGGCGCTTTCCGTGGTGTTCCTGGTGTTCACCTTGCGTGCGGTTCTGTACAAGCCGTTCGTGAAGCAGGTCCGCACGACGCGTCAGATGCAGGAACTGCAGCCACAGATCAAGGCATTGCAGAAGAAGTATTCGGGCGACCGTCAGCGCCAGGCCGTCGAGATGCAGAAGCTCCAGAAGGAGCACGGATTCAACCCGATCATGGGCTGTCTCCCGGTCTTGGCTCAGGCTCCGGTGTTCATCGGTCTGTTCCACGTCCTGCGCTCGTTCAACCGCACCGGCACCGGCATGGGCCAGCTGGGCATGAGCGCCGAGGACAACCTCAACACCCCGAACTACGTCTTCTCGGCCACTGACGTCCAGTCGTTCCTGGATGCTCGTCTGTTCGGCGCGCCCATCTCGGCCGCGATCACGACGCCGGTTGCGCAGCTTCAGGCCTACGTCACCGAGAACGTTCCCGAGCTTCCGTCACGGCTGAACATCATTCTCGTGGCCGCTCCGCTGATGATCATCGCCAGCATCGCGACGCACTTCAACTCACGCGCTTCTGTTGCCCGTCAGAGCGAAGCAGCTGCCGCGAACCCGCAGTCCGCGATCATGAACAAGCTCGCCCTGTACGTCTTCCCGCTCGGTGTTCTGGTCGGTGGACCGTTCCTTCCGATCGCGATCCTCCTGTACTGGGTGTCGAACAACATCTGGACCTACGGTCAGCAGCACCTCGTCTTCCGCAAGATCGACGCGGAAGAAGAAGCCAAGAAGCAGGAAGCGATCACTCGCCGCAACGACAATGCGCCCAAGCCCGGTGCCCGTCCCGATCCCAGCAAGAAGAAGGGATCTCCGGCTGCGCTGAAGACCGCGGATTCAGCCGACGACGACGGTGACGCCCCGGAAGTTTCGCTCAAGAAGCCACAGCCGAAGCCCTCGGGTTCCAGTGGTGGTTCCACGTCGAAACCGAAACAGAACCGGCCACAGAGCAACCGCGGCAACTCCCCCAAGCGCAATAAACGGCGCTGATCCAGGAAAGAGAACGACCAATGTCCAGTGAAGCTGACATCGTTGTGGATGGAGAGAACGCAGACGTGAGCACCGAGACCACTGCGCCGGTTACCGATGTGGATGTAGACATCGACGATTCCGATGACGACCTGATCGAAGAGGGCGAGATCGCCGGCGACTACCTCGAACAGTTGCTCGACGTTCTCGATTTCGACGGAGACATCGACCTTGACGTCGAGGGCGATCGGGCGATCGTCAGCATCGACGGCGGCGACGACCTGACCAAGCTCGTGGGACGCAAGGGTGAGGTTCTGGATGCTCTCCAGGAGCTGACTCGTCTGGCAGTTCAGCAGTCGACCGGAGAGCGCAGCCGCTTGATGCTCGACATCGCCGGGTGGCGTGCGGGGCGGCGCGAGGCACTCAGTGCTCTCGGTGCGGAAGCTGCACAGCGTGTTCTCGAGACCGGCGAACGCGAAGAGCTTGCTCCGATGACGCCGTTCGAACGCAAGATCGTGCACGACGCCGTCGCCAAGGTCGCCGGTGTTTCCAGCGAGAGCGAAGGCGCTGAGCCGTCTCGTCGAGTGGTTGTCCTCAAGGACTGACACTCCCCCTTGATCGAATGCGGGCCCCGGATTTTCCGGGGCCCGCTTTTGTGTCCGAGAGGTGTTTCACGTGAAACCGAATCCGGCGGCACGGTGAAGGTCCGGTGCCTATCGTTGTCGACATGTCCAACGAGCGCTCCGGATTCCCTCTCGGATTGATGACCCTTGGGGCCTTGATAGGGATGCTCGTGTGCGGCCTGAGCTATTGGCCCGTGGTCTTCGAACTACAGCAGAAAATGGAAGTCCAGTCCTTTCCGCCGGGCGGTCTGAAGTATTGGCTCTGCTGGTTGTTGCCGCTGGGAGTAGTCGCCGTCGTATTCATTCCACTTGCATTGGCATGGCGATCCGGGAGACCGGTCATGCTCAGCTTCGCGATTGCCTTCTTGTTCGTCGGGGGTGCACTGTGCATGTTCGGATATTCGATCGACAACATGCCGTACTACATGTGAGCCCCTCCCCTCCCCCAGGAGGAATAGTCGGCCTTCGTTTCACGTGAAACCGGATCGATGGTTGTTGCCCCGAGCCCTCGAACTCCGCCCCAGATTGCCGCCACAATGGATCACCGACCTGATGTCGTCAGGCCTGCTGGCAAGGTCGTCACCTTCGGCGCTGGCATCCGATGACCGACAACCCGCCAGCCCTCACTTCGACGGCCCCCGGATTGGGGCGTCGTCAACAACGATCAAGAAGGAGCAGCATCCGCACATGCACGTCGACATCGAAGGCGCCACCCGGATCGCCCGCCTCGCCGCAGAATTCGACTGGACCTGGGCCATCGACGACCTGGAACCCTTCTGCGCACAAGCCGGATGGGAACTCGTCGAACTCAGGCAAGGTGGCGGCTCGATACGAACGAACCTTCATGTCTGCCGGCCGAAGGCGAACATGTTCGGGCGGCAACACAGAATGGATTGGATCTCGATCTTCGTCACGGACGTGGCAGATGATGCTACGCCCATGACAGTGGTGCGCCCGCTGCGGAACGCAGGGTTCGCGAATCTCACTGCGGCACTGACTTCCGTCCTTCCGATACCCACGTACTCCGAGCCCGGACCTGAGGCAACTATCCGGTGGGACCTGCCCAAAGTGGTCGTCATACTCAGTATGAGCCCCAGCGCGATCCACCTGCGACTGACGAGTCCGGGGTATCAGGCATGGGTGGATGAGCCCGAACCGGAGTATGAGGACGAGGACTAGCGATCGAGGTCGGCGAGATCGAATCCGGTGTGGGAACAGGTTTGCGCGCTCCTCACAGGAATCGGACCAATCACATCGAATGGGCTTCGTCGCCACGCAAAGTCGATGATGCTGTTGCGGGCTTCGGGGTGAGATCGGCGGCGACTACTTTGCCAAGCAAACCGGAATCGACATCGCCTACACGGGCTCCGGTCCATACACTGCGGACCGCGTCGGGGTAATCATGGGACCGCCTTGAGTTCGGTTGACTCGCGGGGTGTGCGATCGGCGTCGCGCCCACACCTGCTGCTGGTCTCGTCATGAGGGCGGATCCGGACTGTTCGAGGTGGAAGGACTTCGCTGTGCCCGGATCGAACTCGTAAGCGGTGATCTTGTTGGTTCCGGGTTCGGTATGCACCAACAGGTAGTCCTTGCCGTCCAACAACTCCCGCACCAAGCGCGGATCTTAATCGCGCAGAGCCTAGGCGCAGGAATTCATCCTGCGCATCGGGCAGGTCCCCTGCTCGACTTTGATCTTCCCGCCGACACCGGTATCCACATCGAAGGCGAACTCTCCATGCGCATCCTGTGGAGCGAAGCTTCTTGGATTGATTCGCGGTTTGTGATGCCAAGCCTCCGGCGTCCCGCAACAGGAGTGTCAAGCCGACGGATATATGGCTCGCAACAACCGGCGATGAGATACCGAAGCTGTCCGAGATCTGGAATCGAAGTCTGTTTTCCGAGTCGACCTACAGAGAGGATCTGACTGACCGAGTCCGTTCTGCAGTCCGACGTCGGCGATCTTTTGCAACGACTTTTTCATCGAAAATTGGTCTTTTTGGGTCAGAATTCCATCCATGTAACTACCCATGGCAGTTTCGTCACTGTGATGATACTAAGAATTGCGCTCCTATCTGCATTCGATCGCCCGGCTATGTTTCACGTGAAACGCGTCAGAATTGGAAGATTTTTCAGCGCAATGTTTCACGTGGAACGCGAACCCCTCCCCTCCCCCGCTTGAATTTTGGGCCGAATACTTCCCAAAGAATGAGCGAGTCGGCAGACTCACAGCGAGTCGGTGTGCAGAAGCGAACACATGTCGGCTCCAGAGCGGATAATGATTTCGGTCTTGATTGTTGATTTCGCGGTTTACGCGGGAGGATGTTTCACGTGGAACAGAATGGTGCGGCGTCGGTTGACTGGGACGAACAAGAGACTGCGCGCGCAGTGTTCGGTGACAGATATGAGATCGCGGAACGGTATTACCAATCCCTGGCGACGGATGGTGTCGAGCGCGGGCTCATTGGTCCCCGTGAAGTCCCTCGACTGTGGGAGCGTCACCTTCTCAATTGCGCCGTCATCGGTGAGTTGATTGCCGAAGGCGAGTCGGTTGTGGACGTTGGAAGCGGCGCCGGCCTACCCGGTATCCCTCTCGCAATCGCCCGCCCGGACTTGAAGGTGACTCTGGTCGAACCGTTGCTTCGACGCTCGGTGTACCTCGCGGAGTTCATCGAGTCCAACGGATTGGACGTCTTGGTTGTCCGAGGGCGAGCCGAGGAATCGGGTGTTGTGAAGGAAGCGGGCGGCGCGGATGTAGTCACCTCGCGAGCTGTGGCGCCTCTCGAGAAGCTCGCACGTTGGTCCCTCCCACTCATTCACGAGCACGGCCGGATGTTGGCACTCAAGGGTTCGAGCGCCTCCGAGGAGATCGAGCGAGACCGTACGGCGCTCACCAAGTTGGGCGCAGGTAAGTTGGAAATACTCGAATGCGGAGCCAAGATTCTCCGCACCCCCACTGTTGTGGTGAAGGCCGAACGTCTCCCGAAGCGCCGCCAGCGTTGATGATTTACACGCATGCAATCGAGAGCAATGTACAGATGATGAGAGCACCTAGTGATCGATTCCCAATCGAAGGAGCAGTCAATGTCGGGTCGATCTGAATCCGCCGTTTCACGTGAAACACCGAAGCAGCACACGAGTGCGGGTGCGGATCAGATCGTCAACGACGACGACAATTTCACCGCCCCCTACGCGGCGATCTCCTCGGAGGAGACCCCCATCGGGGCGGCCGCGCATCGAGCGAGCCAAGTGCTTCATCCCCATTCGGTGACGCTGCCGAAGCCGGCGTTCCGCCGCGTGATCACCATCGCGAACCAGAAGGGTGGCGTCGGCAAGACGACGACCACGGTGAACCTTGCGTCGGCGCTCGCTCTTCAAGGGCTCACTGTCCTTGTGGTCGATTTGGACCCTCAGGGCAACGCCAGCACCGCTCTGGGCGTCGTCCATACCTCGGGCACCCCGTCGAGCTACGAGCTGCTCATAGGCGAAGTGAAGGCCCCGGAGGCGATCCAGACCAGCCCGCACAGTGAGCGCCTTCTCTGCATTCCGGCAACGATCGATCTGGCGGGCGCCGAGATCGAATTGGTCTCCATGGTTGCCCGCGAGAATCGACTCAAAGGCGCGCTCAACGACAAGGTGCTCGCAGAGCTTGACGTCGACTTCGTCCTCATCGACTGCCCGCCCTCGCTGGGACTGCTGACCGTCAACGCGATGGTCGCTGCCAAGGAAGTTCTGATCCCGATCCAGTGCGAGTACTACGCCCTCGAGGGGGTCGGTCAGTTGCTCCGCAACATCGAACTCGTCCAGGCTCATCTCAACCCGGATCTGCATGTCTCCACCGTCCTTCTGACGATGTACGACGGGCGCACCAAGCTGGCCGACCAGGTCGCCGAAGAAGTACGCAAGCACTTCGGTGAGGCCGTTCTGCGCGCTGTGATTCCGCGCAGCGTGAAGGTGTCCGAGGCTCCTGGATACGGGATGACAGTTCTCGACTACGACCCGGGTTCACGTGGCGCCATGAGTTACCTCGACGCCGGCCGTGAACTTGCCGCCCGCTCTGCCACCACGACGACCCAGGAGCAGTGAGATGAGTCAAGCACGCAAAGGTGGATTGGGCCGCGGCTTGGCTGCTCTCATCCCCACTGGGCCGGCCACGGCGCCGGGTCTGGGATCGGCTGCAGCGGACGTCGTAATCGGCGTCGACAAGCGCAACCCCTCCCCTCCCCCACCGACCGAAGCGGCCCCGAAAACGCCGAAAGCCACCAAGGCGTCGGCTGCGAAGGCTCCGGTGGAAGCTGAGCCGGAGACCGAACTCGAGCCGACCGGCGCGGTCTATCTCGAGATCGAACCGAGCCTGATCGAGACGAACCCGAAGCAGCCTCGCAGCGTTTTCGACGAGGAAGCACTCGCGGAGTTGGTTCACTCGATCCGCGAGTTCGGCTTGATGCAGCCGATCGTGGTCCGTCGTCACGGTGACAAGTACCAACTTGTCATGGGTGAGCGTCGCTGGCGCGCGAGCCAGGAAGCCGGGCTGGAGAAGATTCCGGCGATCATTCGTGAAACAGATGACGACTCGATGCTGCGCGACGCGCTCCTCGAGAACATCCATCGAGTGCAGTTGAACCCCCTCGAGGAGGCAGCGGCGTATCAGCAGCTGCTCGAGGAGTTCGAAGTCACCCACGAAGAATTGGCCAATCGGATCGGACGTTCGCGTCCCGTCGTGACCAACATGATTCGTCTGCTGAAGCTGCCGGTGGCGGTTCAGCGTCGCGTTGCGGCCGGTGTACTTTCGGCCGGCCATGCTCGCGCACTGCTGTCCCTCGAGGCGGGTGCCGACGCTCAGGAGGTCATGGCGGCGCGCATCGTCGCGGAAGGAATGTCTGTTCGCGCGACGGAGGAAGCAGTCACTCTGGCCAACCGGGCGGATAATGAGATCGCTCCCCCACAGAAGCGCAAGCCCATCGTGATGCCGGGTCTGCAGGATGTGGCCGAGCGGTTGTCGGACTCGTTCGACACTCGGGTGACTGTCAGTCTGGGCAAGCGGAAGGGAAAGATTGTGGTCGAATTCGGCTCGGTCGACGACCTACAACGCATCGTCGGAATGATGGAAGCGCAGAAATCGACGTAGTGAACTCGGATGCCCGTTTGGTGACGTAATGACGATGACCGGTCACACCACCTATTTTCGTCACTGTGACGAATTTAGGTGGTCCGACCTTCTCGAAATCTTGAACCGGGACGAAAGATGTTGAACAGCAATACATTAGAGCGATCAACTCTCGCGCCACTGCCGACTCGGTACAGCTGGCCTATCCTGGAGAAGAAAAAAGCGGCGGGCGAACATCAAAACCGCTTCGGGGACCTACGGAGAGTGAGTTAGTCAGTGTCGACTCACGTCATCACCTCTCTCACACTCGACAGCCTCGATCAGCTTTCCGCCCATGCGCGCCGATGCGTGTTCTGGGAGATGGACCCGGGCGCGCTTCATGACGCCCGAGGATTCTGTGATCAGGAATTCGAGAAGGAAGCCTGGCTGTCGATGGTCATGCTCGAGTGGGGTTCGTGCGGACAGGTCGCCGTCCGCGACGGAAAGCCGCTCGGCAGTGCGTTGTACGCCCCTCCCCGCATGATCCCGCGCGCGCAACTGTTTCCCACCAGCCCGGTCAGCTCGGACGCAGTGCTTCTCACAAGCCTTCGCCTCGAGCCCTCGGGCATAGAGGAAGAACTAGGGCCGAGCCTGCTGGCCGCTGTCGTGACAGATCTGGTCCGACGAGGAGTTCGTGCGCTCGAGGCATTCGGTATCCGTAGCGACGACTTGGGACCTGCTTCCGACGTGGCCAGTGCAACGGCTGCTCTGGAATGTTCACCCGCGGAATGCATGATCAGTGCCGAGTTCCTCGAGGATTACGGTTTCGAGGTCGTGGCACCGCACCATCGTTATCCGCGCCTTCGTCTCGAACTCAATCGAGATCACGAATGGAAAGTCGACGTCGAAGAAGCCCTCGACCGTCTATTGAAGGCCGCAGCTCTCGAAATGGTGGAGATCAGCGAACTCGCCAGAGTGTGAGCAGGTGCCGACCGCAGGATCTACGAAATGCGGTCGGCTACCGAAAGTTCTTCTGCGAGAAGCTCGGCGAAGGTGAAGGTGCCGGTCGGCTGATCGTCTTGACCCAGCAGGTACAGCCGCTTGACCGAGATCAAGATGGCTTCGGCGATGGTGTCACGCATCCGCGGATTCGTCAGTACCGCAACGTCGGACGCGTTGGACAGGTAGCCGAGATCGATCTGTACCGTCGGCATGTTGGTCAGGCGCAACAACTCCCACGTTCGACCGTGAGTTCTGCAGTCCCGCAACGGAGTTCGCGCAACGATCTCGCGCTGAACGAAACCGGTCAACACCTGCCCGATCATCGAGACCGAACCGTGCGAATTTCCGAAGTGGAAGCTCGCGACGCCGTTCGCCGACGGGCTCGAGTTGCTGTCGCAGCGCAGGGAGATCATCAGATCGGCGTCGAATGCGTTGGACGTCAGCGCGCGCTCGGCCTCGCTCGGATCGGCGTTGTGCGGGCGGGAGAGGAAGGTTTCCATCCCGGTTGCTGCCATCCGCCCCTCGAGGCGCATAGCCAGATCCCACAGGATGTCGGCTTCGGAGATGCCGTTGACGATAGTGCCGGTGGACGGACCACCGAGGCCTGGATCGATGACGATGCGCTTGCCGCCCAGTTGCGGGCCCTTGCGCCGCACCAGTTCCTCTTCGCTGATCGCATGTGGGGAACCACCGGTGACGCGGGTTCCCAGAAGTTCCAGCGAACGGAGTGTCTGCGGTCCGCAGATACCGTCGGCGGCAATCCCGATTTCACGCTGGAAAGACGAGAGAGATTCGTGGGTCTGCGGGCCGAAGAAACCGTCGACCCGACCTGCGTAGAAGCCGAGGTCCTGCAATTTGGCCTGCAGAGCTGCGACGTCGTCGCCGTACAGCGGCGCAGAAAGCTGGTAAATCAACGTACGGGCGCCCAGGCGGTACGAGGCCTCGCGAAGTGACCGATAGGTGGCCGGGCCCACGATGCCGTCGACAAGGAGCCCACGCTGCTGCTGGAAGGCGCGAACGGCGCTGTCGAGTTGATGATCGAAGATGGCGTCGGGTGCAACCCAGTGGGCACCGTCGGCGCTTTCACGTCGAATACCGGAAGTTCCGTGATGGAGGTATCCCAGCTTCGTCAATGTGCCCCGAATCTCGGCGACGGCCGGGCCGTGATCGCCGTGTCGGAGTCTGTGCATGCGTGAAAGCCTCTCGGATCGGTTAACGAATTCGATCGATGTGCCTGGTCGTAGACCCGATCAGGCACATCGATCGATTATCTCAGAAATTCTGTGGATTGCGAGAATCCACGATGCTCATCCAGCCGTCAGAGAACGTCTGCGAGGTCCTTGAGCAGTGCGGCCTTGCCCTTGGCGCCGACGATCGTCTTGATCGGCTTGCCGTCCTTGAACAGGATCATCGTCGGGATCGACATGACCTGGAAATCGCGGGCGGCCGCCGGGTTGGCGTCGATGTCGAGCTTTGCGACGGTCAGCTTCTCGCTGTTCTCGCCGGCGATCTCCTCGAGTACCGGGGCGACCATCTTGCACGGGCCGCACCAGGTTGCCCAGAAATCGACCAGAACGGGCTTGTCGCTGCCCAGGACGTCCTGCTTGAAGGAATCGTCGGTGATGGTGACGGTATTCGACACTGTTACTCCTCGAGGGTTGGGTTCGACAGCTTGGTGAATCAGGGAGCGCCGACGACGTCGACCGTGTGGCCGGCTGCGTCGAGCGTGTTGGCGGTGATGTCGCCGCGGTCGGCCAGCCAGCGTTCGGCGTCGATTGCTGCGGAGCATCCGGTGCCGGCAGCGGTGATCGCCTGACGGTACGTGTGATCGACCAGGTCACCGGCAGCGAAGACGCCGTCGACGGAGGTCGCGGTGGAACCGGGAGCGACGCGCACGTATCCGGCGTCGTCGAGATCGACCTGGTCCTTGACGAGCTCACTGCGCGGGTCGTGGCCGATGGCGACGAACATGCCGGTGATCTCGAGTGTGGAAGTTTCGCCGGTGACGGTGTCGCGCACGACGAGGCCGGTGACGCTGTTCTCGCCGAGGACCTCGACGGGCTCTGCGTTGGTCAGGAAGCGGATCTTCTCGTTGGCCTTGGCGCGCTCGAGCATGATCCGTGAGGCGCGGAATTCCTCGCGGCGGTGCACCAGGGTGACCGAGCGAGCGAAGCGGGTGAGGAAGGTTGCTTCTTCCATCGCGGAGTCGCCGCCGCCGACCACGACGATGTCCTGGTCACGGAAGAAGAAGCCGTCGCAGGTGGCGCAGGCGCTGACGCCGCGGCCGAGGAGGCGTTCTTCACCGGGAATGCCGAGGTAGCGGGCTGCTGCGCCCATGGCGAGGATGATCGCGTGCGCGGCGTAGGTTTCGCCGTTCGCGACGACCGTCTTGATCGGGCCGCTGAGATCGATCTCTTCGACGTCCTCGGTGCGGATGTCGGTGTCGAAGCGCAGTGCCTGCTCGCGCATCTGTTCCATCAGATCGGGGCCCATGATTCCTTCGCGGAATCCGGGGAAGTTCTCGACCTCGGTGGTGGTCATGAGGGCGCCACCGAACTGGGTTCCCTCGAAGAGCAGGGGCGCGAGCTCAGCGCGCGCGGTGTAGACACCAGCGGTGTATCCGGCCGGTCCGGAACCGACAATGATGACGTCATGGACCGCGGGCGTGTTTTCCAGCTGGGTGGTCATGCGAGCCTTCCAATAGTGAGTGCAGACCCTCCGCTTCTTGGAGAGCCGTACCGATCAACACCAGGATAAGGGGTGTTGTTCCCGCACTCCGCTGGAAAGTGGCTCACAGCCGGCAGCTCACAGCGCGGGACTCACGGGGCGGGGCGCGGTGCCTCCCGAACCACAAGCGCGTCCCGAACCACACAGCGCGTGCCGGTGTAGATGGTGGGCATGCACTTGTTGCAGTGGATACACAACCCCTCGTCGACGCTCTCGGCTTGGAATTTGTTGACCAGTTGTGGGTCCCTGAGGAGCGCACGCGCCATGGCGACGAATTCGAATCCTTCATCCAGTGCGTGCTCGATGGTGTCGACGCGGTTGATGCCGCCGAGCAGGATCAGTGGCATCCTCAGCGCCTGTCGGAACTGACGGGCGAAGGGCAGGAAGAAGCCCTCCTCGAACGGGTACGTCGGAAAGAGTTTGGGACCGTAGAACTTCAGCCCGTACCCGACGAGTTTGGGTTGGGAGGCGACAAACTCAGCCAGTGGGACCTCACCGCGGAAGAAGTACATTCCGTTGAGAAGTGAACTGCCACCGGTCAATTGCATCGCGTCCAGATGGCCGTCGGCTTCGAGGATCTGGGCGATCGGCAGGCTCTGGTCGAGCCACAGACCTTTCGGCACCCCATCGGACATGTTGAATTTCGCGGTGACCGCCACGCTGGATCCAGCGGCGCGTCGCACCGCTTCGACGACTCGACGCGGATACTCGGCGCGCTTGGCGACGCTGCCACCGTATCGATCGTGGCGCTTGTTCAGATTGGGGCTCATGAACGAACTGAGGAGGTAGTTGTGGCCGAGATGGACCTCGATGGCGTCGAATCCTGCGTCCACGGCGACGCGAGCGGTCCGTTCGAAGTCGGAGACGACACCGTCGAGTTCGGCGAGTGTCGCGCCCTTGACGAGGCCCATCGCGGGCGGACTCAGCCGGGTCGACGGCGCCAGAGTCTTCGTCTTGTTGGAGAGCGTGTTGGCGACCAGTCCCGCGTGGCCGATCTGCGCCGCAGCAAGTGCGCCTTCGGCGTGGACGGCGTCGGTCAGTCTGCGTAGTCCCGGCAGCGCGCGCTCGTCCATGACAAGGGTGTCGCGGTGGACTCGTCCACCTGGTGAGACGGCGCAGTAGGCGACAGTGGTCATCGCGGCCCCGCCGCGGGCCACCTCGGCGTGGAAGTTGATCAGATCGTCCGAGACCGCTCCCCGGGGCATGACGCCCTCGAACGTTGCAGCTTTGACGATGCGGTTGCGCAAGGTCAGAGGGCCGAGACGTGCGGGTTCGAATATCGACGGTGTGGGCGCTGTGGTCATTTTCAACTTCCTGCGGCGGCCTGATCTTTACGATGCCAGTGGACTCGTAACTACGACGATATAGCGCCTACTCCCAATCTGTCCGACAATTCGACACGATGAATGCCACAGGATCAGGTCGCCCACGAGACCCACGCATCGACGACACAGTCCTCGAGGTCACCCGAGCGATGCTCCTCGAGGTCGGTTGGGATCAACTCAGTCTCCGGGCGATCGCGGCACGGGCAGGAGTCAGCCGAGCCTCGATGTCGCGGCGATGGCCGTCGAAGGCACATCTTGTTCTCGGGTCGATCCTGGGGGCGACACCGGACCTGACACCGTTCGAGGGCACCGATCGCGACGGCTGGATCCGTTGGGTGGTGGAGGGAAGTGCTCAGCTCTTCTCCCGTCCCGAGGTTCGCGCCGCGTCGCCAGGATTGCTGGCGGCCCTGCGCGACCACGACGACCTGCGCAACGAATTGTGGCGCGGGTTCAGTGGACCGAGTACGCAACTGTTCCTTCAGAACGCCGAAGATCCTGAATCGGCACTGCTCGATGCCAAGGCCGTGCTGGTTCTGGCGGCCGGGGCAGCGATGTTTTCGAGTCTGATAGCGGTCGAGGACGATACAGATGCGCTACGCGAAAGAATCCTCGAGCTCTTACTCCCGGCGGCATCGCCGCGCTGACCGTCGACGTCAGCCGATGTTCTTGACCGACAACGTATTCGGATTCCCGTCGCTGCAGTTGATGCCGACAGTCAGTGCAGTGATCTGACGCGGCTGCGATCCCGTGAAGAGTAGGACTATCGCCGGCGCCCCGTCGATGCGAATCTCGCCGGAACCGAGCAAAGGCCGGCCCTCGTCGATGCCGTTGGCGCGTAGGCATCCGGCAAGTTTGGATGGATCATCCAGTGGTCCAAGGTTTTTGGATCCGACGAGTGAGAGCAGAGACGCCGAATCCGGATCGTCGACAGCAGACGTCGCCGGTGTGCTCGGTTGAGCGACAACACTTTCGGCGGGTTCGGAATCTCGGGTTCCGATAACAACGATCACGAAGGCCGCCAACACGGCTGCTGCGGCACCGAGAACCCACGCTTGTGGGCGCCGCCGGAACGGCACGACAGCTGCCTCAGCTGGCGGCTCCAGCTGTTCTGACTGTCGATCCAGTGCCGAATTGATTCGCTCGGCAAGCGAATTCGGAATCCGTTCGTGAGTGGCCTTGCTCGAGTTCAGTGTCGCGAGTGATGCCGTGACGCCGTCAAGGGCGGTGACAAATGCATGGGCGTCAGGATCTGCGCGTACCACCGGCCACAGAGCCGCACTGGTTTCGGAATCGAGAACCCCGGCGTGAAGATCTGCGAGTAGGTCTTCTGAAAACGGAGGCGACGGAACGCGAACAGACGGATCTGTCATGAACCCTCCCTCGGCAGTCGATGCGGACCCTTACAAGATAGGACGCGGCCGGTTCACGAATGGTTCCCGCCTTCGCGAAAGTCCTCCAACTGGGCGGCAAGACGCTTGCGCGCGCGGGCGCAGCGACTCTTCACGGTCCCTACGGGCACTCCCAACCTCTCGGCGGCCTCGGCTACCGGATACCCCTCGACATCGACGGCGACGACGGCAGCACGCTGCTCAGGCGGCAGCGATGCCAGTGCCTGTTCGACGGTCAGGCTCATGTCCACTGTCGCCGCATAGTCGCGGTGATCGCGGGGTTCCTCCGCGTTCTCCGAAGACAGAGAGAACGCCGCCCGTGATTTGTTGCGTCGGATCCGGTCGAGGCAGGCATTGACCACGATGGTGTGGAGCCAACTACGCACCGCCGCGTCGCCGCGGAACTTCGCCGCCTTGCGATGCGCGGACAGCAGACCCTCCTGGAGAGCGTCTGCCGCATCCTCGTCCGAGTAGCTCGTACGCCGGGCAACGTGCCATAGATGATCCTGATGCCTGGTCAGTAGTTCACGGAACGCATGCCGATCGCCCTCGACATGAGCAGTCAACAATTCGAAATCTGTCGCCTCGAGATTCTTGTTCTCGAAACTTCTGGATTCGAATTTTCCGGCTCCGCCCCCGGTGCCCCCCCGATAACTGTGCACGGGCGGATATTAGCCCAGTCGGTAGGTTTCAGAAGGGCCAAGGGCGATCACTTTGCAGCAGTGAATGCAATCTCCGAGATGGATGTCTGGTTTTGTCCGGATTCGGTGCTGAGCTGCGTAATCCAAACCAGGACATACTGACCCGAGCCGTCCGACGTGACTGGAATGTCGGTCACGCCGTTCTTCAGGACACCCGATCCGATTTCCTTGGTCTGATCCAGCGAAGTATTCGCAGAAGGGGCAGAACGGATTTCAACGACGGTTCCCGGCGAATCAGACGTGATCGCAACGTTCTTCAGGTTGGCGGCATCGGCAAGCGTCACCATCAGGCCGACGCCGTTCTTCAGGGACGGGAAGGGCTGGAAGTACGAGTCCGACGACCATGCGGTGGCCGGATTGCCGTCGATGGCGTTCTTCGCTGTTGCCGGCTGATCCGGCGTTCCCTGGGGTGAGAACACCGTTACGGCCGAGGAAGCTACCGGAACGGTTGCTGCCGCCGGTGCGGGCGCCGGTGAATTGTTCTCGGGCGCAGTGGCTTCGGTGGTCAGTCCGAAACTCTGCTCGCTGAGCGGGGTGTCGTTACTGCCACCCGAGAGGAAGCTCGCTACCCACACCACAAGGAGAATCAGGACGATCACGGTGAAGACACCGAGCGCCGTCAGTGCCGCGAGCATCCGCGTCGACTTCTTCTTCTCGGCCTCGATGGCTTCGGGGTCGTTCAGTGCATGACCCGACGCACCCTGTTCGCGGTGGCCGAGACGAAGTGCCGGAATCATTTCCGTCTTGTCGTTGACGACGGACGCCTGATCGAGGATGTGCTGCACGGTGGCAGCAGTGCGGATTCCACTCTCCGACTGCAACGCTCGAACCGCAACGGCCGAGATGTCGAACGGAACCTCCGGACGGACGACCCGAGGCTCGACGATGTTCCCGTCGGCGCCGCGACCGGCGGGAAGCAAACCACCGACGGGACCGGCGGACGGATCGGCGAGCGGCCAGCGCGCCGTGATGAGCGAGTACAGCATGGCGCCGAGACCGCGGACGTCGCTGGTGGAATCGGCGTCGGCAAGCGTCGCCGGGAACGCCAGTACGGCGTCACCGTTGATGCTGATGCGAACGCGGTCCGGGTGATCGATGGACAGCGCACCGCCGGTGCGGTGAGCAGCTTCGGCAGCCGCCGCGAGGGCGCGGATGGCGCGGGCTGCACCGATCGGCGACGGCGTCGTCTCGGCCATCTCACGCAGCGAGCGGCCGGGAGTCCATTCGGCGACGACGATGCCGCCCGAGCTTCCGCGGACGACGTCGAGGACGCGAGCCAGACCGGGCGAGTTGATTCGTCCCAGGCGCAGAGTGCGTGAGAGAACTGCCTGCGGTCCGGACTGGCTGTCGTCGTCACCGCGCTGATCGGCGTCGACGAACGTCAGGGCTACTTCACGGTCGAGCTTGACGTCGAGAGCTTCCCAGAACTGCAGTCCGCGGGTTCCGCCGTGCGGCGCGAGCAGACGGTAGCGTCCGCCGGCGACAGATGCGCCCGGGATGAGCTTCGGTCCACGTGGCATCGGTCGCTGGGCCGGTCGTGATGCGGATCCGGCGGAAGGTGTGCGAGGTGCAGCGGGCGGTGGTGTCTGAGCGGCAGCCGTCTTCTGAGATTCGGGTGCCTTCTTGTCCGGAGCAGGCGTCTTCGGCGCGGGTGTCTTCGAGACAGGCACTGAAGGTGTCTTCGACACGGGCGCCGAAGGTGTCTTGGACACACTGACCGGAGGTACCGGCGGAGCGGCCTTCTGCACCGGCGGCTGCGGCTTCTGACCCTGCGGGCTTTGGCCCTGCTGCGGTCGCTGTGCGGGCTGCTGTGGCTTCTGACCCTGCTGTGGCTTCTGGCCGGCAGATGCGGAGGAACTCGTGGATGCAGGTGTGCCCGACGATGCCGTTGACTTCTGTTCGGACGCTTTCACGGCAGAAGTCCCGGCACTCTTGTTGCCGGAAACGTTGTCGTCGCTCACCCTCGCTCCTTCTCCATCGATAGCCCGTCCCCGAATACGCGCGGGTTGCGATCCTGTACGCCCACGACCAGGGTACGGGAGCGCACCCGGTCGTTCTTGCTCGTTTGATTCCGTTCTGATTGCAGGAATTAGCTCGGTGACGTCGTCGTCGGTGTTGTTACGTGTGTCCGGTTCGGCGCGACCTGTCAGTGAACGAATCTTGCGGGAGACCGCAACCGTTACCGACAGGACTTCCGGAACCTTCTTGAAGTAGAGAATCGTGAAGGTGATCGCGAGCATCAGGATGCCGCCGACGGCGACGCGAACCATCGAGCCAGGTCCGCCGAAACGCTCGGTGAGTTGATCGAATCCGAGGACCCGGTCGACCGCGAGCATGGTCAACGACCCGGCCAGCGAGGCGAGTACGACGGACCAGACTGTCTTGCCCACGTTGGCCATCTGCAGGTTTCCGAGGCTGCGGTGCAGGAGGTACCCGCCGATGACGGCGCCGGTGATGTATCCGAGACCGTTGGCCGCACCGAGCAGGATCACGACCTGATCGCTGTTGGATGCGAAGACCGGAGCGAGCGCCGAGAAAGCGATTTTCACTGCAGTGATGCCGAGAACGATCCACGTCGGCGTCCAGGCTTGTTCGCGGGCGTAGAACACACGAAGTTGGATCAGGACCAGCGCGTACGGAATCAACGTGAATGCCGACCAGCTCACGGCGGTGCCGAGTCGTTCGGCCTGTTCGGGTCCGAAGCGGCCGTAACCGTAGAGCGCTTCACCGACCTGCGGACCCATGAAGGTCAGGAACATGATGATCGGAACCAGCGTGATCATGGTCAGACGCGTTGCGACCGAAAGATCGTCCACGACGGCCGGGGTGTCGTCGGCAGCAGCGTTGCGGCTCAGGCGCGGCATGATCGCCGTCAGAACCGTCACTCCGAGCACGCCGTACGGGAGCTGCAGGAGCAACCAGGCCTGGCTGTAGATGGCAGGGCCGGCTTCGTCGGCGTGGGAGGAGATCTTGGTCGCGAAGATCATGCCCATCTGGCTGATCAGGACGTACAAGACGATGGCGACGGCCATGCCGCCGAACTGGCGCAGGCGGTCGTCGAGACCCCACAGCGGCTTGAGCGAGATCTTCTCGCGGCGAAGCGCGGGGATCAGGCTGGCTGCCTGCACGATGACGCCGATGGTGATGCCGATGCCGAGGGTGAGCAGCTTTGCATCGCCAATCGAGACCGGATCAAGCGAGATCTCACCCGGAGTCAGGCGATAGACCACGAGCACCACGAGGACGACGACATTGTTGAGTACGGGAGCCCAGGCTCCGGGCTTGAAGATCTGTCTGGTGTTCAGAAACGCTGTGAACAGCGCCGACAGCCCGTAGAACAGGATTGCCGGCAGAAGCAGATAAGACAGCGCCGTGGTCAGGTCGGTGCTGACCTTGCCGTCTTCGGACAGGAAGACGTATTTGGTGAGTACGGGTGCTGCCAGGGTCGCGAGCAGCGCGGCCATGCCGAGTAGAACGAGCGACGCCGTGAAGAGGCGTCGGACAAACGCTTCGCCGTGATCGGCGTCCTCCCGCTCGGCGCGAACCAACACGGGGACGACGATGGCGGTCAGCACGGCGCCCAGAACCAGTTCCGCGATCATGTTCGGAATCTGGCTGGCCACGGTGAATGAACTGGCGATGGCCGGGCCGAGGACCATCAGGATCATCAACTGCTTGGCGAATCCCGTGATACGGCTCGTCAGCGTCGCGATCGCGATGGAACCCGTTGCCGCGAGGAGTCGAGAGTTCGTCTCCTTGCGTTCCCCGACCTGGACATGGGCGTCGGTGTCGAACTCGTCCGACGTGGTCGTCGCCCGGTCGGCAAACTCCATCTCGGCTTCGCGGTACCGGGGGTAGTCGCGGATCACCGGGATGGTCATGGTGGGTGCGTCGTCGAAACGTGCGTCCGGGTTGACCGGCTGGATCGGGTAACCGCGCTCCCACGGTGGCATCCGAGGATGCGAGCGGGTCGTGGCACTCTTGCGGGTGATCGCCGAGCGGCGACCCTCCTCGGGTGGATTCCCGGTCATGAGCGTTCGTACCCTTCATCTGCTGGGTCCGGCTGACCCTTGAATCGATGCCACAGCCGTCGCCCTGCCAGGAACAGCAGCAACCCTCCCGCTGTCGCCGTCACGGCGGCCAGGGGACGACCGTACGCATTCGACCGTACGGTCACGCTGGTCGGCGTACCCAATTGGCGGCCATCTGTCGTGGTCAGCGAGAAGTTGACTTCCAGCTTGCGAGAATCGTTCATTTCCGCGGGCACAGTCAACTGTCGGCTACCTCGCGGCGGAAGCTGTTTGGGACCGATGTCACTGATCTGCATCTCGGGTGGGGCTTCCACACGCAGGTCGACGTTGATGGCGATGGGCAGCTCGTTGCGCGCCACCAGCAGGAGCGGACTCTGCCCCGACGCGAGGGTGTAGACGCCGCCCGGAGACACCACACTGACGGCCCGGTACATCCCGTCGACGGCTTCGGTGACGTTGTCGGCGCGGATGGTCGCAGCGCGCTCCGCCCGATTGACCGAAGCGGAGTCGACGTTGCGGCGATCGGCCAAGGTCATCGAGCGGAGCAGATCTTCGCGGAGCGGCGCCGTGAATCCCCGGGGGGTGAGCGAAGCCGCCGGATCGTCCACGAGCGAAGCTTCGAGCCCGTCGATACGCGGAAGTTGGGTGGTTGCGGTCTCGACGACGGACGTTTGCGGACCGTCCTGGGTAGCCCGGTCCGGGTAGTCGAGCGTGGCGGCGTCCGTCGCGCCCGGTTGCCTGCCGAGCAGTGCCGGCAGGGCCTGAGGTGAGGCGAGCCCGGACCGGATGAGGGTCGCGAGCATCGAGAGCACCGCCGTGGCGTCGTTGCTGTCGGCGGTCCACAGTTGCGGCGGCGCGAAGATCTGATTGCGCGGCAGCGACGTCGGCGTCAGCGCGGCCCAGGCCATCGCCCCCAGCGCGTCCTGACGTCGGGCGCTGCGCGATTCGATGTCGATGGTCGGCGCGGTGTCGTCGGGGATGTACGACGGGACCTGCGGCTCCGAGCCGGTGGCGGCCAGCGCCGCTGCCGCCGAGGTGTCGAAGGCAAGCGCGTCGAGTGAGCCGGTTATCCGCGACGACAGCTGCGGAGCTGCCGAGTCGACGGAAGTGTCAGCCACCATCGCTGTGGTGGGATTCACGCTCAGCACCTCTGCGGTGGCCGAGTCGAGGACACCCGAATCCGGCCAGACGAAATCTCGCAGTGAGGTCACGCCGAGGATGTTGTCGACGATGTCCGCCGGCCGTGTGAGCGCGGTAGCCGTCAACTCCGGATTGGCCACCGAGGTGACCGCGGCGAGATCGGACTGCGCGAACGGAACCGCCGTCGTGCACATCGAGGACGCGAGCGTCTTCACCCGGCCGAGCCACTGGTTGGCGGCGTCGCTGCCGCGGCCTTCGTGCGACGGCCCGGTGGGGTCGGACGAGTTGTCGGCCACGAGGTATCCGCGAGTCATGTTCTCGACGGTGATCAGAAGGTCGGGGTCGATTGCCAGGCAGAGCGCATCCGTGACGCGGCGATCGGTATCGCTCTCGGGCTTGGTGGCGTTCTCCACCGCATCGACCAACGCGTCCAGACGGCCGCCGTCGGAAAGTTCGGTGGCAAGTTCGTCGTCGATCAGGCGTACGGGCTCGTTGACCGCGCCGGGGATTCCGCCGACGAGTCGTGGCGCGTCGGCCAGCGGCCACATGAGCGTGACGCCGATCGGGGCGGACGTGTCGGGGGGAACGACCGCCGTGGCGGACGAACTGGGGGTTCCGGCTGTGGCGTTCGATTCGGCTGCGGCCGGCACACCGAGGACGGGGAGCAGGAAGCGTGCGTCGTCGAGTCGGGCGGCACCGCCGTACTCCGGGGTGCCGTTCACGTTGACGAGCATCGGGTAGACGCCCGGTTCGGTGATGTCGAGAGACAACCCGGTAGTGCTCCGCAACGGCAAGGTGAGCGTGAACTGCTTGGACTGGCCGGTGTCGAGGGTGGTGGCAACGGTGTCGAATTCGCCGACCGTGTCGAAAACGGCCTGGTCGAAGTCGAGTGCTGCGCGCACGTCCGAACTGGAGTCGATCGCGGGAGCGCGTTGCAGCCTCACTCCGACGTCCTCGACGGGACGGTCACCGACGTTCTTCACCGTCCCCTTGACCACGACGTTGCGGTCGCTGGTGGTCGTCACCGTGGTCGGTGCGGTGGAGTCGATGGTCAGCTGCAGAAATTTGGCATCGTTGGTGTTTCGCGCCGGGGCGCGCTCACTGGGCTGGCTGGACGGCGCTGCCCATGCGACGGCCGTCGTTGCAGGCCCGAAACCGACAGCGGCCATCACCAGAGCGGCCACACCGGCCCGCCGCAGTGCCATTCTCATCCGGCGTCCGGTTCCTTCGGGCGCTGTTCTTGCCGTATTTCCGTTCGCGGCATCTCGGCGATCATCTGGGACGCGAGTTCTGCGAGTTTGCGCTCGTCGGCGTATGCGAGGCGCGAGTGCAATTCCGTCAGCGGCACCCAAGCGACTTCGGTGACCTCGATGTCCTCGTCGGAGAGTTCACCGCCGAGAAAGCGGAGGAGATAGTGGTGCACGGTCTTGTGGACGCGTCGACCTTCGGTCACGAACCAGTAGTCGATGCTGCCCAGCGGTGCCAGGACGGTTCCCTGGATACCGGTTTCTTCTTCGACCTCACGCATCGCGGTCTGCTCAGCGGTCTCACCTTGTTCGATATGGCCCTTCGGTAGCGACCAGAGCAGGCGTCCGCGGCGGTCGGTTCGGCCGATCAGTGCAGCGCAGAGGCGTTCCGGGGGTCCTCCCCAGCCGTCGACGACCAAGCCGCCCGCAGAAGTTTCACGGACGGTTCGCATCAAAGGTTTATCGGGGTTGCCGACGGCAGGTCGACGCCGCGGGTTGCGGCGACTCCTGTTTGTTCGTTCGGCACCAGACACCTCATCGATACTAGTTGGCGTTGCAGCGTTGCCCGGTAACCCGCGCAAAGCGGTCTATCGCGTTCGTATGCGCGTTCTGCTATTTGCGCACCTTAAGTAAGCTCCTTTCACGTGACTGTCCCTACCTCCGACGCTGATCGCCGCCTACGACTGCTTGCCGACGCCACTGCAACGCTCGGCACGTTGTCCGACGTGTTGAACCCGCTCGGTGAGCGTTTTGCTGCGGCCGGTCACGAGCTGTTCCTGGTGGGTGGCAGTGTTCGCGACGCGATCCTCGGCCGCTTCAGTGGCGATCTGGACTTCACGACGGACGCCAGGCCGGAGAAGGTTCAGGCTCTGCTCAAGGGCTGGGTGGACAAGCAGTGGGACACGGGCATCGAGTTCGGGACCATCAGCGCCATCAAGCACGGCCAGGAGATCGAGATCACGACCTTCCGGGCCGACGCTTACGATCGCGTCTCTCGTAATCCGATAGTCGAGTACGGCACGACGTTGGCCGACGATCTGGTGCGCCGCGATTTCACCGTCAACGCGATGGCGATGAAGATCGGCGCGGACGGTTCCTACACGTTTGTCGATCCGCTGAACGGCATGGACGCGCTGTTGGCCGGAGAGCTCGATACGCCGTCGGCGCCGGAAAACTCGTTCAACGACGATCCGCTGCGGATGCTGCGTGCTGCCCGGTTCGTCTCGCAGCTTGGTTTCACGTTGAACAATCGTGTTTTCGAGGCCATCAAGGAGATGGCGTCGCAGATCGAGCGAATCACCGCCGAGCGTGTGCAGGTGGAGCTGAACAAACTGATGCTGGGCATGTACCCGGTGGACGGCATCAACATGATGGTCGACTCCGGACTGGCTGCATACGTGCTGCCCGAGGTTCCGCAGATGAAGCTCGAGATCGACGAGCATCACCAGCACAAGGACGTCTACCAGCACTCCCTCACGGTGCTCCAGCAGGCGATCGATCTCGAAGAAGGCGATCCGGACCTTGTATTGCGTTGGGCAGCACTGCTTCACGACATCGGAAAGCCGGATACCAAGCGTAACGAGCCTGGCGGTGGGGTCAGCTTCCACCACCACGAGGTGGTCGGCGCCAAGCTGGTGCGCAAGCGCATGCGGGCACTGAAGTTCTCGAAGCAGATGGTCGACGACGTCTCACAGCTCGTGTTCCTGCACTTGCGTTTTCACGGCTACGGCAAGGGACAGTGGACCGACTCGGCGGTGCGGCGGTACGTCACCGACGCGGGCGAGCTGCTCCCCCGCTTGCACAAGCTCGTGCGGGCCGACTGCACCACACGCAACAAGCGTCGCGCCGCGCAGCTGCAGGCCACGTACGACGACATCGAAGAGCGGATCGCGCGTATCGCGGAGCAGGAAGACCTCGCTCGGGTGCGTCCGGACCTCGACGGCAACGCCATCATGGAGCTGCTGAACATCCCGGCCGGCCCGCAGGTGGGCAAGGCATGGACGTTCCTCAAGGAACTACGTCTGGATCGCGGCCCGCTCGAGCGTGACGAGGCCGAGGCCGAACTGCTGAAGTGGTGGGCTACCCAGCAGGGCTAGTTTCTCGTTTCTTGCGGTTGATCAGCACCGCTGACAATCCGGCGGCATAGACACCCGCACCGGCAACGGCCAGGCCGACGCTCTTGCCGTCGGGTGCGATCACCGTCGACGCTGCCGCGATCGCACCGATGAACGCGACGTTGAACACGGTGTCCTGCAGGGCGAATACCTGACCACGACGGTCGTCGTCGATGTCGATCTGCATGGCCGCGTCGCCGCTGAGTTTCACGGACTGGCCGGCGATGCCGAGCAGGAAAGCGGCGATCAGCAGCGACCCCTGAGTCAGCGTGGTCACGAAGACGAGCTGGACGAGAACCGCGCACACCAGGGCGTAGGTGATCGTCCGTGAGCGACCGATCCGCGGGATGAGGAACGGTGTGATCAATGCCGCGATCAGCATTCCGATTGCCGTGGCGCCGACGGCGACGCCGAATCCGGCCATCCCTCCAGGTAATTGGGAGCCGTTCGAGGTGTCGCGCAGGACCAGCACCATGATGAGGGTGTTGATGCCGAAGCAGATGCGGTGCGCTCCGATTCCGATCATCGCCGTGGTGACGCCGGGCGCCTCCCAGACAGCGGTTGCCCCGGTGCGCAGTCCGGCCGTCACCGAACGGACGGCACTGGCGCGGACCACTTCGTCGGCGACCGGACCAAGTGAGCGGGCGGTGAACCTGGCCGCGGCGAGGGCCGCGATCACCGATCCCAGTGCTGCGATGGCCACGGCGGCGCCTGACGCTCGATCCCCCGCGCCGATCATGCCGATGATCGCCACCGCTGCCGAAGCACCAAGAGCGGCTACCACCGAACCAGCCGTTGTGAGAACGGAATTGGTTGCCACCAGCCACGATTGTCGGACGACCTTCGGCAGGGCTGCGGATACGCCTGCCCCGACGAAGCGACTGACTCCGATTGCAGCAAGCGCACAGGTCAACAACAGAGTGTCACCGCCGCCGGCGACCAGCAGCACCGCAGTGGTCAGGATGAAGAGCCCGCGGAGCACGCTCGCCCACAGGAGCACCAGGCGGCGGTCCCAACGATCCAGCAGAGCGCCGGCAAAGGGGCCGATCACCGAATAAGGAAGGAGCAGTACGGCAAAGCCGGCCGCTATCGCCACCGGATCGGTTTCGCGTTCCGGGTTGAAGAGGATTGCGCCGCCGAGCGCGGCCTGGAACATTCCGTCACCGAACTGGCTGGAAAAGCGGACGAGCGCCAGCCTTCCGAGGCCGGGTGATTCACGCAGGGTGTGCAGTACGCGCTGCCAGGCCTCGCGGCGGTTCGAGGCTCGGTTCATAAGCGGAAACTGTAGTGGGTGGGTCAGGCGCCGATCTTGACGGTGGCCCGCTCGAGGATCGGCGCGACGTCCACGCCCC
Organism: Rhodococcus sp. C-2; assembly: GCF_027854095.1. Taxonomy (NCBI): domain Bacteria; kingdom Bacillati; phylum Actinomycetota; class Actinomycetes; order Mycobacteriales; family Nocardiaceae; genus Rhodococcus; species Rhodococcus sp. C-2. The sequence continues at coordinate 45,165 of NZ_JAQGFI010000015.1, read as the reverse complement.
TCGGCAGCGTTCCGAACACACTCCCCCAGCTGTTTCCGAGCCGACTCGCGCAGAACGCGTCGGCCACCGCGGGGTGCCCGTAGCGGAGCAACAGCGAGGCCTGCAGTGCGAGCGCCATGTCGCCGACGATCTTTCGTGCCCGGTATTCGATGTCGTCGAAATCGCCGAAAGCCGCCTGGAGATCCCGCACGGCCTGATCGAAGTGGCCGTCCACTCCACTGGCTCGTTTCAGCTCGTCGAAGAACACCTGCAGTGTTTCGGGTTGCTTGGCCATCGCCCGCAGTGTGTCGAGCGCCGCGACGTTGCCGGAACCCTCCCACACCGAAAGGAGCGGAGCCTCGCGATAGAGGCGCGGCATCCGGGATTCCTCCACGTATCCGTTTCCGCCCAGACACTCGAGTGCCTCGGCAGCGTGGATCGGTCCGCGCTTGCAGACGAAGTACTTACTCACGGCCAACGAAATGCGTCGTAGTGCGCTGGCGTGGGCATCGCCTGCGGTTGCGCGGTCGGTCAGAGCGGCCAGCCACATCGCGACCGTGGTCGACGCTTCCGATTCCACCGCCAGATCTGCCAGAACGTTTCGCATCAAGGGTTGGTCGATCAGGTTGGCGCCGAAAGCACTTCGATGCGTCGCGTGGTGAACTGCCTGCATGGTGCCGACGCGCATGCCGGTGGCCGTGCCGATCGTGCAGTCCAACCGGGTCATGTTGACCATCTCGATGATGGTGCGCACGCCCCGGCCTTCTTCGCCGACCATCCACGCGAGAGCGTCGCGGTACTCGACCTCACTACTCGCGTTGGAATGATTGCCCAACTTGTCCTTCAGACGCTGCAGGTACATGTTGTTGAGCGTGCCGTCCGGCAGGACCCGAGGCAGGAAGAAGCACGACAGACCACCCGGTGCCTGGGCGAGGACGAGGAACACGTCCGACATCGGCGCGGAGGTGAACCACTTGTGGCCCGTCAGCAGGTAGCTGCCGTCGGATTGTGGCACTGCCCTTGTGGTTCCGGCACGAACATCCGAACCGCCCTGTTTTTCCGTCATCGACATACCGGCGATCAATCCGGGTTTGGTGAGGGGAGCTTTCAGCGCCGAATCGTAGTGCCGCGTGGTCAGGAGGGGTTCGTACTGCGCGGCCAGATCCGCGTTGTGCCGCAGCGCGGGGATCACGGCGTACGTCATGGAGATGGGACAGCCGTGGCCGGCATCGGTTTGACCCCACACGGCCATCTTCGCGGCGCGGACGAGGTGTGCGTGTGGATTCGGGTCAACCCACGGAGCGCCGTGCAGTCCCAATTCCACTGCGGTGCTCATGAGTTGGTGATAGGCGGGGTCGTAGCGGACCTCGTCGATACGGTTGCCGTAGCGGTCGTGGGTTCTCAGGACAGGTGGGTGCTCCTCGGCCAGATCGCCCCACTCCTGGGCCTGCGCGCTTCCGGCGCGGATTCCAACCTGATGAACCTCCTCGAGTGCGTCCGAAGCTCCTTCACGTTGCAGTGCCTCGAGAAGCGGCGCGTATTCGGCTGCGTCGTAATCGATCAGGGGCGGAACCTGATTGGTGACTTCATGCGTGGGTGTCATCGAAGCTCCCTAACGATCGAAGGGTGAAGGCGAGAATGGCGTCGATCGCAGCGGGATCGGTGGTGCCGCCGCGCAGTGGAAGGATCAGGGCCTCGCCGATTGCCCCGACGATGCACGCTGCCGTCAGAGTGGCGTCCTGTGGCGGTATCTCACCGGATTCGACTGCTGAGCGAATTGCGGTGGCCAGGCAATCGCGGAACGATTCGCGAAACATCAACCGCTGTTCGTCGACGAGAGGATCTACCGGTTCCACCAGCAGGGTATAGGCGAGAACCGGTGCACGCATGGCACGTTCGGCGAAGGTCCGAACCGACGCTGATACAGCGGAGCGGTGGTTGCCTTCCAGATGTCGGGCGCTGTCTCCGGCGTCCCGGGCCGCGGATACCTCACGGCTGCAGACTGATTGGAACACTTCGGCGAACAATTCGCCCTTGCCGTCGAAATGTCGATACAGCGTCCCGGTGCCGACGCCGGCGTGTTTGGCCACCGCGGCGATGGAACATCCCGCATAGCCGTGAGTTGCCACTGCCGTCGTGGCGGCCTCGAGCAGTCGGGCGCGTTGGGCGTCCAATCTTTCCTGTACTGCCGGAGTGCGGCGATAGGCCATGTGAAGAAGTGAACACCCGTTCCGTTCTTGCGTCAAGGCTGACTGCTGGAGAATGACGACATGGCTACCACGGCGAAAGTCGATTTCGAAGTTCCGGTTCTGGTTCTCGGTCCGCGACCTCGTGAACCGTATGTCCACACTTACGGCAAGGTCATCGGGTTGAGTCCCGTTGTCGCTCGCTTGGCGTTGAGTTCGACCGCCGGCCCGGTCCGGATCACCGTCGACACGCTGGATGTGGACCCGGGAATTCCCGCTCTCGATGATTGGGAGACCATCGAAGAAGGCACGCTCGAGAGCGTTGTCGCTGGTCTACCACCACTTCGATTGACAGGCGAACGGGTCCACGAGTTCGGATTCCTCGAGCGCCTACCGATTGGCCTCTACCGCATCCGAGCCTCGGTGCGCGGCAGGGACTTTGATCAAGCCGACCCTGAAGCTTTCATCCAGATCTGGCCCGTCGCGGAATTCGAGCCGATTCATCTCTTCAAGTCAGGCGACAAGGTCGAAGTACGGGACGTCTACGGCGATGACAGGCACCTCACGATCCCCCCACGGCCAGGAGGCGTGCAAAAGAAAGCGACTGAGGGTATCCACGCTCACAGCGTGACCGAACCAACATCAGTGCGCCGGCAATGGGAACGGATCGCCGCCTGGTTTTCCGAAAACGGATTTCCGCAAGCACTGGATGCGTTCGCGCCCGGAGCCGCGCAATCGGAAATCGACCGGGTCGAGGCACTGAGCGGAATCGCATGGCCAACCGAATTGAAAGACCTCTACTCGGTCCAGAACGGCTTCGCCCCCGGCGCCTGGATGCAGTTCCTTCCCCAACACGACATGCTCAATCTGGACGAGCTGTTGGCCAATCACCGCAGAGCCCCGGCAGCGTACGAGCTGCGAGATGTCCCGGAGAGTGTTCCCTCATTGTCGGACCGTGCTCAACCGGCAGGAACCCCGATCGGAAAGTTTCTTCCGGACTACACGACCTTCGCCTGCCGCGACGGATACGAATTATTCTGCGACACAAGGCAAGGGGAGCTGTCAGGCTGTGTGACCGAGTATGCCCGTGAGAACGCGGACGCCGCCGGACCTCAGTGGACTTCGATCAGCGCGATGCTCGCCGATCTCGTAGATTCCCTGGAAACGGGTCGGCCTTTCGGTGGTGGCTGGGTAGCGGGACTCGGTGACGGCGGACTTTCCTGGCGGTACGCACCTGCGTAGCGTGTGCAGCCACTTCACGCGGCAGCGGTGCGAGCCTGTTCCTCGCGCCACCACGCGACGGTCGCTTCGGCGGCCTGATCGAGCGGCGTCGGCGAGAGTCCGAGCAGCACTTCGCTGGCACTCGAGTCCATGACAAACGGCTTGGTGAACTGGTAGTTCATCTCCGCGAGTTCGCGGCTGTCGGTGTTGATCTTGCCGACGGCGTCGAGCACCCAGGCGGGGAGTACACCCACCTTGGCGGGGGATGCCCCGGCGGCGCGGGCGAAGGCCTCGGCGATCTTGCGCTGAGTGAGCGCGGGGCCGGTGGGTGCGTGGAGGACGGAGTTCCAAAGTTCGGGGTTGTGTGCCGCCGCGATCATCGCTGCTGCGAGATCGGGGATGTAGGTGAAGGAGTGCGGCTGATCTGCGGAACCGATGACACGAATCTTCTTACCTGCCATGACTTTCGGAACCATGCGCTCGCCGGCGTGGGCAGTGCGGACGCGGGGACCGAAGAAGTCCGAGGCCACGACGCTGACGGTGGGTGTTGCAGAGGCCTCGCGAGCACGCAGCAGCGCGGTGCGCACTCCGCGCTTGCCGCCGGTGGCGTTACGTGGATCGGATTCGGTCATCAGGGTGTCGGAGTTGTAGGCGTAGAGGCTTTCGGGGAAGACCACGACGGCACCGATGGATGCGGCCGCGTCGAGCACAACCTTCTCGGCCGCCGGGAGTTCCCGCTCCCAATCGGCTGCGTTGTAAGCAGCGTGGATGCAGTGGTAGATGGCCGTGGCGCCCTCGCTGACCGAGCGCAGGGCCTCGGCATCCGAGACGTCGACGCGTCGGCGGTCGATCAGCGGGTGCTCGGGCCCGCTGCCGGACCTGGTCAGGAGCCGGACGTTGATTCCCTGCTCGGCGAGCTGTAATGCGACGGCGGATCCGACGGGTCCTGCTCCGGTGACGATTTCGAGGTTCGACATGGTGTGCTCCTTCTTGTTTCGAGTGAACTGAGAGCACTGCTCTCGTTTTCAAGAATGCACCCGCGCCTCAGTGCTGTCAAGAGCAGTGCTCTCTTTTGTTGATAGTGCTCTCGGTCATGGGGCAAGATGGACTCATGGTTGGGACTCCCCGAGAGCGGGCGCGCGAACAGACGCTGCAGGACATCACCCGGATCGGGCGCGAGCATCTTGCTGCCGTCGGCGCCGCCGCGTTGTCCTTGAGGGCCGTCGCGCGTGATCTGGGAGTCGTGTCCTCAGCGGTGTACCGCTACGTCGCCAGTCGCGACGAACTGCTGACCTTGCTGGTGGTGGACGGGTACACGGAACTGGGCGCGGAAGTGGACTCCGCCGTGAATGCCGTTGCAGCAGAAGATTTTCGCGGACAGTTCATTGCTCTCGGACGTGCCGTCCGGAGTTGGGCGATCCGGGAGCCGGCTCGATACGGATTACTGTTCGGCAGCCCCGTCCCCGGTTACGACGCTCCGGGCGAGCAGACCACCGGCCCTGGCACCCTCGTCGTGACCCGGCTGATCGGGATCATCGACGCCGCCCATCGCGCGGGTGCACTCACGGTGCGAGAGGGCCCGGACCTGAGTGACACGCTGGCAACGGACCTCGAGGGAGTGCGGAAAGAACTGGGCACCGACCTGCCGCCGGATGCCGCGGTGCGCGCAACTCTCGTCTGGGTATCGCTGTTCGGTTCGGTGAACTTCGAGGTGTTCGGGCAGTACGGAAGCGATACGTTCACCGACGCGAGCGAGATTTTCGAGCGGCATTTGGCACTACTTGCCGATGTGGCGGGTCTGACCTGAACACGCTTGTGTCTCGTTCCTCCGCGCGCAGTTGTCGGTGAGATGATGTCCTTGTGGCGCACGCAGAAGAACCCGAGGATCGAATGGCTTGGATAGAACCGGAGGTTCGTCCGGGCAGTTTGTTGGTGTCGTCGACCGATCTCACGGAACCCGCATTTCGCCGCACCGTCATCTACATGATCGAGCACAACGACGCCGGGAGCCTGGGCGTCGTCGTCAATCGGCCGAGTGAGACGGCCGTGCAGAACGTGTTGCCGCAGTGGTCACCGCTGACCGCGCATCCTTCGGCCCTGTACATCGGTGGACCAGTCAAGCGTGACTCGGCGCTTTGCCTGGGCATCGCTCGCAACGGTGCGCGGATCGACGGCGTCGCCGGTCTGCGGCGGGTGGACGGCAAGGTAGTCATGGTGGATCTGGACTCGGACCCGGAGGTCATTGCTCCTCTGGTCGAAGGGATCCGAATTTTTGCCGGGTACTCGGGTTGGACTCTGGGCCAGCTGGATTCGGAGCTCGAGCGTGAAGACTGGATGGTGATCAGCTCGCTGCCGTCGGATGTGCTGACGCCGCCCCGAGTCGATGTCTGGGCACGGGTGCTACGACGCCAGCCGCTACCCGTGGCGATGCTGGCCAGCCACCCCATCGAGGTGGAACGAAACTGACTTGTCGGAGGTCGATGATATTCCTGTGTCATCGTTTTCGAGAGAGGTGGCAGTAATGCTCGCTGAGCGTCAGATCCAGTGCGCGTATTGTGTTTCGGATGTCGATCACTGCCACGATTCTTTGCTGCGGCATGCCGACGGATCACTCGAATGCACCGGCGCGAACTGCCTCGACTTGGCATCGGTCCGCCATGCGCTGTCCATCGATTGTGCTGAACTGCAGGGCGGTTGCGGCTGCGTCGACGCGACCCGAGGCGAGTTGCTCGCTAGCTGACGCTGACCGGATCCCGATTCGCGAAGCGTTGCGCCATCGCAGCACAGACGATCAGTTGGATCTGATGGAAGATCATCAGCGGCAACACGATCAGGCCGACGGGCTGGCCCGCGAACAGTACAGCCGCCATCGGTAGGCCCGTTGCCAAGGACTTCTTCGACCCGCAGAAGATGATGACGATCTGATCGGGAAGATCGAACCCGAGCTTGCGCCCCGCGAGAGTGGTCACGCCGAGAACCAGTGCGAGAATCAGGCAGCACACGATTGTGAGGATCACGATCTGCCAGATCGTGATGGTGCTCCAGATCCCCTCTTTCATGCTTTCGCTGAAGGCGGCGAAGACAACGAGGAGGATCGATCCGCGATCGACGTACTTGGTGGGTTCGGCGTACTTCTGCAGCCATCCGATCACCAGCGGGCGGATCAGCTGACCGACGATGAACGGGATCAGCAACTGCACGACGATGTCGAGGATCGACGAGAAGTCGACCGTCGCCTGGCCGGTGGTGTTCATCAGCAGAACCACCAGCAGCGGTGTGACGAAGACGCCGATCAGGTTGGAGAACGACGCACTGACGATCGCGCCCGCGACATTCCCCTTGGCGATCGAGGTGAACGCGATCGAAGACTGAACCGTCGACGGAACCAGGCACATGTAGAGGATGCCGGTGTAGAGCTCGTCGCTGATCAGCGTCGGCGACAGGAATCGCAGTGCTAGGCCGATCAGTGGGAACAGCACGAACGTCGCGGCGAGGACGACGGTGTGCAGTCGCCAGTGCTTGACGCCCTTCCAGGCTTCCTGCGGCGAGAGTCGTGCGCCGTAGAGCAGGAACAAGAAGCCGATGGCGATCTTGGTGGCCCAGTTCAGAATGCTCTCCGCGGTACCCGATACCGGGAACACACTTCCGAGCACGCCGGCGATGATGATGCCGAGGATGAACCCGTCGATGTAGAACCTGCTGAGAAACTTCACCTGGCTAAGGATAACGGCGAGCTTCAGCGGGCTCTCGAGCCCCACGAAGGTTGAAGCCCATCACCGCCAGGCACAGCAGCGTCCCGATGATCGACAGCTCGATGATGGCCGTCTGCATTCCCTGGAGGGTGATGGCGATACCCGCGATGATCGACGGGATCGCCAGTCCCGCGTAGCTGACGGTGAAGAACGCGGCCAGAACTCCGCCGTGGCTCTCGCGGGCGTGGGTCCGGGCGGCGGCGTTGACGCGCTTCATGCCGCCGGCAAACGCCAGACCGTGCCCGGCGCCGACCACGACGGTGATGACGCCCAGCAGTGCCAGGCTCGGGACGAGGTCGACCACGAGGAGGCCGATCATTCCCAGAGCGAGGATTCCCAGGCCGGCGGTGACGGACGTGCGCGGGTCCATGCGGCTTCCGCCGAGTTGCGCGACCACCGAGCAGATCATCACCAGTGCGGCCGCCCCGCCGCCGAGTAGAAGGTTGTCGATGTTCAGCAGGCTGGTCATCCACGACGGGACCACCGACTGGAAGAGCCCGACCGCGCCCCACGACAGCGCGACGGCGAGCGAGCTGAGCCAGAAAGTCTCGCGAATGGCGGCGGGAACATGTGGCATCTGGAAGAACCGCTTCGGGCGTGTGACGTCCCCGATCCGCGGAAGTAGCAGCAACACGATCAGTGCCGGGATGAACGCGACGAGGAAGATCAGATACGGCAACCGCAGCGGTTGTGGAAGGTACTGGGCGATTGCACCGGACACGAGTGGTCCGAGCGCACCGCCCAACGCGCCCGTCACCGTCGATACGAGCGCTGCTCGTCGGTGATCGAACTTCGGTTCCTGCTCCACCAATGCGGCGCTGCCCGCCGCACTGGCCGCGCCCACCGCGATTCCCTGGGCAATCCGGCCGACGAACAACCACACCGTCGCGTCGGCAAATGCCAGAACGAGCGTGCCGACGACGCTCAGAGCGAGTGCAGTAAGGAGCACGGTGCGTCGGCCGAGGGCGTCGGACAGCGGTCCGAAGAACAGCAATGCCGGAACGAGGCCGGCGACGTAGACGCCGTAGATCAGCGTCTGGATGGTGGGCGTGAATCCGAACTCGGTCCGGTAGAGCCCGTAGACGGAGGTGGGCATGTTCGCGCCCAAGAGGATCACGGTGAGGACGTAGCCCACGCCGTAGAAGTGTCGATTGGTGCGGCGTGTGCGTTCTTCGGTGGCGACAGCTGTGGCGGACGTGGGAAGCCCCTCCTGAAGACAGAGTGCGAAAATACATGGGTCGTCCTACGTATCGTAGGTGAGTGGAATGATCGCCGCTAATGCTGTGAGGATGAGCTGATGACCGTTGTTCGCAAAGAGTCCGCGTACGAGCAATCCCTCGACTGGATGCGCGCGCAGATCTCCGACGGCGTCTGGACAGTGGGCAATCGTGTTCCGACCGAGCCGGAGCTGATGAGTGTTCTCGGCGTCGGCCGGAACACCGTGCGCGAAGCGATCAAGACATTGACCTCGACGGGAGTCCTGGAGATCCGTCGCGGATCAGGGACCTTCGTGCGCGCTCGGACCGACATCGGCGGACTGCTCGGCAGACACGCGTCCGTCGACGAGATGAAATACGTCTTCGAAGTGCGTCGTGCGCTCGAGATGGAAGCGGTCCGGTTGGCGTGTGAGCGTCGCAGCGACGACGACGTCCGGATACTTCGTGAGCTGGCCACCAAGCGTGACGTCCCGGCCGAGAACTTCGTCGACGTCGATCTCGCGTTTCACATTGCCGTTGTCGATGCCGCCCACAATCCCGTGCTGAAAGATCTGTTTGCCGGAATCCTCGAAACAGTTCGAGCCACCTACGAGGTGACCGAAGGGGTGCATCCGCCGTCGCTGACGTCTTCGCATCATCAGGGAGTTGCCGAAGCCATCGCCGAACGCGATGTCACCAAAGCCAGGGCTGCGGCGTGTGGGTATCTCGAGAAGACTCAGGAAGCGATCGGTTCAGGCTCGGCGGTTACCGAGTCCGGGCGTCGGCCAATCGATTGAGTGACCCGGCGATGTCTTCGGCTCCGGGTGTCGTGATCGTGAGTCGGTCGCCACAAGCGAACGTGATGACCACCGCTGGCCCGGTGCGGGTGACGACGCCGTAGTTACGACGACCCTTGGTCTTGAGTCCCCAGCCGCCGAAGTCCGCGAACGGTTTGATCTCCGCGACGTCGGCTCCGACAACTTCCTCGATGCCGTAGGTCATCGCAGCCATCCCCATGTTGATCACCCGGATTTCCCGTTCGTCGACGATCACCCGGAAGCGAACCAGGCTGACGACGAGCAGTCCGAGTGCCCCGAAGATGAACAGCGGCCAGAGTGACCGCATCGCCAACGCCATGATGACTCCGGGCGCCAGAGTGATCGCAGTGAGGATCACCGACCCCTTGGTGCTGAATCCGACGTCGTCGGAGATGGGGAGAGCGCAGCGGCTTCGCGGCAACCCGGCCGAGGGTTCGATCGTGGCAAGAGTGCGGACGCGGTAGTCACGCAGGAACGAGGCGCCGATCCACCCCAGCACCCCGCCGATGACAAAGCCGACACCGATAGACCACAGCGGGAGTGACGTCGTGGATGGATCGGTGACATCGAGTTGGGTGTAGAGCAAAGCGAAGTTCACTGTCGTGATGAGCCCGACCACGCTCAGCCCGACAACCAACATGAATCGGCGCATCATCAGCATCGCGGGAGCAAGAGCAGCAATCGCACTCAGGCCGCCACCGAAGAGCAGCGTCAGAAGTGCAATGGTCCAGGCGTTGGCCGACGGGGTGGAGAATCCGTCCGGCGAGGTGGTGGTCCAGTGAGTCGCGATCTGTTCCGGGAGGCGGGGCTCCCAAATTTTTGTCAGGACGAAGCCGAAGACCGCACACAACAGCGGAACGACTAGCCCGAATACGACCCCGGCCGGGTCGACCACGCGATGTTTCACGTGAATCAATGAGCCGGCTGGCAAGCATCCTTGAGCGCGCAGGCACCGCAGGAAGCGGTACCGCAAGCGGCAGCGTTCGCCTTGGCCTCGGAGGTCTCCGCCACCGGCTCGTCTGCGGCAGGCTCGGAGTGTCCGCCGCAGTTGCAGTCGTTACCGCATCCGCTCTGCTGCGGGAGTGCGGCGGCAGCACGGGCACCGATGCCTCCACCGAAACCGGCGGTGAGGACGGCGACGACGACGGCGATGATCGCGACTGCGACGCCGAAGACTCCGCCGATGGTCAGTGCTGCGACTCCGCCGATGACCAACATTCCGGCGGCCGCGAGCATGGTCGGACCGGCCACCTTGTTGGCGAGGGCGAACGACTCCTCGCTCCGCAGGGAATCCTCGGTGCGGACACCGGCCCAGCGGTTGCGCGGGAGTTTGCCGATCAGTCCGGCGACAGCAACTCCACCGACGGCGACAGCGAGCACGAATAGCACCACAGCGACAACGATCACCCATACAGGATAGGCGCGAGTGGAGTTGATGGTATGCCCGGGTCGTGCAGGCTCTACCCTGGTTATCGGTATTTCCGTCAGCCAAGTAGATAGCGACCACAGTGACCGAGTCTCCGCAGTCCCCCGATTCACCAGCCGACGCAACTCCGCAGCACCGCTACACCGCGGAGCTCGCCGGCCAGATCGAGCAGCACTGGCAGGACCGCTGGAGTGAGGAAGGCACGTTCAACGCGCCCAATCCGGTCGGTCCGCTCTCCTCGCCCGACGGTGTTCCCGCCGACAAGCTCTTCGTGCAGGACATGTTCCCGTACCCCTCGGGTTCGGGCCTGCACGTCGGTCACCCGCTCGGATACATCGCTACGGACGTCTTCGCGCGCTTCCATCGCATGCAGGGGCGCAATGTCCTGCACACCCTCGGCTACGACGCGTTCGGTCTCCCGGCCGAGCAGTACGCCGTGCAGACGGGTACCCACCCGCGGACGACCACCGAGTCCAACATCGCCAACATGAAGCGCCAGCTGCGACGCCTGGGTCTGGGGCACGACGAGCGTCGTAGCCTCGCGACGACGGACGTCGACTTCTACCACTGGACGCAGTGGATCTTCCTGCAGATCCACGGCGCCTGGTACGACAAGGCTGCAGGCAAGGCCCGTCGTATCTCCGAGCTGGAAGCCGAGTTCGATTCCGGTGAGCGCGCTCTGGAAGACGGACGCGAGTGGGCGTCGCTGACAGTCGCCGAGAAGGCAAAGGTCGTCGACTCGTACCGCCTTGTCTACCAGTCGGATTCGATGGTCAACTGGTGCCCCGGTTTGGGTACCGTCCTGGCCAACGAGGAAGTCACCGCCGACGGTCGTAGTGACCGCGGAAACTTCCCAGTCTTCCGTAAGCATCTCCAGCAGTGGATGATGCGCATCACCGCGTACTCCGATCGCCTGGTCGACGACCTCGAGTACTTGGATTGGCCGGACAAGGTCAAGGCCATGCAGCGCAACTGGATCGGACGCTCGTACGGTGCCGAAGTTACCTTTGCTGCAGGCGAGTACGGCGTCGATGTGTTCACCACCCGTCCGGACACGCTGTTCGGCGCCACCTATGTGACGCTGGCTCCTGAGCATGACTTGGTGGACAAGCTCGTCGCGGACGAGTGGCCCGAAGGTGTCGACGCACGCTGGACTGGCGGTGCCACGACGCCGGCGGAAGCTGTTGCTGCATACCGTAAGTCGATTGCCGCCAAGACCGACCTGGAGCGTCAGGAAAACAAGGAGAAGACGGGCGTCTTCCTCGGTTCCTACGCCGTCAATCCGGTCAACGGCCACAAGGTCCCGATCTTCATCGCCGACTACGTTCTGACGGGTTACGGCACCGGTGCGATCATGGCAGTTCCGGGACACGATCACCGTGACTGGGAGTTCGCGAACGCGTTCGGTCTGGATATTCTCGAAGTTATTGCCGGTGGCAATGTTTCGGAGGCTGCGTACTCCGGTGACGGCCCGCTGGTGAACTCCGACTACCTCGACGGGCTGGACGTTGCGGAGGCCAAGGCGACCGTCATCAGTCGCCTCGAGGAGAGCGGCCAGGGCAAGGGCACCATCCAGTACAAGCTGCGCGACTGGCTTTTCGCGCGTCAGCGTTACTGGGGCGAGCCCTTCCCGATCGTCTACGACGCGGACGGCAACGCACACGCTCTGCCGGATTCGGCTCTGCCCGTGGTGCTTCCGGAGGTCGAGGACTACGCACCCGTGTCCTTCGATCCGGACGACGCCAACTCCGAGCCCTCTCCCCCGCTGAACAAGGCGACCGACTGGGTCAACGTCGAGCTCGATCTCGGTGACGGTCTGCAGACCTACCACCGCGACACCAACGTCATGCCGCAGTGGGCAGGTAGCTCGTGGTACCAGCTGCGCTACATCGACCCCACCAACCAGGACGCCTTCTGCGACCCGCAGAACGAGGCGTACTGGACGGGCCCGCGTCCGGAACTGCACGGCCCCAACGATCCCGGTGGAGTCGACCTGTACGTCGGCGGCGTCGAGCACGCAGTGCTGCACCTGCTGTACTCGCGCTTCTGGCACAAGGTTCTGTTCGACCTGGGCTACGTGTCCTCGAGCGAGCCGTACCGCCGCCTGTACAACCAGGGCTACATCCAGGCATTCGCGTACACCGATGCCCGCGGCGTCTACGTGCCGGCGGAAGAGGTCGTCGAGCGTGACGGCAAGTTCTTCTACGAAGGCGCCGAGGTCAACCGCGAGTACGGCAAGATGGGCAAGAGCCTGAAGAATGCCGTTGCGCCGGACGAGATCTGCGCCGAGTTCGGTGCAGACACTCTGCGTGTGTACGAGATGTCGATGGGTCCGCTGGACACCTCGCGTCCGTGGGCTACCAAGGACGTCGTCGGTGCTGCGCGATTCCTGCAGCGAGTGTGGCGCGTCGTCATCGACGAGGAGACCGGCAAGCCCCGTGTCACCGACGAAGCGCCCGGTGAGGAGACTTTGCGTGCGCTCAACAAGGCGATTTCCGGTGTCATCGAGGATTACACGGCGCTGCGCGACAACACGGCCGCCGCGAAGCTGATCGAGTACAACAACCACCTCACCAAGGCGTTCCCGGGCGGTGCGCCGCGTGCTGCTGTCGAGCCGCTGGTGCTGATGCTCGCTCCCCTGGCGCCGCACCTCGCGGAAGAGCTGTGGTCGCGTCTGGGTCACACGGAATCCCTTGCGCACGGACCCTTCCCGGCAGTCGAGGAGAAGTGGCTCGTCGAGGATACCGTCGAGTACCCGATCCAGGTCAACGGCAAGGTTCGTAGCCGCATCAGCGTCCCGGCGGATGCCGATCGCAAGGCTGTCGAGGAGATTGCGCTGGCCGACGAGAAGATCGTCGCTCTGCTCGAGGGCAACGCACCCCGCAAGGTGATCGTTGTGCCGGGCAAGATGGTGAACATAGTTCTGTAGGGCCTTCGGCCCCTGTGCGCCGTTTTGGTAGTTACCGCTACCGAAACGGCGCACAGTCGTTTCTGGGGATGATTCCCGACGTTGACACCGAGGGGGAACCTCAAAGGCGGGATCGTCAAGTACGGGGTGGTCGGTATTTCGAAGATGGGAATGGCTCCACGTTCAAGTTCGAACCGAAAATCGTTGCCGTTGCTCATAATCCAAAGCCAGGTTCGAGTTTGTGACGCCAATCAGTCGTTGTCCTGAATGTCCCGCTCCACGGAACATTTGGTAGCGCGTGTTCGATGTGAGGGCTGTGATGCACGTAACACGTTGCCGAGAGCGGTAGCTGTCGTTCCACTGCACTTCCCCGCAAGGCCCCCGTCGGCGGTATTCGACAGGGGGTCAATCGAATTTGTAGGTGTCCCGAAAGGATCTTCCAGCCATGGCGTCTCACGTCCACAGCTCCGGTTCGTCTCCTAGTGCGCCCGAACCGACATCGATACCGGAGCGTTGGACTCCGCGACTGGTGTTCTCTCTGGCGTCGATCGTTCTACTTCTCGAGATGCTCGCGGTGAGCTACATGATGATTTCCACTGCGCTGCCGGCCATCTCGGCGCATTATCAAACGACGCAGGGAGCTTGGCTGCTCACGTCGTTCTTGCTGCTGGGGGCGGTCGCGTCTCCTCTGCTCGGAAAGCTCGCCGACATGTACGGCAAGCGAAAAGTCCTGCTCTTGGCGGTCGCCGGCGCAGCGGTCGGATCCTTCATTTCGGCGGTTGCGCCGAGCTATGCCGTCCTGATTCTGGGCCGGTCATTGACGGGTCTTCTCGTTCCCTGCCTCTTCCTGAGCTACTCCCTCATTCGAGATGTCTTCCCGCCGAAAACTGTTGCGCTGGCAGTCAGTATCGCGACTTCCGGTATGGGTCTGATCGCGATTCCGGCGCCGTTCGTCTCCGGTTGGTTGATCGACAACCACGGGTTCCGGAGCATCTTCTGGTTCTTTGTCGTCGGGCTGGTTCTCCTCGGCGGCATGATCTTCGCTTCGACGGCGGAATCGACTGTCCGACTTCGCTCTTCGCTGGACCTGATCGGCGCGGTACTGCTCGGATCGGGCATCGCCGGAATTCTGATCGGCGTCAGCTTCGGCCCGACCTGGGGCTGGAAGAACGGTTCGACACTGGCCTACCTGATCGGCGGCGTCGCACTGTTGGTGGCTTGGGTTGCCTCTGCCCGAGCCATCCGCGAGCCCTTGATCGACCTGCGCTACTTCGGCAAGCGTTCGGTGATGCTCACCGCCGTCGGTGCCGGTTTCTGCTACGGCGCATCGGGAGTCTTCACGATTTTGCTGCCGATGATGGTGATGACCCCCGCAGTTCTCGGCCTGGGATACGGATTCGGCGTGACGGCAGAGGGATTCGCGATCTTCCAGGCGCCCCTTGGCGGCATGGTGGTGGTCGGTGGTTTGATCGTGGGCTTCCTCGTGGGGCGCAACATCCGGCCCCGTCTGCTGATGATCATCGGAATGATCCTCATGGCAGTCGGATTCACGTTGACGGCAACCATTCACGACAACAAGCCTCTGCTCATCATCTTTGCCGGAATCTTCGGTGTCGGTATGGGTATGGGCTACGCCTCCATCCCGAACCTGCTCATCGAGGCAGTGCCGCCGCAGTTGCAGGCAACCACGGCGAGCATGGTTGCGGTCTTCCAGAGCATCTTCCCTGCAGTGCTTCCCGTCATCGCCTTCACGGTCTTGAACTCGCACATCGCGATGGCGATGGAGGGCGCTGTCTTCTACACCGACGAGGGCATGCGTATCGCGTTCCTGATCGGTGCTGCTGCAGCAGTTCTCGGCGCGATCGCAGCCGTGTTCCTGCCGCGAAACATCGTCCAGATCGGCGCAGAAGACGGTGTGCAGCAGGAGACGTCCCTTCTCCCTGCTCACTGATCACACGATGATGTGCGGCTACTGGCCAACGTCCGTAGCCGCACATCGCCGTGGTGGCACTTCGACGTCATGCAAGATGAATCTCCTGCAGCGAGATCTCACCCCGCAGCGGACGCTCTGCGACCTGTGCCAGATCAGATACGAATGTGTCCGCGATCGATCGGGTGGTGGTGAGTTGTACCGACAGAACATTGTTCGCCTGACTGCACACAGTTGCGCCGTGCCGGTACGCCACCAGCGCCACCGGATCGACGCGTTGGAAAGTCGCGGTGACGTGTAGGCCGACCTGCGGTGTCACCGGAACGAACGGGCCGTGGTCCGTCTTGATGCGAACTATCCCGATGATCTTGTTGAGACGCTTGATCAACATGGCGTCGGAGATCGTTGCCGGGCAACGGTACGCGATCGACATTCCGGTGACTCCCGGCGATGTCACGGACACCCACGTAGACAGGCTGACGACCTCGACGCCGAGCTTCCACCCCAGCGACGAAATACGTGCGAGAACCGCCGCGGTATCGTGGCATTCGACCACCATGGTGCCCACCCGACTCGTATCGGTGCCCACCCGAGCCGCTTCACCCATTTCCTCGACCTCCTCCGCCTAGAGAGGAAGTCCGGGCGCATCGACCCCGATGATTCTCGATCCCCGGAAGAAGTCGAGAAGCTCTGCGTCGCCGTGTGCGCCGATACCGCTTCCGCCCCAGAAACTCTGGGTCGAGTGGTCGTCTAGGTCCAGGAGGCTGGTGCTGTTGATCTTGTTCTCACCGCAATCGATTCGGGTCGCAAGTTCACGAGCGGCGTCGACGTCGGCGCCGAACACGTATCCGGCCAGGCCGGTATCGAGAGCGTTGGCCTCGAGCAGAGCTTCCTCGTCGGTTGATGCTCGGTGCACCGTCAGGATCGGCCCGAAGGTCTCCGATTTGGTCTGCTCCGACGAGATTCCGTGCACCACTGTCGGTGGGAAGAACCATCCGGAATCGTCAGGCACGGGGGTGCTCGAGACGGCCGTGCCGCCCACGCCACGGAGGAACTCGACGGTATCCCGCATCCGTTGGAGTTGAGGCTCGTTCGCCTGCGGACCCATCGTGGTGTTGGCGTCATCGGTTCGGCCGAGTGCGATTTCGGCCGTGCGGTCGAGTATTGCGTCGACAAGCCGGTCGTGAAGGTGCGGCGGCACGAAGACGCTTCCCGGACTCTCACACCATTGCCCGTTAAGTTTGGTGAACCCGTCGACGAGTGCGGTGGCAGTCAGATCGATGTCGGCGTCGGCGCGGATGATCACGGGGTTGTTGCTGCCGAGCTCGAGTTGAAGAGCCTTGAAATCGGTAGAAGCTGCAGTGGCGATGGAACTACCGGCCGCTCGGCCGCCGGTGAACGCCAGTGCTCGGATTCGTCGATCGGAGGCCAGTAGATGCCCGACGTCCCCGCCTCCGTGAACGAGTTGAAACAGAGCTTTCGGCGCGTCGACTTCGGCGATGGCACGTGAGATCGCCTCGGCAAGCACGTTGGGTCCTGACGGAGCCCAGTTGGAGGGCTTGGCGATGACCGGAGCACCTGCGGCCAAAGCGAATGCGGTCTTCTTGGCGGTGATGAAGCTCGGTGCGTTCCACGGTGCGATCACAGCGGTCGGGCCCCACGCCAGCCGATGTAATTGTGCACCTGACGCCAGCTGCTCGAACCCGGAGGAGTTCTTCAGATGCGTTGCAGCACTGCGGAACAGATCGGGAAGTCCGCCGGCGAAAAGTGTGCTGATCGAAAGCGGAAGGCCGTTGTTCTTGGAGTCCTCACGAGCGATCGCCGCAGTCCGTTCTTCGACAAGTTCAGCCGTTCTCTCGAGTAGGCGCACCCGGTCGGCGACCGATCGACGGGTCCAGACACCCGATCGGTGAAGTTCTGTCGCGGCGGTGATCGCCCTCTCCACCTGTTCGGTGGAGGACGAGAGTTGGGCTTGCAGTTTCTCTCCGGTGTCGGGATCGGTGAGAAATTCGCCGAGGTCGATAGCCGGTGTTTCGACGTTTCCGTCGATCGTGTTGTTCTGGGGCACGAGTGAGCATGAAGTGGTCATGACTGTCCTTCGTGGCGAAATCGTTTGTAGGTCAGATGTTGTCGAGGTAGCGTTCGCGTTCCCAGTCGGTGACCGCGGACATGAAGGAATCCCATTCGTCCTTGGCGACCGCCGCATAGTGCGATACGACCTCGGCGCCGAACGCCGCGAGTGCGAACTCACTGGCCTCGAGCGCACGCGCCGCTTCGTCCAGTGTGCCGGGCAGCGGTTGTTGCTTCACCTTCTCGAGTGTGTCTGTGTCGCTGTACCCGTCGCGTCGTACCGGTGCGCCGGGATCGAGCTTTCGTGTCAGACCGTCGTTCATCGACGCCAGAACGGCGGCGAGTGCGAGATACGGATTTGCGTCCGCCCCTGGCAGTCTCATTTCGAGACGGTTGGCGGACGGTGCACCGGTGATGAGTCGGCAGGTGGTAGTCCTGTTGTCGAAACCCCAGGTCAAGCCGTTCCCCGAGAAATCGTGGCTGGCTCTGGTGCGGCGCATCGAGTTGATGGTCGGCGTGTAGAACAGCATGAGTTCCGGGCAGTGCTCGAGAACTCCGCCGACGGCGTGCAGCAGTTCGGCGCTCGCGGTGTTTTCTGCGCTTTCGTCGTGGAATGGGAAGGTGTCGTCGCTCCGCATGGACGCGTGAATATGACACGACGAGCCCATGCCGTCGGTGCTCGGACGTGCCATGAAGGTAGCAGTGAGCCCTTCTGCCGCAGCGACGTCGTGGACGACCTGCTTGAATAGCACATGGCGGTCGGCCATCTCGAGGGCGGTTCCGTATTCGAGGTTGATCTCCCACTGGCCCAGGCCGTATTCGACCTGAGAGACCTCCACGGGAATCGCGCTCTCCTCCAACGCGGTTCGTACCTTGCGGAAGAAAGGTTCCATCGCGTTGCCGGCGGTGATGGTGTAATCCGAGGGCACCAGGGTGGTGGGTTCGAGATCCCGATAGCCGCTGCGCCGCAATGCGTCGGGGGTACCTCGGTAGAGGTGGAACTCGAGTTCCGTTGCCGCGTAGACGGTGTGGCCGTCAGCTTCGAGCTTGTCGATCTGTTTGCGCAGGATCGTGCGCGGTGCGATCGGGACCATCTCGCCGGTATGTTCGTCGACCGAGTCAGCGATGACGATGGCAGTGGACTCGAGCCACGACGCGCGTCGCAGTGTTCCCAGGTCAGGTTGCAGGCGGAAGTCATGCCAGCCGGTGTGTCCGCCGGCGTAGTCGACAACGAGTTTGTCCATGCGTTGGCTGGCATCCCAGGCATACACACAGGTGCACACATGCAGACCCTCGTCGATGTTCGCGAGGAAAATTCGCGTCGGGACTCGTTTGCCGATCAACCGTCCGTAGAGGTCGATACCGGCGATGAGGACGGTGTCGATGTCGGACTCGGCGAGCTCGGCCGTGGTGAGCCGGCCTTTCATCGGGCAAGCCATCCGCCGTCGACGGGCAGCTGGACTCCACTGATGTAGGAGGCGTCGTCGGAGAGCAGGAAGGAGACTGCAGCACCCATGTCCTCGGGGCGGCCGACGCGCGGCACCAGGAGCCTGGACTTCATGAAGTCGAGAACTTCGCCGGAGGAGACGTCGATGCCAGGCAGGAAGGCGGTGGGGACCGGCCCGGGGGCGATCGCGTTGACTCGTACGTTGTACCGCGAGAGTTCGACGGCCAGAGCCTTCGTCAGCATCTTCACTCCACCCTTCGACGCGTTGTAGTGGACCTGTGCGAAGCCCTGGGAGGACACGACCACGTCCGCTTCCACCGTCGACAAGTTCACCACAGCGCCGCTGTTGCCGTCGCGGAAGTACGGGGTGGCGATCTGCGTGACGATGAACATGCCCTTGAGATTGACGTCGAGGACGAGGTCCCACTCTTCGTCGGTGAGGTTCTCGAGAGAACTCATCGTGATCAGGCCGGCGTTGTTGACGAGGTAGTCGAAGCGTCCCCATTCGGCGACGGTGGCTTCGAAAGCGGCGCTCACGGCGGCGCGGTCGCGCACATCGGCCTCAAGGGCGAGCGCGGGTGTGCCGTACTGCGATTCGATAAGTGCGACGGTCTCCTTTGCACTTTCGATGTGAAGGTCCACGACCGCGACGCGGGCACCGTCGGAGGCGAGGCGCAGCGCGATGCCGCGGCCGATTCCGGAGCCTGCACCGGTGATCAGGGCAACCTTGTTCTCATGCGTACGTGACATTGTTGTCTTCCATTCTGTGATGATCGATCTGGTGAGAAGAATTGGTCCGACGGGAGGTTGCAGCGTCGACGAGCCACGAGAAGAGCGGGTCGATTTCGACGAAGAATTCGGGGTGCCACTGCACGCCCACCACGGGGCGATCGTCGGCCTGGATGGCTTCGGCGACGCCGTCGAGCGCGCGTCCGACGATCCGGAGTCCGTTCCCCGGGGCATCCACTGCTTGGTGGTGAAGGCTGTTCACGTGAATGCTGTTGCCGTACAGACTGTATGGGATGGAGCCGGATTCAAGGGCGACCTGTTGTGGTCGGTAGGAACGCGGATAGCCGAAGAAGCTGTGCGCCTCACCGGCGTCGGTCGGAAGGTCGGCAATCAGAGTGCCCCCGCGGGCGACGTTGACGACCTGGTGTCCTCGACATACACCCAGGATCGGCAGTCCGATTTCCCAGGCTGCATCGACCAGGGCGAACTCGAATTCGTCCCGAGCGGGGTCGATCATCGAGGAGTTTGGTCCGGGGGTGCGGCCGTATCGCCTGGGGTCCACGTCGGAACCACCGCTGAGGACGAGGGCGTCGAGATGCTCGACGATTCGGCGCGGATCACTGTGGATGCTCAGCAGGATCGGTTGACCACCGGCGGCGCGGATCTTCGACGGAAAATCGGTGAAGAACATTTCCATCAATGCGTCGCCGACGACGTTCGGTAGTGACGGCCCGCCTCGGTCGACGCGGCCGGTGACTCCGATCAGGGGCATGGCGGGGAGTGCCTCCGCCGTCATCGTGAATTGGGTCATAGGAGCGAGCATAGAACCATTGAATGGCTTTTCGCTAGGGTTTGGCTTGTAAAGTTGGAGTAACGGGTTCGAAGTGCCGCGCGCTGCTGTATCTATTCAAGGACAGTTGCGAATGGCGCGTTCGATTTTGCAGCCCGTGACGAAGCGTACGAGGACGAAGCTGAAGAGTCGGTCCAGGCACCGAGTAGGGGGTACGAGACGTGCAGATCGACAAGCTGCCGGCCATCGAATTCATGGTCAGTGCACCGACGTTGGGGGAGGATATCGCTCGACGCTTGCGACTGCTCATTCACAGCGGCGCGCTCAGCCCCGGTGATCGCCTGCCGTCCGAGCGTGAACTGTCTCAGCAACTCGAAGTCGGTCGAGTCAGTGTGCGAGAAGCGGTCCGAATCCTTCAGGCGATGGGATACATCGAGGTGCGGCGAGGAGCCACGGGCGGATCGTTCGTTTCGGAGTTGACCAGGCCTTATGAAGACTGGGTTGGCCAGTTGAAAGCGCGAGAAGCAGACATCGACGAGATCGTCGACCTCCGTATCGGGTTGGAAATGCGCACGGCAAGCCTCGCGGCGGTCCGGCGAACCGATCGTCATCTTCTCGAGTTGCTCGAATCCATTGAGCAATTGGGGGTTTCCGGAAGTCGGGGATCGTTCCGGGCTTGTGACGCCAGGTTCCACGGCGGTATCGCCAGAGCGGCGGGAAACAGCAGGTTGGAGGCCGCTGTGGTCGAGGCTCGCGGCGAAATGTTCGTCCCCGTCGATCATCTCGTGTTCGAAGACCAGGTCGAGGCTTCGAGGGTGGAGCACAAGGAAATCTTCGAGGCGATCAAGCGGGGCGACAGCGCTCGCGCGGCGGAGGCAATGGAACGTCACATTCTGCACGCAAAAGACGAGCTCAAACGCTTGGCGCTGCAGGAAGAAGGCTGACGGGAGCGCGACGAACAGACGGTTCGTCCCGTTTTTCGCAAGTAAAAGTTTTGTGAATTGGGTCCCGAATCGACTTCAATGGTTCTAACATCGCCCGTATGACCCATACTTCCGTCAATGCTTCACGTGATGCATCCGGCGATGACCGAACTCTTCGAGGCTCGCTGGGTACCGGCTCGATAGTCCTCATGGTCGTTGCCGCAGCTGCTCCCCTGACTGTGATCAGTGGTCTTGTGCCGCTGGGTATTTCCGGTGGCAACGGTGCGGGCTTCCCCATGACCTTCGCCGTGACAACCGGTGTACTTCTGCTCTTCGCCGTCGGGTTCACCGCGATGTCGCGTTACATCCCGGGAACCGGAGCGTTCTATCTCTACATCGGACATGGTCTCGGCCGTGGTGCCGGCGTCGGCAGTGCGATGTTGGCCCTCGTCAGTTACAGCACAGTGCAATTGGCCGTATACGGCTACCTCGGCCCGGCAATGAGTTCGTTGATCACCTCCTACGGTGGTCCGGAGGTGCCGTGGTGGATCTTCTCGCTCGCCTCGTTGGCTCTGGTAGCCGTCCTCGGATTTCGTCATATCGAATTGTCGGGCAAGGTGCTCGGCATCCTGTTGATCGCAGAGGTCGGGATCGTAGTCGTACTCGACGCTTTCATCGTCGCCGACGGTGGTCCGGAAGGCCCGTCGACAGCAATGTTCTCTCCGTCGGAAATATTCTCCGGATCCCCCGGCGTCGCATTGGTATTCGCGCTTGCCGGTTACATCGGGTTCGAGTCGACGGCGATCTTCCGTGACGAAGCGAAGGATCCCGCGCGGACTATCCCGCGAGCGACATACGCCGCCTTGATCCTCATCGGCGGCTTCTACGCTCTCTCCAGTTGGGCGGTTGTGACAGCCTGGGGCGACAAGGGTGCAGTGGACATTGCGGGTACTGACCCCGACGGCATGCTGATCACCACTGCCACCGACTTTGCCGGAACGGTGACAGCCCACCTGATTCAAATTCTGTTGGTGTCCAGTCTCTTTGCCGCAGTTCTGTCTCTCCACAATGTCTTGGCCAGATACATCTTCGTTCTGTCGAACACCGGCGTTCTGCCGGGCGCAGGTGGGCGGACGCACCGCGTGCATGGTTCGCCGCACATCGCGTCAGTGGTGCAATCCTGCTGTGCTCTGGTACTTCTCGGAGCTTGCATCGTCATCGGTCTGGATCCGGTGACACAGATCTTCGCGTGGTTCGCCGGCGTTGCAACGGTGGGGATTGTGGCTCTCATGTTGCTCACGTGCCTTGCGGTGCTCGTCTTCTTTCATCGTACGAAGGTCGATCAGCGATTCTGGCACACCAAACTTGCCCCGAGCTTGGGCCTTGTCGGGCTGATCGGATTCGCGATCGCCATTGCCGGAAACCTTCCGCTCCTACTGGGCGGCAACATTCTGGCCGTGGTGATGACCGGGGTGCTGGTGCTCGCGTTTGTCGGTGGATTCCTCTATGCGCGACGACGGAAGCAAGTGAGCTTCGAACTTCCGTCGTGAGAGGGCTTTCGGTGAAATGATGGGTGCACCCGCACTCGAGAAAGCAGGACTCCCATGACGTTCGCGGATCTGGACGGTGACGAACTGTGGAGTTACCTGACGGAGCGGTCAGGATTGCCCGGCCCGCGCGCGAACCTTGGGCTCATGCTCGAGTTCGCGCGCGGCGCCGATGACGACGACATCCTGCTGGCGGCGGAGTCCGAGGACGAATACATCCGCTGCTGTGGGATCGTCGGGCTCGGATTCATCTTCGTTCGCTCGCACGAGCGATCCGTTCTCCGCAGCTTGACGGAGGCGACCACCAGTGCGTCGTGGCGCGCACGTGAAGCTGCCGCGATGGCCGTTCAGGCGATAGGTGACACGGATCCGCAATTATTGCGGGCGATCATCGAGCAGTGGTCACGGTCCGCCCATCCATTGACGCTGCGCGCAGCGGCTGCGGGGATCTGCGAGCCACGGTTGCTGAAGGACAAGACCAACGCTGCGCTGGCCGTTCAGGTGTGCCGAGACGCTACCGAGTGGATCGTCTCGCAACCAGCTGATTCTCGTCGCGAGGCCGACACACGGACTCTCCGGCAGGCGCTTGGATACTGCTGGAGTGTCGCGGTTGCGGCGGATCCGGAGAATGCCCTGCCGGCATTCGTCTCCCTGGGGGCGTCGGACGACACCGATGTCGTCTGGATCGTGCGGGAGAACCGGAAGAAGGCTCGCCTGCGCAAGGTGCTCGAAAGCTGACCCGTGGAACAGAGTCGTAGGTTATCCTCAGAATTAGAACCTGTTCTAACTACGAGGGGTAGACCATGGCACCGTCCGCAGAGGTAATCCGCAAGACCGTCGACGCCTACATCGAGACCGTTGCGACGGGCACTGCTGCCCAGGTTGTGGCCCTGTACGCCGAGGGTGCAACGGTTGAAGACCCGGTTGGTACCGACGTGCGCACCACCCGCGAGTCCATTCTCGCGTTCTACTCCGTGATCGAGAATTTCGACCAGGAAGCTCACCTTCAGACCCTCCGCATCGCCGGAAACGAGGCGGCATTCCACTTCTCGCTGATCACCAAGCTCGGCGAGCAGACCCTGACCATCGCACCCATCGACGTCATGACCTTCGACGACGACGGAAAGATCCTGTCGATGCGCGCATTCTGGAACCAGGAAGACATGATCACCGCCTGACATGACGGTCAAGACGATCGACGTCGACGGATTCTGTTGGCAGATCGACGATTCCGGTTCCGGGACAGCTGTGGTCATGTGCCACGGCTTTCCCGGCCTCGGATACAGCTTTCGCCATCAGTCGGCAGCGTTGGCGGAAGCGGGTTTTCGGTCGATTGCACTCGACATGCCCGGTTACGGCGGCACTACCCGCCCCGACGCGATCGAGGACTACACCAACGATGCCGTCGCGAACCGGCTGATCGACCTACTCGACGCTCTCGGAATCGACAAAGCGGTGTTCGTCGGACACGATTTCGGCGCTCCGGTCGCGTGGACGACAGCGCTTC
The DNA here is from genome assembly GCF_027854095.1 of Rhodococcus sp. C-2. Lineage (NCBI taxonomy): Bacteria > Bacillati > Actinomycetota > Actinomycetes > Mycobacteriales > Nocardiaceae > Rhodococcus > Rhodococcus sp. C-2. The sequence goes on along the minus strand of NZ_JAQGFI010000015.1, from coordinate 20,736 downwards.
GTCACCCCGATCGCGTTGCGGGACTGGTCTCCTTGGCGGTTCCCTATGCGCCGGACAGATTCCCGGCCAAGCCCTCGACGATCTACGCCGCCTTGGCGCGAAAGCACTTTCTGCACATTCACTATTTTCAGGAACCGGGTGTTGCGGAGCGCGAACTCGACGCCCGTCCACGTGAATTCCTTCAGCGGCTCTTCCACGCCTTGTCCGGGGCTTACCGGTACCTCGATGTGTGGAAGAACCCCTCCGAAGGAAACGGCTATCTCGACGTACTTCCCGAGGCGCCGGCGTTGCCGTGGTCGTGGCTCACCGAGGATGATTTGGATGTCTATGTAAAGGCCTTTACTGCAACAGGTTTCACCGGTGGCTTGAACTGGTACCGAGCGTATGACGCCAATTGGGAACGCAGCGCGGATCTGGACGGAGCGCACATCGAGGTCCCGACGCTCTTCGTTGCGGGCGCGGAAGACCCGGTCATCGCGATGAGCGGTCCCAAGGCATTGGACCGAATGAAGGACACTGTCCCCGACCTGCGGGGTGTACATCTCCTCGGCGGTGCGGGGCACTTCGTACAACAAGAACGCGCTGTCGAGGTCAATGAACTTTTGATCTCTTTCCTTCGGAGTCTCTAGGCGAAATCGGACAGAGGGTCTAGCGTTGCGCAGATGCGCACCAGGATCTTCGATCGCGGTATTCGTGTTGGTATCACCGGTGCTCTTGTTGCCGGTTCGCTTCTGGCTCTGGGCGTGTCCGGTGCCGCCGCCGCGCCGCCTTGCCCTGGATCGTCACCCGCCATACTCAGCGCCCAGATTCCGGGTGCGGCCCTCGAGGGTGTCACGGTGGACGGGCAAGGGCGCCTGTATACGACCGACCTGGTGAGTGGGCGGATCTTCCGCGTCGACGGGCCTGGTCAGGCCGCAGTTCCGATCGCTACGGTTCCCGGCGGTGCGGGCGCACTCGCGTGGAGCCCGGACGGTTCACTGCTGGTGGGAACCGGAGCAAACGCCGGCGTGCTGATCGGCGATCTGACGCGTGCTGCGTCGGTCGCGCGGGTGGACGTGAACTCGGGCGCCGTGACGCCGATAGCCGGTGGTCTGAGCGCTGCAAACGGCCTTGCCGTCGCGCACGACGGGACGATCTACGCCACCAACGATTTCGGTTCGCTGATCGGAAAGGTCAGCCCGAATGGTTCCGTCGACCCGGCGTGGGCAACCTTCCCGAGTGCAAACGGCGCTGCCCTGAGCGCCGATAATCGCTGGCTCTACGTCTCGCGCACGTTCGCAAACCCGGGTGTCAGCCGCATCTCCGTCGACAATCCAGAGTATTCGGAATCGTTGGTCGATCTCGGCGGTCTCGAAACCTTCTCTGCCCCAGATGGTTTGACCTTGGACTCGCGAGATCGCGCAATTGTTCCCACGGACATCAGTGGTGAGGTGTGGCGGATCGACGGACCTGGCCAGTACTGCTCGCTCACCAGCGGACTGCAGGCGTCGAGTGTGTTGACCTACGGGCGTGGCAATTCCGGATTCGCGGCCGGGCATCTCTACCGCGCTGGGTTCGACGGAAAGATCTTCGAGATTCCGGCTGGCTTCGACGCGGGCGCCCAGGCCGCAACCCCCTGACGCGACACCCTGACGCGACTTACCCACTACTGATGCCGGGACTGCCGGAATCGTCCATACTGGTCTGCATGGCGGAAACGAGTGAGATCGACGAGGCCGAAGTGGCCCTTCCCGCGATACCGCAGCCGTTGCTGACCCCGCTCACGGAAGCTGCGATCTTCCTGGTTTTCACCATCGACGAGGGTGGTGAGCAGGCAGTTCACGACGTTCTGGCGGATATTTCCGGGCTGCAACGCTCGATCGGATTCCGGGTTCCCGCCGGTGGCTTGGCTGCCGTCGTCGGCATCGGTTCGGATGCGTGGGACCGACTTTTCGACGGTCCACGGCCGGCGGAATTGCATCCGTTCGTCGAGTTGACCGGTGACAAACACCACGCCCCGCGCACGCCGGGCGATCTGTTGTTTCACATCCGGGCCCGTCAGATGGACCTGTGCTTCGAGTTCGCCACGGTCGTGACCAACAGGTTGGCCGGGGCCGCGTCGGTGATCGACGAGGTTCACGGGTTCAAGTATTTCGAGCAACGCGACCTCATGGGTTTTGTCGACGGTACCGAGAACCCGTCCGGGCGGGCCGCTTACGTCGCGGTCACCGTCGGTGACGAGGATCCGGATTTCGCAGGCAGCAGTTACGTCATCGTCCAGAAGTACCTCCACGACATGTCGGAGTGGAACTCCCTGCCCGTCGAGGAGCAGGAGAACGTCATCGGACGCTCCAAGCTCGAAGATCTCGAGATGGACGACGACACCAAGCCGGCCAACTCCCACACCGCACTCACCGTCATCGAAGACGAATCCGGTGAGCAGATCCAGATTCTGCGCGACAACATGCCGTTCGGCCACGTCGGCTCCGCTGAGATGGGTACCTATTTCATCGGTTACTCGGCGTCGCCGACGGTCACCGAGCAGATGCTCACCAACATGTTCATCGGGAATCCCGTCGGCAATTACGACCGCATTCTTGATTTCTCCACCGCCGTCACCGGAATCAATTTCTTCGTTCCGACGGCGGACTTTCTCGACGATCCCCCGGACTTGCCGACCAGGCTCGTTCCCGAAGCGACGTTCACAGCGCCCATCTCTGACGGTTCTCTCGGAATCGGCAGCCTCAAAAGGAGTGCCCAGCAATGACAAACCTGCACCGCGACCTAGCACCCATTTCGGCAGCAGCCTGGGCCGAGATCGAAGAAGAGGCGAGCCGTACCTTCAAGCGTCACGTCGCCGGTCGTCGTGTCGTGGATGTGGAGGGACCGTCGGGTGACGATCTCGCGGCCATCCCACTCGGGCATCAGGTGCCGATCAATCCCTTGGCCGACGGCGTCATCGCACATGCTCGTCAGTCCCAGCCGATCATCGAACTGCGGGTCCCTTTCACCGTCAGCCGTCAGGCCATCGACGACGTCGAACGCGGCGCCAAGGACTCCGACTGGCAGCCCGTCAAGGACGCGGCCAAGCAGATCGCGTTCGCCGAGGACCGCGCCATCTTCGAGGGATACCCCGCAGCCAGCATCACCGGCGTGCGGGCCAGCGGTTCCAACCCGGAACTGAAGCTACCCATCGACGCCAAGGACTACCCGGAAGCCATCAGCCAGGCGATCACGTCGCTGCGCTTGGCCGGTGTCAACGGACCGTACTCACTGCTCTTGAATGCAGATGCGTTCACCGCGATCAACGAGACCTCCGATCACGGCTACCCCATCCGCGAGCACCTGCGACGCGTCCTCGACGGCGAGATCATCTGGGCCCCGGCCATCGACGGCGCTTTCCTGCTGTCGACGCGTGGCGGTGACTACGAACTGCATCTGGGCCAGGACCTGTCCATCGGCTATCTCTCGCACGATGCGAACTCCGTCGAGCTGTACTTCCAGGAATCGATGACGTTCCTCATGTACACCAGCGAAGCTGTTGTCTCACTTGCGTGAGAGCTTTCGAAACCTCTGATACCAGGGCGGGCGAGGCAGTTCGCCGATGTCCTGGAGATGGGCGACAAAGGCCTGGGCATCCGAACGCGAAGACGTCTTCGGCCGTCCGTCCGCCCACGCTGTGAACAACTGAAGATAACGATCGCCGAGAGTGTGGCGCACGACCGGAAGGTGTTGCGCCACTTCTCCTGCGCGCTTTCGGAGCAGTGCCGCCGAGACAACGGCGGCTTCGTCTTTGTCGAAGCCTTCGGGCAGTTCGCCACCCGCCACCAGTGCGCGAATCAGCGCCTCTTGACGCTCACCGAGCGTGCTCATGTGCGTGACCAATCGGTGCCCGCGGTGATGCGATTCAGACCAGCTGCGTCGGCGATGGCATCGAGCTCGTCGAGCAATTCCAGTGCCGGCGGATAGTTTCCGTCGCGCTCGAGCATGATGGCGGGATGGTGACCGGCGGCGGTGAACTGCGCAAGGAGTTCCAGCACGGCTTCGGGTACCGGATCGGTGTGCGTGTCGTGGTATTTGCCGTCGCTGATGCTGCCACCGGCGATGTGGCAGTATGCGATTCGCTCGAGTGGTAGCCGGCTCAGCTCGGCCCAGGGATCACGCCCTCGGTTGAGGGCATTGGCATAGACGTTCGCGATGTCGAGAACCAGCAGGGCTCCGGTGCGCTCGACGATCTCCGCGAGAAACTCCCCTTCGGTCAACTCGTCGTCCGGCCAGTCGAACAGGGCGGCAACGTTTTCGACGGCGAACGGCACCGGTAGACCGTCCTGAGTCCGGGTGATGTTGCGTACCAGGGCGTCGACGGCTTCGTAGGTGCGCGGAAGTGGGAGCAGGTGGCCGGCCTCGATGCCGCCTGCACGCACGAATGCGATGTGCTCGCTCGCCAAGGGAGCGCCCAGTAGCTGGGATGCACCCGCAAGGTGATCGATCCGTGCCTGATCTACCGCCTCGGCCCCGCCAAGTGAGAGCGAGATTCCGTGCGGGATCACCGGAACTCCGAGCGAGCCGAGGTGCGGCGGTATCTCGTTTCCGACGGATTCGGCAATGACTTCGCAGAATGCCAGGCCGTCGAGTTGCGCGATGATTCCGGAGACCTCGGGGCGCCAACCGATTCCCAGGCCGTGCAGGGTCATTCGAGTCACCTCCCGTGTGCAACTGCTAACGGCGACTATAGACGGATCAGCCGGGCAACCAGTTGGGTCCCGGACCGTTGCCTTCTTCGAAGATCAGCCACGTTTTGGTCGAGAGAACCCCGTCGAGTCCCTGGAGTTCTTCGAGAACGGTGTGGCGTAGTTCCTGGTTGTCCGGGGCTCGAACCAGCACCAGAACGTCGAAGTCGCCGCCGAGGAGGGAGAAGTGCTCGACAAACGGCAGGGCCTTCAAGGACGCCGCCAGACCTCGCCACGAGTGCTGCCTGATCGAGAGTGCCACGTATGCCGAGGAGCCGAGTCCGGCCTTCTCGTGGGCGATCCGCGTCGTGAATCCGGTGATGATTCCGGCGTCCTCGAGCCTTTCGATGCGGACGTAGGCGTGAGCGCGGGATATGTGCGCCTTCTCGGCCAGTGCACGCATGGAGATGCGACTGTCTGCGACCAGTTCGGCGATGATGCGACGGTCGATCGCATCGAGAGCGTGCGGTTCGGTGGCCATCTGTCCATTCCTGGTTCGGTAGTCGAGTCGGTTGATGGACATATTGCTGCCCGAATCCTCATGATAGGCCGTTTGTCTTGAATCCTCGACGCTTGCTGCCATTACGTCGCCGAAGTGCGAATACTGATGGACACAACGTCTTCTGGAGGTAGAAGTGACACTTGTCGAGCCCTTGGGGGAACTGCGGTATCAGAAGTTCCTGCCGGCCGATTCTGCGGTGCAGTACCTCGACCCTGCCGGAGAACTGACGCGCAGCGAGGCCCGCTACGCAAAACCGAGCGACGATCGCCTGATCGCGATGTATCGAAAGATGTTCCTGGGCAGGCGTTTCGACCAGCAGGCTACGGCACTGACCAAACAGGGGCGCCTGGCCGTGTATCCGTCCTCGCGAGGGCAGGAGGCATGTCAGATCGCGGCAGCGATGAGTCTGGAGCCGAGTGACTGGCTCTTCCCCACCTACCGGGATTCGATGGCGTTGGCCGCCAGGGGTGTCGATCCGGTGCAGATTCTGAGCATGCTCGCCGGCGACTGGCACTGCGGATACGACCCGGTCGCACTGCGCAGTGCGCCGCAGTGCACCCCGCTGGCAACGCAATTGCTGCATGCAGCGGGGGTGGCCTACGGGGAGTCTCGACGGGGCTTGAACACCGTCGCCTTGGCGCTCTGTGGTGACGGCGCCACCAGTGAGGGCGATTTCCACGAGGCGCTGAACTTCGCCGCCGTCTTCAAAGCGCCGGTGATCTTTCTGGTGCAGAACAACGGATTTGCGATCAGCGTGCCACTGTCGCGCCAAAGCGCAGCACCGACGTTGGCGCACAAGGGCGTCGGCTACGGGATCGGCAGCGAGCAGGTAGACGGCAACGATCCCGTCGCGATGATGGCCGTCATGGACGAGGCAGCGCGCTTCGTTCGCAGCGGAAACGGACCGGTGATCGTCGAGGCACACACTTATCGCATCGACGCACATACCAATGCCGACGACGCCACCCGCTACCGCGACAGCGCCGAGGTGGAAGCCTGGCTCGGGCGAGATCCGTTGCCGCGTCTCGAAAAGTATCTGCGCGCACACGATCTGATCGACGACGCGTTCGTGGAATCACTGACCGCAGAGGCAGAAGCAGAGGCCGCCACACTACGCGCCGGCATGAACGTCGACCGCCCGCACGATCCGCTCGATCTGTTCCGGTACGTCTTCGCCGAGCAGACACCGCAATTGCGTGAGCAACAAGCCCAACTCGAAACCGAACTTGCTGCCGAAGCCGCTGACACAGGGGGACACTGACCATGCCCATGCTCACGATGGCTCAGGCCCTCAACACCGCGCTACGCGACTCTCTGGCTGCGGACGACAACGTTGTCGTCTTCGGTGAGGACGTCGGCACCCTGGGCGGCGTTTTCCGCGTCACCGACGGCCTCACCCGCGACTTCGGCGACGACCGATGCTTCGACACTCCCCTCGCCGAGTCCGGCATCATCGGATTCGCAATCGGCATGGCCATGGCCGGTTTTCGTCCGGTCGTGGAAATGCAGTTCGACGCGTTTGCCTATCCGGCGTTCGAGCAGATCGCCTCCCATGTGGCGAAGATCCGCAACCGCACCAAGGGCGCGCTGTCGATTCCGATAGCCATTCGTGTTCCTTTTGCCGGCGGTATCGGCGGGGTGGAGCATCACTGTGATTCCAGTGAGGGCTACTACGCGCACACACCCGGACTGAAGGTTGTGGCGCCGTCCACGGTGGAAGATGCGTACTCGCTGCTACGTTCGGCAATCGAGGACCCCGACCCCGTGATCTTCCTCGAGCCCAAGAAGCTGTACTTCGCGCGAGCAGATGTCGAACTGACCGCACGTGAGCCGATCGGTCGCGCCGTCGTCCGTCGCCCCGGTCGTGACGCGACGCTCATCGCCTACGGTCCGTCCGTGGATGTTGCACTGGGGTCCGCCGAGGCCGCTGCAGCCGAGGGCCGGGACATCGAGGTGATCGACATCCGCTCGATAGTGCCGTTCGACGACGAGACGGTCACCGCATCGGTGCGAAAGACCGGACGCTGCATCGTCATCCAGGAAGCGCAGGGTTTTGCCGGTGTGGGTGCAGAAATTGCTGCCCGCGTGCAGGAACGGTGTTTCCACCATCTCCATGCCCCGGTGCTCCGGGTCAACGGCTTCGACATCCCCTACCCCGCTCCCAAGCTCGAGCGTCACCACCTGCCCAGCATCGACCGGGTCCTGGACGCCGTCGACCGTCTGCAGTGGAACGACGCCCCGGACACCCGTTGGGCGGTGACGGCATGAGCAATCAGGTTTTCATGCTCCCCGACCTCGGCGAAGGACTGGCGGAGGCCGACATCGCGGAGTGGCACGTCAAGGTAGGCGACGTGGTCATCATCGATCAGATCGTCGTCGAGGTGGAAACTGCGAAAGCTGCTGTGGATGTGCCCATCCCGTTCGCCGGGACCGTGATCGAACTACACGGCAAAGACGGAGACACCCTGAAGGTGGGCACACCGCTGATCACTGTGAGTGGTGGCGAGAGTGTCGACGCGGTCGTTTCGGCCAACCACGAGCGCTACCGCGAAGAGGAACGCGCCGGTTCGGGCAACGTCCTGATCGGCTACGGCACCAGCGAGGATGCACCGAGACGCCGTCGCAGAGCGGCTCCGTCGGTACGTGTGATCTCGCCGATTGTTCGTAAACTGGCCTCTGACAACAGTATCGACCTAGCCACGATTTCCGGATCGGGCGCTGGGGGAGTCATCACGCGCGCCGACGTCGAGGCCGGGGCAAACTTCGGCCCGGAAACGGAAAGGTCACACGCGACCGACCAAAGAATTCCGATCAAGGGGCTACGCAAGGTAGTTGCCGACAAGCTGTCCACCAGCCGCCGCGAGATCCCTGACGCGACAACCTGGGTCGACGTCGACGCCACCGAACTGTTGGCGGCGCGAGCCGAGATCAACAAGTCACTGCCCGATTCCGACAAGATCAGCCTGATGGCGCTCCTGGCTCGGCTGACCATCGCGGCGTTGGCGCAGTACCCCGAACTGAACTCGTCGGTCGATACTGCTCGAGGCGAGATCGTTCGACACGCCCGCACCCACCTGGGGATCGCCGCGCAGACACCGAAAGGATTGATGGTACCGGTCATTCGTAATGCCGATTCGCTTAGCACTGCCGAACTCGCACAGGCACTTCGGGTGACCACCGACCTTGCCCGCGACGGCAAGCTCGAACCCGCCCGCCTGACCGGCGGCACGTTCACGCTCAACAACTACGGGGTATTCGGGGTCGACGGATCGACTCCGATCATCAATCACCCCGAGGCGGCAATTCTGGGGATCGGACGCATCATCGACAAGCCGTGGGTCGTGAACGGCGAGTTAACCGTTCGTAAGGTCACTCAGATCTCGTTGAGCTTCGACCACCGCGTCTGTGACGGAGGCGAAGCCGGCGGATTCCTCAGGCTGTTCGGTGACTACATCGAGAACCCGATCCGCGTCCTGGGAAGGCTCTGATGACCAAGGCTCCGATGACAACTGCAGAACCCCACAGCGACGTCGTGATCCTCGGTGGAGGATCGGGCGGCTATGCCTGCGCCATCCGCGCCGCCCAACTCGGATTGTCGGTCACGCTGATCGAAGCGGACAAGGTCGGCGGAACGTGCCTGCACCGCGGATGCATCCCGACCAAGGCACTGCTGCATTCCGCCGAGGTGGCCGATTCGGCACGCACCAGTGAGCAATTCGGTGTCCGGGCATCTTTTGCCGGCATCGACGTCGCGCAGGTGCACGACTACAAGAACGGGACAGTCGAGCGGCTGTACAGCGGTCTGCAAGGCTTGTTGGCGCAACACAAGATCACCATCGTCAACGGATACGGGACGTATGTCGGTGGGCGAAGCATCGACGTCGACGGAACCCGCTACACCGGAACATCACTCGTTCTGGCCACCGGCTCGTATCCGCGGGAACTCCCCGGCATCGAACTCGGCCGACGGATCGTCACCAGCGACCAGGCACTCGAACTCGACCGGGTGCCCACCAGCGCAACGGTACTCGGTGGCGGTGTCATCGGCGTCGAGTTCGCAAGCCTCTGGCGCTCGTTCGGCGCCGAAGTAACGATCGTCGAGGCACTCCCCCGACTGATCGCCGCCGAGGATCCGTGGTCGTCGAAGCAGCTGGAGCGGGCATACCGGAAACGTGGAATCGTCTGTAAGACAGACACAAAGGTCGATTCCGCGAAAGAAGCAGCCGATTCCGTCCGCATCGAACTAAGCGACGGAACGAAACTCGACACCGACCTACTGTTGGTCGCCGTCGGCCGCGGACCTCGCACGGACGGTGACGGTTTCGAAGAAAACGGAATCAGCCTCGACAAGGGATTTGTCGTCACCGACGAACGCCTCCGTACGTCCGTGGACGGTGTGTACGCGGTCGGCGACATCGTGCCCGGTCTTGCGTTGGCGCACCGAGGTTTCCAACAAGGAATCTTTGTGGCCGAACAGATTGCCGGCAAGGATCCGATACCGGTCGCCGAACACCTGATTCCTCGCGTGACGTACTCACATCCCGAAGTTGCATCGATCGGACTCGACGAAGAGGCGGCGCGCACGCAGTACGCCGACGTCTCCACCGTCATCTACGACCTGGCAGGTAACGGCAAGAGTCAGATCCTGCGAACTACCGGCGGAATCAAAGTGATTCGAAGCGGAACGAAAGGCCCTGTTGTCGGAGTTCACCTGGTGGGAGACCGCGTCGGCGAACTGATCGGTGAGGCGCAGTTGGCCGTTGCCTGGGAAGCACTTCCCGATGAAGTGGGGCGTTTCATCCACGCGCACCCCAGTCAGAACGAAGCGTTGGGCGAGGCCATGCTCGCACTCGCGGGAACACCACTGCACGCCCACAACTGACCCGGAGACAGAAAAGGAGATTCAATGAGTATCGACGACGAACTGCGCTGGGACGGTGAACTGACCGTCACACGCCATGATCGGGAGACCGGCACGACTTTCGTGATTCGAATCGACTCCACCCGTCTGGGACCGGCGTCGGGTGGCACGCGGGCCGCTCACTATCCCTCGATCGGCCACGCTCTGGCGGACGCCGGGAAGCTCGCCGGTGCAATGACTTTGAAGATGGCTGTCTCCGACCTGCCGATGGGTGGCGGGAAGTCGGTGATCGCACTGCCAGCACCGCGCAATCAGATCGACGCCGCAACCTGGTCTCGTATCCTCGGCATCCACGCCGAGAACATCGACAAGCTCGAAGGAAACTACTGGACTGGTCCTGACGTCAACACCAACTCTTCCGACATGGATCAGCTCAGCCGCACCACCAAATACGTCTTCGGGCGTTCGGTCGGCAACGGTGGCGCCGGTTCCAGCGCGCACGCCACCGCTCTGGGTGTGTTCGAAGCGATGAAGGCCACGGCGCGTCGCCGAGGACTCGGAACACTCGACGGCCGAACGGTACTGGTACAGGGGCTCGGCGCCGTCGGCGGCGACGTCGTCCGTCTCGCAGCGCAGGCTGGCGCACGTCTGCTGGTTGCCGATACGGACCCGCAGCGCCTCAAGGCGGCTTCTCTCGCGGGGCACACGGTCGTTCCTGCCGGCGAGGTCCTCCGAACACCGTGTGACCTCTTTGCCCCCTGCGCGATGGGAGGCATCATTGATTCCGCTGCGGCTGCGTCGATTCCGACTCTGGCCGTGGCGGGCGCAGCAAACAACATCTTGACCGATGCCGCTGCCGGTGAGGTTCTGCGAGACCGCGGGGTTCTCTGTGCCCCTGATTTCGTCGCGAACGCAGGCGGAGCCTTTCACCTCGTGGGGCGAGAAGTCTTGGGGTGGAACGAAGACGACGTCGTCGAACGAACCCGCGGGATCGGTCGAACCTTGGACGAGGTGTACTCGTTGAGCGAGGAACGTGGCATCACTACCGAGGCCGCAGCGCTTATGCTCGCCCGGGCGCGGCTATCCCCCGCATCCACCGCCGCCGCCACATCCGCCACCCCCGCTGCAGCTGCCGCCTCCCCCGTCTGAACCGCCACCGTCCGAACCCCCGCTACTTCCGCTGCCGTCGGCACCGATTCCGGCGGCGGAGGCCAAGGCGGGATTGATCATCAGCATCGCCGAACCGGCGAAGAGAGCAGCGGACATTCCCGCCAAACGCGGTCCGTAGGCGGAGAAGGCAGGCTTGTTGCGCGGGGACAGGTAGGCGTGTGCCGTGGTCAGTTCCGAACGTGCCGCCTTGCCAGAGGTGGTTCGATCGAAGTTGAGCCCGAGCAGCGGGATGCTGAACCCGGTGACGAGTACGGCGAGAATCAGAAACTCGACGGGCTTGTCGTTGTGCAGTCCGAAAGCAATGCGGACGATACCCACGGCCACCAGGATCTTCAGCGGAACTGTGGAGAGAAAGATTGAACGCCTGGTGCTGTCGGAGGTCAGGTATCCCCGGTCCGCCAAAGAGTTTCGTAGGCGAGCTGTTTCCACCGTCATACGCTCGGCGAGTTGGCGCCGACGATGGGGTAGAGCCTGCTGGGCCAGGCGCTGGTACACGGTGAGGGTGTACCAGTCCAGGGTCTCGTCGCCAGGGCCCAACGGGCGCAGGACAGCGCCGTCGGTGGTGATCAGGTCAGCGCTACGCAGGATTGCCAATGATGCTGCGATGGCGCGTGACTCGCCGGTGAGCATTCCGACTTCCGGAGGCGTCAGTTGCTCGGCGGAATACCCGTGCTCGGTTGAGTACCCGTGCCGGCGTGCCCGGATCATCAGACGCCACCCCAGAGTGAGAACCATGAGCGTGGCCGAAACGGCTATGTAGCCGTAGAGGAAATCCTCGCTGGGGATCCCCCAGGTGTCGGCTGCATGCGAGCTCATCCCCCACACCCCCCGCCGCCGCAACTGCTCCCACTGCCGCCACCGCCGTCCGAGCCGGATGATCCGGATGAGGAGCCACAACTGTAGTAGCTCGAACTTCCGCCAGCCGGGCTGTACGCGGCGCCCGCAGCTACCGCTCCCGCCAGCGCCGGATCGATCAGAACCAGAGCGCCCGCACCGAAGAGCGCCGCCGACAGCCCGGCGAGCGAGGGACCGTAGCTCGTGTACGCGGGCCGCAGTTTCGGTGAGAGGTACGAGTTTTCGTGCTTGAGGCGTCGAAGCTCGCTGTCTCCCAAAGCTGTCCGACGACGCTTGATGCGAAGAAGTGGAATCATCAGAGCGAGAACGATGATGGTGAGGAGCAGGAACCCGACCGGCTTACCGCCGGCGATTCCGGCGACGAGACGGACTACGCCGAGAGCAATGACCGCCACGATCGGAACGGTCCGAAGGGCAGCGGTCAGACCGTCCTGCTGGCGTTGCAAATATCCCTCGTCGATCAACGTCGTACGTAGTTGTGCGAGTGCGACGTTCAGCCGTCCCATCAGACGCACCTGCCGCAGCGGGACCTTTCCGTTGCCGAGCCGCTTGTGCACCGTACGGGTGAACCAGTCGAGACGATTCTTGTCCTCCGCAGTGAGTGGCAGCTTGGTCTTGCCTTCGGTGCTGATCAGCTCGGCGCTGCGCAGAATAGCCATCGACGCCAGCACCGCTTGGTAGTCACTGGTCAAGGCACCGATCTCGGGAGGAGTGAGCGGCCGACGGACAGCGTCGACGACCACCGGTGACCGGCGCGCAGTCATTCGGCTGTACAGCGAGAGTCCGATCGCGACGGCAGCCGCCACCAGGTACCACTGAAGGAAAGTCTGGCTGGGGATCCCCCATGTATCCGTATGATCATGCATCGCACACCACCTCTCGATGAACTCCTGAGACTAGTCCAGTCTCTTTGTCCGACAACTGATGTCAGTATCGGGCCAGTGCCCGGAAAAGCGATATCCGGATGGCCATCGTCACCATTCCGTTACCGCCGAACTGGGGATTTACCGGCCGGTAGGTCGAAGCACGATCTCCGTGGGGTGTGCGTCGGACGGTGTTTCGACGGCAGTGAGTACGGCACGCGCCACAGTGGAGGCTTTCAGGAAGCGCTCCGGGTCGTACTCGTCGCCCTCACCCGCGACGATGTCGCGCTGCATGTCGGTGTCGATCCGTCCGGGGTGAATGGAGGTGACCCGCAGTGCCGGCTCTTCCAGGCGCAACGCATCTCCGAAAGCGCGCAGGGCGAACTTGCTGGCCGCATACGAGCCCCAACCGGCGTTGGCGCGCAGTCCGGCACCCGAATTGATCAGCACGACGTGACCTCCAGCCGCACGAAGCGCGGGCAGGAGAACCCGCGTGAGTTCGGCGACGGCGATGACGTTTGCCTCGAGGGTGCGTCGCCACTGATCGACCGAGGATTCCTCGATGGTTCCGATGTCGGCCACGCCGGCGTTGTGTACCAGCACGTCGAGCGTCGTGATGGACGAGGCGGCGGCGGCGACGGCGTCGTAGTCCGTGAGGTCGAGGGGTAGGGGCGTCGATCCGGGCAGTTCGGCGCAGATCGGCTCGAGGGCCTGTGCGGATCGTGCACCGAGCAGCAGGTCGTGTGTCGGCGCCAGTTCGCGTGCGATGGCAGCTCCGAGGCCGCGACTGGAACCGGTGATCAAGGCAGTAGGACGCATGGTGCGAGCCTATCGAGTGAGGATTGTTCGGCTAGACGAACTTGTGTATTTGCTTACCCACATATTAGAGTTCGACCATGACGACACGCGACGCGAAGAACTTCCGCCGCCTGGGAATTGCCGCCCTCGCCGCCCTGCTTCTGTCCAGCTGTTCTGCGGTGAGTTCTGGCTCCGACGACGACCGCCCGGTGGTGCTCACCACGTTCACCGTGCTGTCGGACATCGCCCAGAACGTTGCCGGCGATCATCTTCGCGTCGAGTCGATCACCAAGGCGGGGGCCGAAATTCACGGCTACGAGCCGACGCCCGGAGACATTCGGCGGGCGAGCGAAGCCGATCTGATCCTCGACAACGGCATGAACCTCGAGGCGTGGTTCGCGAAATTCGTCAACGGACTGGACGTGCCACACGTCGTGGTCAGCGACGGCGTCGAAGGCATTCCGATCGCCGGCGACGCGTATGCGGGCAAGCCCAATCCGCATGCATGGATGTCTCCGTTGAATACGCAGATCTACGTCGACAACATGGTGACTGCTTTCAGCGACCTCGACCCGGACAACGCCTCGGCATTTGCGGAGAACGGCGCGAAGTACAAGGCGGAACTGCAAGCAGTGCAGGACGGCCTGGTCAGTGGCCTGGCGGCATTGCCCGCAGGTCAGCGCGCACTTGTCAGTTGCGAGGGTGCGTTCTCCTATCTGGCCAGGGACGCGGGACTCAGCGAGGCGTACATCTGGCCGGTCAATGCCGAGCAGCAGGCGACGCCGCAGCAGATCATCGCCGCGATCGACTTCGTCCGAGCCAATTCCGTTCCCGCCGTCTTCTGCGAGTCGACGGTCTCGGATGCCCCCATGCAGCAGGTTGTCGGGGCGACCGGCGCGAAGTTCGGCGGAACGCTGTACGTCGATTCGCTGTCCGAAGCCGACGGTCCCGTGCCCACCTACCTGGACATGATTCGCCACGACACCGACGTCATCCTCGGCGGTCTGACCGGCGGTAAATCATGAACGAAGCCATTCGCGTCGAAAACGTCAGCGTTCACTACGGCGAGGTCCACGCACTGGACCACGTCGATCTGACGTTGAACTCGGGTAGCGTCTGCGGACTGATCGGCATGAACGGTTCAGGAAAGTCGACTCTGTTCAAAGTGATCATGGGGATGATCAAGCCGGACAACGGTTCTGTCAGAATCGCCGGTCTCGACGCAGCCACTGCGCGCAAGAGCGGCCGCGTCGGATACGTGCCGCAGAGTGAAGACGTCGACTGGACCTTCCCGATCAGCGTCCGTGACGTCGTGATGATGGGCAGGTACGGCCACCTCGGATTCTTGCGACGTCCGCGGCGTGCAGATCGCGAGGCGGTGGCAGAGGCCCTCGAGCGGGTGGAACTCACCGAATTTGCGGATCGTCAGATCGGTCAGCTCTCGGGTGGTCAGAAGAAGCGCGCGTTCGTCGCACGCGGCATCGCTCAGGACGCGTCGATACTGTTGCTGGACGAGCCGTTTGCGGGCGTCGACAAGCGTTCCGAGGCAACGATTTCTACGCTGCTACGAGAGTTGGCTTCCGACGGCCGGTCGATCTTGGTCTCGACCCACGATCTCCACGCTGTGCCGAAACTCTGCGACGAGGCGGTACTGCTCATGCGCAAGGTCCTGGTGCATTCCGACCCGGACACCGTGCTGCAACCGGAAAACCTCGCCCTGGCTTTCGGTCTCGACGTGATGGACAGGACCTGATCGATGAACCTCGTAGAACTGCTACTTGATCCTCTCCAGTACGGATTCATGGTGCGCGCGTTGGCCGTTGCGGTTGTGGCAGCGGTTGTCTGCGCGGTGCTCAGTTGTTGGTTGGTGCTCATCGGGTGGTCGTTGATGGGCGACGCCGTCTCGCACGCCGTGCTGCCGGGTGTTGTCCTCGCTTACGTCGTCGGCGCTCCATTTGCTATCGGGGCCTTGATCTTCGGGTTGATCGCTGTAGCCCTGATCGGACTGATCCGTAACACCAGCCGCGTCAAGGAAGACGCCGCGATCGGTATCGTCTTCACGACTCTCTTTGCGTTCGGTTTGGTTCTCATCTCGGTGACCCCCAGCCAGACCGATCTCAACCACATCATTTTCGGCAACCTGCTGGGGGTGAGCTCGTCTGATCTTCTGCAGGTCGCGATACTCGGCGCGTTGGCGTTGAGCATTCTGTTGATCAAGCGTCGTGATCTGACGTTGTTCGCCTTCGACCCGATCCATGCGAACGCGATAGGTCTTTCGCCCAAGCGCCTGGGTGCGCTGCTACTCGGCGTCCTCGCGCTCACGTCCGTTGTGGCGTTGCAAGCCGTCGGCGTCGTGCTGGTGGTGGCGATGCTGATCATCCCCGGCGCGACGGCCTACCTCCTCACCGACAAGTTTTCGCGGATGCTGGTGATAGCTCCCGTCGTTTCCGCAGTCTGCGCGATTGCCGGTATCTACGTCAGCTACTACCTCGACACGGCTTCCGGTGGCATGGTCGTCATGACGCAGGGCATCGTGTTCGCTCTGGTGTACCTGTTCAGCCCGTCGCAAGGGGTGATCGCGAAATGGACTTCGCAGCGGCGTAGGACCCGAGCGGAGTACAGCGCCGCGGCGTACGAGCCTTCCTGATCGTTCGTCCAGTTAACAATCCGCTACCAAATCGGGTAGGTTCGTACGGGCATTCGTCACCACGAACATTCCGGCCGCAACGATGCCGGCTGCAAGACGATCGGTGGTGACGCCTTGAACACCGATGGGTTCTTCGATGACGCAGTTCCGAGCGCGACGCACGTGGCTGGTTCTCGGCGTCGTTGTCGCGGTCATCGCTCTCGCCGGATCCGGGCTGCTCAGCCCACGAACTTCGGTTCTGGTGGACGATGTCGCCCAGCTCGTCGGCGGAGCCACCGCAACTGCGGTCTGTTGGTGGACATCGCGGCGCTATCACGGCGTCGAGCGTCGTTGGCGAACTCTGATGGCTCTGGGTATGGCCGGCTGGACTCTCGGGATGTTCTTCTGGGCGTTCTACCGCTCGGTTCTCCACGTTCCACTTCCGTCGCCGTCGATCGCGGATATCGGTTTCTTCATGTTCCCGGTGTTCGCCGTGCCGGCGCTTCTGTCGTTGGTGCGTCAGTCGCCCCGGCGTGAGGCGATCGGTCCGATCCATCTCTGGCTCGTGCTGACGCTCGACGGTCTTGTCGTTGTCGGTGGATTGTTCATCCTCACGTGGACGACGGCCCTGGGCGCCGTCGTTCATACCGGTCCGACGGGATCTCTCGGGTTTCTTGTCGCGGTGATGTATCCGATCACCGACTTCGTTCTGATCGCCATGGTCTTGCTGATGGTCATCGGACCGAAGGCCGTAGCAGAGATCCGTGAACCGCTGACGTTCCTCGGGTGCGGGTTGGTGATGCTCTCCCTTTCGGACAGCCTGTACGCGTACTTGGTGGCGATCGGCGCCGAGAGTATGCCGACGATCGCCGATGCCGGGTTCATCGCGGGGCCGCCGTTGATCGCCTTGGCGGCGCTGACGAAGCGAACCGAGCCTCGGAACCGCAACGCGCCGCAGCAGTGGCGAAGCGATCGGACTCAGTTGCTGCTGCCGTATCTGTTGATCGCGGTGATCGCGACGATCGTGACTGTTCAGGCGCTGATCGTCGGCAACCTCGATGCCGTGGTCGTGATACTCGGCGTCGGCGTGTTGGTTCTCGCGCTGGTGCGCCAAATACTCACGCTCCTCGAGAACGACGCGCTCCTTCAACAGATCTCCGCTGCCCAGGACGAGCTGAGGTACCGAGCACATCACGACCCACTCACCGAGCTTGCAAACCGGGCCGCGTTCGACGAACACTTTGCGAGCGCCATCGACGACTATCGCCAGACGAACTCCGATTGGGTGCTGATGCTTGTCGATCTGGACGACTTCAAACAGATCAACGATCGATACGGGCACCCGGCCGGCGACCGGTTACTGGTTGCTCTCACAGCACGTCTGCGCGAAGCGGTTCCCGAGGGTGCGTTTGTCGCCCGATTCGGTGGCGACGAGTTCACAGTGCTCCTGCAGGGCACGATCGACGACGCCGTCGTCGTGGCTCGCCGGATCGTCGACGCGCTCAGGTCCGATCAGACTGCAGACACATCGGTGTCGGTGGGTGCGAGCGTTGGTGTCGCGCATTTCGAGTCCGCGCAGTTCGAGTTCGGGGACGAACCGCTCAGCGCGCACACTCTTCTTCGCCAGGCCGATGCGGCGATGTACGAGGCGAAGAGAAGTGGGAAGGGCGCGGTCGTTGTCTACGGCGACCGTCGCAAATGGTTATCGCCGTAGTAGTGCGAAAATCGTTGCCGGTGAACCCGATCCGGCCTTGTTGATCGCACCACCGACAAGGATGCTAGCCCCGGTGGTTGGCAGGGCGGCAAGATTGTTCAAGTTCTCCAGGCTGATTCGATGCTTGTCGTACAGGATTGTCGAGACGGGGTAGGTTTCGTCGTTTCCGAGGTCGGGACCGAACGTGTCGGTTCCCAATGCTCCGCGGGTGCCCAAACGGCCGGTGTCTATCAGCCACCGCGCCGCGTCCACCGAGAAGCCGGGCTGGTGGGTGACGCCCTCGGCATCGGAGTTGGCATATTCTTCGCTACCCCAGCGCGATTCCCATCCGGTCCAGAGAACTACGGCCGCTCCATCGGGGATCTTGCCGTTGCGCGTTTCCCATTCCTGCAGGTCCGCGACCGTGAGCGCATAGTCCGAATCGGCGGCAGCCTTGTCCCGGATGTCGATCTTCACTGCGGGGAGGAAGAGGTCCGCCGGATCGAGTTGGTCGGCTGTGAGGCCGCCTTCCTGGAAGTGTGCGGGTGCGCCCCAATGCGTGCCCGTGTGCTCACCTTCCTTGACGTACTGGAGGTAGTAGCCGTCGTCTGCGATGGTGGCCGCTGTGTCGAGAGTGAACTCGGGGTCGCCTGGAAAAACCGGTGTCGTCGCCGGGTCGTTCACGTGTGAGAGCGAAACAACCGACAACTGTTCGTTCAACGGGCTTGTTGCGTCTTGACTGCTTTCGGAACTGCTACCCATGTCGATCACCTGAGGTCCCGCTACCAGCGCCAGACCTGTGGCTGCGCGCTGAAGTAACTGCCGTCGTTTCATCGATCCCCCACCAATTTGTCCGAATTGAGAGTGTTGCAATCACTTTCGCTCCTTGAACACTAGGACAGAACCTTAGGCTGCTGCGGACCACGACGACCACTCCACATCGCGGACAGCTATGACCTGTCCGTGCGGTCGGTGATCGACGTACTGCGGATACTTTGCGGCCAAAGCATCGATCGCGCTCTCGGACTCCTTGGTGCCGGGGTCGAGAACCTCCGCATGTCCGTCGACGCGGACCCACCAGAGCGCGGACCAGTCGTCGTCGTAATGATCGACCAGCAGGCTTGCGCGCCCCGTCTCGGTGATGTTCCGGAGCCTGCGAAGAGCGGTCGTGGTTTTCGGTTTGTGGTCGACACAGGAATAGACGGTGCCGCCGACCAAGACGAATACCAGCGGCACGATGTGCGGAACGCCGGCCGCATCTGCCGTTGCCAGGTGAGCCACCCGCGCGGCTTCAAATCGTGCTCTCGGGTCGTCCATATTCACAGCGTAAGGGGATCAAGGGTTGCCGCGAGCCGCTGCTGACGGAACAGTGGTCTCATGGAACCGGATGAAGCGCTTCGGGAGATCGCCTACTGGCTCGAACGATCACGCGCTGAAACGCACCGCGTCAAGGCCTATCGCCGAGCTGCGGAGGTCTTTTCAGGATTGTCCGACGAGCAGAAGGAGTCTCGCCGGAAAGCCGACAGTTGGAAGGCCCTCACCGGCATCGGGCCGAAGACTGCCACGATTATCGCTCAGTCGTACGACGGCATCCCCGAGTATCTCGAGGAACTGCGGGGGCAGGCTGAGCCCATCGGCGACAGCCCATTGCGACAAGCGCTGCGCGGCGACCTCCACACCCACTCCGACTGGTCCGATGGTGGAAGCCCCATCGAAGAAATGATGCGACGCGCAGCAGCACTCGGCCATGACTACTGCGCCCTCACCGACCATTCGCCTCGCCTCACAGTTGCCAACGGGCTGTCCGCGGAGCGCCTACGGTCTCAACTCGACGTGATAGCCGGGTTGAATGCCGAACTGGCTCCCTTCCGCATCCTCACGGGAATCGAGGTGGACATCCTCGAGGACGGTTCACTCGACCAGGATCCCGATCTGCTCGACGAACTCGACATCGTGGTGGCGAGCGTCCACTCCAAGCTGCGGTCCGAACGCGAGGCGATGACCCGCAGAATGCTTGCTGCAGTGCGAAATCCGCGTGTCGATATTCTCGGGCACTGCACCGGGCGTCTTGTCGAGGGTGCTCGCGGAACCCGGCCCGAGTCGCAGTTCGACGCGGAGAAAGTGTTCGAGGCCTGCCGCGAATCAGGCACAGCCGTTGAGATCAATTCCCGACCGGAGCGTCGTGACCCGCCTTCGCGTTTGATCGAGTTGGCCCGCGATCTCGATTGTCTTTTCTCCATCGATACCGACGCCCATGCCCCCGGTCAGTTGGCTTGGCAGGGCTACGGCTGTGACCGGGCCGAAAAGTGCGGCGTCGAAGCGGATCGGGTGATCAATACTTGGACCGCCGAAGATCTTTTGGAGTGGGCAGGCAATTGAGAGCACGCCGGAATGGGTCACCGAGGCGTTTGCTCGGTGACCTCCGGGTTCAGAGTCGTGTGGTGGAGCGGAGGGGTTTCCGGTCGGGGTCGATGCCCGGTGGTGGGATGAACCAGGGCAGGTGATCGGTGCCCATTCGGATTTCCCATTGTCCGGTGAATCCGGGTTTTCGGTGCATCAGGGTGTGGTGGGTTCGGCAGAGTAGGACCAGGTTGTCCATGACGGTTGGTCCTCCTTTGGCCCAGTGTTTGATGTGGTGGGCGTCGGTCCAGGCGGGGAC
>NZ_JAQGFI010000014.1:0-209382 GCF_027854095.1 Rhodococcus sp. C-2 | reverse complement strand
TTTGCTCGGGTCTTGATCCAGTTGGGTTTGCGTTCGATGGGCGTCTCCGCGTTTCGGATCTCGAGACGGAGCAGCTTACGTCCTTCTGGGGCGATAGTCACGACAGTGATCCTACGCCCGGTGATTACTGCAACGGGGTTCGGGCGAGCCCGTCAGCTGTACTGAACGGTAGTAAAAGTCGGAGTAGGCGAGGCGCTTTCGAAGGTGACGCGCTCGACGTTCCGTTCGGTGACGGGCATGGTTCCGTCGAGAGCAGCGATCACTGCCTCGGTCACAGCGGGAGTGACTTCGTCCACGGTGACGTCGCGACCGAGTTCATGCGACAGCGTCGTGACCCCGGCGTCACGGATGCCGCAGGGAATGATGTTGTCGAATCCGGTCAGGACCGAATTGCAGTTCAGGGAGAAGCCGTGCAGTGCCACGCCCCGTTGGACGCGCACTCCGATGGCAGAAACCTTGCGCTCGGGCTTCCATTGCCCGTTTGCGAGTTCGGCAGGCAGCCAGACGCCGGAGCGGCCGTCGATGCGCCCGCAGTTCAGGCCGAGGTCCGTGCACACCGTGATCAGTGCTTCCTCGATGCGTCGGACATACCGCACCACGTCGATGGGCTCGGCCAGTTTCACGATCGGATATCCCACCAGCTGGCCGGGGCCGTGCCAGGTGATCTTCCCGCCGCGGTCGACGTCGATGACAGGCGTGCCGTCGACGGGACGATCTTCGGGTTCCGTGCGTCGTCCTGCCGTGTACACCGGCGGGTGTTCGAGGAGCAGTAGCGTGTCCGGTCCGATGTCGTCCGCCCGCGCTGCCGCGAGCTCACGCTGGCGGTCCCACGCGGCGTTGTAGTCGATCGAACCGAGTTGCTCGACGGCGATCGGCAGTTTCGAGAACCGGGCGGAAACGGCAGCGCTGCTCATGGACGTAGAGATTACGCCCGACTTCGGAATCAACCGAGTGCGGCCGCCAGCGCTTCGCCGATCGTGTTGTGGCGGAAAGAGAATCCCGCCTTTTCCAAAGCTGCGGGAATGGCGCGCTGGCCACCGAGGATGCCGCTCTTGGCGAATTCTCCGATCAACGCTTCGAGTGCGAACCCGGGAACGATCCAGGGAGCCGGGCGGTGGACCGCACGGGACATGGCGTCATTGAACTGGGCATTGGTGACAGGGGCCGGACCGGTCAGGTTGACGGGACCGGAGAGTTCGGAATTCGTGAGCGCGAACTTGATCGCGTCGCACTCGTCCTCGAGTGAGATCCACGGAAAGTACTGGCGACCGTTGCCCAGTCGCCCGCCGAGGCCGAACGAATAAAGGCGCCGAAGCCGACCGAGCATGCCCCCATGAGGTGAAATCACGACGCCGGACCGCAGATTGACGACGCGGGCACCCGCCGCACGCGCCGGTGCGGTGGCAAGTTCCCAATCGCGACACGTCGTGGCGAGAAAGTCGGTGCCTGCCGGCGAATCCTCGTCGACGATCTTGTCGCCGGTGTCGCCGTAATAGCCGACGGCGCTCGCGTTGGCGAGGACGGGAACCTTCTGACTCGCGACCGCTTCGGCCAAGACGTCGGTCGCGACGATGCGGCTGTCACGGATCGCTTGCTTGTAGGAACCCGACCACCGTTTGTCACCGATGCCGACGCCGCAGAGGTTCACGACGGCGTCGGCGCCCTGCAGGACGGAGAGGTCCAGACGGTCGTGGTCCGGGTCCCAACGCGATTCGTCGGGGCCGGCGGTCGAGCGTCGCACCAGACGCACCACGTCGTGGTTGTCGGAGCGCAACGATGACACCAAGGCCGTTCCGATCAAACCGGACGAGCCGGCGATGACTACTCGCATTCGGAAAGCCTCCTTCGATTCAGCGTGCTTCGATATCCGAACGTATATCTCCGACCGTACTGAAAAAACCGGGGCGCCACCTCCTCATGGAGATGACGCCCCGGCCGGCCGAGCAGTTGCTTACAGGCCCAGATCAGCTTCGAACGAGGCTTCTTCCAACCGCTGCTTCACAGTGGTGAGGAATCGGCCGGCGTCGGCGCCGTCGACCAGACGGTGATCGTAGGTCAGCGGCAAGTAGATCATCGAGCGAACGCCGATGGACTCGTTGCCGTTCTCGTCGGTGACCACCATCGGGCGCTTGACGATCGCGCCGGTTCCGAGCATGGCCGCCTGCGGCGGTACCAGGATCGGGGTGTCGAACAGCGCGCCCTGGCTGCCGATGTTGGTGATGGTGAAGGTGCCACCCGAGAGCTCGTCCGGCTTCAGGCCACCCGAGCGTGCACGCTTGGCGATGTCGGCGATGGCGCGGGCCAAGCCGGCCAGGCCGAGATCGCCGGCGTTGTGGATGACGGGGGAGAGCAAGCCCTGATCGGTGTCCACTGCGATGCCGAGGTGCTCAGCGTCGTAGTAGGTGATCTGCTTGGCAGCCTCATCGTAGCTGGCGTTGATGTTCGGGTGCGACTTCAGCGCCTCGACGACTGCCTTGGCGAAGAACGGAAGGAACGTCAGGTTGACGCCTTCGCGCTCGATGAAGCCAGCCTTGGCACGGGCCCGCAGGGCGACGATCTTGGTGACGTCCACCTCGAAGGTCTGCGTGAGCTGAGCGGTGTTCTGCAGCGACTCACGTGTCTTGGTGGCCGTGATCTGCCGAATACGGTTGGCCTTCTGCGTGGTTCCACGCAGGTGTGCCAGTTCGGGTCGGACGCCTGCGGCTGCGGTGGCGGCCGGTGCGGCCGCGGGTGCTGCAGCAGCAGGAGCGGCGGCGGGAGCCTTCTTGGCCTCCGCAGCGGCGAGCACATCCTGCTTGCGGATGCGGCCGCCGACGCCGGTGCCGGTGACGGTCGCGAGGTCGACGCCGTTGTCCGTGGCGAGCTTGCGCACGAGCGGGGTGACGTACGGGCTGCTGTCACCGGACGCTGCGGGGGCAGCCGCCGGTGCGGGAGCCGCAGCAGGCTTCGGAGCGGGTGCGGCCGGTGCGGCGGCAGGCTTGGGTGCTTCAGCCTTGGGTGCTTCGGCCTTCGGAGCTTCGGCCTTCGGAGCTACGGCCTTGGGGGCAGGGGGTGCTGCCGGTGCTGCGGGAGCGGCCTTGGGTGCCGGAGCCGCGGCGGGTGCGCCGGAGCCGACGACGGCCAGCTGGCCACCGATCTCGACGGTGTCGTCTTCCTGCGCATTGATCTCGAGCAGGATTCCGGCGACGGGGGACGGGATCTCTGTGTCGACCTTGTCGGTCGAGACTTCGAGCAGCGCCTCGTCGACGGCAACCTCGTCGCCGACAGCCTTGAGCCAACGGGTGACGGTGCCTTCGGTGACGGACTCGCCGAGGGCGGGCATCGTCACGGCGGTACCTTCAGCGGAACCGCTCGAAGCGGCGGGTGCCTCGGCAGCGGGAGCTTCTTCAGCGGGAGCTTCGGCAGCCGGCGCTTCCTCGGCGGGAGCTTCCTCGGCGGCGGGGCCGGGTGCCTCTGCCGCGGGTGCTGCGGCTTCGCCGGCTTCACCGATCTGGGCGAGCTCGCCACCGATTTCCACGGTGTCGTCTTCCTGCGCGACGATCTTGGTCAGGACGCCGGCGACGGGAGACGGAATCTCGGTGTCGACCTTGTCCGTGGAGACTTCGAGCAAGGGTTCGTCGACTTCGACCGTGTCTCCTTCCTGCTTGAGCCACCGTGTGACAGTTCCCTCGGTGACGCTCTCACCTAGGGCTGGCATCTGGACGGAGAAGGCCATGTCTTTTGACTCCTCGACAGTTGTGTTCGGGTTGTTGAATTTTGTCGACTTGTGGTCGTAATGCATTGTGCTCGAGTGGCGCGCGACGTGCGGCTACTTGTAGCTATTTTGCCGATGTCGACGCGCGGGCGCGGCGTCACCGTCGTTCATCTTTCCATTGATACGCCGGGCGTGTCCGATGAGGGGGATGCCGTCCGTTTCGGGTGTGTCGGCTACTGGCGAGTAGGTATGCGTCGGGGGTCGGGCTGTAACGTCGTAAGCGGACCAAACGGTATGTCGTGCGCAGGCACAACGGACATCGCCTGGCAAACTTGACATATCGCCGGGGTGCATCCGCGGCGTCGGTACCGAGGAGGGTACGACCGTGGGACTGTTCGATCGTTTCAAGCGTCCGCCGAGTGCGGCTCAGGCCGCAGCGCAAAGTGATGCGGATCATCTGGCGAATTGGGCGCACTCGCACGAAGGCGTCGAGGCCTATGTGGAACCGCAGACGACGGTGACCGAGGTGACCGTCGTCCTGGTTGCGAAGGACGGGGAGTGGACTCGTCGTCGTGTCGGCGGCGAACGTGGTGCCCGCAAATTGGGACAAGACCTGAAGATCCCGGTCTACGACGTCCGAAAAACGGGATATCCGCAGCGTATGCGCGATCACGACGAACGTAGGCGAATCGAACGCAAGCGGGCCCGAGAGCAGGAATTGCGCGACGGCGCCTGAACTGCTGTGCGCCTTTATTGACCGCGGGGGGTTAATAAAGGCGCACAGCAAGGGGTCAGCCGTTTACCGCGATGTCCTCCAGGACCGAGATCATCGTGCGAACGGGAACGCCGGTACCGCCCTTGCCGGTGTAACCCCACGGCCCTGACGTGTTGTAGGCCGGCCCCGCGACGTCGATGTGCGCCCACTGGACACCCTCGGGAACGAATTCCTTGAGGTAGTGAGCTGCGACCAGCATGCCGCCCCAGCGGTGCGGGGTGACATTGGCCATGTCGGCGACCTTGGAGTCGAGATCTCCGCGCAATTCCTCCGGCAGCGGCATGGCCCAGCCGTTCTCGCCGACGCTCTGCGAGATGGAGGCGACGCGGTCACGGAACTCGTCGGTGCCCATGACTCCGGGGGTGCGGTTGCCGAGCGCGACCATCTGCGCACCGGTCAGGGTGGCGGTGTCGATCATGTAGTCGGGATCGTCCTCACCCGCGCGAACCATCGCGTCGGCAAGAATCAAACGGCCCTCGGCGTCGGTGTTGACGACCTCGATGGTGATTCCGCCGTACTGGGTCAGCACGTCGCCGGGACGCTGCGCGGTCGCGGACGGCATGTTCTCGGCCATCGGTACGTATGCGACGACGTTGACGGGCAGGCCGAGCTTGGCGGCAAGCACGACGGTGGAGATGACGGCTGCGGCGCCGCCCATGTCCGAGGTCATGTTCTCCATCCCGGCGGCGGGCTTGATGGAGATTCCGCCGGTGTCGAAGGTGATGCCCTTACCCACCAGTGCGACCTTGCGGGCACCACGCTTCTTCGACGCGTATTCGAGGCGGACGAGACGCGGCTGGCGTGACGAGCCCTTGCCGACGCCGATGATTCCGCCGTAGCCACCCTTCTCGAGTGCCTTCTCGTCGAGAACCTGGACGGTGAGCCCGGCCTCGACGCCCAGTGCCTTCGCGCGCGCGGCGAACTCGGCGGGGTAGAGGTGGCTCGGGGGAGTGTTGACGAACTCGCGTGCGGTGGCGACGGCCTCGGCGATGGCAGCCGACCGTGCCAGCGTCGCTTTGGTCTCCTTCGTGCGCGGCGACGGCACCAGAAGTTCGACGCGGGCCAGTGGCTGCGAATCGGGACCGGGAGCCGTCATGGACGACTTGAATTCGGTGAAGCTGTACGCGCCCAACGCAAATCCCTCGGCGGCTGCACCGAGGTCGAGGATCGAGAGCGTGGTTGCGACGGTGTCGATGCCGGACAACGAGCGAGCTGCGGCGCC
Organism: Rhodococcus sp. C-2; assembly: GCF_027854095.1. Taxonomy (NCBI): domain Bacteria; kingdom Bacillati; phylum Actinomycetota; class Actinomycetes; order Mycobacteriales; family Nocardiaceae; genus Rhodococcus; species Rhodococcus sp. C-2. The sequence continues at coordinate 203,691 of NZ_JAQGFI010000014.1, read as the reverse complement.
GGCGGACTTACGGATCTGCTCGCTGCCGAGCTTGTCGGCAGAGCCGAGTCCGACGGCGAGAACGCTGGTGACCGACAGTTCGCTCGGTGCCGGGACACGAGTGAGCTGCTCGGGCTTGCCCGTGGCGCCGACGGCGATGAGGCTGTCGAGGATCTCGGCGAGTACGTCTTCGGCGACGATGCCTTCGCTGAGTGCGATTTCGGGGCCGTCCGGACCCGACGTCAGACCGACGACCAGTATCTCTGCGCGCTTGGCGACTGTGCCGGCGAGAACGAGGTCGGGTCCCAACGATCGGGCTGTGCGAGTGCTCAAGGTGTCTCCTGTGAGGTGAGTGTGCGATGCGTCCGGTTCTGGCGGATGCCTGAGTCGATGTTAGGCCCTTTGCAGTTTGCGGACGGGCGATCGTCACGGCCGGGTGAGCTCTCGCTGCGGACATGTTTCGATCGGCGAAGTCCGATAGGTTGTGGGCCATGACCGACGAACAACTGTTGCAGGGCCCGATCCACCCCGTCCACGTCGAACTCGGCGCGACGTTCGCGCCGTTCGGGGGGTGGCAGATGCCGGTTTCGTACGCCGGCGTCGTGGCCGAACACACCTCTGTGCGTGAGAATGTCGGACTCTTCGACGTCAGTCACCTCGGCAAGGCCGTCGTGCGTGGCGCGGGCGCCGCGGAATTCGTGAACTCCGCACTGACCAACGACCTGAACAAGATCGGGCCGGGTAAGGCTCAGTACACGTTGTGCTGCAACGAGTCCGGTGGTGTCATCGACGACCTCATTGCGTACTACGTCAGCGACGACGAGATCTTCCTCGTCCCGAACGCAGCCAATACCGCGGACGTCGTTGCGGCTCTGGTCGCTGTGGCACCGGATGGAATCACCGTCGAGGATCAGCATCGTGCCTACGGTGTGCTGGCTGTGCAGGGTCCGAAATCGGTGGCGGTTCTGACCGCTCTGGGACTTCCCACCGAGATCGAGTACATGGCGTACGAAGATGCGGAATGGAACGGCGTGCCTGTTCGTGTGTGCCGCAGCGGTTACACCGGTGAGGTCGGCTACGAACTCCTGCCGCGGTGGGAGGACAGCGAGCCGTTGTTCCGCGCGCTTCTCGAGGCAGTGCGCGCCGAGGGTGGGCAGGCCGCCGGACTCGGCGCCCGTGACACTCTTCGTACCGAGATGGGGTATCCGCTGCACGGGCATGAGCTTTCGCTCGAGATTTCTCCGCTCGAAGCGCGCTGCGGATGGGCGATCGGTTGGAAGAAGCCGACATTCTGGGGCAAAGAGACCTTGACCGACGAGAAGGCTGCCGGCCCGGCTCGCAAACTCTGGGGGATCAAGGCTCTCGATCGCGGCGTGCTTCGTGCCGGCCTCGGTGTTCTGCGTGACGGCGAGGCAATCGGCGAGACCACCTCGGGGACGTTTTCGCCCTCGCTCAAAGTGGGAATTGCGTTGGCGCTCCTCGATTCCGGTGCCAATGTCTCGGCCGGCGACGAGATCGAAGTCGACGTCCGTGGTCGTGCTCTTCGGTGCGTCGTGGTGTCTCCTCCGTTCGTGGAGACCAACACCAAGTAGAGAGCTTTTTCACGTTCGATAGGATTGCGCCCATGACAGGTGCCGCCGATTTCGTTCGTGTTCAGAGCTCGTCCCCGAAGTCCGACGCCGAGCGCCGTGACATTTTGGCGGCGCCCGGCTTCGGGCGGCACTTCACCGACCACATGGTCTCGATCGACTACACCGCGGGCAAGGGCTGGCACGACGCCCAGGTGTTGCCGTACGGAAACATCGAGCTCGATCCGGCCGCAATGGTTTTGCACTACGGACAGGCCATCTTCGAGGGCCTCAAGGCATACCGTCAGCCGGGTGGCGAGATCAGCTCGTTCCGCGTCGAGGCCAACGCCGAGCGTTTCGCGGCATCTGCGCGCCGTCTGGCCATGCCGGAGCTCCCGTCGCAGATGTTCATCGATTCCATCACCGAACTGATCGACGTCGATCTCGACTGGGTTCCCGCAGCCGGTGGCGAGGACGCGCTCTACCTCCGTCCGTTCATGTTCTCCACCGAAGCCGGACTCGGTGTCCGTCCCGCCGACGAGTACCGCTACCTGCTGATCGCCTCGCCTGCCGGTGCGTACTTCCCGCGCGGCGTCAAGCCGGTCAGTGTGTGGCTGTCCACCGAATACGTTCGCGCGGCCCCCGGTGGTACCGGCGCGGCCAAGTTCGCCGGCAACTACGCCGCTTCGCTCCTCGCCCAGGCGCAAGCCGCCGACGAGGGTTGCGACCAGGTAGTCTGGCTCGACGCCATCGAGCGCACGTACGTCGAGGAAATGGGTGGAATGAACCTGTTCTTCGTCTTCGGCTCGGGCCCCGACGCTCGCCTCGTGACGCCGTCGCTGTCCGGTTCGTTGCTGCCCGGCATCACGCGCAACTCGTTGCTCGCCCTTGCCGCCGATTCCGGTTTCGCCGTCGAGGAGCGCAAGATCAGCACCGACGAATGGCGCACCAAGTGCAAGAGCGGTGAAATCACCGAGGTCTTCGCTTGCGGCACAGCAGCAGTCATCACCCCCGTCGGACGCGTCAAGTCCGCCGAGGGCGAGTTCACCATCGCCGACGGCGAGCCGGGTGAGGTGACAATGGCACTGCGCGACACCCTCACGGGTATCCAGCGCGGAACCTTCGCCGACACCCACGGCTGGATGACGAAACTTCACTGATCGCTGGTTCGTTCCGCGAGCAATCGCTCCCGGAAGAACTGCAGAATCTCGTCTCGTGCGACGGTGGTGGGCGATCCCGCCTCGTCGACGAGATGAGCCGTCACCACGCTGTGTGGATTGGCAATGACGTGTTCGAAGAACGGCGACGTTGTCGCGTTGGCCGCTTCGTCGGGTAGTACCTTCCCGACGAAGCGCTCGCCCAAGGCCTTCGAATAGGCGGCGAATCGTTGTGCGCGGCAGAACGAGTCACCTCGAAAGCGGTATGCAAGCACCGTGAGGTCTTCGGCCTCGAGTCTCGAGCGCACGGCTTCGAGTTCTTCGGGCCCGCTGTCGGTTTCGTCCGGTCGATCGAGCGGTAACGACGGTTGGGCGAGAACCGGCGCGATGACCGAGGGTTCGAGCATCATCGACAACGCGAAGTTACCGGTGAAGCACATTCCGATCACGCCGACGCCAGGACCGCCGCTCTCCTCATGCGCCGAAGCGGCGAGTGAACGCAGCCAACGGACCGCCGGACTCGGTTCGTCGGCAGCGAGGGCGCGGAATTCTGCACTGACGCAGGCTCTCTTGAATACCGTCAGCCCCTCGTTCACTGTGGGGACCGCTCCGTCGCGGCCGAACAGTGACGGAACGAAGACCGTGAAACCGGCGTCGCGCACCCAGCGGGCGAATCGCGCTACATGCGGGCTGATGCCCGGCATCTCCGGCATGACGATTACTGCGGGACCGGTGCCGGCCACGTACACGGACTTCGCCACTGCGTCGATGGTGATCGTTCGACGGTCGAAGTCTTCGAGCGGATCGTCTTCGGTCATGCTCCGGTTCGGCACGGTGAGCCCTCCCAAGTAGTCGAAACAATTCCTCTGCACAGTCTTTCGGCGCGGGATCGACTACAGAAGAGGGCGGTTCGCCATGTTTTCGGGCGGGCTCGCCACGCACCTATCCCGCGCCGCCGTTGCGGAATCGCTTTCGGTAGTCGGCCGGGCTGATGCCGACGCGGTCGGTGAACAGGCGACGGAAGGTTCCAGGATCCTGATAGCCGATGTGCCCCAGGATCTTTCCGAGAGACCAGTCGGTCGATTCCTACAACCGTTTCGCTTTTCGGATCCGTGCACGCTGCAGATAACTGCGCGGCGATTCCCCGGTCTCGTCCTTGAACTTCCGAAGCATGGTTCGGGTGCTGAGGTGAAAAGCACTCGACAGCAGATCCAAGTCGTAAGGTTCCGCCATCCGTTCGACCAGCCACCTTCCGACGTCGTCGGCAAACTGTGTGTGTTTGGCGGGCAGCATCGAGTCGAGGATGTACGGAGCTTGACTGGTTCGGTTTTCGGGCGCCAGCGTAATTCTTGCGGTCGTACGCGCAATCTTGTCGCCGAGATGCTCGCGCACGAGTGCTGTTGCGAGGTCGAGCGCGGCGGTGAACGCAGCAGTGGTGGTGACGCCGTCGTCCTGGACGATCAACGAGTCGGTTCGAACCGTCGCACCGGGGTAACGACTTGCGAGGTCCGCACCGTACAGCCACGACGTCGTACATCGGCGTCCGTCGAGCAGTCCCGCCTCGCCCAGCAGATACGCGCCGACGCAGACCGACGACACCCGAACGCCGCGCACGCACGGATGAACTCGATTTCTCTGTCCCACAGCGACAAACGCGTCGCAGGGTCTTCGGACGGCACGAGTTCGAACCCCGGCACAACCAGGTGATCGATGTCGTGATGCCCCTCCTGCACGCCGAGCGAAAATCCACCTGCCGCAACGACGGGCGTGCCGGACGCTGCGATGACCGATACCTCGAAGGGGTCGGCGGGCGCTCCATCAGCGACGCGATTGGCGATCAGGAGAAGGTCGGTGAAAACGAAGATCTCGGCCGCGAGGCAACCTTCGTACGCAAGGACACCTACTCGCACGACGTCGGATCACAGTCCGAGAGTGAGGCCGACGGCCGTAAGCGTCACAGTGAGTTCGAGTGCGAATCCGAGAACGTCTCCGTTGAGTCCGCCGAATCTACGGACGCAGTGACGCACGCACAGCACACTGATCACCAGCGCCGACGCGGTCACGAGAGGGCCGAGCCACCACCGGTCGGTGGCAAAGCCGGAAGCGGCGATCAGCGGAACCGACCACACGATTGCGGCCCACAACGGTTGTGAATCGGCGACGAGCGCACCGAATCCGCTCGGGCCAGACGCGAGAATACCTCGGCGGCAGGCAAAAACGACGGCCACACGACCCGCAGCGACAGATACGAGAACGGCGATCCACTGCGTGGGGGAGTCGGCAACAGCGAGGACGCCGAAGGAGACCGATTGCAGCCCAAGGAAGATGAACAGCGCCGCGACCCCGAACGGTCCGGCACCGCCGCTGTGCATGACCTCGCGGGCGCGCTCCGGTGGACCGTAACAACCCAGTCCGTCGACGGAGTCTGCCAGTCCGTCCACGTGCATCCCGCGTGTCCCGAGAGCGAGCGCACCTACCGTCAGCAAGCCTGCGAGATAGGGATTCAGGCCGACACTGGTTGTGCCCCAGAGCAGAAACGTCGCGGCAATGCCGAGAGCGATCCCGGTGAGCGGAGCTGCCGCGATGGCGCGACGGCCGGCAGTTCGGTCGATGTCGGAGGGACCACGAACCGGAAGGACCGTCAGCCACGAGAAGGCCAGTGGTACTCCGGACAGCGGGCCCGCCACGCTCACTCCGCCGTATCGGTCTTGGTCAGGTCGATCGACTCGGGTTCGTCGACAGGTGCGCTGCCCTGAGTGCTGACACCGGCTTCGGAGAATGTCGCCATCTTGCCCAGGATTGCCACTGCGCCCTGAAGAATCGGGAGCGCTGTGACTGCGCCTGAACCTTCACCGAGACGCATGTCGAACTCGACGATCGGGTCGAGACCCATGCGGGTCAATGCGATGGTGTGGGCGGGTTCGGTGGAGCGGTGTCCGGCGACCCACCATTCACGTGCGCCGAAAGCCAGTTCGTCGGCAACCATGGCGGCTGCGGTGACCACTACGCCGTCGAGGATCACCGGCGTGCGACGCGAAGCTGCCTGGGCCAGAAAGCCGGCCATCGCGGCGAGGTCGGCACCCGAAGACGTGCGCAGCAGCGCGACTGTGTCGCGAACGTGCGGACGGGCACGCCGGAGAGCGTCGCGAATCGCTGCGGTCTTGCGGATCCATCCGGCGTCGTCGATACCGGTACCTCGACCCACGACCGCGACGGGTTCACTGTCCGTGAGTGCGGCGATGAGTACGGTTGCGGGCGTCGTATTGCCGATGCCCATGTCGCCGGCGATGAGAAGATCTGCACCCCCGTCGATTTCCTCGTCCGCGATCGCTCGGCCGGCGGCGATGGCCTGAAGGGTTTCCTCGTTCGACATGGCGTCTTCGCGGTCGATGGACCCGGAAGACCTGCGCACCTTGTGGTTCGAGACGGACGGATCGGTATCGCCGTCCACTGCGATGTCGACGACGCGTACCGTGGCGCCGGCAACCTCGGCGAGGACGTTGACTGCCGCGCCGCCCCCGAGGAAGTTGGCGACCATCTGTGCGGTCACTTCCGGCGGATAGGCGGAGACGCCGTTGCGGGCGATTCCGTGATCACCCGCGAACACGACGACGCGAGGCCGAGCGAAAGCGTGTGGGGGACAAACTCCTTGGCAGGCTGATGCCCAGCCGGCGAGAGCCTCCAGTCGGCCCAGCGAACCGGCCGGCTTGGTCAGATCACGCTGACGCGCATCGGCCTGCGCTCGCACCTCGCGGTCGGGCGGGGTGACGGGTTCGAAGTCGGCGCTACTGACTGGCGCGACGTCAGGGTTGGCATCTGGATTCGCCCCTGAAATGGCCCCTGGATTGGCCTCGGTACTCACATCGTGCCTTCCGGTTGTGCAGCAGTATCTTTCAAGATGAGCGGTAACCCTGCAACCACTAGTACGACACGATCGCACACCGCGGCGATACGAGCGTTGAGAGTGCCGATCTCGTCGCGGAACAATCGTCCGGACCGCGTCTCGGGGATGACGGCCAAACCCACTTCGGGGCTGACCAGCACCAGGTGTCCGCGGTAGTTCTCGACACTGGCGACCAGGCTGTCCGCCGCGGGCGTGACGGTGCCGCGCGGTGCGTCCCAGGCGCCTTGCCGATCGAGTTCCGCGGTCAGCCACGTTCCCAGATCGTCGACCAACGTCGCTGTGTGTGAATCGCTTTCGAGCTGCGCCGCGAGGTCACCGGCAGCTGCGGTTTCGACAGTCGACCAATGAGAAGGCCGTCTGTTGCGGTGCTGGTCGATCCGGCTTTCCCAGTCTGCGTCGGAGACATCACGTCTGGCTGTCGCCAGGTACCGGATCGGTGCCGAACTTTCGGGTAAGTGGCCTGCACAAACCAAATCCTCGGCGTGCGCGGACTTACCAGACCGCGCGCCGCCGAGGACTAAAGTTCTATACGTGTTCGTCACGCTCAGATTGCGTCGCCCGGCCCCACACGAGGCTTCGGTGCGCGCAGCTTACGGATCTGCGACGCGCGAACGAACGCGTACCAGCCGAGCTTGAATCCGCCGTCGGTGCTGTCGGGGAAGCGCTCGGCGACGCGGTTGTTGATCATGCGACCGAGCCAGATGCCTTCACCGACCATGAAGAGCATCATCACGAGCATTGCCAGCGTGACGATCTGCTGGAGTGCGGGCGTGACGAACATCGTCATGATGAGGATCAATGCGAGCGGCATGAACAGCCCGACGAGGTTGCGGCGAGCGTCGATGAAGTCACGGACGTAGGCGCGAACCGGTCCCTTGTCGCGGGGGAGCAGGTACTTGTCCTCGCCGGCGAGCATGCGGGCGCGGCGGTCTGCCGACGATGCGCGACGCTCGGCGGCTTCGGCCTTGCGGTCCTCCTTGGAGCCGCGGGTCGCCTTACGGCGGGCGCGGGCTTCCTTCGCGGTCAGCGGGGCAGGGGCAACGGGGCCACGCCTCTTCGCCTCGGCGTCACGACGCTTGGGTGTGGGGCGGCCCTTGCCCACCTGCTCGATGGGCGCCTCTTCGGAGGCCGAGGATGCCTCAGTGCCCTCGACGTCACGTTTGTCGGAGTTGTCTGAGTCACCGCGGCGTAGCAATTTCACACCTCCAGGCTATTGGATAAGTGCACGGTCTGGGAAACCGACCTCGGTCTTTCTGAAAAACCCGATCGCCCGAGGCACTGAAACGCGCGAGATCGTGAAACATCGGGGTCATTCGGGACTCTTAGACTTCGGCTATGCGGGTAATAGTTGCTCCAGATTCGTTTGGTGAGACGTTGACGGCCGTCGAGGCGGCTGAGTCCATTTCTGCCGGTTGGCGACGTGGCCGACCCGAAGACGACGTTGTCACCGCGCCACAATCCGACGGTGGGCCGGGTTTCGTCGACGTCTTGGCCACGGCTGGGGGCGACATCCGGACTGCACGGGTGTCCGGGCCTTTGACCGCCGCCGTCGACGCCACGTGGCTGTTCGATTCGGACACGGCGTACATCGAGTCCGCCGAGGCCGTCGGGCTCGGCCTGCTCGGAGGTCCGCCGACGCGGGACACTGCACTCGCCGCGCACAGTCTCGGTGTGGGAGAGCTGATCGCTGTCGCGCTCGAGGCAGGCGTGAAGACGGTTGTCGTCGGACTCGGTGGGAGTTGCTGCACCGACGGGGGACGTGGACTGGTGGAGGCGCTGGGCGGCCTGGAGGTTGCAGCGGCGGCTACGGCAGGCACTCAGTTGTTCGCCGCCACCGACGTCGAACACGTACTTCTCGGCGAGCACGGTGCGGCAGCGGTGTTCGGCCCGCAAAAGGGTGCCGACGCCGAAGCCGTCGCTGTCCTCGAAGCGCGGAACGCGAGATGGGCCGAACAGTTGGAGTCCGTCACCGGAAAACGAGTGTCGAATTTTCCGGGTGCCGGCGCCGCGGGTGGTATCGGTGCCGCGCTCTTTGCGCTCGGTGCACAGCGGCGATCCGGGGCCGACGTCGTCGCGGATCGCACCGGACAAGCCGCGCTACTGGCTTCCGCTGACCTGGTGATCACGGGCGAAGGCAAGTTCGACCACCAATCTCTGCGCGGCAAACTCGTCACAACCCTCGCTTCGGCGGGGGCAGCACACGGCGTTCCGACGCTCGTCTTTGCCGGCCAGGTGACGCTCGACGAGGCGGACTATGCGTCGACCTCGATAGTCGCGGCGAAGTCGGTGACGGATTTCGCCGGGTCGGTGGAACGTGCGATGGAGGAAGCGTCGGCGTGTCTCGAGGGACTCGCCGAACACACGGCACGCGAGTGGAACATCTGGCGCGGCGTCCGGAGCTGAGGATCCACAAGCGTCGACGCGCCGTTGCCGTGTCGGGAAGACCGGATAGGATGAAGACGAATCGCACCCGGTAAAGGACTGGCGGGAATAAGTCGGCAGCGGCGTACCGTTGAAGCGTTCACGGGTTGGTACGAACATTAGGGAGAGCCCATGACTGTGCAGAACGAGACCGCCACCCACGGCGTCAAGATGACCGAGGCCGCGTCCGCCAAGGCGAAGGCACTCTTCGATCAGGAGGGTCGCGACGACCTCGCGCTGCGTATTGCAGTGCAGCCCGGCGGCTGTGCCGGACTGAAGTACCAGCTGTTCTTCGACGACCGCACGCTCGACGGTGACCTCACTGTCGACTTCAACGGCGTCAATCTGGTTGTCGACCGGATGAGCGCGCCGTACGTCGAAGGTGCGTCCATCGACTTCCTCGACACCATCGAGCAGCAGGGCTTCTCGATCGACAACCCCAATGCAACAGGCTCCTGCGCCTGCGGTGACTCGTTCAACTGAGTCTGTCGATCACAACTCAATTCACGAACAACTGACGCGGAACCGACATTCGGTTTCGCGTCAGTTGTTTGTGGTGACTCGTACGTAGACCGTTCCGATCCGACAGCTCGGACGCCGATGACGGCGCTACGGGCGGTAACGTGAACTTTTGCTCCTCTTTCATTCTTGTACTCACTTCGCTGAAAGGCCACGATCCGTGACTATTGCGGTAACCGGTTCCATCGCCACCGACCACTTGATGCGCTTCCCCGGCCGCTTCGCCGATCAGCTCCTCGCCGATCAGCTCGCCCACGTTTCGCTGAGTTTCCTGGTCGACGATCTCGTGATTCGCCGCGGTGGTGTCGGCGGCAACATCGCTTACGCCATGGGCGTGCTCGGTGGGTCCCCGCTACTCGTCGGCGCAGTCGGTGCCGACTTCGCCGAGTACCGCACGTGGCTCGAGGACAACGGCGTCGACTGCAGCGCGGTCCGTATCTCGGACAAGGCACATACGGCGCGTTTCGTGTGCACCACCGACGAGGACATGGCGCAGATCGCGTCGTTCTACCCCGGTGCGATGAGCGAGGCTCGCGAGATCGAACTCGCGGCAGTGGCCAAGACTGCAGGCGCAGTCGAGTTGGTGCTGATCGGCGCCAACGACCCCGAGGCCATGGTTCGCCATACCGACGAATGCCGTCTGCTCGGGATTCCGTTCGCAGCGGATCCGTCGCAGCAGCTTGCCCGCCTGTCCGGTGACGAGGCCAAGGCGCTCATTCACGGCGCGAAGTACTTGTTCACCAACGAGTACGAGTGGGGTCTGCTTCAGCAGAAGACTGGTCTGAGCGAGGAAGAGATCCGCGCGCAGGTCGGCATCCGTGTCACCACCCTCGGCTCCAAGGGTGTGGAAATTGTTGACGCCGAAGGCAATTGGGTGCGCGTCGATGTAGTGCCCGAGACCGGCAAGGTGGATCCGACGGGCGTTGGTGACGGCTTCCGCGCCGGGTTCCTGCTCGCACACGGCGCCGGTCTGAGCTTCGAGCGTGCTGCACAGTTGGGATCTTTGGTCGCTGTGTTGATTCTCGAGACCGTGGGAACGCAGGAGTGGGTGTTCAATCGCGACGAGGCACTCAAGCGCCTTACCGACGCATACGGCAGCGCGGCAGCGGACGAGATCGCGACGATCCTGCCGAAGTAGGGCTCCGCCCCGTGAGTGGTTGAGGAGTTCGGAGACTCCCTAACCGCTCACGGGGCCGAAGGCCTAGATATTGACCGGGTACACCGGCTCCTGGATCTGCGGCACGATGCGCTTCTCCACGAAGATTCCGTGCCAGACCATGAAGGTCAGGACGGTCCACAGGCGTCGGCTGTGGTCGGACACGCCCTCGCGGTGATCGTTGAGCATCTTCACGACGGCCTGCTTGTCGAAGATGTGGTCGGTACCCGACTCCTCGATCTGCAGATGTGCCCAGTCGAAGAGTTCGGTGCCGCGCAGCCAATGGCGCAGGGGAACCGGGAATCCGAGCTTCGCACGGTGCAGAACATGGTGCGGCACAATGCCTTCCAGGGCCTGGCGCAGTGCGTACTTGGTCGTGTCCTTCGTGATCTTCTGATCGAGCGGTACGCGTGACGCGACGTCGAAGACCTCGGGATCGAGGAACGGCACACGCAGTTCCAGCGAGTTGGCCATCGTCATCTTGTCTGCCTTGACGAGGATGTCGCCGCGCAGCCAGGTGAACAGGTCGAGATGCTGCATCCGCGCAACCGGATCCCAGTCCCGTGACTGCGCGTAGATCGGCGCAGTGACGTCCTGGTGCGTCCACTCCGGACGGAAATCGCGCAGGACGGCGCGGAGCTGAGCGTCGTTGAAGCTACGAGCATTTCCGTAGTAGCGCTCCTCGAGGGTCAACGAACCGCGATTGAGCAGGCTCTTGCCGCGAGTGCCGTCCGGGATGCGTTCGGACAACTTGCCCGCGGCCCGACGCAGCCCCTTGGGGAGGTACTCGAAAGGCTTGAGCGACAACGGCTCACGGTAGATCGTGTAGCCGCCGAACAACTCGTCGGCACCCTCGCCGGACAGCACGACCTTGACGTGCTTGCGCGCTTCCTTCGCGATGAACCACAGCGGAATCAATGCCGGATCGGCTACCGGGTCGTCGAGGTACCAGACGATCTCGGGAATGGCAGCGGCGAACTCGGCGGGGGAGACCACCTTGACGACGTGCTTCGCGCCGATCGCTGCGGCAGATTCTGCAGCGACGTCGACCTCGGAATAGCCCTCACGTTCGAAACCGGTCGTGAAGGTGATCAGGTTGGGGTTGTGGCGCATCGCCAGCGCCGCGATCGCCGTGGAGTCGATACCGCCGGACAGGAACGAACCGACGGTGACGTCGGCACGCATGTGCTTGGCGACCGAATCCTCGAGTGCCTCGGCGATTTCCTGGTAGCGCGCCTTCTCGGTGCCAGGTGCAAAAGGCTTGGCCGGGAACTTCGGCGTGAAATACCGCGTGAACGTGGGCTCCTCGCCCGGACGCACCCGGGCGAAGCTGCCCGACTCCAGGCGGCGGATCTGCTTGTGCAGTGTTTCCGGCTCCGGTACGTACTGCAGAACGGTGTAGTGCTCGATGGCACGCGGATCCAGCTCGGTACCGATGCCGATCAGATCGGTGAGTTCGAGCAGGCTCTTCTTCTCGCTGCCGAACGCGGTGCCGCCGGCGCCGGTCGCGATGAACAGCGGCTTGATCCCGAACGGATCGCGCGCGATGAACAGCTCGCGTGTGTCGGTGTCCCAGATCGCGAACGCGAACATTCCGCGCAGGCGCCGGACCGCGTCCTCACCCCAGTAGTGGAATGCAGCGACGATGGCCTCGGAGTCGCCCTCGGTGAAGAACTCGGCGTCGTGGTCCTTGACCAGTTCGGCGCGGATCTCCAAGTAGTTGTAGATCTCGCCGTTGAACGTGAGCGCATAACGCTCCGGGTTCTCCGGTGGGCCCCAACGCAGCGGCTGGTGGGAATGAGCGATGTCGATGATCGCCAGGCGGTTGAACCCGAAGACGAGGTGATCGTCGTTCCACGTCCCGTGTTCGTCCGGCCCGCGGTGACGAAGGCAATGCATCGCCTGGTCGACCCGCGAGACGGCGTCCTCGCTGGTTCCGCCAGATGTCAGTAGCCCGAGCAGTCCACACACAGCGTCCGGTTCCTCGATTCAGAATTTTTGTACAGAAGGCTCCCGGACACGAGTGTCGGGGAGAGGTCAACGAACTCTTGACGAAAGTATGCCGCAGATCGACGTCCCTGCCGATCGCGGCGGAACGAATCGACGTGATGTGCGTCGCCGAAACGACCTGAGCCGTTCCTGAGCAGCACCTGAGAGAGCTGTGTGACGTCCGCCGCGACACGGGCGAGGACCCGAGGATGGATAGCGCCCGGCTTTGGTCTACGCTGCGTAGTAATTGGGCCTTCCCTCCGGGCATGCCCTAGTTGAATTTTGTGGCGATCAGGAAGGCGTGAACGTGGCGCAAGGTCGGATCCTTCGGCGAGCGGGGCTGGCAGTATCTCTGGGCATTGCTGCCTTGCTGCTGTCGGGTTGCTCCATCGACAACGAAGTGCTTCGTTTCGGGTGGCCTTCGGGCATCACCCCGGAGGCGACGCGCATGCGTGAGCTGTGGACGTGGTCGGTTGTAGCCGCCCTCGTCATGGGTGTGCTGGTGTGGGGGTTGGTCTTCTGGGCCGTCATCTTCCACCGTAAGAAGAAGGACTCGCCGGAATTCCCGCGTCAGACGGCATACAACGTGCCGCTCGAACTCGGTTACACGGCAGTTCCCTTCGTCATCATCGCGGTTCTCTTCTACTTCACCGTCATCGTTCAGAACCACGTTCTGGACAAGACGGACAATCCTGACGTCGTCGTAGACGTCACGGCCTTCCAGTGGAACTGGAAGTTCGGCTACCGCTCCATCGAGTTCGGTGACGGCTCCGCCAAGTACAACGGAATCGACGTCGAGGCCGAAGAGGCTGCAAAGACCGAGGGTTCCACCGTGAACGAACACGGGGAAGAAGTCCCCGGCCCGATCCACGGCAACAGCACCGAGGACCTGAGCTACCTGCACTACGACAAGATCGAGACCGTCGGTTCCAGCCAGGAGATCCCGATCCTCGTTCTGCCCACCGGCAAGCGGATCCAGTTCGAACTTGCTTCCTCGGACGTCATCCACGCTTTCTGGGTGCCTGAGTTCCTGTTCAAGCGTGACGTTCTCCCGAACCCCAAGGAGAACCACTCGGACAACATCTTCCAGATCAGTGAGATCGAGAAGGAAGGCGCGTTCGTCGGGCGTTGTGCAGAAATGTGTGGCACGTTCCACGCGATGATGAACTTCGAGGTTCGTGCGGTTTCGCCGGAGGACTTCGCCAAGTACATCGAACTGCGCAAGGGTGACGCGGAGGGCAAGGGTGGTCTGACGACCGCTGAGGCTCTGCAGGCAATCGGTCAGTCGCCGGTGGCTACGTCGACCACGCCGTTCAACACCGACCGCGAGTACCGTCAGGCAACCGTCGCCACTGCAGGCAACTGAGCCGGCCAGCCTCTTCACTGAACAAGGACAAGTGCTGATATGAAGATCGAAGCCAAGCTCTTCGAGATCCTGACGATGTTCTTCATTCTCGTCGCGATCATCTACGGAGTGTTCACCGCTCTGTCACGCACAGGTATCGAGTGGGCCGGACTGACGGCCATCGTCCTGTCTGCAGGTCTGACGCTCATCGTGGGTACCTACTTCCGCTTCGTCGCCCGTCGTCTGGACACCCGTCCCGAGGACTACGACGACGCTGAAATCTCGGACGGTGCAGGAGAACTGGGCTTCTTCAGCCCGGGTAGCTTCTGGCCGATCCTGCTTGCCGCTGCTGCTGCACTCGCGGCAGTGTCGCTGGCGTACTTCCAGCCGTGGCTCATCGCAGTCGCAGTTGTCTGTGTGCTCGCCGCAGCCGCAGGCCTGGTGTTCGAGTACTACACCGGACCCGAGAAGCACTAGTTTCACCCGCACTCGAACAGAGGCGCCGCACCCACCCGGGTACGGCGCCTCTGTTGTCGTTTATGTACGTTTCGGTGGTAGGAGGGTCCCTGTCAACAACCGCTCTCTGTCAATCGTGGAGCGAGTATTCGAGGTCGTAGCGGTGCAGACCGTCGACGACCTCGAGCTCGAGAGTGCCTGCGATGCCCTTCAACTCGCCGGTTCCGGACCCCGGCACGATCTCGTACAGAAGCTTCTGCGTTCCGTCGATCATCTGACCGAACTGCTGCAGGGCGAACGATCCCACAGCTTCGTCGACCTGCCCCGTGACAAACTCCAAAGCGACATAGCCCGCTGCACCGGCTGTCGGATCGCCCGCGGACAGCATCAGGCCGGACGACGTGCCTTCGACGCCGCCGATGAACGTCTTGTCGAACTCGAAGCGTCCGACGCGTCCGGAGAGCTCAGGATCGGCGGGGCGAAGATCGATCTCGAAGGTGCCGCGTGCATGGGATGTCATGGTCCGAGTATCTCACCAGGCGACAACGCCTCGAGGGGACTCCCGAGAACGTGCAACACTCCGTAGATGATTCTCGAACATGCCGTCCTGCAGGTCGATCCGTCGCAGTCAGCGCGTTTCGCGGCCGCATTCGACGTGGCCCGAACCATCATCTCCGAGGTTCCCGGATTCATCAGGCTGCGGCTCTCGCACTGCCTGGAATCACCGGAGCGATATCTCCTGCTGGTCGAGTGGGAAGACGTGGAGTCACACACCATCGGGTTCCGTAAGTCGCCAGGATACGAGAAGTGGCGAGAACTTCTCCATCACTTCTACGAGCCGTTCCCGACGGTGGAGCACTATTCGACTGTGCTCGAGGTCTAGCAAAGCGTAGTGCCTGCTGTTGTCGACGCTCAGACGACGAACCGGGGGAGTGGTGCCCCACTTGGAGGTTGTCCATACTGAATCGCTCAGAGAACGAGTGAGGCCCCGAACCGGAATCCGGTTCGGGGCCTCACTGGTCAGCTGACGTTCTTAGTGGAGTTCTCCACTGGAACCATCGGACTTGCCGTTGGTTCGGTTCTGGTAGTCCAGAAGGATCTGAAGCTGCTCGTGCTCAGCTTCGTGATGAGCGGCTTCGAGAGCCTCGCTCTCCTCGACTGGGTCAGCGGTGATCAGGCTACCGCTACCGGGCTTGCCGGCGAGGCCGAGCTTGTTCATCTTCTTCGGGACAGCAGCACCCTGGTACTCGAGCGGGATCGGGTGTCCGTGCTCGTCGACGGGGCCGAGCGGCTGGTGGATCTCGATGTACTGGCCGTTCGGCATCCGCTTGATGATGCCGGTCTCGATGCCGTGTTCGAGGACTGCACGGTCACTGCGCTGCAGGCCGATGCAGAACCGGTACGTCACGAAGTACGCGATGGGCGGAAGGATGACCATGCCGATACGGCCGATCCACGTCATTGCGTTCAGCGAGATGTGCAGGTGGTACGCGATGATGTCGTTGATGCAGGAGATCGTGAGCACCAGGTAGAACGCGATGGACATCGCACCGATAGCGGTACGGACCGGCACGTCGCGCGGGCGCTGCAGGATGTTGTGGTGAGCGTCGTCTCCGGTGAGACGCTTCTCGATCCACGGGTACGCGATCAACAGTGCGAAGACGAGGCCCATGATCAGGGCGACGGCGAACACTGCAGGGATCGTGTACCGGTTGAACAGGTAGATCTCCCACGCCGGCCACAGTCGAGCAAGGCCGTCCGTCCACATCATGTAGATATCGGGCTGGGAACCTGCCGAGACCTGTGACGGGTTGTACGGACCGATGTTCCACACGGGGTTGATCTGGAACAGACCACCGAGCAGTGCGAGCACGCCGAAGGTCATGGCGAAGAACGCGCCACCCTTCATCGCGAAGACCGGGAGGATGCGGACGCCGACGACGTTCTGTTCCGTACGGCCGGGGCCGGGGAACTGCGTGTGCTTCTGGTACCAGACCAACGCGAGGTGGCCGGCGATCAGAGCCAGGATGATGCCCGGGAACAGCAGCACGTGAGCGACGTAGAGACGCGGGATGATGAGGTCGCCGGGGAAGTCGCCGTCGAAGATCAGCCAGTGCATCCAGGTACCGACGATCGGGATACTCATCGTGATACCACCGAAGGCGGCGCGGAGGCCGGTGCCCGAGAGCAGGTCGTCGGGGATGGTGTAACCGAAGAAGCCTTCGAACATCGCCAGGATGAGCAGCAGGCAGCCGATGACCCAGTTCGCTTCACGTGGGCGACGGAAGGCGCCGGTGAAGAAGATGCGAGCGAGGTGAACGATGATCGACGCCGCGAACATCAGTGCAGCCCAGTGGTGAATCTGGCGAACGAAGAGACCGCCGCGCACCTCGAAGGAGATGTTCAGGGTCGTCTCGTAGGCGCGAGACATCGTGACACCGCGAAGCGGCTGGTATGCGCCCTGGTAGACGACGTGTGCCATCGACGGATCGAAGAACAGCGTCAGGAACACACCGGAGATCAGCAGGATCACGAAGCTGTAGAGCGCGATCTCGCCGAGCATGAAGGACCAGTGCGTCGGGAAGACCTTGTTGATCTGCCGGCGCATGCCTGCGGCGAGGTGGTAGCGGGAGTCCATAGCCTCCGCTTGTCCAGCCGCTGCCGCGCTGATCTTGGACGGTTTGGTTGTTGTTGTGGTCACGGTCGACGCTCCCAAAATGCCGGGCCGAGTGCTTCGATGAAGTCACCGTCGGCGACCAGGAAGCCCTCTTCGTTCACTGTAATAGGCAACTGCGGAAGTGCGCGAGCAGCGGGACCGAAGATCGGCTTGCCGTAGGTCAGTGCGTCGAACTGCGACTGGTGGCAGGGGCACAGAATACGGTTGCTCTGCTGTTCGTAGAGCGAGGTGGGGCAACCCAGGTGGGTGCAGATCTTCGAGTAGGCGAAGTAATCGCCGTAGTTGAAGCTTTCCTGGCCCTTACGCTTGGTGACACGCGCGGTGTCTTCCGTGCGGAGGCGGATGAGCATCACCGAGTTACGAATGCCGCGCAGTGCTGCGAGCAGAGCGTGCTCGTCGCCACGGTCGGACTCGCGGAACGGGAAGACCGTTTCCATCGAACCGGCATCGAGATCTTCCGGGCGAACGAGGACGATGTCCTCGGGACGGCCGGTGTCACGACGCAGGTAGATGGTCTCGCCCGGGTAGTTCGGGGTCCAGCCGGACACCCACAGAGGTGAGTCGTCGCCCTTGGCCCACGGGTTCTTGATGAGTCCGCCGAGGGGCATGACCATCATGACGCCGAGTGCGCCGCCGCCGAACATCAAGCTGCGCTTGATGGCCTTGCGGCGGGGGAGGGTGGACGTCTCGAGGGTGTCGCCGAGCTCGGCGACGATCGTGCGACGATCGACCTCGGTGGAACCACCGTCGTGGCGGTCCTGGATCGAGACCTCTTCGGGGATGAACTTCTTCGTGAACTGAACGGCACCGATGCCGACGCCGAGGATCGCCAGACCCATGGTCAAGCCGATCAGCGGGGTGTACAGGCTGTACTTGCCGTAGTTCTCGTCACCGGCGCCTGCGTACTCCCAGGGCCAGAACAGGTAGATCGCGATGAACGCGATCGCCGAAACGCCGGCGAGGCCGAACCAGAAGGCGACGTTGCGCTCGGCGCGCTTTTCCGCCCTGGTGCCCTTTACCGACCAACGATCACGGCGGTAGACGACATCGACGCCATCGAGATTGGTACCCAGCTTGACCAGGTCGTCGCGTGACATCGCGTCGAGCTCTTCATCTGTGTACTTCTTAGGCGTATCGCCGCCATGCTGGCCAGCGTCGCTCATGACCTTGCTCCGATCCACAATGCTGCACCGACGACAGCGATGATTCCGACGGCCCACATGGCGAGACCCTCAGAGGCCGGACCGAGGCCACCGAGCCCGTACCCACCGGGGTCCTTCGACTCGCCCGACGACTTGACGTAGGCGATGATGTCCTTCTTCTCCTCGATCGTCAGCTGACGATCCGAGAACTTCGGCATGTTCTGGGGACCGGTAACCATGGCAGCGTAGATCTGCTGCTCGCTGGCCGGATCCAGGACCGGGGCGTACTTGCCCGAGGACAGTGCGCCACCGCGGCCGGTGAAGTTGTGGCACGACGCGCAGTTGAGCCGGAAGAGCTCACTGCCGCGTCCGACGTCGCCACCGCGCAGCGAGGACTGGGCGATTTCGCCGTTCTCGTCGCGGATGAGCGTCGGGCCGCCGCCGTTGGCCTGGATGAAAGCGCCGAGGGCGTCGGTCTGCGCAGCATCGAACTTGGGGTCCTTGCGTGCAGCCTGGGCCTCGTTGCGAGCTGCCGGCATACGACCAGAGGAGACCTGGAAGTACACGGCTGCTTCGCCGACGCCGATGAGGCTGGGACCGCGGTCCTGCACGCCCTGCAAGTTCGCGCCGTGGCACGTGATGCATGACGTGTCGTACAGCTGCTTGCCTTCACGAATCAGGGCTGCTGAATCGTCACTGGCGGTCGCAACCTGCGGAGCTGGTGTCAACGCCGAAGCGAGGAAACCTGCGCTGATCAATCCCATCATCAATACGAGCGCGCCAGTGACGCGCCGGCGGATTTTCCGCTGGCGACGCGACTTCGCGGCATTCGCTGAGTTATCGGATGCGGGAGGGGGGGATGAACTCATCTGTATCCCTTTGGTATGTCGGGACGGAACTGGACGTCAGGGGCTGCCTGGGGCGTACAGCTGATTAACGGATGAAATAAATCGTGGCAAACAGCGCGATCCACACGATGTCGACAAAGTGCCAGTAGTACGAAACAACGATCGCGGCGGTGGCCTGGGCGGGCGTGAACTTGCTGACCCGGGTACGTGCGATCAAGAAGACGAAGGCGATGAGACCGCCGATGACGTGCAGACCGTGGAAGCCGGTGGTCATGTAGAACACCGAGCCGTACACGCTGCTCGAAATCGTGGTGCCCTCGTGCACGAGGTGGTAGTACTCGTAACCCTGGCCGGCGACGAAGAACGCCCCCATGACCAAGGTGATGGTGTACCAGCGACGAAGTCCGAAGACGTCGCCACGCTCAGCCGCGAAGACACCCATCTGGCAGGTGAACGAAGATGCGATAAGCACCAAGGTCACCGGCACGGCCAGATAAAGGTTCAATTCGGTTGGCTCCGGCGGCCAATTTCCGTTCGCCTGAGCTCGTGCCACGAAGTACATGGCAAAGAGCCCTGCGAAGAACATGAGCTCACTTGACAACCACACGATGGTGCCAACGCTGACCATATTCGGCCGGTTCAGCGAGTGCACGCGTTGGGTGATTGCCGATCCTGAAGTCCCTACTGCGCTCGTCACAGACAGAAGTATGACGCTTCGTCGTAAGAGACGACCACTCGGGTCCACCATCGGCGCGTCGCTCGGCTCGAGTTCGCGGGATCGGGCGGCGAACGCGCTGGTGGCGTGGTCGGAATATGCTGGCGCGATGGCAGCTACACACAAGAGTAGACCGTGGTTCCTGAGAATTTTCGGCACGAAGATTCCGACACCGCTCGATGCAGGGCGGTCGGATCTGGTCGTCGTTGCCGAAGGCTTCGACGACGCCGAGGCGAGCTCGACGGCTCTCGAACGTGCCGCCTCCACCGAGCCGGAGTTCAGGGCGGAGTCCGAAGTGGTTCTGCGGCATCATCTCGACCTCCCGGAGGGCTCGGTAGCCGATGCCGAGAGCATCGTCGCCCAGGACGGATATGTGCGAGGCGTGGGTCGGCCCGAGGACGTGACTCCGGTGGTCGAGAATTCGGTTCGCGTCGTCTTCGAGCGTGTCCAGGTGCTTGACGCCCTGCATTGCTCCCAGGAGCGGTCACGAATGGCTGGTCTGGCGCAGCGACTCGGTGGTTCGGTCGCCGGGTGGGACGCGCTCCAGCCCCCGATACTTGCGGAGGCGCCGCCCAAACGCGGTCGCAGAAAGTCCTGAGCGGCCCTATTCGGTTTCCTCGTTACCTCACTGACTAGGCTGCGAGGGTCATCGGCAGCACAAAATGGCAGCGCGAAACGACAGCTCGAAACGACAGCTCGAAATCCAGCCCACTTGAACGACAGGGGACCAAGGCACTATGGCCGGCACCGACGCATCCAACGCCGTGAACGTCGATTCGAGTGCAGTGGTGCGGTCCTGGCCGATGATTCTCGGTTTGCTCACGGACGGCAGTGACTTGTCGGAAGCCGACAGTCGCTGGGCTATGGGCGAGATCATGTCGGACAACGCCACCTCCGCTCAGATCGCTGCTTTCGGGGTCGGTCTGAAGATGAAGGGAGAAACCCCCGCGGAGTTGGAAGGGCTCGCCGCCGCGATGCTCGAACACTCCAGGCGCGTGCCGGTCGATTCCGACGTCGTCGACATCGTCGGCACGGGTGGTGACCGCTCCAACACGGTGAACATCTCGACGATGGCCTCGATCGTGGTTGCCGCGTCCGGTGTGCGAGTTGTCAAGCACGGCAACCGCGCTGCTTCGTCCAAGAGCGGTGGCGCCGACGTGCTCGAGGCGCTCGGCGTTCGCATCAACCTCGGGCCGGAGCAGGTTGCGAGGTGCGTCGAAGAGGTCGGCATCGGCTTTTGTTTCGCGCCGGTCTTCCATCCCGCACTGCGCTTTGCGGCGGTGCCTCGCAAGGAAATCGGCATTCCGACGGCATTCAACGTGCTCGGTCCACTGACCAATCCGGCTCGTCCGCGTGCCGGGCTGATCGGGTGCGCATTTCCGAAACTGATCTCGGTCGTCGCGGGAGTCCTTGCGCAGCGCGGCAATTCGGCGTTGGTGGTACGGGGAGACGACGGACTGGACGAACTGACCACATCGACGACGTCGACGGTTCACATCGTCGGCGGTGGAAGTGTGCGAACTGTCACGCTGGATCCGCGTGACCTCGGAATCGACCGCGTTCCTCTCGAAGAGTTGCGTGGAGGCGACGCCGAAATCAACGCCACCGTCGCCAGAACGCTGCTTTCCGGGCAGAAGGGGCCGGTCCGGGACGCGGTCCTGCTGAACGCGGGAGCAGCCATCGCGGCATTCAACGGTGTCGGCGACGATCTCGAGAGTGCGATCTCTGCCGGGATGACTGCAGCCGCTGCCGCGATCGACAGCGGCGCGGGCGCTGAACTGCTTCACAAGTGGGCGGCGCTCACCGCCGAGCTGGCCGACCAAGCCTGATCGAGGGGCTATTCACCCAGCGAGAAACCGGCCTCGACGTCTGCGCTGGAGAATGACTGGAACGCAATGTGTGTGGCGGTTCGGAGAACGCCGGGCACCTTGTTGATTCCTCCGGTGACCACGTCGGCGATCTGGGCGTGGTCACGCACTTTCACGATGGCGATCAAATCGACGTCACCTGCGCACGAGTAGACCTCGGTCACTCCGGACAGGTCGGCGACGGCCTGCGCGGTTTCCGGGATCCGAGCGGACTCGGCGTGAATCATGACGATGGCGTTGATCATTTTTCTCCTCGATTTCCCTGCGGGTTGTGATGACCCGGTGGTTTCGATCGAGCTTAGGGGTGCCGCCCCGCCGTTACGTCATCGATGTTCGGATTCGGTTCCGGCTCGGGCGAGTCGGCACCAGGCTTCCCACTTGCCGGCGCCGCTCACAGGTTCGACGTATCCGGACGTCGCCGACACGATTCGGACACCGTCCGACGAGAGCCACCTTGCGATCAGTCCCAGTTCTTCGGGTGACGCGCCGCGGAACGGGGCGTCGTCCGGTAGGACGGTTTCGGCCGCCGCGGTGATGGCGTCGACGACGGGCATCGGGTGAGTCCCACGTCTGGCGAGCCCGGCGGACGCGAGACGCCCGGACCGGATCACCGACAGCTCCCAGCCGCCGTCTCCGGTGGGGCGGGCGAGAACGAGTTGTTCGATCGCCGCGACTGCAGCGAGTCGCTGAGTGCGCCGCACTGCGGTGGCGACTGCGACCGTTCGGTCACGCAGACGAGCAGCATTCTCGAACAACGCGTGTGCGGACAGCTCGTCGATCCGGGCCTGCATCTGTTGGAGGGGAGCGTCGTTGGTTCCTCGGAAGAATCCACGCACGGCCTCAGGGGCGGCCGCGTAGTCCTCTGCGTTGATTTCCGGGGTCCGGGAGGCTGGACACGCCCCCAGTTCGCGAGCGGGGCAGTCAGGGCCGTGAACGGCGCCGCGTCCGAGACGCTTGGTACACGTGCGCAGACGACTGAACTCTGCGACGGTGTCGGCGACGTCGACTGCGTCGGCGCGAGAGGTGAACGGGCCGATCGAATCGGCCGTGGGCGTGCGAACCACGGACAGTCTCGGAAACGCCTCGTCGGTGAGGGTGATCCACCAACCTCGCTTGGGAAACTTGGAGCGACGGTTGTACGGCGGCGCATGCGCGCTCAGCAGTCGTAGTTCACGCACCCCGGCCTCGAGAGCGTGCGCGCACTCGACATGGTCCACACGGGTGGCCAGCGCGACCATTTCCTTCATCCGGCCGCGGGTCTCCGAACCGGTGAAGTAGTTGCGGACGCGGCGTCGAAGGTCGGTAGCAGTTCCTATGTAGAGGGCTTCGTCGGAAGGACCGCGGAAAAGGTAGACACCGGGGCTTCGCGGCAGGTTTGCGGCGAAGGACCGTTTGGCCCGTTGATGCGAGGAAATGTTGGGCAGGTAGTCGACTAGTTCGCTGTAACTGTGGACACCCTGGTTTCCGACCCTGTCGATCAGTCCGTGGAGGACGTCGACGGTCGCACGCGCGTCGTCGAGAGCCCGGTGCGTCGGCTGGGTGGTCACTTGGAAGAGATGGGCGAGTGCGGAGAGCTTCACCGAAGGTGCTTCGTCGCGTGTGAGTACGCGCCGGGCGAGTTTGACGGTGCACAGGACACGGAACGCAGGCCACGGGCGCGCGCTGCGTGACGCCGCTGCTTTGAGGAAACCGATGTCGAACGGCGCGTTGTGTGCCACCAGCACCGCGCCCTCGGCGAACTCGAGAAAAGCAGGCAGGACACGTTCGATGGGAGGTGCACCGATCAGCATGGCTGTGGTGATTCCGGTCAGTTCGACTATGTACGGCGGAATCGACCGGCCGGGGTCGACGAGTGTTGCCATTTCGCCCAGTACCTCGCCGCCGCGGATCTTGACGGCGCCGATCTCGGTGATGGAGTCCTGGTCGGCGCTGCCCCCTGTGGTCTCGAGGTCGACGACGACAAATGTTGTCTCGCTCAGCGGTGTGTCCAGTTCGTCGAAGCTCAGTTGCCGCCCGACGTCGAACTTCTCCCCGTCGGAGAACGGGGGCGGAGACGGAAATTCTCGGGCCGAGGCGGGACTCACACCGCAGACAGTAGAAGTACCCCCCGACACGAATTCGAGAGTGCAGACACGGAATCCGACCCGCACGGACTTCCGTTGCGAAATCGGTCGATGAACGCCCGACAAAAGTAGGAGAGACGAGGATCACACTTGCGGTGGGAACTCGCGAATGTGGACGCGCGCCTACTTGTGAGTAGGGCGAGTCGAGGGGGTCTTCGGTGCGTCTGTCGACGGCTGAAACCGCGTCCGTGACCGGAACAAGTTCTAGTTTCAAGTAATCATCGTTGAACTGCATGGAAGATCGGATTGTCGGGTTTGGTGAGCCTTGGCAGTGGGTAGCGGGCGCGGGTTTGACGGCCTGGAGTGGGTCGCCGAACCGACCTGTTGTTATCTCCCCGTGACCCGCCGGGCGTATCGCGGGCGCGGCACCACGATTTCCGGCGAATCGGGCACGATTGTCACGAAGCGGTCGACATCGTCGCGATCATTTCGTAACCTTCCTGAGACCTAACGAAGTCTTGCCGGACCAAACAGGACCGGCATCGTCAGGAACCGCCTAATCGGGATCTCCGCGAGGAACCCGAACCGGGAACCCAAGTTTCCACTGGGGTGAATCCCGCCTGGGGTGCAGCACGCAGGATCGCTGCAGACCACGCGGGTAGGGCTGATCTTCCCAGCCCGAACCCGTCAGCTAACTCGGTCGGCGGATGAATGGAAGAAATGGAGCACCCCTTAAGTGGCGTCACAGAGTTTCAAGCGTTCAGCGCAGTTGGCAGTAGCCGGCGCGCTCGCAGTCGGAGCATTCGCTGCAACCGCTGCACCTGCCTCGGCAGACCCCATCACCATCCCCGGCGTCGGCACGTTCGAGGTTCCGGGCGTTTCTATTCCTCAGTTGCCGGTCATTCCGGGCATCACCGACATCGCACCGGCTGCACCGGCCGCTCCCATCTCCAGTGTTGGTGAGCAGGCAGTTCGCGCCGCAGAGAGCAAGCTGGGCTCCCCGTACGTGTACGGCGCAGCCGGCCCGGACGCATTCGACTGCTCCGGTCTCGTTCAGTGGGCATACAAGCAGGCCGGTCTCAACCTGCCTCGCACGAGCTACGACCAGGCTGCAGCCGGCGTTGCCGTCGCACAGTCCGATCTTCAGGTCGGCGATGTGATCTCCTTCTACGGCGGATCGCATTCGGGCATCTACGCCGGTAACGGCAATGTCATCCACGCGTCGACCGCTGGTCAGCCCGTGAAGCTCGCTCCGGTGTCCTCGATGCCGTACGACGGCGCTCGCCGTTACTGATTTCTGAACACGCTCGACGGCTGTCTCCGGTAGGCAGTCGGAACGATCCGCCGCTGTGATGCGGCGGAGCTCGGGGGAGCTCCGGATCTTCGAATGTGGGCCTCGAATCTTCGATTCGGGGCCCACATTTTCGTTTCGCGACAATTCGCCCGGTACTTCACCCCGACACGCCTACCGGCGAGTAGACACAAACGTATGCCGTTCCGTAACCTTATCGAGACATTGCGCGGCCGAGACAGGTACTGTGGATAGTTGACAGCCAGCTAACAGATCGTCGACCGGTCCCGGTCGGCGTCGCTTCACCGAGACGGAGAGTTGCATTCCGTGGTTTCATCGAAAAACAACAGTCGAGTACGGGCCGCATTGACAGTGGGAGTGCTGGCGTTCGGACTCGTTGCAGGGCCTTCGATGCAGGCCGGTGCCGACCCCGTCATCACCAACCCCACCGAGGCGCTCGACAAGCTCGGTGAACTCTCCCGGGTTTCCGAGCAGACCAACGAAGCGCTGCACAACGCGCAGATCGACCTCGACGCGAAGCTGGCAGTCGCGAATGATGCGGACGTGCGATCGGCAGCCGATCAGGGTCTTCTCGACGCGGCTTCGGCGCGCGTCGCCGAGTTCGCGCCGGCGGTAAACCGTATTGCCACAGCGAATTACCAGGGTGCGCGAACCAATCGCCTCTTTGCGTTGATGGTGAGTGACTCGCCGCAGCAGTTGCTCGACCAGATGTCTGCGCTCGACGTGATTTCCAACGACGCGGCAGTACAGGTCTCTCAGTTCAACCAAGCCACTGCCGATGCGCGTGCCGCCTCGGAAGCATCGAAGCGATCGGCCGAAGAAGCGCGAACCGCCGCCGATCAAGCCCGCGCACTCAGTGACGATTTGCAGCGTAAGCAGAGTGAACTGCAGACGCAGATCGCCGACGTGACCAAAGCCTTCCAGAATCTCACCGACGACGAACGTAACCAACTGAGCGGTACGCCTTTCCCGCCGGACGTCGATCTCAGCAAAATTCTGGCTAACTTGACCCCTGGCTCGGGTGCTGCTGCCCTGCAGGCAGGCCTCACGCGGATCGGTGACCCGTACGTCTGGGGCGCGACCGGGCCGAACGAGTTCGACTGCTCAGGTCTGGTGGTGTGGGCCTACAAGCAGATCGGAAAGACTCTGCCGCGATCGAGCCAAGCGCAGGCGCAGGGTGGTGTACCGGTGTCGAGGGACCAACTACAGCCCGGCGACGTCGTGACGTTCTACAGCGACAACTCGCATGTCGGCATCTACGCCGGCGACGGAAACATTCTGCATGCGTCGACGTTCGGCGTACCGGTGAAGGTCCAGTCGATGGCAGGCATGGAGTTCTCCACTGCGCGTCGTTACTGACGGCTTGCTGCGCCCGAGCGGCGTGTGGCCAGCCGCCGTGAAGCGTCGAGTCGAGTTCTCCTACACTCGGCACCGTGCCGACTGAACCGATGACGACGCCCGACGTCGGCGCAGATCGACCACGCCGTTGGGAGTATCCGGCCCTCGTGGCGCTCGGTGTAGCCGTGGTGCTCGTTCTGGGCCTGACGATCTTCCTGACGAACAGGTCCGATTCCGACGAAAACGCCGCCGCCGAACAGGACGCGGAACGCAGCGCTCAAGTCCAGAGCTTTCTCGATGCATGGGCCGCGGCTCAGATGTCCGACGATCCGTCGGGGCTGGCGAAGTTCGTCGACAGTTCTGCCGCACCCGGTGTGCTCGAGGCGGAAGTTCGACGAGCCACTGCAGCGGGAGCGCTCGAATTCTCCGATTGGGGATACGAGATTCCCAGCGGTGGCCTGACTCCGGCGCCGCGAACCGGTGCGCCGGGCGGAGACGTCGAAGTATGGAATGCGCAAGTTCTGTTGCGGTACGCCCTCGACGGCGTCGACGCATTGCCCACGCGCAAGGCAGTGTCCATGACGCTCGCGAAACGCGGCGATCAGTGGTCGGTTCTTGCGGACGGGTCGATCGTCGGACTGGACGGCGCCCGAACGGCGGGCGAATCCTGGAACGGCCCCTGGGACTTCGGCCCGCTTGCCGTCGCCGAGAATTCTGCGGGTAACGCGCTGGTGATCGGCCACCCGGGTCAGCAGGCGTTCGTCGACGCTTTGGCTGCCGATGTGGACTCAGCCATCGAGAACACGACGCAGTTGTGGGGGCCGTGGTGGTCCGAGCGCGCGGTGCTCATGGTGGCGGGGTCCGCTGAGGAATTCACCGCACTGGTCGGCTCCCATCACGACGGCGCTTCGATTGCCGCAGTGTCGGTCGCGGATGCGACGGCGGACGGGTCTTCCGACGTGAGCGGCCAGCGGGTGGTCTTCTCGCCTGCCGCGGCTTCGAGGTTGACCGACATCACCAGGCGAACGGTGTTGCGCCACGAACTGATGCACATAGCCGCCCGATCGAAAACCCGTGACGGGTCGCCGATGTGGGTATTGGAAGGGTTTGCCGAATACGCGGGAAACCGTGGATCCTCGCGGGCCTGGGGTGAGATCGCGCCGACTCTGGCGGCAGCGGTACGCTCCGGCGATACTCCGACCGAGTTTCCGGACGACACGCAGTTCAGCGGTGTACCGGTCGTGAGTTCACTGGCGTACGAATCGGCGTGGTCGATCAACGCGTATATCGCCGATCGATTCGGAGAAGCAAAGCTGACCGACCTCTTTCGCGCTCTCGCCTCCGGAAAGATGACGGCCGAAGACCTCGATTCGCGGATCCGAGCGGTCGTTGGCGTCGGAACCGAAGAATTGCGAACCGGATGGGTCGACTGGACCAACAGCCATCTGGGCTGAGTAGTTCGCGGCTGGGTCGATTGCAGCGGCGAGGTGCCCTTCGCACGTTTGAAGCACCGAGTGCCCTACGGTGGACGGATGCGCCGGACCCTCTTGGTGACCAACGATTTTCCTCCTCGCCCCGGAGGTATCCAGTCTTATCTCCACACGTTCGCCGGGCATCTGCCGCCGGACAAGTTGGTGGTGTACGCACCGCGGTGGCGGGGCGACTCGCACAAGAAGTTCGATGCGGCACAGCCTTTCGAGGTCGTTCGGCACCCGACGACGCTGATGCTGCCGTCGCCTTTTGTCGCTCGTCGAGCCGCGAAGTTGGTCAAGAAGCACGACTGCGAGTCGGTCTGGTTCGGTGCGGCAGCACCGTTGGCGTTGTTGGCACCGGTTGTTCGACGCGCCGGAGCGAGCCGAGTGATCGCGAGTACTCACGGCCACGAGGTCGGATGGTCGATGATTCCCGGTGCGCGGCAGTCGTTGCGTGTGATCGGTGACCACACCGATGCGGTGACGTTCGTCAGCAAATACACCCGTGGGCGGTTCTCGGCGGCCTTCGGCCCGCAAGCGGCGCTCGAGCACCTTCCTTCCGGAGTGGACACGTCAGTGTTCCACCCGGACTCGGTCGCCCGCGCGGAACTGCGTAAGCGATACGGGCTGGGCGAGCGGCCCACGATCCTGTGCCTGTCGCGGCTCGTGCCACGCAAGGGGCAGGACATGCTCATCAAGGCGCTGCCGACCGTACGCAAGAGCATTGACGGGGCGGTACTGGTGATCGTCGGAGGTGGGCCGTACGAGGACCATCTCCGCCAATTGGCGCGTAAGACCGGGATGGACGATCACGTCGTCTTCACGGGCACGGTGCCCGCCGCAGAGTTGGCGGCGCACCACACGATCGCCGACGTGTTCGCCATGCCGTGCCGTACCCGAGGCGCCGGATTGGACGTCGAAGGACTGGGAATCGTCTACCTCGAGGCCTCGGCTACCGGTGTGCCGGTCATCGCCGGGCGCAGTGGTGGCGCTCCGGAAACGGTGCAGCAGAACAAGACCGGGCTCGTGGTCGACGGCACCTCTGTTCGCGACGTCGCCGAATCCGTGATCGAGGTGCTGTCCGATCGTGATCGCGCGGCCGCGATGGGAGCAGCCGGCCGGGCATGGGTTGCCGAAGACTGGAAGTGGGACACGCTCGCTTCGAAGCTGCGTAATCTCCTCGGCTGAGCTACCGGGACTCGAACGCAAACGGCCCGCACCGAATTCGGTGCGGGCCGTTCGTTGCTGCGAGAAGCTGCTTGCCGAAAACCTACTTGGCGTAGATCTTTTCGATGTCGGCGGCAAAGCTCTCGTGCACGACGTTGCGCTTGAGCTTCATCGTGGGCGTGAGTTCGCCTGTGTCCTCGGAGAAGTCGACCGGAAGAATGCGGAACTTCTTGATCGCCTCGGCGTGTGAGACGAGCTTGTTGGCCTCGTCGATGGCGTCCTGGATTTCGCCGACCAGTTCGCCGTCCGAAACCAGGTCGGCCGCTGTGGTTCCTGCGGCCTTGTTGTTGCGCTCGTTCCAGGCGGGAAGAGCTTCGGCGTCGATGGTGATGAGGGCGCCGATGAAAGGCTTCTGGTCGCCGACCACGATGGCCTGGCTGATCAGCGGGTGCGCGCGAAGGGAATCCTCGAGCTGAGCGGGGGAGACGTTCTTGCCGCCTGCCGTGACGATGATTTCCTTCTTGCGGCCGGTGATGGTGATGTAGCCGTCCTTGTCGACGGTGCCGAGGTCGCCGGTGTGGAACCAGCCGTTCTCGATCGACTCGGCGGTCGCCTTCTCGTTGCGCCAGTAGCCGGTAAAGACCACCGGTCCCGAGAGGAGGATTTCGCCGTCTTCTGCGATACGAACGGAGTTGCCGGCCAACGGCTTTCCGACAGAGCCGACCTTCTGTGCGCCGATGGTGTTGACGGCGAACGCTGCGGTGGTCTCGGTCAGTCCGTAGCCCTCGTAGATCGTGACACCGATACCGCGGAAGAAGTGGCCGAGTCGAGCGCCCAGAGGTGCACCACCGGAAATGGCCAGCTGGCACTGCCCGCCGAGCGCTGCGCGCAGCTTCGAGTACACGAGCTTGTCGAAGAGAGCGTGCTTGGCCTTGAGAACGATGCCGGCGCCGCCCTTGTCCTGCGCCTCGCTCCACGCGACGGCGGTGTCTGCGGCCGCGTCGAAGATCTTTCCCTTGCCGTCGCCGTGCGCCTTGGCGCGTGCGCTGTTGTAGACCTTCTCGAACACGCGCGGCACCGAGAGGATGAAGTCGGGCTTGAACTCGCCGAACGTCGGAACGAGGTTCGGGATGTCACTCGTGTGCCCCAGCGCTGCACCGGCGTCGAACGACGCGATGCTGACTGCGCGAGCGAGAACGTGCGCGAGCGGCAAGAACATCAGCGTGCGGACGCCAGGAGTCTTGAGCAGCGTGCCGAGGTTGGAGTCGAGGATGCCCTTCGACTCGGCAATCAGGTTGGAGTGCGTCAGCTGGCAGCCCTTGGGTCGGCCTGTGGTGCCCGACGTGTAGATCAGGGTCGCGGGATCGGATGCCTTCAGTGCAGCGACACGGGCGTGGACGTCCTCGTCGGAGATGTCGGCGCCCAATGCGGTCAATTCCTCGACAACACCTTTAGCGCCTGCCGCGGCATCGATCTGGTAGACCGTGCGCAGCGCGGGGGCGGCTGCAGCGACGTCCTTCACGGTCGCGGCATGTGCGTCGTTCTCGACGATGAGGTCGATTGCTTCGGAGTCCTCGAGAATCCAGCGAACCTGCTCGGCTGCGGAGGTTTCGTAGATCGGAACCGTCACGCCGCCGGCCGCCCAGATGGCGTAGTCGACGAGCGGCCATTCGAAACGCGTCGCCGACATGAGGCCGACGCGATCGCCCTGCTCGACTCCGATCGCGATCAGGCCCTTGGCGACGGCAGTCACCTGAGCAGCGAAATCGCCTGCAGTGACATCGACCCATGCATTTCCGACTTTGCGCTTGTAGACAACCGCCGCCGGCTTCGTCTTCGCGAAGGCGAAGACCGAGTCGACCGCGGAGGCATCCTCGGGAATGGTGAACGTCTGGGGTGCGCTGAACTCAGGCACGAAATACCTCCGACACTGCGAAATACTGACGAGTAGGGTTTTCGTCTCCTACTGTAGTCGCATGTCCGACGCAGTTGTGGCCAGGCTTACAGTCTGTCCGGTATGTAGTGTTGCGACACCCCTCGACGCTTCGCGGACGCGATATGTGAAGCTACTTCGGTGAGCAGCATTCAGGTCGCAGACCAGACTTTCATCGCCGCCCCGCCCGAGCGGGTCGCCGAACTGTTGTCCTCGCGCGCGCAGTGGCGTCGCTGGTTCAGTGATCTCGAGCTCGAAGTCCGGGAAGATCGCGGTCCCGCAGGATTCCGTTGGGGAGTGTCCGGTCAGCTGGTCGGCACCATGGAGGTGTGGCTCGAACCGGTCATGGACGGGACGATCGCGCACTACTTCCTGCACTGTGAGCCGGTCGGCGTATCGCCGTCCGATCTGGCGACCCTCGACCTCGCCGGGATGAACCGCAAGCGTCGGGTCGACGGCAAGGTCATGTCGTTCCAGCTCAAGCGCGAACTCGAAGCGGGACGTGCCGCCGGAGTAGCACCGGACTGATAATCGAAGCACTGCACGTTGTGCAGGTTCTGGACTTTTGACGAAGGAAGGTAGCGCAGTCGTATGGCCGAGAAGACCAAGGGGTTGATCAGCATCGACGCTCCTGCCGACGCCGTGATGGACGTCATCGCCGATTTCGAGCGGTACCCCGAGTGGGTGGCCGCGGCGAAGTCCGTCGAGGTGACGGCGCCGGGACAGGGCGGCCGCGCGGACCGAGTACGTTTCGTCCTCGACGCGGGGATGGTGAAGGACACCTACGAACTGCAGTATTCGTGGGCACCGGACGGTATGGCGGTGAGTTGGGAGCTGATCTCGGGCGAGATTCAGAAGTCCCAATTCGGTTCGTACACACTCGAGCCCGGCCCGAACGGCACCACGTCGGTCACCTACGAGTTGACGGTCGACCTGACGATTCCGATGATCGGACTGTTCAAGCGCAAGGCCGAGAAGATCATCACCGACACAGCTCTGAAGGAACTGAAGAAGCGAGTCGAGGGCTGAGTGCCGGAGCAACGATCGCGCGTCCAACTGTTCGTCGGTAAAGGCGGAGTAGGCACGACGACGCTTGCCGCAGCGACTGCTGTGTCGGCTGCGACCGATGGGGCGAGAGTGCTGCTCGTGTCGATCGATCAGGCAGGTTCTCTTGCAGACGTCCTGGGCGTGCCGAATCCGCGAACGACCACATCTCTCACCGAGCGTCTCGACGTCCGGCAACTCGACACGTCAGCGCTCCTCGAGGACAAGTTCCGAGGATTGTCGGGGTTGATCGACGCTGCAGGAACTTTCGGAGCGGGAGATCACGAACACGGTTCGTCGTTCGAGGGCTTGGAACCGGAAGAGTTGACGGGATCCCTGGGCATCCAAGACATGCTCGGGCTCGCCGAGATCGTCGACCTCTCGGACAGCGGCGACTACGACCTCGTGATCGTGGACTGTCCGGCCGCCGCCGAAGCGCTGCGGATACTCGGCTCGCCGTCGATGGTGTCGGAGTATCTCGAGCGATTGTGGCCGCGGCACAGGCGGATGGTCGCTGTGACAGGTACGGACATGCGGCTGCTCCTGCTCGTGTCCGTCGTCGAACGCGTGCTCGCGTCGGTGGATCGGATCGCGGTTCACCTCTCGGATCGGGAGAACACCGGCGTGCGTGTGGTGACGTCGGCCGACGGCGTGTCGGTCGCGGCGACTCGTCGGACGTTGTCCGGGCTGGCTCTGGCCGGGTTGCGAGTTGACGGGATTGTGGTCAACAACCTTGTCCCGCAGTTCAACTCGTCCGCCGGGAAGGGTGTCGACGATTCACCGGCGGCGCAGTGGCTCGCGTCGATCCGGGCGGCTCAGGCACTCGTCGTGGACGAACTGCGTGGATCAACCGATGGAATGTCCGTCACAACGGTCGAACGCGCTTGCGCCGAACCGGTAGGGTTGGCCGCTCTGGGCGAGATCGCGGCCACGTTCGAGGGTGGAGCGGGCACGGATTCGGGCACCGTCGGTACCGCGGACAACATCGTGGTGTCGTTGGAGTCCGGGACCGGAGTCGATTCGGTGTACGTGATGCGGATGTACCTTCCGCTCGTGGATCCGTCGTCGTTGTCGTTGGGCCGGGTGGAGGACGATGTGCTGGTGGGAGCAGACGGCGTACGACGCAGAGTTCGTTTGGCGTCGGTGCTGCGTCGTTGTGTCGTGAACGGGGCGGAGTTGGACGGCAGTTACCTGATCATCCGGTTCAGCCCGGATCCCGCGGTGTGGCCGGTATGAGCGAAGAGCACGAGCGCCTCGTCGCGGAGTTTCGCGCGCTGGCGGAAACCGTTCTGACGCGCCTGGAACCGGTGCTGCAGAAGGCCGCAGCAGCGACGGCAGACGTTGCGAGTGACTCGGCGTCCACGGACACGCAGCCGGTGTTCACCGGCTGCAGCTGGTGCCCGGTGTGCGCCCTCGCCGCACTGGTTCGCGGTGAGCACCACGAACTGTTGGCATTCCTCGCGGGTCAAGCAGCAGCATTCCTTGCGTTGCTTCGTGAGATTCTCGACGAGTTTCTCGGGGGGCCGTCAGGTCCCGATCGTGGACCGGACGGCGGTCCGACGACGCCAGGTGCGGAGCGAACTCGCACGGCGGCATTTGTCCCGATCAACGTGACGGTCAAGGACTGACTCAGTACCCCGGGTAGAGCGAACGGCCCGAGATGAGCACAATCGACACAATGGTCACCGACGCACGAGGCACCGATTCAGGGTGCGCACTCCAGCGGACGCCGCTCGCGCGGGAATCGTCGCGATGAGCGCGCGCCGCTTGAAAGCGGTCTCCGACTCCACCATGGACGACATCTTGACGGTCGGCATCGACGTCGGCGGGACGAGTATCAGGGCCTCCGTCGTGGACGTCGACGGACAAGTGCTCGAGATGATTCAAGCCCCGACCCCGCAGTCGGCCAGGGCACTCGAAGACGGTCTCGATCGCGTCGTGCGCGAATTGGTCACCAGGCATGAGGTATCGGCCGTGGGGTTGGCGGTCGCCGGCTTCATCACCTCCGATCGAAGCTCGGTTCGGTTCGCTCCGCACTTGCCATGGGTGGACGCGCCGGTCGGAAGTGACTTGAGCAAGCGGCTCGGCTTGCCGGTCGTTCTCGAACACGACGCCAATGCAGCGGCGTTCGCGGAGCACCGATTCGGCGCGGCCGCAGGTGGCCGCAATGTCGTGATGGTGGCAATCGGGACCGGAATCGGTGGAGCGCTGCTGATCAACGGTGAGCTGTACCGGGGGAGTCACGGCGTCGCCCCCGAACTGGGCCACATCCAGGTCGTTCCGGGCGGGCGTCAGTGCGCGTGTGGCAAACGTGGGTGTTGGGAGCGCTATTGCAGCGGAACGGCGCTCGTCGACACGGCAATCGAACTGCTTGCCGCCGACCCGGCCGCGTCGACGGTCCTGGCGCGTGAGGTTGCGGTGGATCCTGGTTCGCTCACCGGTCGCCGGATCGCCAACGCCGCGCAGGACGGTGACCCACTCGCGCTGGCAACGATCGCCGAGTTCACCCGTTGGCTGGCCGTGGGTCTGGCCATGGTCGGTGACGTCTACGATCCCGATCTGGTCGTGATCGCCGGCGGCGTCGCGAGTTCTGCCCCACTGTTTCTCGACGACGCCCGCGAGCAGTACGCGACATTGTTGACCGGGGCGAAGCACCGCCCACTGGCCCGCATCCGTTCCGCTCAGCTGGGCGAAGCTGCGGGCATGGTCGGCGCCGCCGCATTGGCCCGATCGGTAGTGCCTCAGGATCTCGGTGGGGTCGACGGCGCTGGAACCACGTCTGCCGGACTGTGATCGGGTCGATCCTGCAGGGGCGTGTGTAGCGGGGGTTACCGGTCGGCAGTAAGGTCGTACTCAGCGAAATTCAGCTGTGAATGGGAGGGACGCCGTGTGGTATTGGCTCTTCAAGTATGTGTTGCTGGGGCCGATTCTCTGGCTGCTCGGGCGTCCGACGGTCAAGGGTCACGAGAACATTCCGACTGACGGGGCGGCCATTCTGGCCAGCAATCACCAGGCGGTTCTGGACTCGTTCTACCTTCCGCTTCGCGTCAACCGCCGCATCACGTTCCTTGCCAAGAGTGAGTACTTCACCGGTTCCGGTCTGAAGGGCGCTTTCCAGAAGTGGTTCTTCACCGCGGTCGGTCAGGTCCCCATCGACCGAACCGGTGCAGACGCGGCGCAGGATGCACTCAACGCCGGTCTCAAGGTCCTCGGTTCGGGCAGCCTGCTGGGTATCTACCCCGAGGGGACGCGCTCGCCTGACGGTCGCCTCTACAAGGGCAAGACCGGAATGGCGCGCCTCGCACTTGAATCGGGCGTCAAGGTGATCCCGGTAGCGATGGTCGGCACCGACAAGATGAATCCGATCGGCTCACGGATGTGGCGTCCCGCCAAGGTCACCGTGATCGTCGGCGAACCCATCGATTTCTCCCGCTTCGAAGGCATGGGCGGAAACCGCTTCGTCGAGCGCGCTGTGACCGACGAGGTGATGTACAAGCTGATGAAACTCTCCGGCCAGGAGTACGTGGACATCTACGCGGCGAGCCTCAAGAACCAGGCGCCCACGAAACCCGAAGCTGCCGTCGACGTTCCGGCGGAAGGCGGCGAGTCGGTTGTCGATCTCGTGGCCTCGGCCGAGTCGAAGGAATCCGCGAAGTCCGACAAGGATTCGCTCCCGGACGCACAAGCCAGCTAGAGATTTCCCACACCGGCCGCACGCGCATTGGCTCCAGAGCCTGCGCGTGCGGCATAGTTTTCGGACGTGCGCTACTTCTACGACTGTGAATTCATCGAAGACGGTCGAACCATCGATCTCGTGTCCATCGGCGTTGTCTGTGAGGACGGCCGAGAGTATTACGCTGTCTCGACGGAGTTCGATCCCGCCCGTGCCGGTAGTTGGGTGCGCAAGAACGTGCTGCCGAAGTTGCCGCAGCCTTCGTCGCCGCTGTGGAAATCACGCGAGAAGATCCGCGACGATCTTCTGAAATTCTTCGTTCCGCGGCCGATGGTGGTTCCGGAGCTCTGGGCGTGGGTCGCCGCCTACGACCACGTCGCGCTGTGCCAGTTGTGGGGCGATATGACCGAACTACCGCAGTCGATGCCGCGGTACACCCGCGAACTCCGACAGTTCTGGGAAGACAACGGCAGTCCTGCCCTCCCGTCGGCGCCCGCCGACGCACACGACGCACTTGCCGACGCCAGGCACAACCTCGTGAAGTTCGACGCCATTTCGGCTGCACGGTCACTTCGCTGACCCCGGTTTCGGTGCGCGGGAAGTGTTCCGATTGGGCTGCGATCGAGAGCCTGTGTGACGCGCCGACGAGCGAGCGAATATCCTGTAGAGGTGAACTGGACTGTCGACGTGCCGATCGACCGCTTGCCCGAACTCCCGCCGCTGCCTGCCGGACTGCGTAAGCAGCTCGACGAGGCGCTCGCGAAGCCCGCTGCTCAGCAGCCCTCGTGGCCTGCTGACCAGGCGGCCGCCATGCGGACTGTGCTCGAGAGCGTGCCTCCCATCACAGTGGCCAGCGAAGTCGAGGCGCTGCAAGAGCGTCTCGCGCAGGTCGCGCGTGGTGAGGCATTTCTGCTTCAGGGCGGTGACTGCGCCGAGACCTTCGCGGACAACACCGAGCCGCACATCAAGGGAAACATCCGCACGTTGCTGCAGATGGCCGTCGTGCTCACCTACGGTTCCTCGATGCCGGTCGTCAAGGTCGCTCGCATCGCCGGCCAGTACGCCAAACCGCGCTCTGCCGACATCGACTCGTTGGGTCTGAAGTCCTACCGCGGCGACATGATCAACTCGCTCGTCGCCGACGAGGCAGTCCGCGCCCACGATCCTTCGCGACTGGTGCGTGCATACGCCAACGCCAGCGCCGCGATGAACCTGGTTCGCGCACTCACCGGCGCCGGCATGGCCGACCTGCACAAGGTGCACGATTGGAACCGCGAATTCGTCGCAGCGTCGCCCGCGGGCGCACGCTACGAGCAACTGGCAGCCGAGATCGACCGCGGCCTGCAGTTCATGAACGCGTGTGGCGTCACCGATCCGAGCCTGCACCAGGCACAGATCTTTGCCAGCCACGAGGCCCTGGTTCTCGACTACGAGCGCGCGATGCTGCGTCTCGACAACGACAGCGATCACCCCAAGCTCTACGACCTGTCGGCTCACTTCCTCTGGATCGGTGACCGCACTCGTCAGCTCGACGGCGCGCACATCGCCTTCGCCGAGTTGGTGTCCAACCCGATCGGCCTCAAGATCGGCCCGAGCACGACGCCGGAAATGGCGGTGGAATACGTCGAGCGTCTCGACCCCACCAACAAGCCAGGTCGTCTGACTCTGATCTCGCGCATGGGCAACGGCAAGGTCCGCGACCTGCTGCCGGCGATCATCGAGAAGGTCCAAGCCACCGGTCACCAGGTCATCTGGCAGTGCGATCCGATGCACGGCAACACCCACGAAGCCTCCACCGGGTACAAGACGCGCCACTTCGACCGCATCGTCGACGAGGTCCAGGGATTCTTCGAGGTCCACAACGGTCTCGGCACGCATCCGGGTGGCATCCACGTCGAGCTGACCGGTGAGAACGTCACCGAGTGCCTCGGCGGCGCGCAGGACATCTCCGACCTCGATCTCGGCGGTCGCTACGAGACGGCGTGCGACCCCCGATTGAACACCCAACAGTCGTTGGAGCTCGCGTTCCTCGTGGCCGAGATGCTGCGAGGCTGAAACCCTGCTTCGCCGAAGCTGATTCGCGCCGGCATAGATTTTCGGCAAACGCCCTCACCCGCTCGCGCAGGTGGGGGCGTTCGCTATTGCGTGAATCGTGTGACGAATCGGCGCTGCCAGGGCATTTCGACGGCGCGAGGTGAGTAACGTGCGCGAACGTACGCGGTGGCGTCCTTACTGGGCACTCCGTCCATGACGGCAAGAGCGGCCAACGCTGTTCCGGTGCGGCCGTATCCACCACCGCACGCGATCTCGACTCTTTCGGTTTCCGAGCGCACCCACACTTCGTGCAAGGCCCTGCGCAGCGCATCGGGATCGCTCGGCAACCAGAAATCTCGCCAGCGGACCCACTCCGACTCCCACTCGGTGTCGGGAGGTTCTTTACCGGTCAGATAGACGCCGAAGGTGGGGAGAGGTCCGGAAGGAAGTGGATTGCGGAGTCCTCGACCCCGAATCGATCTCCCCGACGGCAAGTCGAGTATCCCAATGCTCTCGGGTTCCCACGTGGCCATGAATTCAGATTAGGCCGAAGCGGACTGTCAGGGAATTGCGACGACGCTGATGTCGGTGCCCTTGGCAACGAGGTCGTTCTTGACGCTCTGGCTGATGATTACCGAGCTGTCGTTCTGGGTGAGCTGACGCACGGTGATCTCGAGGCCGAGGCGGCCGAGTTCTTCGCGTGCTGAGGAGACGGAGCGGCCGATCAGCGAGGGAACCTTGACGGAGTCGGAGATGAGCAGAACCACGGAGGTGCCGGCGTTGACGGAGGACCCGACTGCGGGATCGGTGCCGATTACGCTACCGCCCTCGACGGCGTCGTCGAACGTTGTTCTGGTGGTGCTGACTGAGATGCCTACCTTGTCGAGGGCGGCGCGCGCAGCGTTCTCGGACATGCCCTTCACATCGGGAATGTCCACGGGCGGTGACCCTTTGGATGTGATGACCTTGACCGAGGAGCCCACGGCAACTTCGGTTCCCGGTGCCGGGTCGAGCGCGGCCACGCCGCCGATCGGGATCTTGGAGCTGAATGTGTCCCCGCCGTCGACCGCGACGAGAGTGCGGTCGGCGAGTTGTGCGCCCAGGGCCGAGACGTCGCCGCCGGCCGGAATGGGCGGGACAGTCGGACGCCCGAGCGAAGTCAGCAGCGCGACGGTCGAGCCTTTGGTAACCCTCGAGCCGGAGGCCGGGTCCGTCCCGATCACCGTGTCGATGGGTTGGGCGTCGGAGTACTGACCCTGGACGTCGGGGGAGAGCCCGGCGTCCTGCAGAGCGGTGACCGCAGTGTCCTTGGTCAGCCCGTCGATCGAGGGAACAGCTGTATAGCGGCCCGAGCCCATCCACCATCCGCCGAAGCCCAACGCGAGCGCGAGGACCGCGATGACGAGCAGCCAGATCAGGGTGGCTCGTCGCGATTTACGACGTGCCTCGACAAAATGAGCATGCGGATCGTCGTGCCCCGGGTGGTCGTCGCCGAAATCGGAACCGTCGTCGAAATCCGAGTCGCCGTCGACCGTCGCCGGACGAGCAGTTTGTGCGGTGACCGCGCGAGTGTGCTGGATACCGCCAGGGGGAGGAGAGCCCGTGCCGAGCGCAGTGGTGGCTGCCACAGCCGGGGCCACGCCGGACGCCAATACCGTCGTGGCAGCAGGGTTCGGGCGCGCAGCAGAGTTCGGGTGTACCTCCGTGGGAGGCGCAGGCGCCGGTTGTGGCCGGGCCGGGGCAACTTGCGCGCTCTGGTGCTGGGCGCTTCGACGCGGAGCGGGAACGCGGTATGACGGAAGTTCCAGTTGCTCGCTCACACTGCGAAGTGCAGCTGCCATCTCACCGGCGTCGGCGAAACGATGTGCGGGCTCGCGGTGAGTGGCTTCGGCAACCAGACGATCGAACTGCGCCGGTACACCGGGGATACGTGAACCTGGGCGCGGGACATCGTCGTGGATGCGTTGGTAGGCGATGGAGAGTGACGTATCGCCGGTGAACGGTGTTGTACCGGTGAGAAGTTCGAACATCAACACGCCGGTGGAGTAGACGTCGCTTCGAGTGTCGGCAATTCCTGACGTCACCTGTTCCGGCGACAGATAGGCCGCGGTGCCGAGGATCACGCTGTTGGAGGTGGTGGTTGCTGCCGCAGCTGCACGCACCAATCCGAAGTCGGCGATCTTCACTTCGCCGGTGTCCGAGATCAAGATGTTCTCGGGTTTGACGTCACGGTGAACCAGTCCCGCTCGATGCGCCACCGCCAACGCGTCCAGGACAGGTGCCACGACTGCAGCGACTGCGTGTGGCGGCATCGGTCCGCGCTCACGAAGGAGTTCACGCAAGGTTCCACCGTCGACGAGTTCCATCACGAGGAACACGTGATTGCGATCGCTGCCTTGGTCGTAGACGGCCACAAGGGCCGGATGCTTGAGTCGGGCCACGGCCCGGGCCTCGAACTCGAAACGAGTCAGGAACGCTGGATCGCCGGCGAATTGCGGATCCATCACCTTGATCGCGACAGGTCGATCCAACCGTGTATCGAGGCCTCGATACACGGTCGACATACCGCCGCGCGCGATCGGTGCGTCCACTCGATAGCGGCGCTCGAGCATTTCGCCGATCAACCCTCGACCTCCGTAATGACTGTTCCTCCGTGCTTGCGATCTGTCTGCTTGCGGTCTGGGTGGTAGCTGTCAGCATGTGGGTGGTTGTATACCGCGTACCGGTTCCCGCAGCACCGATTCACATCCACCGCGAAATCCCGGTTACTGATACGCCGCATCCCGTCCATCGTAGCCAGCGATACCGACGCGGAAGTCTCGAGAACGTCACAGGGCGCTGTGACCTGAGCGGAGCGGCAGTTTCGAGCACTGCACCGGGCGGTACACAGCGGGCTCGCCGGACCGGATAAACTTCTCGCGGTGAGCGCGATTCCTTATTGTGATGATGTCCTGGATTCTTCGGTTTCCCTGTTCCAGCTGGTGGATGTGGCGAAGAACGTCGGGTTGCCGGTGAGCAAGGTTCACCAGTTGCTTCGCGATCACAAGATCATCGCAGTCAAGCGGCATGGCGTTCTCGGTGTCCCCGAAGTGTTCTTCGGCGAGGACGGCCAGATCGTCAAGTGGCTGCCCGGTCTGCTGGCGGTGCTGCACGACGGCGGCTACACCGATGTCGAAATCCTCCGCTGGTTGTTCCTGGCCGACGATTCCCTGCCGGGGCGCCCGGTGGACGCACTGCATGGTGATCTCGCGCGTGAGGTCATCCGCCGCGCACAGGCCATGGCTTTCTGAGCTGCCGGCCTTCTGACAACTCACCGCATGCGGTTTTTCGCCGCGTAGGTTGCCGACCGGA
This sequence comes from Rhodococcus sp. C-2, assembly GCF_027854095.1. Taxonomy (NCBI): domain Bacteria; kingdom Bacillati; phylum Actinomycetota; class Actinomycetes; order Mycobacteriales; family Nocardiaceae; genus Rhodococcus; species Rhodococcus sp. C-2. Next base: position 162,560 of record NZ_JAQGFI010000014.1, on the reverse strand, counting down.
CCAGACCCGGCGCAGCGACTCGAAGTCGCGTGCGCCCGGGAACGGACACACGTCGATGCAGTATCCGGAAGTCGGCGCGCTCGACCTGGTCGAGAATTGCTCCGTACAACACGAAAGCCGTGCGGATCGACGGCTGGACCCGCCGATCGAGCATCGGGATGCCGGATTCGGCAGACCGATACCGCCCCCGCGTCACGGCAATGAAGTGTGCCAGCGCGCGCTTGACCCGAACGTCCACCGTTCCGGTTCTGCGCCCGTGCTCGAGCATCTCGATGTCGACCCCGAATGCGGCGAACTCGCCTGCCGGTAGATACAGACGTCCCCGGTCGAGGTCTTCACCGACGTCGCGGATGAAGTTGGTCAGCTGAAACGCCTCACCGAGATTCGACGCGGGCACTACCGCTTCCTGCTGCGGAACGCTCACTCCTAGAATCGGGAGCATCTGCAAACCGATGACGACGGCGGAACCGTACATGTACTCGCTGAGTTCGTCCATCGTGTCGTAGACGGGTCGAAACTTCGCCGTGTCGGGGGCGTCCATCCGCATCGACTCGAAGAAGGCGTCGAAGTATGCGCGCGGGATGTCGAACGTCTTCACAGCATCCGCGAAGGCAGGGAGTACGCGTGTCAGGTCGAGGGGAACCGTCGACGGAACGTCACCTGTCACAGTGGGGTTGTCGAGTGCGTTGACGGCTGCACGTTCGACGTCGGCGAGCACCGTGCCTCGTTCATGCGGACCCGAGGGTTCGTCCACGATGTCGTCGACGACGCGAGCAAATGCGTAGAGAGCGTGAACTGCGCGGCGTCGAGGCTCGGGCAGCAACCGAGTTGCCAGAAAGTACGTTCGGCCGTGTTCCCTCGTCACGTCCTCGCAGAATTCATAGGACGCAGACAATGCGTTCATGACACGCGGATCACGCAGATTCTGACGTCGAGGGCGCCGAGGCGGCTGACGTCATGTCGATCGGTTTTTCGTGTTTGCGTCCACGAAGTCGCAGTGGGTCTTCCGTCTGCAAGGACATCGCCGCGACGACGGCGACGAAGACGGCCAGAGCCACGTGCGGGAAGGTGTAGAGGCCGAGCGATCCGTCCGGCTGGAACACCAGCATCAGCCAGGTGGACAGCCCCGTCAGTACGGCGAGAGTCGTCGGCGAAATTGCGAAACCGGCCGCTACTGCCAACGGCCAGGAGTAGTACCAGGGGAGTGCTGCGGGGGACAGAACGACGATGGCGACCATCACGATCACGATGCCCATGACGGCGTCGCGCTCGGTCTTGCGGTAACGCCACCACACGACGGCGATGATCGCGATCAACACAACTGCCGAAATGGTCCGGGAGACTTCGAGGATTTCGTTGAAATGGTTACCGGCGAACCACGAGGTAGCCAAGGTACTGATTTCCGCTACGAGCGTGGGCAGCGAGAGCCAGTTGATGATCTTTGCCGAACCGGAGAGTGCCGTCGTCCAGCCGAGGCCGACTCCGGCGATCAGTGAGGTGGATCCGAGTACCGCCACGAACACCGCGAAACCCGCACCGGCCGTTTTGACGAACGATCGGATCGGTGACGCCGGTTCTCGCCCGGCCGCCGCCGCGTCCTCCCGCTCGTGGATCATCCAGATCCAGACTATGAAGGGAAGTGCGACGCCCGCGGTTGCCTTGATCGCGACGGCGAACGCGATCAGCCCGATCCCGAAGAGGTGCTTGCGTTCGAGAGCGAGCGCAATGCCTGCGGCCATGAGGCCGACCATGAGCATCTCGTTGTGAACGCCGCCGATCAGGTGGATCAGGACGAGGGGATTGAGCACTGCGAGCCACAGGGCGATCGAGGTGTTTCCGCCGAGCTTCGTCGCGAGATGGGGAACGGCCCACATCATCAGGGCGAGTCCGGGGAGCATCGTGATCCGCAACAGCATCGTACCGGCGATGACGTTCTCACCGGTCAGCCGAACGATGGCGTCGGCAAGGAGAAGGTGAACCGGACCGTACGGGGTAGTTGTCGTCGTCCACACGTTGGAGACGTTGTCGAGCAGGATTCCCGGATTGACGACGGGGCCGACGGCATACGGGTCGAAGCCGTTGCGCAACAACGCGCCTTGCGCCAGGTAGGAGTAGGCGTCACGGCTGAACATGGGCACCGCGAACAGCAGCGGAAACGTCCAGACCGGGACGACGTAGCGCAGGCCGCGCAACGAGACGTCACCGCGCAGAGTCGAGCGGCCCAGTCGAACCCAGGCGGCGATCATGCACAGGACACCGATCCAGACGATGGCCGCCGACAGAATCGATCCGTGTCCGAAACGGAGCCAGGACAGATGCATCGACTCGAGCAGCGGATCTTGGCGCCGGACGCTACCGGCACCGAATCCGCCGAAAGTGATCATGACTGCGCCGAAGAAACCGAGCAGTGCACTGTGACCTTCGGGAGTCCGAAGGAAATTGGCGGCCCTTAGGTGCCACGGTCTTTCAGTGGCTGCGGCAGAGGACGTCATCGGTGCAGGTTCCTCCCCCGAGGAGATCGGTGTCGATCGGCGCATGCAGCGCCCGAGTCGGTGAATCGTGGATGAATGGTCGGTTACGAGGGGCTAGTTTAGTTGCTTGCACGAGTGCCCACCGCGCTGGCTCGCTCCCGTGTACCGGTAATCCGTTCGGCGGCGAGCCGTCCGGACAGCAGAACGGTCGGTACTCCCACCCCCGGAACGGTTCCCGATCCGGCGAGAACGACGTTGTCGAAGCCGCGGGCGAGGTTCTTGCGTCGGAACGGCCCCGTCTGGGTGAAGGTGTGTGCCGCTGCGAACGGGCTACCCGCGGCCATGCCCTTCTCGAGCCAGGTCTGCGGGGTGTCGACGTGATCGATCTCGAACCCTTCGACCAGTCCCGTGTAGCCACGTTCCTGCAGCGTGAGGATGATTTCGCGCACGTAGGGCGGGCCGAGAGTCGACCAGTCGAGACTTGCACTGTCCAGATTCGGACACGGCGCGAGGACTGACAGCGGTTCACGGATTCGGCCGTCTCGCGAGAAGGCCAGGCTCGGATCGGTCTGTGCCGGTCGGGTGACGAGCAGTGACGGATCACTCATCAGTCGCCCGCGGCCGCGGCGTGCCGTGATCTCGGCGAAGGTACGCTTCCACGCCTCGCCGAAGTCGATCATGTGGTGTCGCTGCGCGGGCCATTCGTCGGCGACCGCGGAGGAAACAGTGCCGTGAATCACGACAGCGGACGGCGATGTACGCACCGGGCGCGGACGCAATCGCGTATGCGGGCGCAACAGCGAGTCCGTGACGGCCATGTCGGGAGTGAGGACGGCGGCGTCACAGTCGAAGCGCTCGCCGTCGCGTGTGTGAACGGTGTGCACGCGCCGATCGCTCACCTCGAGGCGTTCGACAGTGCGGCCGAGATGCAGAATTCCGCCGGCCTCGGTGAAGGCGTCGGCCATCGACTCGGCGATCGTGCGCATCCCGCCCTCGGGGAAGTAGACGCCGAGTGAGGTGTCCATGTGAGCGATCGCCCCGTACACCGCGAGGGCCCGAGACGGAGCAACGCCCGCATACAGCGCTTGGAAGGTGAAGATCCGCCGGAGGCGAGGGTCGCGGATCTTGCGATCCACCTGCCCGCCCAGTTTCCCGAATCCTCCCAGTGCGACGAGCCGGCTCAGATCTTTGACTGCGTCACGCGAATTGACCAGTCCGAGGGGAGAATCGAAGTCGGCGTCCATGAAGCGGTCGAATTCCGCGTCGAAGATCCGGTTCAGCCATTGCCGCAACGCACGGTATCGCTGCGCTTCTTCCGGCCCGCAGACACGGGAGACTTCGGCAGCCATGTCTTCTGGGTCGGCGTGGACATCGAGAGCGGTGCCGTCTGCGAATCGCGCGTGGTACGTCGGATCGAGCTTGTGCACAACGAATTTGGGGTTTGTCGAGGCTGGGTCGGCGCCGACGGCCGCAAGGGCGTCTTCGACGAGTTCGGGCATCGTGAGCACCGTTGCGCCGTTGTCGATGCTGTAGTCATTGCCCTGGTAGACACCGACTCGCCCACCGACCGAGCTGTTGCTCTCGAGAATCGTAACGTCGCGGCCGGCGCCACGCAGATACAACCCCGCAGACAGTCCGGCAAGTCCCGCGCCGACGATCACGACTCGATCGGTCGGCGAGCTGACGGTTCGAGTGCGGTGCACGTGTGCCACGGTCAGTAGCTTCGCTTCGTGGCCGCGATCGCCATGTCGGTCAGGCGAGCCTTGGACTCTGCCGTTGCCGTGCTCGAGTCGAGGGCGTTCGCAGCTGCCTCGACGAGGGTGTCGATCTGCGTTTCGACGTCGGTGACGGCGCCCAGATCGGTGATCACCTGGCGCAGAGTGTCGACCTCGGTGTCGGTCAGCTGCGTGCCGATTCCGTTGCGGAGCAGTTCTGCTGCCGCCGGATCTGCGGCGTCGGCGCGGGCAAGCGCCATCGCGAACAGGACAGTTCGCTTACCGGCGATGAGATCGTCGCCCGACGGTTTGCCCGTGACGGACGGATCTCCGAAGACACCGAGCAGGTCGTCGCGAAGTTGGAAGGCGATACCGATGTCCGTGCCGAAGGTCCGGTAGGCATCGACCAACTCGGCGTCCGCACCGAACAGCGCGGCGCCGAGGTGCAGTGGGCGTTCGATCGTGTACGCGGCGGTCTTGTAGCGGTTGACCCGCATGGCTGCCTCGACGGTCTCGTCGCCTCGGGCTTCGTTGCTGATGTCGAGGAATTGGCCACCGAGCACCTCGGTGCGCATTGCCGACCAGACCGGGCTGACACGTGCGGCCGCCTCGGGGCTGATCCCGGATTCTCGGATCATGTCGTCCGCCCAGGCCAAGGCCAGGTCGCCGAGAAGAATGGCGACGGCCTCGCCGAAGTGCGCGGAATCGCCGCTCCACTCCTCGTCTCGGTGCTGGTTCTCGAATTCGACGTGAACGGTCGGGAAGCCGCGCCTGGTCGTGGATGCGTCGATGATGTCGTCGTGGACGAGCGCGCAGGCCTGCACCAGTTCGAGGGCGGCGCACGCACGAATCACCGCGTCTGCGTTCTTACCGTTCGGGTCGCCTCCGGCGCCGAGCCATCCCGTCCAGGCGAACGACGGTCGGACGCGCTTTCCTCCGCGCAGGACGAAGGCCTCGAGGGTGCTGACGGCCTCCTCGTATCCACCGCCGATGTTCGAGACGAGTTCGCGGCGTGAATCGAAGAAGTCGCGGAGCGCTGCTTCGAACAGACCCGGCAGTTCGAGTGAGGTCGGATGCGGTGCGGTGTTGGTCGAACTCTGTCCAACGCGCGCGGTTCCTGCGGACAGGGTGGCCTCCAAGATCGGTATGTTCTCGCGCCGGAGGGTTACACGGAAGCGAGCTTGGAGCCCAGCTTAGTGGGGGTTGGAATCAACGGCGGGTCGGGCCGTGAACTGCGCGATCCTGACATTCGGGATACGCAGTACTGGGCGATGAGCTTGTTTGCAGCTGGAAAACATATGCTTGACCGGTGACATTCGATCCAGTCAGGGGCCGCTCCAGCGAGGGATGGGCCACCCGAACACCGTCGATCGTCGATCGGATCGCTTCCTCGACAGGTAGCCGTATTCCGTTCTCGGTCGAGTTTTCGCCGCCGCGTGACGCGGACGCCGAAGCGCGCCTGTGGCGTGCGGTGCGTACCTTCGAGCGGCTCGGACCGGCATTCGTCTCGATGACCTACGGCGCAGGTGGCTCGACGCGCGATCGTACGGTGCGTGTCACCGGCGAACTTGCCGAAGAGACGACCCTGCTGCCGGTTGCTCACCTGACTGCTGTCTCACACAGCACCGAAGAGCTTCGCGCCATGGTCGGTGCCTACGCCGATCGTGGGATCAGCAACATCCTCGTATTGCGCGGCGATCCGCCCGGCGATCCGCTCGGCGAATGGAAGAAGCATCCCGAAGGCGTCGAGTACGCCGAGGAACTCGTGCGGATGGTCCGTGACCTGGGCGACTTCCACGTCGGCGTCGCGTCGTTCCCCGAGGGGCACTACCGCGCTCCGGACTTGGCATACGACACGAAGTACCTGGTGTCGAAGTTGCGTGCCGGCGCCGAGTACTCGATCACGCAGATGTTCTTCGACGTGGAGGACTACCTGCGTCTTCGTGACCGGGTGAGTGCGTACGACGCAGAACAGGGCGCCAAGCCGATCATCCCGGAGATCATGCCGGTGACGTCGCTGCGCTCGGTGCGGCGCATGCTCGAGCTCTCGGGCTCGTCGTTGCCCCCCGCTCTCGAGCGTCGATTCGACGCCGCGGCCGGAAGCGGTCCGGACGAGAACCGTGCAGCGGTCCGCGAACTCGGCATCGATCTGGCCACCGAGATGGGTGAGCGGTTGATCGCCGAAGGCGCTCCGTGCCTGCACTTCATCACGTTGAACTTTGCGCGCGCCACCAGTGAGGTCCTCGAGCGACTCGGTCTCACCCCCGACACCTCTGTCGGGACAGCGCAAGCCGTCTGATCCCGGTTGCCCCGCTCGACACCAATCGAGTGGGGGCAATCGCCAGGCGCTACTTCGTGGTGTTTTTCGGATTCCTGTTGTCAGCTTGCTTGCTGGCAGGTGATTTCGTGACAGGCGTCTTCATGACCGGTGCTTTCGCGGCGGGCGCGCGCTTGATCGGTGCTCGATTGCGCGCCATCCAGGCCATCGCACCGACGACAATCGCGACACCGAGCGCCAGCCCGGCCATGATTCCTGCCCACCCGGCGAAGCTTCGGGTGCTTGGGTCCGCGTAGTTGACCTCGGCGCGCATTGTCGACACCTCGCCGGCGGGCAAGGTCCACGACACCCGGGAATCGCCGTCTCGTGTTCCGTTGGTCGTGCCGACCCGTGCCGGGAAGGCGATGCTGACCTGGACGTCGGCGCCCTGAGTTGGAACCGTCTTCAGGTCTGCCTTGCCGTCGAGCGTGACGGTGTCCCCGGATCGCTTGAGGGTGATCTGGAACGACCCGGACCCCTCGGCGTACATGGAGCCCAGTTGGGCGACGTCACCGAAGGACAAGTCGCTGAAGAACGCCTGGCTGCCGACGTACCCGTCCTTCTTGTACTCCTGAACCCGTATCTTGTCCTCCAGCGACGAAGGTGGGGTCAGCTGCGGACCCTTGTCCGCCTCGTTCGCCGGAATAGCGGCAGCTACCACCTGTCCGGTCACACGATCGTTCGCGGACACTCCCATCGACACCTGCACGCGGATGCACCCGGCAAGCAGGGGAACAATCATGAGGGCGAGCGCGGCAACCGTCAGGAAACGTTTCCGACTGGTCGGCTTGGCGGCGGGATCGGTGGACTGTTGCACAGTGGTCATCGTGCCAGCCGTGGCGTAGCCAGTCATCGAGGCGGGGGCGTGTCGGCGGGTGAAGTTCGGCGGGTGACCTTCACGACCTGCTCGAACGACGCATCCAACGACGAGTCGCGCCCCGGCGGCTGTCCGACAGTGCGATTCGAGCCGCACTGCGACCACTGGCTCCGGACACACCGCCACCGGGATGAGTCGATGCTCCGGTCAGATACAACCCGTCTGCTCCCGGAACGCGATGGCCGGACAGTTCCGGAAGCGGTCGCCACAACATCATCTGATCGAGTGACATCTCGACGTGCATGACATTTCCGCCGATCATCCCCAATTCCGACTCGATGTCCCGGGGGGTCTGAATGAACCGGTCGAGGACGGAATCGGCGAACCCGGGTGCGAAAGCCTCCATCTCGCCGACGATCCGGTCGGCCTCCGCCTCGGCGACCGATGCCCAATCGCGATGTCCACTGAGGCGATACGGTTGCCACTGCGACCACAGTGTCACCTGATGCCGACCGGCCGGGGCGATCGTGGGATCGATTCCGCTGAAACTCATTCCGAGAACCGCAGGGCGAGGAGGAAGTTCCCCCGCCAGTGCTGCGCCGTGTGCCGTGCGCAAGTGTGCGCGATCGGAGACGAGTAATTGCAATCCCGAGGTACTTTCCCGTGTCGTGGCGTCGCCGCGGTACGACGGAAGCGCGGATGTCGCCAGTCGAAGTACCGCGCCGATGCCGGGGCCGACCCTGATTTTCCGCCGCCAGTGATCGAGCGTGGTTCGGTCGAAGCCCCCTCGGCCCAGGAGGTCGAGCGTGGTCAGGATGTGGCACCCGGCGATTACCTTGCGAGCGTGAACTTCTCGACCGCTCTCGGTTGTGGCGGTCCAGTGACTCGAGTTTCGGCGGATCGACGTCACGCCGTCACCGAGCGCGACCGTGGCGCCGTCGACAGCCATCCGGGAGGCCAACGCAGCACTCAGTGCGCCGCTTCCACCGACTGCTCGCCCTGGCGGCAAGACGTGCATGAGGGCCGCGAAGCCGACCATCGGAGCGGTTCCCGGTTCCGACATCGCAGGCCCGGACTGGGCGCCGAACCACGCAAGCGCTGCTTTGAGTGCCTCACTGTCGAAATACTCGTCGAGCAGTGCGTCGCCAGGCGCGAGGAACTGCCGAGACAGTTCGCTGTTGCCGCGTGCGGTGGCGAGACCTCCGAACGCACCGATCAGGTTCGATCCGGTGGGCGGTGCGGAAAACGCTGTCATGACATGTCGACTGCGCTCCGACCAGACCGCGACGAATCGCCGGTAGGAGTCGGCGTCCTTTGTCCCGCATGCTCGTTCGATGGACCAGCAGGTTGCGTCGAGGTCGCGGTGAAACACGATGCCCGGCCCGTCGGTGCCCGGGGCGGGCGGCGCGAACGCCCACGGGTCACAGTCGATGTAGCGCAGTCCGTGCGCGCCGAGTCCGAGTTCCTCGATGATGCCGCTGTGTCGGATCATGAGGTGTGCCGACGACCCCCGGTCCACCTTGTATCCGGGAAATCGCTCGACGGTCGAGACGGCGCCGCCGAGAACCGTGTCCTTCTCCAGAACCTCGACCGACCAACCCTCGCGTGCGAGGTATGCGGCCGATACGAGCGCGTTGTGTCCGGAGCCGACGACGACGGCGTCGAGAAGCGCGCTCACAGCGGCAGTCCACGGCCGAGGACTGCGAACGGCCGGTTGTCGCCGGCAAAACGAAATCTGCGGAGCACGTCACGAAAGCCGAGGCGACGGTACAGCCGCCAGGCTCGGTTGTCCTCGTCGTACACCTCGGGTGTCGACAACAGAACACTGCGTTCGGGTCGATCGACGAGGAGGTGACGCAAGAGCGATTCGCCCAACCGGTGACCTTGTCCGTTCGGATGCACGTGGAGTTCGGTGAGTTCGAAGTAGTCGCTCAGAATCGCGTCGATCTCGCTCTGGGGACGACCCGAGCGCCGAAGCCCGTGCAGTACCTGTTGATGCCACCACTGGTCCGGGCTCCCGCGATACCCGTAAGCGATCCCCACCAGCGGCAGATTTTCGTGTGACGGTTGCTGAGGAACCGCCAATGCGCCGACTGCCTTCCAGCCAGGCCGGTTCGCGTGCTCCTGCCACATCGGTGCGCGATGGAACTCGGTTCCTCGCGGATAGTCCATCGCGGTGACGTACACGGCCAGTGCCTCGTGGAGTCGACTCGCGAATTCTGCGCGATCGAGGTCGACCGTATGTGGTGTCCAGGCGATCTGCGGGTCGACCGGTCTCACCTCTTCTCTTGACGGCGTGTCGGTGGGTGCAGTTATATTGAATAGGTCGAACAGATGTTCGATGTGGGTGATCCGGAGATGCCCGAAGGGAAGCGGGCATCTCCGGCCCACCTGGTCTTGGATCCTCACGGTGCAGGAGGTGCCCCGATGTCCGAGCGTGTGAAGCCTGAACGTGTGAAGTGCCAACGAACTCTTCCTGCCGAGTTGTCGAGTCCGTCGGATGCCGCAATTTCTCGATTGCCGATGTCGGCGAGGCGGTCCTTCGGCGCGAGGGACGCCAGCGACCGCACTGCTCGAGTGGGAAAGTCCGGTGTGGCGTGGGGGCTGCTCCGGAAGGCGGATGCGCTTTTAGAGGAATCGATTGGGGCGGGCGATCCTGCCGACCGGTTCCGGTGTGCCTACCTGGCGGCCCTACGTGGTGCCGGGGCAGTGTTGGCCGCAGCTCCTGCCGGTGCCGGCTCGAAGCGCAAGCGAAGCGGAAACGCGTGGGTTCTGATGGACGCCGCAGCGCCCGCGTTCGGAGCGTGGTCGAAGTTCTTCGCAGGGTGGTCCTCTACGCGTGCGGCCGTGGAAACCGGCGTGTCGATCGTGATCACGGACTCCGATTCCGACGCATTCTTCGCCGAGGTCGGCCGTTTTCTCACGGCGGTCGAAGATTTCATCGGTCAGGACGCGTCCGAGCATTTGCGAGCGTCGTGAACAAATGGTCCGTGTCGGCAGTTGTTTCCGGGGAATTTCCTGGTCCGCACAGGCAAATGGAGCCGAATCGGGGCCCTTCGGCACGAATACGTACGCTTGTGGCGGAACTCGTACCCGGAGTTGGTGGTCCGAGACCTAAACTGCTCGTATTATGAAAACAGGTAATCGTCCAACTTGATTACCCGCCGCCTCACACCGTGGGGTGGTTGCCAAACTTCCAGTGCCGGGGGAGGTACCGTGCCACTCTCCGAGCACGAGCAGCGCATGCTCGATCAGATCGAGAGCGCTCTCTATGCCGAAGACCCCAAGTTCGCCTCCAATGTGAGGGGCGGCCGTATGCGGGCGCCGTCGAGTAGACGGCGGTTCCAAGCAGCGGCTCTATTCGTGCTGGGTCTGGTCCTGCTGATCGCGGGGGTTGCACTCCCGCTCAAGCCGGGCGGTTTTCCGATCATCAGCCTGTTCGGTTTCTTGTTCATGTTCGGCGCAGGGGTGTTGTTCCTCTGGGGTGGTGGACGTAAGTCTGCGCCGGCCGCCGACTCCGCTTCCGAAGGTGGCAATCATCCCTCCGGTCCGCCGGGTAGGGGTAGTGCCGGCGGATCCGGGCGGGGACGCGGCCGGAAGTCCGGCGGCGGATTCTCGTCGCGGATGGAAGATCGATTCAAACGCAGGTTCGAGCAGGACTAGCTCTCCCGCCCTTCTTCGGGCGTACTTCGAGAGTGATGCAGTTCGGACGTGACGCCCTCTTCAGGGCACGGACGACCACACGTGTGGCGGTCGGCAACCAAGGTTGCCGACCGCCACACGCCGTTGCTGTGGGTGTTGTACATGTGCGCCGGCAATCCATCGAGTGAATCAGTGACGTGCGAGCGAATCACTCGCCACTCCTGCTGCCTCAGGGCATGCCCGCGGGCTTCCTCCACTTCGCTCCACTCGGCCCTCCACTTTCCTCCACCCTGGTCGAACTGCAGCGCACGACCAGACCTCGTCCCGCTCACGTCTATTCGAAAACCGCGCTTGTACTGCGATTTTGTGTGGGGGAGCAACAGATCGTGGCGTAAAGGGTCGATCTGACGGCGGTGTGGGCCGGGACACGGTTACAAATTTCCCCCACGTCTCCCCACCTGCGCTGACCTGCTATTTATCAGCAAATGATGCTGAATAGGGACCATGTGCTCCTTGTTTGTGGGGGAAAGTGGGGTACTGTGGGTTCGGGCGGAGAGCTGAAGCACGATCCGCTCGATAGGGAGGGTTTCAGCGCAAGCTCGCAGGAGGTGTCGAGTGTTCCTCGGTACCTTCACGCCGAAGCTCGACGACAAAGGTCGGCTCACTTTGCCGGCAAAGTTCCGAGACGAACTGGCAGGAGGATTGATGATCACCAAGAGTCAGGATCACAGCCTCGCCATCTACCCCCGGGACGAGTTCGTCAAGCTTGCTCGAAAGGCAGCGGCAGCTCCACGCAATGATCCGGCAGCTCGGGCGTATGTCCGTGCCCTGGCCGCCGGCACAGATGAACAGCACGCCGATGCCCAGGGGCGAATCACCCTCTCGGCTGATCATCGGCGTTACGCAAACCTGTCCAAGGAATGCGTAGTGACCGGCTCCGTCGATTACCTCGAGATCTGGGATCTAGCAGCCTGGGAGAGGTATCTCGGAGACAACGAAGAGGACTATTCGCAGGCAACAGGCGAATCTCTCAGCGAGATCGTCTAGGCGAAGAGCCCCCGGCGAATGCCGCGAGGCCTCTGCCCGGAAAGACCCTGACGCACTTCCCCAGCGCCAGGTTCTCCTTCGGGCAGGGACCTCGAAGCATTCGCCTTCTCGAACAGTCATCGCCTTCTCGGAAAGTCAGCACCTTTTCGAAAAGTCATCGGAAATCATGAAAGTAGGAGCCGGAGCAATCATGGTGGATCACGAGGTGAACGAACCCTCGGATGCCGATGGCTTCGCGCACGTCCCTGTACTTCTGCACCGCGCCGACGATCTTCTCGGCCCTGCCATCACCGCCGTCGGTGACGGTGGAGCGGGCGCATACATGATCGATGCGACGTTGGGGCTCGGTGGCCACTCCGAATTCTTCCTGGGCAAGTACCCGGGCCTTCACCTCATCGGTCTCGATCGCGACACCAACGCACTCCGGATCGCTTCCGAGCGTCTGGCGCCATTCGCGGACCGAACGACGTTCGTGCACACCACGTATGACGGGATCGAGGACGCGCTCGAACAGGCAGGTCTACCGTCGACGGAGTCGGTTCACGCGATCCTTTTCGATCTGGGTGTGTCGTCGATGCAGTTGGACGAAGCCGACCGAGGTTTTGCGTACTCGATCGACGCTCCTCTCGACATGCGGATGGATCAGACGGTCGGGCTGACCGCGGCAGAGGTCCTGAACACCTACAGTCACGGCGACCTTGCTCGCATTCTGAGCACGTACGGCGAAGAACGGTTCGCGGGAAAGATTGCGTCCGAGATCCTTCGGCAGCGTGAGCGTGAACCCTTCACCACCAGTGCAGCTCTGGTCGAATTGCTGTACCGAACAATCCCGGCAGCCACGCGGCGTACGGGGGGACACCCGGCCAAGCGCACCTTCCAAGCGCTGCGGATCGAAGTCAATGCCGAGTTGGATTCGCTTCGTGCAGCCGTTCCTGCCGGGCTCGACGCACTGGCAGTCGGTGGGCGAGTGGTGTTCATGTCCTACCAGTCGCTCGAGGATCGAGTTGTGAAGGCGGAGTTGGTTCCCCGCTCGAAGTCCACCAGTCCTGAAGGACTACCGGTCGAGTTGCCGGGTATGGGACCGGAGTTCCGCATTCTCACCCGTGGCGCAGAACGTGCGTCAGAGCAGGAAATCGAAGAGAACCCACGATCAGCTCCGGTGCGTTTGCGTGCCGCAGAACGCATTTCCAGGAGGCGGGCATGAGTCGTCAGGGCAAATCCGGTGCAGCGCAACGTGCATACGACAAGCGCACCGCACGGGCGGCAGGCCGGACCGGAACTGTCGCTGCTGCCGGCCCGTCTATCTCTCCTCGGGCGATGCTCAAGGGGAGAGTGCCGTTCGTGGCCTCCGTCATCGGACTTCTGTCCATCGGTCTCGCGGTGACTCTGCTGCTGACCACTCGCGCTGCCGAGGATTCGTACCAACTCAGTGATGCACGTGCATACAACCAGTCTTTGGTCGAGCAGAAAGCAGCGCTCGAACGTGACTTCCAGTCGCGTAACTCGGCTCCGGAGTTGGCAAATCAGGCAAGCGCTCTCGGCATGGTCCCCGCCAAGGACCCTGCACGACTGGTAGTTCATCCGGACGGTTCGGTCGAGGTCGTCGGAACGCCGACTCCCGCGACTGCCGGAGCTATGCCGCCGCTCGATGCGCCCACATCGGTGCCCGCACCGACTGCGACACCCCCGCGCACCACAACGGCGGTTGCTCCCGGAGCCACGCCGAGCGTTCCGAATAACACGCGAAACCTCGCGCAGAGTGAACAATTGGTTCCTGTGATCCCCACGACGACAGCACCCGCCACCACGACGGCGGTGCCTGCTCCGCCTGAGGAACGTCGGTGAGTCAGAACTCCCGTAACAACCCCGGTCGGCGTCCGCGCCGCTCGGCCACCGCCTCATTTCCGTTTCGTCAGCGAGTCGGTCGTATCACCATGTGTGGTGCGCTCGCCGTTGCGGCATTGCAGCTCTTGTGGATTCAGGGAATCGACGCGCCGAGTCTGGCTGCGGAATCTGCCAATCAACGAACCACGACGCAGGTCGATCCGGCTGTACGTGGCTCGATAACCGATCGCAACGGAAACCCCCTCGCCTTCACCATGGAAGCCAAGGCGCTGACTTTCCAGCCGGTGCGGGTACGCAAGGAACTCGAGGAAGCGCGCGCCAAGAGCATCGAGCAGGGCGCCGAGGGTGACAAGCAGGCGCCGGAAGTGAGCGATCGCCTCGCCGAGATCGCCGCAGGAATCCACGCCAAGCTCGGCGATACCGTTCCGGAAAAAGATCTGCTTCAGAAGATGAACAGCAACGAGACTTTCACGTACCTCGCGCGCAGCGTGGATCCGGCGGTTGCTGCCGAGATCTCGGACAAGTTCCGGGAGGTCGGCCTCGAGCGTCAGGACATCCGCGAGTACCCCGGTGGCTCTCTGGCCGCGAATCTCGTCGGCGCGACCGGCTGGGACGGGCACGGTTTGCTCGGTCTCGAAGATTCGATGGACTCCACGCTCGCCGGAACCGATGGATCCGAAACGTACGACCGCGGTTCCGACGGCGCTGTGATCCCCGGCAGCTGGCGTGACAAGCAACCGGCAGTCAACGGTTCGGGTGTCGAGCTGACCATCGATTCGGACCTCCAGTTCTACGTTCAGCAGCAGGTCCAGATCGCCAAGGACAAGTCGGGCGCAAAGAACGCTTCGGTTGTGGTCATGGACTCCAAGACGGGACAGGTGTTGGCCATGTCCAACGACAGCACCTTCAACCCCGCAATCGGCATCGACAAGAACGCGCCGACAGCCGAAATGGGCAATCCGTCGGTCAGTACGCCGTTCGAGCCCGGATCGGTGAACAAGATCGTCACCGCAGCAGCGGCCATCGAGGACGGTAAGACAACTCCGGACGAAGTTCTGCAGGTCCCGGGCAGCATCACGATGTCCGGTGCCACAGTCAAGGACGCGTGGGATCACGGTGTGGCCCCGTACACCTCTACCGGTGTATTCGGAAAGTCCTCGAACGTCGGCACCTTGATGCTCGCTCAGCGAGTGGGCGAGGATCGCTACGCAGACATGCTGAACAGGTTCGGCCTCGGACAACGCACCGACGTCGGACTTCCCGGCGAGAGCGCGGGCAGCGTTCCGAGTCGCGACCAGTGGTCCGGCGGAACCTTCGCGAACCTGCCGATCGGGCAGGGTCTCTCGATGACAACCCTGCAGATGACCGGGATGTACCAGGCCATTGCCAACGACGGCGTGCGAATTCCTCCGCGGATCGTGAAGTCGACTGTCGACTCTTCCGGCACGCGGACCGAGACGCCGCAGCCCGAGGGCGTCGAGGTGGTCAGCGCCCAGACAGCGGCGACTGTTCGGGACATGTTCCGGTCGGTCACTCAGGAAGACACCGGCAACCAACGAGGAACCGGTGTTGCCGCGGGCGTCGAGGGATACCAGGTCAGTGGAAAGACCGGGACCGCGCAGCAGGTGGATCCCGCGTGCAAGTGCTACTCCAACTCCAACTACTGGATCACCTTCGCGGGAATCGCGCCTGCGGACAATCCTCGATTCGTGATCGGAATCATGCTCGACGCACCGGTTCGCGGCGTGGACGGCGGCGGCGGTCAGTCGGCGGCACCGTTGTTCCACAACATCGCGTCGTGGATGCTCCAGCGTGACAGTGTCCCGATGTCGCCGGACCCCGGTCGCAAGTTGGTGTTGCAGGCGGACTGATTGCGGTGTGTCGGTTTCGACACGGTCTTCGGGTGAATCCCGGACACGGTAATCTCAAACGTCGCAGTAACCTCATTCATCGCAGTGCGCCGAACTTTGCTTGCGTTGCGACCGCCATAGACAACGACCGCCATAGACAACGACCGCGATAGAACAACGACAATTGCCAGGAGTCGAGTGACAGTGCCGAATCGTTTGCAATCGTCGAACTCGGACGGCGCTCCCGGGACGCGTCCGACACAACCGGTTGCTACCGCGATCACGGCGCTCTCCGAACTGTCCGGGGCTCGCCTCGAATGGGTGGGGCAACCGGGATCACAGTCCTCGGAGGTCGTCGTCAAGGGCGTCGACCTGCGTGCGCAGGGAATCGTGACCGATGACCTCTTCGCCGCTCTGCCCGGTGCACGGACCCATGGCGCTCAGTTCGCCGTCGACGCTCTGGGGCGTGGTGCGACCGCGATCTTGACCGACGAGGCCGGCCTCGAACTGATCGAGGCCGCGGACAAGGCGCCTGACCGGTCCGTCCCAGTTCTCGTTCATCCGAACCCGCGGGATGTGCTCGGTGAGATCTCAGCGGAAATCTACGGCCGGCCCTCGGAGAAGATGCAGGTCGTCGGCATTACCGGTACATCGGGCAAGACCACGACGTCGTACTTGCTCGAAGCTGCGATTGCCGGAGCCGGCCGCAAGCCCGGCCTGGTCGGGACCATCGAGACTCGAATCGACGGCCGCCGGGTGCCCAGCGCTCTGACCACGCCGGAAGCTCCGCAACTGCATGCTCTGTTCGCCGTGATGGCAGAGCAGGGGATCGATACCGTCGTCATGGAGGTCTCCAGTCACGCTCTTGCTCTCGGACGCGTCGACGGCATCCGCTTCGACATCGGCGCGTTCACCAATCTTTCGCAGGACCACCTGGATTTCCATCGCGACTTCGAGGAGTACTTCCAGGCCAAGGCGCGGTTGTTCGATCCCGAGTCGACGGTGCGAGCCGAGCATGCCGTCGTCTGCGTCGACGACGTGTGGGGTCGACGGATGGCCGAGTTGGCCGCGACCGACGAGAGCGACGCGGTGACCACGGTCTCGACCTCGACGGCCGAGGCCGAGTGGACGGTCGGCGCAGTCGAGGTTGCCGAGGACGGCTCGCAGACCTTCGAGTTGGTCGGGCCGGACGGACAGTCGTGGCCAGTCTCACTTCGTCTCCCCGGGCGATACAACGTGGCCAACGCTGCGCTGGCGTTGACCGTCAGTTTTGCTGCGGGACTCGACCCGGACGCGGCTGTTCGAGCGCTCGGGACCGTGGACGTCCCGGGGCGAGTTCAGCGGATCGACCGGGGGCAGAGCTTTCTCGCCGTGGTCGACTACGCCCACAAGCCGGCAGCGCTCGAAGCCGTGATCGCCACGCTGCGCAACCAGGTTCCCGGCCGAGTGGCCGTGGTGGTCGGTGCGGGCGGTGACCGCGACGCCGGCAAACGGGCACTCATGGGTGAAGCGGGTGCGCGAGGCGCAGACCTGCTGATCGTCACCGACGACAACCCACGCACCGAGGATCCGGCGAAGATTCGCGCTTCGGTGATGCAAGGCGCCATGGACGTGCCCGAATCCGAACGCGGCGAGGTTCGCGAAGTGGGGGACCGGGCCGCCGCGATCGAGCAAGCAGTCCGGTGGGCACAGCCAGGAGATGTCGTCCTGGTGGCAGGCAAAGGCCACGAAGTAGGTCAAGAAATCGACGGGGTCAAACACCCGTTCGACGACCGCGAGGTGTTGGGCGAAATGATCGGCCGATTCGCGATCAACACAGCACATGGAGGCAAGCAATGATCCCGATGACGCTCTCTCGGATCGCCGAGATCGTCGGAGGAACCCTGCACGACGTCGACGATTCGTCGACGCAGGTGACTGGAACCGTCGAATTCGATTCGCGCAAAGTAGCTCCAGGTGGGCTCTTCCTCGCCCTACCCGGAGCGCGTGTCGACGGTCATGATCACGCGGAAGCGGCGGTGGCAGCGGGCGCTGTGGCGGTGCTCGCGGCGCGGCCGGTCGGAGTTCCGGCAATCGTCGTTCCATCGGTGCCGAACGACGGTCCCAGTGCAGTGATGCTGCTCGAACACGACACCGACGGGTCCGGAGCCGCGGTCCTGCATGCCCTCGGCCTTCTGGCCCGAGCAGTCGTCGACGAACTGGCAACTGATGGCACACCGGCCGATGGTGGACTGACGCTGGTCGGTGTCACCGGTTCTGCCGGCAAGACCTCGACCAAGGATCTGATAGCAGCGCTGCTGCGCGAGTGCGGCGAGGTGGTTGCGCCCCCCGGGTCGTTCAACAACGAATTGGGTCTGCCGTGGACAGTGCTCCGCGCCGACGAGAGGACCCGCTTCCTCGTTCTCGAGATGTCGGCCCGTGGGGTCGGTCATGTCGGCGAACTGACGAAGATCGCGCCGCCGAAGATCGGCGTAGTTCTCAATGTGGGCACTGCCCATCTCGGTGAGTTCGGTTCGCGTGAAGCGATCGCGGTCGCCAAAGGTGAACTGGTGGAAGCACTCCCGTCGGCAGCCGACGGTGGAGTTGCGGTCCTCAACGCCGACGACCGCATGGTCGCCGCAATGGCGAGTCGAACCAAGGCCCGGATCGTATTCGTCGGCCAGTCGGAAGACTGCGACGTTCGGGCGACCGACGTGGTTGTCGACGACCAGGCCAGGGCTTCCTTCACACTGAACTGTTCACAGGGTTCTGCACGTATTCGCCTGGCCGTTCACGGCGAACACCACGTGAGCAACGCCCTGGCCGCGGCGGCCGTCGCACTCGAGAACGGCCTCGCGGTTGCAGACATCGCACGTGTCCTCGAGGGCACGAAGGCAGCGTCCGCGAGGCGGATGGAAGTCACCGAGCGCGCCGACGGCGTCACCGTCGTCAACGACAGTTACAACGCCAATCCCGATTCCATGCGCGCCGCCCTCAAAGCGTTGGTGTCCATGGCGCGATCGGATCGGCACTTCGGGCGCCGTAGCTGGGCTGTGCTCGGTGAGATGGGTGAACTCGGGCCGGAATCGGTCGTCGAGCATGACGCGATCGGTCGCCTGGCCGTCAGACTCGATGTCAGCAAGTTGATCGTCGTCGGAACGGGCCGCACCTCGCGTGCGATGCATCAAGGTGCGGTGATGGAGGGGTCGTGGGGTGACGAGTCCGTCGTCGTGCCCGACGCAGCTGCGGCAATCGCCATTCTTGAAGCGGAACTCGAACCGGGCGATC
The DNA here is from genome assembly GCF_027854095.1 of Rhodococcus sp. C-2. Lineage (NCBI taxonomy): Bacteria > Bacillati > Actinomycetota > Actinomycetes > Mycobacteriales > Nocardiaceae > Rhodococcus > Rhodococcus sp. C-2. Next base: position 143,589 of record NZ_JAQGFI010000014.1, on the reverse strand, counting down.
TCGTCCTGGTGAAGGCGTCCAAGTCGGTGGAACTGTGGACGGTCGCCGAAGCGATACTGGCTGCAACGCCCAACACCGACAGCGAGAACACCGACAGCGAGAACACCGATGGCGAGAACGGCGGGGATTCGCAGTGATCCAGATTCTTCTCGCCGCAGGCATCGCGCTGGCGGTCTCCATCATGCTCACGCCGATCCTGATCAAGGCGTTCTCGAAACAAGGTTTCGGGCAGGAGATCCGAACCGAAGGTCCAGCCAGTCACCAGGCCAAGCGCGGCACTCCCACGATGGGCGGCGTCGCGATCCTGACCGGAATCTGGGCCGGCTATCTCGGCTCACACCTCATCGGTCTCGGCATGGACAACGCGGAGGGACCGTCGGCGTCCGGCCTACTCGTTCTCGGTCTGACCACCGCGCTCGGTGGAGTCGGTTTCCTCGACGACTTCATCAAGATCCGCAAGCAGCGCAATCTGGGACTGAACAAGACAGCGAAGCTGGTCGGCCAGTTCGTCGCTGCCATTGCCTTCGGAATCCTGGCCCTTCAGTTCCGCGGTGACGACGGGCTGACTCCGGGCAGTGTTCATCTGTCGTACGTCCGCGACATCGCCACCGTCTCACTCGGTTCCGTGGTCTTCATCGCCTTCTGCTACCTACTGGTCAGCGCCTGGTCCAATGCCGTCAACCTGACCGACGGCCTCGACGGATTGGCCGCCGGAGCGATGAGTTTCGTTCTCGGCGCCTACGTCATCATCACGTTCTGGCAGTTCCGCTACTCGTGCGAGACGAATCCCGGTAAGGGTTGCTACGACGTCCGAGACCCGCTCGATCTCGCGGTGCTCTGCGCGGCCGGCGCCGGCGCGTGCATCGGTTTCCTCTGGTGGAATGCCGCACCCGCCAAGATCTTCATGGGCGACACCGGTTCTCTTGCCCTCGGCGGCATGCTCGCCGGATTGTCGATCACCACCAGCACGGAACTGTTGATGGTGGTCATCGGTGCACTGTTCGTCGCGGAGGCCGCGTCGGTGGTGATCCAGGTAGCGGTGTTCCGGTCCAGCCGACGGCGGGTCTTCCGAATGGCGCCGTTCCATCACCACTTCGAACTTGCCGGGTGGGCTGAAACCACGGTGATCATCAGATTCTGGTTGTTGGCAGCTATTGCGTCGGCTATCGGATTGGCACTCTTCTACAGCGAATACCTCGCAGCGCTCGGAGGCTGAAAACCATGACCAGCTCAGCGGCTTCCGAGAATGATCTGTCCTGGCTTCGCGGTACGCGCGTGCTGGTCGCCGGAGGGAGGGTGTCCGGTCAAGCGACTATCGAGCCTCTCGTCGCCCTCGGTGCTGTCGTGACGGTCGCCGATTCGACCTTGGACTTCGCGGAGCGCTGCGCGGAGCTCGGCGCGGACATGGTGACCACCACCTCGATCGAGGATGCTCCGGATTCGATCACCGAGTACGGGCTCGTCGTCACCAGTCCGGGCTTTCGGCCGGATGCACCGATCCTTGCAGCCGCCGCCGGTCACGGGATTCCCATCTGGGGAGACGTCGAGTTCTCCTGGCGCGTCGACCACAGCGGGCACTTCGGCACACCCCGTAAATGGCTCGTCGTGACGGGGACGAACGGAAAGACCACGACGACGTCGATGCTGGCCTCGATTCTCGACGCCGCTGGAGTTGTCGGCCGAGCCTGCGGAAACATCGGGCTGCCGATACTCGACGCACTCGCCGAGACGTCGCCGCGCGTGGAGTACCTCGCTGTCGAACTGTCGTCCTTCCAATTGCACTGGGCGCCTTCGGTGCGTCCGGATGCCGGCGTGGTCCTCAACGTCGCCGAGGATCACCTCGACTGGCACGGCGGAATGAGCGCGTACGCCGAGGCCAAGTCGCGGGCGCTGAGCGGAAAGGTCGCGGTGGTCGGCCTCGATGACGCGATCGCTTCCGAACTGGGAACTCGCGCAACTGCAGACATTGTCACCGGGTTCAGATTGGGTGAACCGGGCGAAGGGGAACTGGGTGTCGAAGCGGGACACCTCGTGGACAACGCATTCGGCGATCACGTCCGCTTGGCCGAAGCAGCGTCGATAGATCCCGCCGGCCCGGCAGGCGTCATGGACGCGCTGGCCGCCGCCGCCTTGGCGCGGGCACTCGGATTCGAGGCAGACGTCGTCGAACGCGGTCTGGCCGCACACAAGGTCGGCCCACACCGAGGGGCGCTGGTCGGCCGTGTCGGGTCCGTTGTGTACATCGACGACTCCAAGGCCACCAATCCGCACGCAGCCAGACCGTCGATACTCGCGCACGATCGCGTCGTCTGGGTTGCAGGCGGTCTGCTCAAGGGAGCCAGCGTCGACCAATTGGTGAGCGAAGTCGGCCCTCGACTCTCCGGCGCTGTCCTCCTCGGGCGTGACGCTGGTGTGATCGAGGACGCGCTCGCGCGACACGCGCCCGATGTTCCCGTGGTGCACGTGATGGCGGGGGACGATGCAGTGGTGAGCGAAAACAGCAGCAACTCGACTCTCACCATCCGGCTGCCGTCGGGTGCCGACGCGGATGCCGTCATGGCCGCAGTGGTAGTCGAAGCTGCCGAGTTGGCGTCCCCCGGTGATGCAGTTGTACTCGCCCCGGCCGCCGCGTCCTTGGACATGTTCGCCAGCTACGGACATCGTGGTGACAGCTTCGCCGCCGCCGTCGCCGCATTACCCGATCCGTTCACGGATTCGCCTGGCCAAGCCGGGAACTTGCTATGACCAAGGGTCCCAAGACCCGAATCGGTGCCTGGTTGGCGCGGCCGTTGGCGTCGTTCCACCTGGTGGTGACGATTGCCACGATGTTGACTGTCTTGGGGCTCGTGATGGTTCTGTCGGCGTCGAGCGTCGAGCAGTACGTGTCCGGTGGCTCGGCGTATTCGTTGTTCACCCAGCAGTTGATCTTCGCGATTCTCGGAGCTGTGCTCTTCTACGTCGCGCTGCGGATCCCGGCGAGAGTGCTCCGGCAGTATTCGTTTCCGCTGTTCGTCGTCGTGCTGATCATGCTGGTACTCGTCCTGATTCCGGGAATCGGCACAGAAGCGCAGGGCGCGCGTCGCTGGTTCAACGTCGGCGGGTTCTCGGTGCAGCCCTCGGAAATCATGAAGGTCGCGTTGGCGATCTGGGGCGCCCATCTGTTGGCTTCGCGGCGGCCGGACGACCGATCCGTGAAGTCGATCCTGATTCCGCTCGTGCCCGCAGCAATGCTGGTCTTCGCGCTGGTCGTCGCGCAACCGAACCTCAGTACGACCATCGCATTGGGAATCATCGTCGGGGCCCTGCTGTGGTTCGGTGGGCTGCCGCTGAAGCTCTTCGGCTCGATCGCGGTGACGGGCGTCGTCGTGGCGGGCGTGCTGGCGATGACGGCCGGTTATCGTTCCGATCGAGTTCAAGCCTTCTTCAACAAGAGCGACGACCTGCAGGGCAACAACTATCAGGCCAAGCAGGCTTTGTATTCGCTCGCCGACGGGGGCCTTTTCGGACGCGGACTCGGTCAGAGCGTCGCCAAGTGGAACTACCTACCCAACGCGCACAACGACTTCATCTTCGCGATCATCGGCGAAGAGTTGGGATTTGTCGGCTGCGCAGTGGTGATCGGTTTGTTCGCTGTATTCGTCTACACGGGATTGCGGATCGCAGCCCGCAGCATCGATCCGTTCTGGCGGCTCCTGTCGGCCACTGCAACTACCTGGATCGTCGGCCAGGCAATGATCAACATCGGTTACGTCATCGGACTGCTGCCGGTGACCGGACTCCAGTTGCCCTTGGTCTCCGCCGGCGGTTCGTCCTTGGCGATCACATTGTTCATGTTCGGTGTCATCGCCAATGCAGCGCGCCACGAGCCCGAAGCAGTTGCCGCTCTGAACTCCGGGCAGGACGGCAAGATCTCGAAGTTGCTCAGACTGCCGAAGCCCGTGCTGTACCACCCGCCGTCAGGGGGCCGGCCGATCCGTCGACCGAAGCCCGCACGGCAGATCGAACCGGCACGCGGACGCGACGGCCGGCGCGCGATCGAGACGGGCGATCGACGCAAGCGGGCAGATCAAGGTGCTCGCCCTTCCTCGGATTCCAACCGAGGTGCGGCCGCTGGGTCACGGAAGCGCACCGCGGGAGGGCAGAATGGTCAGCGTCGGCAGGCGCCGACACGTAGGGCACAAGATCCACGAGAAGTTCGAGAGCGAGGAATTCGTAGGTGAGCGGCAACAAATCGGCTCTGTCGGTAGTGGTGGCAGGGGGAGGCACGGCTGGTCACATCGAACCCGCACTTGCTGTCGCGGACGCGGTCAAGGCCGCTGCGCCCGACACCAGAATCACTGCGCTCGGGACGGCGCGTGGTCTCGAAACCACCTTGGTGCCGGCTCGCGGGTACACGCTCGAGCTCATTCCCCCGGTTCCGCTTCCTCGTAAGCCCACGATGGATCTCGTCAAACTGCCGACACGCATCCTCGCCTCGGTGCGCAAGACCCGTGAGGTACTCGATTCCGTCGACGCCGACGTGATCGTCGGTTTCGGTGGTTACGTCGCGCTTCCGGCGTATCTTGCCGCACGTGGCGGTGTTCTTCGGCGCCGCCGCAAGATTCCGATCGTCATCCACGAGGCGAACGCCAGTGCCGGCATCGCGAACAAGATCGGTGCTCGCCTGGCGACGCGGGTGCTTGCCGCGGTTCCGGGGTCAGGTGTGAAGAACCGCGGCGATCAGGACGCCGAGATCGTTGGCATCCCGGTTCGCGCGTCGATCGCCAATTTCGATCGAGCGGGACTCCGCTCGCAAGCTCGCGAGTACTTCGGACTACCTCAGGACGGTCCCGTTCTGCTCGTCTTCGGCGGATCGCAAGGCGCGAAGTCGCTCAACGACGCGGTGTCCGGAGCAGCGGAAGAACTGGCGAAGGCCGGGATCTCGGTCCTTCACGCACACGGACCCAAGAACTCTCTCGAAGTCACGCAGTACTCGGAGACGGCACCGTATGTGGCTGTTCCCTATCTTTCGCGGATGGATCTCGCGTATGCCGCAGCCGACGCGACTATCTGTCGTTCGGGCGCGATGACGGTCGCCGAGGTCTCGGCGGTCGGGCTTCCGGCCGTCTACGTTCCGTTGCCGCACGGCAATGGTGAGCAGGAACTCAACGCGAAACCCGTTGTCGCAGCGGGCGGTGCGATCATCGTCTCCGACAACGAGCTCACGCCGACGTTCGTCGCCGGTACCGTCGTCCCGATGCTGAGCGACAGCGCGCGCCTCGACAAGATGAGCAGTGGTGCTGCCAACGTCGGGCACCGCACCGCGGCAACCGAGATCGCACGGATCGTGCTCGACATCGCGGCAAAGGAAAACGCCGTCCAGGAAAACGCAAGGGGAAACCGATGACCGCGCTGCCCGCCCACCTCGAGCGAGTACACATGGTCGGAATCGGCGGTGCCGGTATGTCCGGCATCGCTCGAATTCTGCTTTCCCGCGGGGGCCTTGTCTCGGGTTCGGACGCCAAGGAGAGCCGAGGAGTCCTGGCGCTTCGTGCACGCGGGGCACAGGTCCGGATCGGCCACGACGCCGATGCTCTCGACCTGCTGCCGGGTGGTCCGACCGTCGTCGTCACGACGCACGCGGCTATCCCGAAGGACAACCCGGAACTCGTCGAGGCCGCTCGCCGCGGAATCCCGGTGATTCTTCGTCCGGCTGTCCTTGCATCACTGATGCAGGGCAATCGCACGTTCCTGGTTTCGGGTACACACGGCAAGACGTCGACAACGTCGATGCTCGTGGTCGCCCTGCAGCACTGTGGTTTCGACCCTTCGTTCGCCGTTGGCGGCGAACTCAACGAAGCGGGAACGAATGCCCATCACGGCAGCGGTGACGTCTTTGTCGCGGAGGCGGACGAGAGTGACGGGTCGCTGCTGCAGTACGACCCCAACGTGATCGTCGTGACCAACATCGAGGCCGATCACCTCGACTATTTCGGGAGTGTCGAAGCGTATGTGAAGGTGTTCGACGATTTTGTCGACAAGTTGCGTCCGGGTGGGCTCTTGATTGCTTGCCTCGACGACCCGGGATCGGCGGATCTCGCGAAGCGAATCGTGGCCTCGGGCCGTTCGGACATCCGGGTACTCGGTTACGGATCGGCAGACGCGCAGGAAGTGGAGGCGGGCACCGCCTTCGAGACTGTCGACGGTGTCGAGGTCGGAGTCCGACTACTGGGCTTCCATGCGCACGACGTCGGGGGAGTCCTGCAGTTCCACCTGGCGGGCGAGAGCGCCGCGCGAACCGTGCGGATGGCAGTGCCGGGTCGTCACATGGCGCTCAACGCACTTGCGGCTCTACTGGCTGCCCGTGACGCCGGCGCCGAGACGGAGGAGATCGTCGAGGGGCTCGCCGGATTCGGTGGCGTACACCGCCGGTTCCAGTTCACCGGCCGCGAGCGTGGTGTCCGGGTGTTCGACGACTACGCCCACCATCCGACCGAAGTTCGTGCGGTTCTCGGCGCGGCGGCGGATCTGGTTCGACCGGAGGACGATTCGTCGTCGACCAATTCGGCAGCCGGACGCGTGATCGTGGTCTTCCAACCTCATCTCTATTCACGCACCGCCGCGTTTGCCGAGGAGTTCGCGCAGGCGCTGGACTTGGCCGACGAGGTTGTCGTTCTCGATGTCTACGGCGCTCGCGAAGAGCCGATGCCGGGCGTCAGTGGTGCGCTGGTCGCTCAGTCGGTCACGAAACCTGTTCACTATCAACCGGATCTGTCACAGGCGCCGAAGCAGGTGGCGGCGTTGGCTCACCCCGGCGACATCGTCATCACGATGGGTGCCGGTGACGTGACCATGCTCGGCAAACAGATCCTCGATGCTTTGCGTTCGGCGCCGCATCCCGCGCCGCGATGACACCCGACGCACGAAGTCGGCGCGGGCGTCGAGATCCTCGAGCCAGACAAGCCACCAGTACGCGTCGGCGCAGTACTCGCACCGAATCGCGATACTCGACGCGGTCGACGGAGCCGGCTCCCGAACCCACACCGACTCGTAAGTGGTTCAAGCGACCGCTGATCGTGGCACCGCTGGCAATCGTGCTGGTGGTGGGAATTGCGTTGACGGCTTGGTTGTCTCCGGTGCTCTCGGTCCGGGGCACCGAAGTTCTCGGTGCGACGACCGTCAGTGAGGAACAGATCCTTTCGCTCCTGGCCGTACCGACCGGTCAGCCGTTGATGCGGGTAGACACCGGCGCCGCCGCCGCACGTGTGGCGACGATTCCGAAGGTGGCCTCGGCTCGTGTGCAGCGGATGTATCCGTCGACTATCCGCGTCACCGTCACCGAACGGGTACCGGTCGTCTTCGTCGACTCACCTGAGGGTGCACACCTGCTGGACGAGAAGGGCGTCGACTTCGAGATGGGCGTCCCGCCGCCCGGGGTTCCGCGTCTGGTGACACCGACGCCCGGGTGGAACGACGAGCCGACGCTTGCCGCGCTCGAGGTGTTGTCGGTGTTGCCGCCGGATCTGAGATTTCAAGTGGGAGAGGTTGCCGCTCGGTCGATTTCGAGTGTCACGCTGACTCTGCTCGACGGTCGCGTCGTAAACTGGGGCGGTGTCGAGCACTCGGATCGTAAGGCTGCTGTGACGCTTCCGCTGTTGACCCAACCGGGGCAGACGTACGACGTGTCCAGTCCCGATCTGCCGACGGTCCGATAGCGCACGGTGCAGCCGTGCGTCAGTGCGCAGCAAATACTTCGGTGTGTCTCGGCGCGCCTAATGGCGGAACACGACGACGGTGCATAGCGTTTCGTTTCAGATCGAATACTTGACATAACTCTAACCCTGTGGTTGAGGTTTAGGGTTGTTCTCGAAGAGCATGAAGCTACAAAAACAGCAGTAACAAAGACAGCAGCACTGACAAGCAGCGTGAAACACGACACGGAAGGCGAGAGCCGATGACGCCCCCGCACAACTACCTCGCCGTAATCAAGGTCGTCGGCATCGGCGGCGGCGGCGTGAACGCAGTCAACCGCATGATCGAACAGGGACTCAAGGGAGTCGAGTTCATCGCGGTCAACACGGACGCGCAAGCCCTTCTGATGAGTGACGCCGACGTCAAGCTCGACGTCGGTCGTGAATTGACCCGTGGCCTCGGCGCCGGTGCCGACCCGGAAGTGGGTCGCAAGGCAGCCGAAGATCACAAGGACGAGATCGAAGAGGTCATCAAGGGCGCCGACATGGTGTTCGTGACCGCAGGCGAGGGCGGTGGCACCGGAACCGGTGGTGCCCCTGTCGTGGCAAGCATCGCCCGGAAGCTGGGCGCACTCACCGTCGGTGTCGTGACGCGACCGTTCTCTTTCGAGGGCAAGCGTCGTGGGGGACAGGCGGATACCGGAATCCAGGCGCTCCGCGAGTCCTGCGACACGCTGATCGTCATTCCCAACGATCGCCTGCTCCAGCTGGGTGACGCGGCCGTCAGCCTGATGGACGCGTTCCGCAGCGCGGACGAGGTTCTCCTCAACGGCGTCCAGGGCATCACCGACCTCATCACCACTCCGGGTCTGATCAACGTCGACTTCGCGGACGTCAAGGGTGTCATGTCCGGTGCCGGTAGTGCGTTGATGGGAATCGGTTCCTCGCGGGGTGAGGGACGCGCGATCAAGGCGGCGGAATCCGCGATCAATTCCCCGCTCCTCGAAGCTTCGATGGAAGGCGCCCGCGGCGTGCTCCTGTCGATCGCCGGCGGTAGCGATCTGGGTCTGTTCGAGATCAACGAGGCGGCTTCGCTGGTGCAGGAAGCTGCCCACATCGACGCCAACATCATCTTCGGAACGGTCATCGACGATTCACTCGGTGACGAGGTTCGTGTGACGGTCATCGCTGCGGGATTCGACGGAGGAGCTCCGGCTCGTCGTCCCGTGGAGTCGACCGCGCAGGGACGTGGAGCTATCGGCGCCGGGCGCGCGGGTGAGGTCGGCCGGTCGCCGGTGGCCGCCGAACCTGCTGGCGAGCAGCCGATTTCCGCAGCGCGCGAGACCACCGGTTCGGGCAGCTTGCCTCCGATCGGTGGCCCCCGCCATGCGCCGGTCCAGGAAGACGAGGGCGACGACGACGTCGACGTGCCGGTCTTCATGCGTCGCTGACGTAGGGCTACAAACAGTTTCGAGAACAGGGTGCCCGGAATTTCTGGGTACCCTGTTCTTGACTGGATGTCCGGTCACGTCTGAGCCGGACGACAACTTTCGACGTTTGTGAGCACACTTATCTTGAGTACCGAGAAGTCGACCACCCGCACCCGCATTCGCCGCGTCGTGACCAGCCGAGCCGGTGGTGTTTCCGCGTCACCGTACGAGTCGTTCAATCTGGGCGATCACGTCGGAGACGATCCGGCAGCCGTCGATGCGAATCGCCGACGTCTGGCACGCGAAATAGGCGTCGAGCCTGACCATCTCGTGTGGATGGAACAAATCCATTCGCGCAACGTCACTGTCGTGACGGAACCGACCGACGAAGTGATTCCGGCGACGGATGCTCTGGTCACCACTGTTCCCGGCCTGGCGCTCGCCACCCTCAGTGCAGATTGTGTTCCCGTTCTGCTCTCCGACGAGGAGGCCGGTGTGATCGCGGCCGTTCATGCCGGACGGATCGGTGCCCGCATCGGTATCGTCCCGCGCGTCCTCGCGGAGATGGTGCGTCAGGGCGCGGACGTTTCGCGTATCGGCGCCTTCCTCGGTCCGGCTGCGAGCGGACGCCAGTACGAGGTTCCCGCTGCGATGCGCGCGGACGTGGAAAAGCACTTGCCGGGCAGCGCAACTCGCACCGAGAAGGGCACGCCGGGGCTCGATCTGCGTGCGGGACTGCGTAAGCAGTTGCTCGCCGCGGGTGTGTCCGGTGTCGCCGAGGACCCGCGGTGCACGATCGAGGATCGCGCGTTGTTCAGTCATCGCCGAGAATCTCTGACCGGGCGTCAAGCTGCAGTGATCTGGATGGAAGCGCCCGCAGCGCAGGAAACCGTCTAGGCAGAAATGCGCGAGACGGAAATGCGGCTGACAGAAATATCGACGGCACTCGACTCGGTGAGGGCGCGATTGGCGGCCGCCTGCCTTGCCGCCGGTCGCGAGGTTTCCGACGTAGCACTGCTGCCGGTGACCAAATTCTTTCCGGCGTCCGACGCTCGAATCCTGTACGAACTGGGTTGCCGTGAATTCGGTGAGTCTCGTGAGCAGGAAGCAGTGGAGAAGGTCGCGGACTTCGACGGCGCTGCACAGACGGGCGCGATCGATGATCCGGTTCGCTGGCACATGATCGGACAGTTGCAGCGCAACAAAGCTCGGTCGGTAGCGAAGTGGGCCTATGCAATTCACTCGGTGGACAGTGCGCGACTGGTCGATGCACTCGATCGGGCTGCGCTGAGTGCTTTGTCGGACGGTGAGCGCACGGAGCCGCTCCGGGCGCTCATCCAGGTAAGTCTCGACGGAGACCCCGCGCGTGGCGGAGTTCCGACGGGCGAGCTAACGCCTCTCGCCGAGCGGATCGAATCAGCCGAAGGTCTCGAATTCGCGGGACTGATGGCCGTCCCGCCGCTTGGATCAGATCCGGACGAGCAGTTCGAAATCCTCCGCAGGGCACATCTTTTGATCCTCGAATCGCATCCCCGGGCAACCGAACTCTCGGCCGGTATGACCGGCGATCTGGAGGCTGCAGTGCGCCACGGATCAACCTGCGTGCGTGTCGGAACCGCACTGCTCGGCTCACGACCAGTAATCTCGAGGTGATCGCTCAGGTGATCGCCCAACCCGTCCACACCGCTGCGACCGGTCGCAGTCGGATTGATTCCGCCGCGCCAAGGAAGGTCGATCAATGAGCAACCTGCATAAGTTCAAGGCTTACTTCGGCATGGTTCCCCTCGATGACTACGAGGACGAATACGTGGAGGAGCCCGATCAGGCTCGCCGCGCACCCCGTCGTAGTCACGACGGCTATGCCGAGCGCGACGACCGCGAGTTCGTCGAACCTGCCTTCTCGAAGGCGAGCTACGCGCCCAGTCGTCGTGACGAAGAGGACGCGGAGTTCGATCGCTACGATTCCCGGCCCCGCGTCGACACCGTTCCCAGCCGCAGCAGCCGCCCGGCGATGGCGCCGCGCCCGGCAAGCCGTGGCAACCTCGCGGTCGACGCGCGCGCAGAGCGACCCGAAGCGCGACGTGCGCCGGTTGTCGACGACGGCGGCCCGCTCGCCAAGATCACGACACTGCGTCCGCAGAGCTACGCAGAGGCCCGCACGATCGGTGAGCGGTTCCGGGACGGCACTCCCGTCATCATGGATCTGGTCGACATGAGCAACGCCGACGCGAAGCGTCTGGTCGATTTCGCGGCCGGCCTGGCGTTCGCATTGCGTGGTTCTTTCGACAAGGTAGCCACCAAAGTGTTTCTTCTCTCACCGGCCGACATCGACGTTTCCGCCGAGGAGCGCCGTCGGATCGCCGAGACGGGTTTCTACAGCCAGAAATGATGGTCTCGACCGCAGTCCGGCCCCTGAGCAGGGGTGACGTGAGCACATTCGAACGGCGGCCCGCCTCGGCGGACGCCGCATTCGGACCCATCGCCGGCCGTTACAAGACGGACTCGATGCGGACCGGTTCCGGAATTGCTGCGGTGTGTCTGTTTTGGACACACCGCAGAAGTCAGGCAGAGTGAGGGTGTGGACGCGCTTCTCTCTGTGATCTATCTGGTGCTGGTTGTCTTCTGGCTGTTGCTGATCGGCAGAGTGATCGTCGAGTTCGTTCGTTCGTTTGCCAGAGATTGGCGACCGACCGGATTGGTCGCAGTCATTCTCGAAACCATTTTTACGATCACCGATCCTCCGGTGAAACTGCTCCGCAGGTTGATCCCCCCGATCAACCTCGGTGGAGTTCGCTTGGATCTATCCATCATGGTCTTGCTTTTCATCGTCATCATCCTGATGTCGGTTGTTCGCTGAGCGCAGTCCGAGTGAGTGGTATGCCAGAATGGATGCCATAACTCATCCAGTGGTTCGCCACTACGTAGTTCGCCACTACGTAGACTGTGTTGCAACTGAATGCTTGCTAGACCGCCAAATGACGCGTGAAGGGATCCTTCCATGCCGCAACTGACTCCAGCTGACGTGCACAACGTTGCGTTCAGCAAGCCGCCTATCGGCAAGCGTGGCTACAACGAGGACGAGGTCGACGCATTCCTCGACCTCGTCGAGCAGGCGCTGTCGCAGCTCATCGAAGAGAATGCGGACCTGCGCCAGCGCGTAGGTGAGCTGGATCAGGAGCTCGCGGCTGCCAAGAAGTCGCCGGCACCTGCTCAGCAGGCAGCACCCGTCGCAGCGCAGCCCAAGCCGGAGCCCGCTCGGGTCGTCGAACCGCCCAAGCCTGCACCTGTTGCAGCGCCGGTTCCCGCCGCCGCTGCCGTTGCAGCGCCGCAGAGTGGCGACACCCACATGCAGGCCGCAAAGGTCCTCGGACTGGCTCAGGAGATGGCGGATCGCCTCACCAACGATGCCAAGACCGAGTCCGAGCAGCTGCTCGGCAGTGCCCGCACCAACTCCGAGCAGCTCATGAGCGAGGCTCGCAGCAAGGCTGACGGCATGATCGCGGATGCGCGCAACAAGTCGGAGGCGATGCTCACCGACGCTCAGACTCGCTCCGAGACCCAGCTTCGCCAGGCTCAGGAGAAGGCAGACGCTCTCAAGGCGGACGCCGAGAAGAAGCACACCGAAATCATGGCGACCATCAACCAGCAGCGTTCGGTCCTCGAGGGCCGTATCGAGCAGCTCAAGACGTTCGAACGCGAGTACCGGGTGCGCCTGAAGTCCTACCTGGAATCGCAGCTCGAAGAGCTCGAACAGCGCGGCTCGGCCGTTCCGGTCGACGGTGGACAGGATTCCTACAGCCCGTCCTTCGCCAAGGGAAACAGCTGACCGAGAGCGCCCCGTCGGCTCAGCTATCGGACCGGACAAAGGTTGATACGTGCTGGTCGTGACGTTGGTTCTCGCGGGAGTTGGTTTCGCTCTCCTGATCGTCGCCCTGACCACAGGGTCGCTGATCTGGGCGTGGGCATGTATCGCGATTTGTGTAGCAGGTGCCGTCCTCCTGCTGGTCAGTGCGCTGACCAGCAGGAAGGCGGTTCCTTCGTTGGATGACCCGGCATCGGGCAGCGGAATGTCGTCGCCTTACGGTCGAGTCGAGAGTTCCTCGAATTCGTCGATCGACGATGCAGCCACCGCCAACGATGACAATCAGAGAAATCATGGCGAGTCGCCGGGTGGCCCCGACAAGTCCTAGGGCGAGTTCCGACAAGGTCCAGGACGAGTATTAGACTGTCCAACACGAATACCAGGCTGTGATCCGGCAATCACCGGGGAGCTTTCGGAAGAACGGTTCTTGTCGCTTCAGGCGCCCAGAACTCAGTAGAACCGAACGGGTGAGCCCGTCACAGCTCGATCGAGTGGCACCTCGGGATCCAAGCGCGGATCTACGGGGTGCAAACGGGGTGGTACCGCGGTGTCGGCGCACAAGCGCCACGTCGTCCCCGTGCCGAGTCCGACTGGCACGAGGAGATCGCCATGGCGAGTAACGGGTATCCCAAAGTCGACTACGGTGTCCCCGCCGACACCGGAGTCAAGTTCCCCGAACTGGAACAGAAAGTCCTGAAACAGTGGGACGACGACGACACCTTCCGTGCGTCGGTTTCCAATCGGGACGGCAGCGAAGAGTTCGTTTTCTACGACGGACCGCCCTTCGCAAACGGTTTGCCGCATTACGGTCACCTGCTGACGGGGTACGTCAAGGACCTGGTGCCGCGCTTCCAGACCATGCGTGGACGCAAGGTCGAGCGACGCTTCGGCTGGGACTGCCACGGACTGCCCGCAGAACTCGAAGCGGAGAAGCAACTCGGCATCAAGGACAAGGCCGAGATCGAAGTCATGGGTCTGGCCAAGTTCAACGAGTACTGCAAGGCCTCGGTGCTCAAGTACACCGACGAGTGGCGCGACTACGTCACCCGCCAGGCACGTTGGGTCGACTTCGACAACGACTACAAGACCCTGGACGTCGACTTCATGGAGTCCGTCATGTGGGCCTTCAAGGAGCTGCACGACAAGGGCCTGATCTATCAGGGCTTCCGCGTGCTGCCCTACAGCTGGTACGAGCAGACTCCGCTGTCCAATCAGGAGACTCGTCTCGACGACGCGTACAAGATGCGTCAGGATCCTGCAGTCACGGTCGACATGCCGCTGGTCGCTCCGGGTTCACCATTGGACGGCGCAAACGCGATCATCTGGACCACGACTCCGTGGACACTGCCGTCCAACTTGGCCACTGCGGTTCATCCCGAGGTCGACTACGTCCAGGTGCTCGGCGAGGACGGAAAGCGGTACGTGCTCGCGGAAGCACGGGTTGCTCATTACGCACGTGAGCTGGGGGAGGACCCCGAGGTCGTTTCCCGTCACAAGGGCGCCGAGTTGGTCGGACTGTCGTACACACCGCCGTTCGACTTCTTCCTCGGACATCCGAACGCGCACGTCGTGCTTTCGGCCGACTACGTGACAACCGATTCCGGAACCGGAATCGTCCACCTCGCACCGGCTTTCGGTGAGGAGGATATGGATGTCGCCACGGCCAACGGTATCGAGGTCGTGCAGCCGCTCGATCCGGGTGGAAAGTTCACCTCGATGGTTCCGCCGTACGAGGGCTTGATGGTCTTCGACGCCAACCCGGTCATCATCAAGGACCTCAAGGCCGCTGGAAAGCTGCTGCGGCACGAGACGATCGAGCACTCGTACCCGCACAGTTGGCGCAGTGGGCAGCCGCTCATCTACATGGCGGTTCCCTCGTGGTTCGTCGCGGTCACCAAGTTCCGCGATCGCATGGTCGAGCTGAACAAGGACATCACGTGGGTGCCCGAGCACATCCGTGACGGCCAGTTCGGCAAGTGGCTCGAAGGTGCACGCGACTGGAATATCAGCCGAAACCGCTACTGGGGCAGCCCGATCCCGGTGTGGGTGTCGGACGATCCGCAGTACCCGCGTACGGACGTCTACGGATCGCTCGATCAGTTGGAGGCAGACTTCGGTGTGCGTCCGACCGATCTGCATCGCCCGATGATCGACGACCTGGTCCGCCCGAACCCCGACGACCCGACCGGGAAGTCGATGATGCGCCGCGTTCCCGAGGTGCTCGACTGCTGGTTCGAATCCGGTTCGATGCCGTACGCGCAGGTGCACTACCCATTCGAGAACCGTGAATGGTTCGAGGGCCATTTCCCGGGCGATTTCATCGTCGAGTACAACGGGCAGACTCGCGGCTGGTTCTACACGCTGCACGTGCTGGCCACCGCACTCTTCGATCGTCCGGCGTTCAAAACCGTTGCTGCGCACGGCATCGTGCTCGGCGACGACGGACTCAAGATGAGCAAGTCCAAGGGCAACTACCCGGACGTGAAGGAGGTGTTCAACCGCGACGGCAGCGATGCCATGCGATGGTTCCTGATGTCTTCGCCGATCTTGCGCGGCGGAAACCTCATCGTGACCGAGCAGGGCATCCGCGAAGGTGTGCGTCAGGCATTGCTCCCGCTGTGGAACGCCTGGAGCTTCCTGCAGTTGTACGCGCCGGAATCCGGGGTGTGGCGTACCGATTCGGAGAACATCCTCGATCAGTACATCCTGGCCAAGCTCGCTACCACCCGCGACGTGATCACCGAGGCCCTCGAGGTCAACGACATCGCCGGTGCGTGCGACGAGCTTCGGTTGTTCTGTGATGCGCTCACCAACTGGTATGTGCGACGGTCTCGTTCGCGGTTCTGGGACGAGGATCGCGACGCGATCGACACCCTGCACACCGTGCTCGAGGTCGTGACGCGTCTCGCTGCGCCGCTGTTGCCGTTGGTGTCCGAGGTGATCTGGCGAGGGTTGACCGGGGAGCGCTCGGTTCACCTGGCTGATTGGCCCGAGGCGTCGGAGCTCCCCGCGAACCCCGACCTGGTAGCGGCGATGGACGACGTCCGGACCGTGTGCTCCACGGTGCTGAGCCTGCGCAAGGCACAGAATCTGCGTGTTCGTCTTCCGCTGCCCGAGGTCACGGTTGCGGCGCCGGATGCCGAGCGTCTGCGTCCGTTCCTCGGACTGATCGCCGACGAGGTCAACGTCAAGAAGGTCGATCTGACCGATGACGTCGACGTGCACGGGCGCTTCGAGATCGCGGTCAACGCGCGTGCTGCAGGACCGCGTCTGGGCAAGTCCGTTCAGACTGTCATCAAGGCGGTCAAGGCGGGCGACTGGACCGAGAACGCGGACGGCGTCGTGGTTGCGGCGGGCATCGAACTGCTGCCCGAGGAGTACACGCAGAAACTGGTTGCGGCCGAGCCGGATTCGACGGCTGCTCTGCCGGACGGTGCGGGACTGGTCGTACTCGATTCCGCTGTGACGGAGGAACTCGAAGCCGAGGGATGGGCCAAGGACCGTATCCGTCAGTTGCAGGATGCGCGCCGTGCCGCCGGTTTGGACGTCTCGGACCGGATCAACGTCGTGCTCGAGGTTCCGCAGGACTGCAAGGAGTGGGCAGAGCGTCATCGCGAATTGATCGCCGGTGAGGTTCTGGCCACCTCCTTCTCGGTGGGTGAAGCGGGAGACGACGCCGTCGATCTCGGTGAGGGTATCCGCGCCGCAATCACGAAGGTCTAGTACCGACGCGACTACTCCGGCTCTCCGATGAATGTCTGTATGTCGGGGTGCCGGAGTAGTTTGCTCTCATGAGTACGAGCAAGGAAACCGTGGCGCGCATTCTCGAGCAGTTGGAACCGCTCGACGTGCGGGCAAGGGCGATGTTCGGCGAGTACGGATTGTATTGCGACGAGAAGATCGTGGGCTTGATCTGCGGAGACGTTCTGTTCGTCAAACCCACCGAGGTCAGTACGGAGTTCGGATCAGAGGCCGATCTGGCTCCGCCGTACCCGGGAGCGAAGGATTATTACCGGGTGACGGAGGAACGGTTGCAGGACCTCGATCACCTGCACGCCTTCATTCAACGGACTGCCGACGTATTGCCCCTGCCGAAAAAGAAGTCGCCGAAGAAGAAGGCGCGGACGTAAATTCTGCACCTACTTTTGAGAGAACCGTAACGCCCGATGAATCAAGGTGATCCCACACGAAGTCGTAGGTGGGTGCTGCATCTCGACATGGATGCGTTTTTCGCTTCCGCCGAGCAGTTGACGCGTCCCACTCTGCGAGGTCGCCCGGTGCTGGTCGGCGGCTTGGGCGGGCGCGGGGTGGTGGCCGGGGCAAGTTACGAAGCGAGAGTTTTCGGTGCGCGATCGGCAATGCCGATGCATCAAGCACGCCGGATGGTCGGTGGTGGAGCGGTGGTATTGCCGCCACGGATGTCCCTGTACTCGGTTCTCAGTAAACGCACGTTCGACGCGTTGCGCCTTCGTATGCCGATCCTCGAGCAACTGTCGGTGGACGAGGCTTTCGGGGAACCGGTGGAGTTGGCCGGTGTCGGAGCTGACGAGGTCCGCGCGTTTTGCGAGGACCTGCGGGCGTTGATCAAAGCCGAGACCGGGTTGGTCGCTTCGATCGGGGCCGGCGCAGGTAAGCAGGTGGCCAAGATCGCGTCGGGACTGGCAAAGCCCGACGGCGTCGCAGTGATTCCTCCCGGGATGCAGCACGAGTTGCTCGATCCACTGCCGGTGCGAAAGCTCTGGGGGATCGGCCCTGTTGCCGAGGAAAAGCTCAAGCGTCTCGGCATCGAAACCATCGGAGGGTTTGCCCGCACTCCCATAGCGGAGGTGGCGTCGATACTGGGAACCACTGTCGGACCGGGGTTGCATCGGCTCGCACAGGGGATCGACGATCGGCCGGTCGCCGAGCGTGCCGAATCCAAGCAGATCAGCGCGGAATCCACGTTCGCCGCAGACATCGTCACGATGGCGCAACTGCGCGCCGCCGTCGAAAGTAGTGGTCGTGCAGCATTTTCCAGGCTGGAGAAGGACGGAAGAGCTGCTCGCACCGTCGTACTGAAGCTCAAGAAGTCCGATATGAGTATCTTGACTCGATCCGTGACGCTGCCGTTTGCCACCATCGACCGCCAAATCCTCATCGCGACTGCGCAGAAACAGGTCATCGATCCACAGGAATTGGGGCCGATTCGCCTGGTCGGTGTGGGATTCGCCGGTTTGTCCACCGTTCGGCAAGGATCACTTTTTCCCGAGTTGGATCAGGATGTTCCCGGCTATCCGGTCGAGACTCTCACGGGCGCCCTCGATGAGGCCGAACTCGACGTTCCGGTGGCCGCACGCGTCCCTCAGCGCTACTGGCACCCTGGTTTGGACGTGAAGCATCCAGAATACGGACACGGTTGGGTGCAGGGCGCCGGGCACGGTGTGGTCACCGTTCGCTTCGAAACCCGTTCCAGCGGAACGGGAATCGCCAAAACCTTCGCCGAATCGGATGAGGTGCTCGAGGTAGCAGATGCGGTCGACAGCCTTCTCTGAGGATGTCCTTAGACTTTTTCCGCTTACCGTTGGGTAATGTTGTCGACGATCCTCGAGCAAGCACGATGTTCGACTGACGCTCGAATGTGAACACCCGAATGGATAGGACTGAGAAGTTGAAGCTTCAGAAGATGACCGTTGCAGCAGTGGCGATCGCAGCAGCCCTCACGATGACCGCTTGTAGCTCGGGTGAAAAGGAAGCATCACCCACCACGTCATCGAAGACCACGACGGCTACCACCACGCCCTCCGGCGATCCCGCTCCCGAGCTCCCGACCTCTGCTGAGCTCAACGCCAAGGTCGCTCAGGCACTCGACGAGAGCGTTCCGGCCGCAGACAAGGTCAACCTCGTCCAGGGCGCCGAGCAGGATCCCGAGCTGATCAACCAGGTCGCCGCTGCCGCCAAGGCTGCCGGCGCCCAGGTCGAGATCCTCGACCCGGTCACCGACACGGGCAGCGAGACGGCAGCAGCTTCGCTGAACATCGTCGTCAACGGCCAGCCGCTGCAGCAGGGCCTGCAGGCGTCGTTCGTCTACGAAGACGGCGTCTGGAAGCTCTCGAAGACCACCGCTTGCCAGATCGTCGGCGTTGCAGGTCTGACCTCGCCGGCTTGCGCTGCTTGATCTCTCGGTAACACCTGAAACACCAGAGCGGCCGCCGACTCCCGAAGTGGAGTGGGCGGCCGCTCTTCACGTGGTAAGCGACGTCAGTGATGGAATCCCTCGGTGACGCGCGGCCGCGGCATCGGGCTGTCCAGTTCGTCGAGGAACGCGGTTTCCTCTTCGATGATGCGCAGCAGATTGGCCGCCAGGTCCATGCTCAGTCCGTTACGAACCACGATGCGCTGCACTGTCAGATCCGCGAGATCGTCCGGCATGGGGTAGGCCGGCACCAACCAGCCCTTGCCTCGCAACCGGTCCGAGAGGTCGTACAGCGTCCAGTTGGACGTGTGGCCCTCGGCGAGGCGCCACGCGAAGACCGGGATGTCGGAACCGTCGTTCCACAATTCGAAGGCGTCGAGCTTCCCGATTCCTTCGGCGAGGAATTTCGCCACGTCCTGTGAGGACTGCTGGATCGCGCGATAGCCGTCGTGGCCGAGACGCAGGAACAAGTAGAACTGCAGGATCACCTGAGCGCCGGGACGCGAGAAGTTCAGTGCGAAGGTCGGCATACTGCCGCCGAGGTAGCTCACCTTGAAGACGAGGTCGTCGGGAAGTAGATCCTGCGATCGCCAGACCACCCAGCCGAGGCCGGGGTAGACGAGCCCGTACTTGTGCGCCGAGGTGTTGATGGAGTGGACGCGCGGTAGTCGGAAATCCCATTCGAGTTCGGGCTGAAGGAACGGTGCGATCATCGCACCGGAAGCGCCGTCGACGTGGATGGGGACGTCGAGTCCCGTCTTCGCCTGGATCGCATCGAGTGCCTTCGAGATTTCCAGGACCGGCTCGTACATCCCGGTGTACGTGACGCCCATGATCGCGACGAGGCCGATGGTGTTCTCGTCGACATACTTGTCCAGATCGTGACCGTCGAGGGTGCGGTGTTCCTCGCTGATCGGCACGTAACGCGCTTCGACGTCCCAGTAGTTGCAGAACTTCTCCCAGCACACCTGGACCGCGGAACTCATGATGAGATTTGGCTTTTCGGTGGACTTGCCCGCGGCTTTTCGTGCGTGCTGCCAGCGTCGTTTCATCGCCAGGCCGCCGAGCATGCAGGCTTCGGACGAACCGATCGTCGAGGTGCCGATTGCGTCCTTGGGGGAGGGCGAGTGCCAGAGGTCGGCAAGGATGCGCCAGCAATAGGTTTCGATCGCGGCGGTCTGCGGATACTCGTCCTTGTCGATCATGTTCTTGTCGAACGACTCGGCATACAGTTTGGTGGCGTGATCGTCCATCCACGTGCTGACGAACGTCGCGAGATTGAGCCGCGCATTGCCGTCGAGCATCGTTTCGTCGTGGACGATCTGATACGCGGTCTCGGGAAGCATGCCGTCGGGTTCGAGTGTGTACTTCGATGCAACCGAATCCTCGCCAGGCCTCGAGAAGATCGGATTGACGGCTACGTAATCGGTGTGATCTGACCTTCTGGGTTCCGGCATGAACTCTGGCTCCTCACATCAGTGTGTCGCGTTGGTCTGTTTCGTACCTACTCTCACCGTTCAGTGTGGACGGGCAGTTGTCAAAGGGTCTGTGGTCCCGAATCATTCGCGAAAGGCCGAGACGCGACCAATCCGCTCGTTGTCAGGGCGTTTGTGCGCGCAGGCGATCGGCGGCGGCCGATGCCATCGAGTGCAGCACGTCGGGGGCGATCGGACTCGGCGCAGTTGCGGACACCTGGGTCAACGTGGTCCCGACTGCGGCCACGATCGCATCGGCGACCAAGGTGAAACCGCCACTCTCCGTGATGATTCGGAAAGCGAAAGACGCGTCGCCGACGTTCGGGTCCGACGCTCCGCCGACGCGATAGGTGATTGTCGTTCCGTCGGCATCGGTTCCCGAATACTCCGCGCACCCGGCCAGCGTGGTCTGAAGTTTCTCGAAAGCTGCTGCTGCCGCGGTGCCGTCGGCGTACGAAGCAGAGTCCTGATCGATGCTCGTGAAATCGGGGCCGGTGAACATGTCGGAGAGGTCGGCGACCGATCCGGGAGCCTGGGTGGCTATCGGCGCCAGAACCTGGGCGCAGACGGCGGGGTCGGTGCTCGACTTGTCCGCCTCCGAACTCTCCGGCGCCGGTGCGAGGCCGAGGTCGTCGACCGGGTCGGGAACTATGTCGAAGTCGGCAGGTAGCTCGGACAGGGTGAGCGCGGCTCGTTGCAGGCCGTCACGGTCGAGAGACGCCCCGCTCAGCGGTGCGGCCGGAGCAGCCGTGAACGGCGCCAAGCCGACCTGTGGGGCGGAAACCTGCGTAGTCGTGTCGGCACCAGGCGAGTCGTCCGAGCCGCAACCGGTCACGACGAACAGTGCCGCCGTTGCGGTCAGACCAAGTGCGAGAAGCGACCGGCGTGTCACGATTCCCACCGAATGCTGTTGGAGATGGTCTGCCGGATCACCGAGGAGCTGTCCGGGTCGCCGTATGCCTGGTCGCCGCCGACGGTCATCTGTCCGTCGATCGGCAAGGGGAGTGAGAGGTCGACGGTGAGGTTTCCGGAGCCGGCCATGACGTACTGATCGATGTTCAGCGTTCCGGCGTCACCAGCCAGGTTCCAGACCGGGCTCTGCGGGGTCTGCGATACGTCCACCGCGAGCGAAAGCCGATTGCCCTCGCGCGCGGTGAGCGTGACGGTGGTTGTCTGATCGAGCAGGATTTCGCTGCTGACTTGCTGCCGAACCACCCAACGTGCGCCGACACCGACCGGAGCGTCGGGGAGTGCAACGGTCCGGTAGACCGCTTGGCCCAGCGCTTGTTCGATTGCAGCGCGGGCAGCATTGGCCGAGTTGGCGGAGGGCTTCAACCGTAGGGCGGTGATGGCGCCCGAATCCGTGACCGACAATCCGGCCGCAGACCCGTCGGCCCCGCTCAGCGCAGCCTGCAGCGTTGCATCGGGCGAGGTCATCGACGACAGCGTGAGGTCAACGACTGCGGTGGGATCGTCAGCGGTCACGTTTGCCGAGAGCGGGATCGTGATCTCCGGCGAAGAGAAATCCTGCGCCGGTTGTTGATCGATCTGCTGACTCACGACGGCCTGGGTGACGAGCGTCGCCGTCTGCGTGGTGCCGACAGGCAAGTTCGTACGCAAAACCTCGCGCGGCTCGCTTCCCGCCTCGAGAACTTCGACCGTCGCGGCGGTCACCGGAACAGTCACCTCACTCGGCGAGGAGGTCGGGGTGTTCGGAGGTTGATCCGAGTCGCCGCAAGCGGTGAGAACGGTGGTGAGAGCGAGGGCAGCGAGGGCGAACGGAACGCGTCGGCCGGTCGTGGACAGCAGTGGCACGCGCTCCAGGCTAGCCGCAGTTGCAGAGTGCGTGACCCGGTGCGGTGAACATGAGGGATGATGGTTGCGTGAGTACAGACCACCCAGACCGAGATGTCAACGCGGAGGATCAGCCGATTACCGAAATCTCGAAGGCCGACGAGCCCGAAACCGTGAAACCGGAAGCCGTGAAATCGGAAGACGGTGACCTGGCGGTTGCGCCGGTCGAAAAGCCCCGCCGGCTGACCATGCTCATTGCCATCGCCGCTGTCATCCTGCTCTCGGACATTCTCACGAAGGTGTGGGCAGTCGCCGCGGTCAAACCGGGGCAGCCGATCGAAATCATCGGTGACGTGGTCACATTCACGATGGTGCGCAATCCGGGGGCAGCGTTCTCGATGGCGACGTCGATGACGTGGATCCTCACTCTCGTCGCAATCGGTGTGGTCATCGGTGTGATCAAGATCGGTCGCACGCTCCGATCACCGTGGTGGGCGCTCGGTCTCGGCCTCGTTCTCGGCGGCGCGCTGGGTAACCTCGTCGACCGATTCTTCCGCTCTCCCGGAATCATGCGCGGACATGTGGTGGATTTCGTCTCCGTCGGCTGGTGGCCGGTGTTCAACATCGCGGATTCCGCGATCGTCTGTGGCGCGATTCTGCTCGTCGTCCTGACACTGTTCGGCTTCGAACCCAACGGTGAACGCCTGCGTGATCACAAGGCGGACGACAAGAAGCTCACCGAATCGAAGGCTGCAGCCGAGGGAGAAACCAAGTGAGGGAATCCCGTTCGATGCCAGTGCCCGACGGTCTCGATGCCATGCGCGTCGATGCCGGCCTCGCGCGCCTTCTCGGACTCTCGCGCACCGTGGTCGCGACACTCGCGGAAGAAGGCTCGGTACTCGTCGACGGTGTGGCCGTCGGCAAGTCCGATCGTCTGACCGCAGGGTCGTGGCTCGAGGTAGTCCTGCCCGAACCGCCGCGGCCCCTGACCATCGAAGCGACACCGGTCGAGGGAATGGAGATCCTCTACGCCGACGACGACGTCGTGGCAGTCGACAAGCCCGTCGGAGTTGCCGCGCACGCTAGCGTCGGGTGGACGGGACCGACCGTCATCGGCGGACTTGCCGCGGCCGGTTTCCGCATCTCGACGTCCGGTGCCCACGAGCGTCAGGGCATCGTCCACCGCCTGGACGTCGGAACGTCGGGTGTCATGGTGGTTGCCACATCCGAGCGCGCGTACACGTTGCTCAAGCGCGCTTTCAAGCAGCGGACCATCGACAAGCGCTACCACGCTCTCGTGCAGGGACACCCCGACCCGAGCAGCGGAACGATCGACGCGCCCATCGGACGCCATCACGGGAACGACTGGCGATTCACGGTCACGGCCGACGGCAAGCCCAGCGTCACGCACTACGACACCATCGAGGCGTTCCAGGCAGCGAGTCTGCTGGACGTGCACCTCGAAACCGGTCGCACACACCAGATCCGTGTCCACTTTTCGGCGTTGCGCCATCCGTGCTGCGGCGACCTGACTTACGGCGCGGACCCTCGACTTGCCGAAAGGCTCGGCCTCGAGCGCCAGTGGCTGCACGCCGTGTCTCTTGGATTCGCACATCCGGCGGACGGTCGCTGGGTCGAGATCAAGAGCAAGTACCCGAAGGATCTCGAACACGCACTCGAAGTTCTCCGGTCCTCATGACACCGCGCGGGCTTACCCCCGCGCTGGCCGTCGTCGCGGTGGTGGTCGGTGTGGCGGCGGTGGTGGGCGTGGGGTTCGCGAATCCCGTGCCGACCCCGCCGATCCGGACGGACACTCTGGGTCCGGACAGTGGGGAAGCTGTCCCGGACTACCTCGACCGAGCGCGAGATTCTGTTGCGTCGGTCGACGGGCCGGTGTGGGCGTTGGTCTCGTTCACGAAGGCACTCACCGTCGGCGAGGTCATCACGTCGACCAGCAGTGTTCAGGTGCCGGGCGCTGAGGTCTCGGGCGTTCGCGTGTCCAGGGTCATGTTCCGAGTTCCGATCGAGCGCGTCCAGACGCCGCTCATGTCGGTGCCCGTTCCCGACAACGACGAAGCAGTGCGCAGATCGCCCGGTGTTGCAGCCACGCGACTGGTCTCGCTCGGCGGCGACACCGATCGCCAGCAACAGGTGGCGCTCGCGTCGGCGAAGCAATTGTCCGCCGGGTGCGCCTGCGCGGTGGGCGTGCTGGTGCGAGCTACTCCCGAAGGACTCGAAGCGATCGAACATGACTCGAACGTCCGTGCAGTGGAAGCGTTGCCGTCCGACGCCTCGCCGTGGTTGGCAGCCGTCCGTCCCTTGCTGCCGGAGTACGTGGACGTCGTTGCTCCCGGCCCCGACGACGGACCGGTCCCGTGAACTCCGGTTCTGTGAACAAGGACGAACGCGCTGAGTCCCGTTCGTCCTCGGGGATCTTCTACGGTGTGGCGGCTTTCCTGTTGTGGGGAACGTTCCCGGCCTTCTTCGGATTACTCGACTTCGCCGATCCGGTCGAGATCCTGGCGCACCGGGTGGTGTGGACCCTTCTGTTGATGCTGATCGTGTTGGCCTTTGCCGGCCGCCTCGGATCGCTTCGCGGAATCAGCGCACGCACCTGGCTGCTGGTGACCGCGGCGTCTGCGGCGATCGCCGTGAACTGGGGGACGTACATCTATGCCGTGGTGTCAGGCCGCGTCGTGGAGGCGGCTCTCGGGTACTTCATCAACCCGCTGGTCACCGTTCTGCTCGGCGTCGTGATCTTCCGCGAACGATTGCGTCCCGCCCAGATCGCCGCGCTCGTTCTCGCTGCCACGGCAGTTGTGGTGATCACGGTCGACTTCGGGAAACCTCCGATCGTCGCTTTGCTGCTCGCCGGCTCGTTTGCCACCTATGGGTTGGTCAAGAAGGTGGTTCCGCTCGATCCTCGAACCAGTTTGACTGCCGAGGGAGTCGTTGCCGCACCGTTCGCGGTCGGCTACCTCGTGTTTCTCGGCCTGACCGGGGCCGGTGCATTCATCAGCAGCGGTACCGGGCACAGCCTGTTGCTGCTTGCCGCCGGCCCGGTCACCGCGCTGCCGCTGCTCCTGTTCGGCGTCGCCGCTCAGAGAGTTCCGTTGGCGACGATGGGCATGCTGCAGTACCTCACCCCGGCGCTCCAGATGGCGTGGGGTGTGGCCGTCATGCACGAGGACATGCCGGCGTCACGGTGGATCGGCTTCGTTCTGATCTGGGCTGCACTGGTGATCTTCACGACAGACACCTTCGTCGCCAGTCGACGTTCGCGGCGTTCGGTGAGGTCGAGCGCCGAACCCGAGGTTCCGGTCACGTGACCGGAGGCGGCGCACGGCGACTCCGCTACGTCGGTCGCCGGTCGTGTCGGCAGCGCGGCATACACTCGATCTCGCTCCCAGACCTTCAGAGAGGCGCACGTGGCTGACTCGTTCGTACATCTTCACAATCACACCGAGTACTCGATGCTCGACGGTGCGGCCAAGGTCGGCGCCATGTTCGAGGAGGCCGCTCGTCTCGAAATGACCGCAGTCGGCATGACCGACCACGGAAACATGTACGGCGCCAGCCAGTTCTACAACGAGGCAAAGAGCGCCGGCATCAAGCCGATCATCGGCATCGAGGCCTACATCGCACCCGAGTCTCGCTTCAACACCAAGCGAGTTCTGTGGGGCGATCGCAGCCAGAAGTCCGACGACGTCTCCGGTAGCGGTGCGTACACCCACATGACGATGGTGGCCGAGAACGCGACCGGACTCCGCAACCTCTTCAAGCTGTCGTCGCTCGCGTCCATCGAGGGCCAGCTCGGTAAATGGCCACGGATGGACGAGGAGCTCATCGCCGCGCACGCCGAGGGCATCATCGCGACCACGGGTTGCCCGTCCGGTGAGATCCAGACCCGCCTTCGTCTCGGTCACGATCGCGAGGCTCTCGAAGCTGCCGCGAAGTGGCAGGAGATCTGGGGCCCGGACAACTTCTTCCTCGAACTGATGGATCACGGTCTCTCGATCGAGCGCCGTGTGCGAGAGGGTCTGCTCGACATCGGCAAGCAACTCGGTATTCCGCCACTTGCCACCAATGACTGCCATTACGTCACCAAGGACGCCGCCGAGAATCACGAGGCGCTGCTCTGCATTCAGACCGGCAAGACGCTCTCCGACCCCACTCGCTTCAAGTTCGACGGCGACGGCTACTACCTCAAGTCCGCTGCCGAGATGCGCGCCATCTGGGACAACGAGGTACCGGGGGCATGCGACAACACCGTTGCAATCGGCGAGCGTGTGCAGTCGTACGAGGACGTGTGGGCGTTCCACGACCGCATGCCGATCTTCCCGGTCCCGGAGGGACACACGCAGCAGACCTTCCTGCGCGCCGAGGTGATGCGCGGACTCGATCGCCGATTCCCGAGCGGACCGCCGCAGGAGTACCTCGCCCGCGCCGACTACGAGATCGGCGTCATCAACGAAATGGGCTTCCCGGCCTACTTCCTCGTGGTCGGCGACCTGATCAACCACGCCAAGGACGTCGGGATCCGTGTCGGGCCCGGCCGTGGATCGGCTGCCGGTTCGTTGGTGGCCTACGCGATGGGTATCACCAACATCGACCCCATCCCGTACGGGTTGCTGTTCGAGCGATTCCTCAACCCCGAGCGTGTGTCCATGCCCGATATCGATATCGACTTCGATGATCGCCGTCGCGGCGAGATGGTTCGCTACGCGACGGACAAGTGGGGCAACGACAAGGTCGCCCAGGTCATCACCTTCGGCACCATCAAGACCAAGGCTGCCATCAAGGACTCGGCACGCGTCCAGTTCGGCAAGCCGGGCTTCGCCATCGCCGATCAGATCACCAAGGCACTCCCGCCGCCCATCATGGCCAAGGACATCTCTGTCTCCGGTATCACCGATCCGAAGCACGAGCGGTACAAGGAGGCCGTCGAGGTTCGAGCACTCATCGACTCCAGCCCGGACGTCGCGAAGATCTACAAGACTGCGGTGGGTCTGGAGGGGCTGATCCGTAACGCCGGTGTGCACGCCTGCGCGGTCATCATGTCGTCCGAACCGCTCACCGACGCAATCCCGGTCTGGAAGCGCGCCCAGGACGGCGCAATCATCACCGGGTGGGACTACCCTTCGTGTGAAGCCATCGGCCTGCTCAAGATGGACTTCCTCGGTCTGCGAAACCTCACGGTCATCGGCGACACGCTCGAGAACATCAAAGCCAACCGCGGCATCGACCTCGACCTCGACACTTTGCCGATGGACGATGCGGCAACATACGAACTGCTCGCCCGCGGTGACACTCTCGGTGTGTTCCAGCTCGACGGCGGCGGTATGCGCGAGTTGCTGAAACTGATGCAGCCCACCGGATTCGGCGACATCGTCGCCGCCTTGGCGCTGTATCGACCGGGACCGATGGGTGTGGACGCCCACATCTCGTACGCCAAGCGCAAGAACGCCTTGGAAGACGTCAAGCCGATTCACCCCGAACTGGAGGAGCCGCTCGCGGAGATCCTCTCCGAGACCTACGGCCTGATCATCTACCAGGAGCAGATCATGCAACTGGCGCAGAAGGTGGCCGGGTACACCCTGGGTCAGGCCGACTTGCTGCGTCGCGCGATGGGTAAGAAGAAGCTGTCCGAGCTGGAAAAGGCCTACGCCGGCTTCCGGCAGGGCATGTTGGACAACAACTTCAGCGAAGCCGCCATCAAGGCGCTGTGGGACACGGTCCTTCCCTTCGCCGGCTACGCGTTCAACAAGTCGCACTCCGCCGGCTACGGACTCGTGTCGTACTGGACTGCGTACCTCAAGGCGAACTACCCGGCCGAGTACATGGCGGGTCTGCTGACCTCCGTCGGTGACGACAAGGACAAGTCCGCGATCTATCTCGCCGACTGCCGCAAGTTGGGCATCACCGTTCTCCCGCCGGACGTCAACGAGTCACGCGTCGACTTCGCGACCGTCGGCGACGACATCCGTTTCGGTATGGGGTCGGTGCGCAACGTCGGCGCCAACGTCGTCGCCTCGATCATCAAGGCGCGCACCGAGAAGTCGAAGTTCACAGATTTCTCCGACTATCTCGGCAAGATCGACGCGATGGCTTGCAACAAGAAGGTCACCGAATCGCTCATCAAGGCCGGTGCTTTCGACTCGTTGGGTCATCCGCGCAAGGGCCTGATGTTGGTTCATGCCGACGCCATCGATTCCGTGATGAGCACCAAGAAGGCGGAGGCGATCGGACAGTTCGACCTCTTCGGTGGTGCCGAGGCGGACGAGTCGATCACCTCGGTGTTCGACGTCAAGATTCCTGACGAAGAGTGGGATTCCAAGCATCGCCTGGCGCTCGAACGAGAGATGCTGGGGCTGTATGTCTCCGGTCACCCGCTCAACGGCGTCGAGCACATTCTTCGGCAGCAGTCCGACACGTCCATCGCCGCGATACTGGAAGGCGGCGTTCAGGACGGTGCCCAGGTAACTCTCGGCGGCATCATCGCCTCGGTGGACCGCCGGGTCAACAAGAACGGTCTGACCTGGTGCATCGTGCAGCTCGAAGATCTCGTGGGTGGAATCGAGGTGCTGTTCTTCCCGCAGGCGTACGCCGTGTACGGAATGGACATCGCCGAGGATGCCATCGTGTTGGTCAAGGCTCGCGTCTCGATCCGAGACGATCGGATGTCACTGATCGGCAACGACCTTGCGGTACCTGATATTTCGGCGATCGGGGTTGCGCGTCCGCTGTCGGTCTCGCTGCCGCTTCGGCAATGCACCAAGGACAAGCTCAGTGCTCTCAAGCAGGTGTTGACCAGGCATCCGGGGACGTCCGATGTCCATGTCCGACTGATCGGCGGAACCGAAATCAGCTTGTGGAAGGTCGACGACGTCCTTCGGGTCGAACCGTCCTCGGCACTGATGGGCGACCTGAAGGCATTGCTCGGACCGAGTTGCCTGACGGTCTGACCGCCGAGCGGACCTGAACCGAACGAAGGGACCTTGCTGCTGATGCAGCAAGGTCCCTTCGTTCGGTTCGCGGGAGTTCGGGGGAGTGCGGTGATCAGGTGGTGCGTGAGTAGTGCACGCGCCGTACCCACCACGTGACTACAGCGGCCGTTGCGGCAGTCAGTACGGCCACCTGCATCGACTGCGTGACGGCACCGGCGACGACGAACAGCACGAACCCGACCACGAGAGCTTCGATCTTGTACAGCGGCCACCGAGTTCCGGCCAGATCGACGCAATAGTCGGGGGAGGGGCGTGATTCGCGAGTGGAGATATCTGCGGTGGTCATCTCGTCCCTTTCCGATACGGCAGTTCGAAGCTGTGGTTTCAGCGTAGCCAGAGATGAGAGTTCGGGCAAGCGAACTTTATTGATCGGCAGCTCACTTAATCGATCAACCAGGGGAGTGCGCGGGCGACAGGCCTGGTCGGCGTGGTTCGGTGGCCAAGGTGCTCGAGTGGGTGTTCACTGGTACACATGCCAATCACAGGTGAGTACGAACCCAGTCCAGCGTCGTGGGCCGCCGATCAGGTCGCACGCATCGAGAACTCCGGTGGCACCGAGGGAAACGACATGAACGGCATGCCCGTCGTCGTTCTCACGACCATCGGCGCAAAGTCCGGCAAGGTCAGGAAGACGCCGCTGATGCGGGTCGAGCACGACGGTTCGTATGCCGTTGTGGCTTCGCTCGGTGGCGCCCCGAAGAATCCGGTCTGGTACTACAACGTCAAAGCCGACCCGCACGTCACGCTGCGTGACGCGACGCAGGTCTTCGACCTGGTTGCTCGGGAAGTCACCGGCGACGAGAAGGCGGTCTGGTGGGAGCGCGCTGTCGCTGCGTACCCCGACTACGCCGATTATCAGACGAAGACCGATCGTGAGATTCCGGTGTTCGTGCTCGAACCCAAGTAACCCCGCATTCCACAAGAAGCGCTGCATCAATCACAAGTAAATCGTCACTCCCGGGGGTCGGCGATCCCGACTCCCGTGAGTGTGTCATGGAGGTCTGATGAGTCCGAAAACCGTTGCAGATCAATTGGTTCAGCAGCTCGTTGACGCGGGTGTCAGTCGGATCTACGGCATTGTCGGTGACAGTCTCAATCCCATCGTCGATGCGGTTCGTCGCACCGGTGGTTCCGAGAAGGGCGGAATCGATTGGATACACGTCCGGCATGAGGAAGCAGCCGCCTTTGCGGCCGCAGCGGATGCCCAGATCACCGGAAAACTCGCAGTGTGTGCCGGATCCTGCGGTCCCGGAAACCTTCACCTGATCAACGGCCTGTACGACGCTCATCGTTCGGGCGCGCCGGTCCTCGCGATCGCCTCGCACATCCCCAGCGCCCAGATCGGAATGGGCTACTTTCAGGAAACGCATCCCGAGCGGATCTTCATCGAATGTTCGAGTTACACCGAACTCGTCAGCACCCCAGTGCAATCACCACGCGTGGTGCAGTCGGCGATTCAGCATTCGGTGGCTCGAAACGGCGTCTCGGTGATCGTGCTTCCCGGGGACATCGCCGACTGCCCGGCAGAAGGCACCCCGCCGACGCTCGTCGAAACCCGAAGGCCGACAGTCGTTCCGGATGCCGGTGACGTCAAGGCGTTGGCAGATGTGATCAACGGCTCGCGTAAGGTTGCGATCTTTGCCGGCGCGGGCGTGCGAGATGCGCGCGCGGAGGTTCTGGCGTTGGCCGAAACCGTCGGCGCTCCCATCGGGCATTCACTGCGTGGCAAGGAATGGATCCAGTACGACAATCCATACGACGTCGGGATGACCGGATTGCTCGGTTACGGTGCGGCGCACGACGGTATCCACGGCGCCGATCTCCTGCTCCTGATCGGTACGGACTTTCCCTACGATCAGTTCTTGCCCGACGACGTTCGTACCGCTCAGATCGACATCGCGGCCGAGCGGTTGGGGCGTCGAACCAGCCTGGACCTGGCTGTGCACGGCGACGTCGCGAGCACCTTGAATGCACTGATTCCGCAGCTCGATCGAAAGACCGACCGCGGGTTCCTGGAGGACACGCTCGCCAAGCACAACACTCTGATGACCAAAGTGGTTGGTGCATACACGGATCCGGTCAAGCAGCGCACGCCGATTCACCCCGAGTATGCGGCCTCGATCTTGGACGATCTGGCAGCCGGCGACGCAATCTTCACCGCCGACACCGGGATGTGCAACGTGTGGACGGCGCGCTATCTCAATCCGAACGGATCGAGACGCTTCATCTCCTCGGCGCTGCACGGATCGATGTCCAATGCGCTCCCACACGCGATGGGTGTTGCATGGTCGAGTCCGGGGCGTCAGGTCATCTCGGTGTCGGGCGACGGTGGATTGTCGATGCTGCTCGGTGAGTTGGTCACCGTCGCGATGTACAAGTTGCCGGTCAAGATCGTGGTGTTCAACAACTCGACGCTCGGAATGGTCAAGCTCGAGATGCTGGTCGACGGCCTTCCGGATTTCGGGGTCGACGTGCCCGCGGTCGACTACGCGGCGGTTGCTGCTGCGCTCGGTATCTTCTCGCGCCGAATCGAGAATCCCGCGGACATCGAAGCGGGCCTACGCGCCGCGCTCGATCATGACGGTCCGGCCTTGGTGGATCTGGTGACCGATCCGTTGGCATTGTCGTTGCCGCCCAATATCACCGGTGGTCAGATGAAGGGCTTCGCTTTGGCGATGTCGAAGATGGTGATGAACGGCGGCGTCGGCGAGGCAGTACAGATGGCCAAGTCGAATCTGCGGAACGTGCCACGTCCCTCACAGTTGGATCCGCGCGGCTGACCTACCGCCACCCTGCCTCCCAGACCATGCGGGGCGGGGTGGTGGGAAGGTTGATCTCCGACGTGCGAAAATGGCGGGGTGTCTAACTCGCCCGATGTCGTAGTAACGAAGTCCACCGTCCCCGCGCTCGACGCGCAGGAGATCGACGCGGCCATCGAGCGAATTCAGCATGTCATTGCGGCGACACCCCTGCAGTACAGCGATCGTCTTTCGGCGTTGACCGGGGCACACGTGTATCTCAAGCGTGAGGACCTCCAGGGCGTTCGTTCGTACAAGATTCGTGGCGCTTACAACCTGATCGCTCAGCTCAACGAGGCCGAACGCGGTGCCGGCGTGGTGACTGCCAGTGCCGGTAACCATGCGCAGGGTGTTGCTTTCGCGTGCCGAACGATGCAGATCAAGGGTCGGATCTACGTTCCGGCCAATACCCCCAAGCAGAAGCGTGATCGCATCCGCGCGCACGGTGGAGCATTTGTCGAACTGTTCATGATCGGTGAGACCTATGACGCCGCCGCTGCTGCGGCCGCGGAGGACGTAGCCGAAACCGGCGCAACCATGGTTCCGCCGTTCGACGACGTGCGCACCGCTGCGGGGCAAGGAACCATTGCAGCGGAGATTCTCACGCAATTGGACGCCCCTCTCGACACGATCGTCGTGCCGGTCGGCGGTGGCGGTTGCATTGCGGGCATCGCCACCTACCTGCACGAGCGGTCGCCGAAGACGTCGATCGTCGGGATCGAGCCGTCCGGCGCGGCGTCCATGACGGCCGCTCTTGTTGCCGGGGGCCCGGTGACTCTTCCCGACGTCGATCCATTTGTCGACGGAGCAGCGGTCAAGCGGATCGGCGATGTTCCCTACGAGGTCGTCTCACGTCTGGGTGCCGCCGTCGTGTCGCACGCGTCGTTGCCGCTCGTGGCTCGTCAACTTCAGACGCGGTCCGGTTCGGGATCGTTTGTCGTCAATCAGATCGACGAGGGCGCTATCTGCACGGCGATGCTCGAGCTGTATCAGAGCGAGGGCATCATCGCCGAACCTGCGGGTGCGCTTTCCGTTGCGGCACTTCAGAATTTGACGTTCGAGCCGGGTTCGACCGTCGTGTGCCTGATCTCCGGTGGCAACAACGACGTCTCCCGTTACGGCGAAATTCTCGAGCGTTCGCTCGTTCACCTCGGGCTCAAGCACTACTTCCTGGTGGACTTTCCGCAGGAACCGGGAGCGTTGCGTCGCTTCCTTTCGGACGTGCTGGGGCCGGACGACGACATCGCGCTGTTCGAGTACGTCAAGCGAAACAATCGCGAGACGGGTGCCGCGTTGGTGGGTATCGAACTCGGTTCCGCCGACGGGTTGGCGGCGTTACTCGAGCGGATGGAGCGCGCGCCGATGCAGTCCGAGAGGCTCGAGCCGGGAAGCCCGGCGTACCGCTATCTGACGTAAGGGACGCCCCCCGGTCAGGGCCGCAGTCGCTCGACTACCTGTCGATGCAGTTCGGGATCCGGCTGGGGGAGTCCGAGCATGGCCGCCAGATACAGGCCGTCGCCGACGAGTCGGATGATCTCGGCCTGCACAGGGTCGGCGATCTCGGTCTGAAGGCCCTTGTCCCAGCTCCGCATCACATGTGTGACGGCTTTCTGGATTTCGTCGTGTTGTCCGTCGACTGTTCTCAGTGCCGCGATGATCGACCGGAAGAGTGAGAGTTCTTCGCTTTCGTTCGCATCGGGGATCTGCAGATAGAACTCGGTGACCGTCGTACCGCCGGCTACGGCGTCGTCGAGTTGCTGATCCGAGCGTTCCCCGAGTCTGCGGACCATCGCCGCGAGGAGGGCTTCCTTGCTGGGGAAGTGATAGAGAAGTCCGCCCTTGGAAACCCCGGCTTCGGCGGCAACGCCTTCGAGCGTGACTTGAGCAACGCCGCTGACCAGCAGCAGCTTCTCCAGTGCGTCGAGAATTCGATCGCGAGTGTCGGCAGCCATGTGATGTGACCCTACCCGGAAATAACTTTACCGCTTGGACGGTTCACTGTTACCGTAGACCTACTGTACCGGCTGGACGGTTCAGTGAAATCTTTTCGAAAGAACTCAGAGAAAGTCGCAGGGGAGCAATGTCAGTGTCGGCAGATCAGACGTCTGCAATCAATCCCGACGAGGTTCGGGCGACAAAGCGTGACTGGGCGGGCTTGATAGTCCTTGCCTTTGCTGTGTTGCTCATCGCAGTCGACGGCACGGTGCTCGATCTTGCGCTTCCGTTCATCAGCGCCGACCTCGAGCCGAGCAGCACGCAGTTGCTGTGGATCATCGACGTCTATTCGTTCGTGCTCGCCGGTCTGCTCATCACCATGGGTACGCTCGGTGACCGGATCGGTAGGCGAAAACTGCTCCTGATCGGCGCAGTCGGCTTCGGTCTCGCCTCGATCATCGCCGCTCTCGCTGTCAGTCCCGAGATGCTCATTGCCGCCCGCGTGCTGCAGGGTATTTCCGGCGCAACGCTGATGCCTGCCACCCTCGGTCTGATCCGCACGATCTTCGTCAACCCGCGTCAGCGCACCGAGGCAATCGGTGTCTGGGGCGCGATGGCCGGTGGCGGTACAGCGGCAGGCCCTTTGGTCGGTGGTTGGTTGCTCGAGCACTTCTGGTGGGGTTCGGTCTTCTTGATCAACATTCCGGTCATGATCGCGCTGGTTGTACTCGGCCCGATCCTGATCCCGGAGTCGAAAGACCCCAATCCGGGTCGATTCGACCTCATCAGCGCTGGTCTGTCGATGGCGACCATGTTGCCGCTGGTGTACGCGGTCAAGGAATCCGTGGTGCACGGCGTCAGCATCACGTTGCTGGTGATCGGCCTTGTTGGTCTCGCGGCGGGTTACGTGTTCGTGCGTCGTCAGCGGATGCTGAAGGATCCGATGTTGGATCTGAAGCTGTTTGCCAACGCGTCGTTCTCCACCGCCGTCATCACCAACCTGCTCTCGATCTTCGCGCTGGCAGGTGTCCTGTTCTTCGGCTCGCAGTACCTGCAGTTGGTGCTCGGTAACTCGGCGCTCGACGCCGGCCTGCTGATGCTCCCGGGTATGTTGCTCAGCGCATTCACCGCGGTTGCGGCGGCCTGGTTGATTCGCCGGTGGTCGGTGTCTCACGTGCTCAGCGCGGGCCTCGCGGTTGCCGGTATCGGTGCTGCGATGCTGCTCGCGCTCGGCGTCGACAGCGGCCCGTTGATGTTCGTGATCGGCTTCGGTCTGGCCGGTGCTGGTGTCGGTGTCGCGTTGACGTTGACATCGGATCTCGTGGTCAGCTCGGTGGAACCCGAACGCGCCGGCGCTGCGTCCGCTGTGTCGGAGACCGCGTACGAACTCGGCATCGCGCTCGGCGTGGCGATCCTGGGCAGCGTGGTGATGGCGATCTTCCGCAAGGGAATCGACACCTCGATGCTCGAAGCAGATCAGGCGCACGCTGCACAGGGCACGCTCGGCGGTGCCCTGCAGGAAGCAACGTACCTACCTGGTGAACTCGGTTCGGTGCTTGCCGATTCCGCGAAGTCGGCGTTTGTCGACGGTATGCACGTTGCTGCCGGTGCAACAGCTTTGGTTCTGTTCGTCAGTGCCGCATTGGTGTTGCGGATGCTGCGGAGTACACCAGAGAACGCGAAGCGTTAATACCGGAATCTCGAGAGTTAGTCAGCTTTCGAGTACGACGAACGAGTGCCCCGGCACCACTGTTGCGGACGCGGTCTCGTCCTGTGTCGGCGGATCCCACCAGAGGATGGGGGTTCCGCCGACCGGAACCGAGGCCGCGTCCGTTCCCAGATTGCACACGATCTGTAATGCGCCGCGGCGCAAGGTGATCCACTGGTCGTCCTCGTCGTAGTCGACGTGCAGGTTCCCCAGCCAAGGGTCGGTGATCTCGATTCGCTTCCTGCGCAGGGCAAGTAGATCGCGATAGCAGGCCAGGACGCGAGCGCGTGTCTCGTCGTCTCGCTCGTCCCAGTCCAGTTTCGATCGCAGAAATGTCTGTGGGTCTTGCGGATCCGGAATGTCGTCACTGTTCCAGCCGTGCGCCGCGAACTCCGCTTTGCGGCCTTTGGCAGTGGCCTCGCCGAGTTCCGGTTCCGGATGCGAGGTGAAGAACTGGAACGGAGTGGTCGCTCCCCATTCCTCGCCCATGAACAGCATCGGTGTGTACGGCGATAGCAGGACCAGCGCCGCCTTGATCGCCAATTGTCCTGGCGTCAGATAGGCGCTCGGGCGGTCCCCGATCGCGCGGTTGCCGATCTGATCGTGGGTGCACGTGTATGCGAGCAGGGCGCTGGCGGGCTGATGCGTGATGTCGATCGGCCGGCCGTGAACCCGTCCACGGAACGAGGAATACGTTCCGGCGTGGAAGAAACCGCGCCGCAATGTATTTGCAAGGGATTCCAAGGATCCGAAGTCGGCGTAATAACCCTGGCGTTCGCCGGACACGGCCGTGTGAATCGTGTGGTGGATGTCGTCGTCCCACTGCGCGTCCAAGCCGAACCCGCCGGCCGCTCGTGGTGTGATCAGAGTGGCGTCGTTGAGATCACTTTCGGCAATCAACGTGAGCGGTCGGCCCAGATGGGCCGACAGTGTTTCCGTTCGGACGGCGAGTTCCTCGAGGATGTGCGTTCCGGTGTGATCGACCAACGCGTGGACGGCGTCGAGGCGTAGACCGTCGATGTGGAAATCACGCATCCATCGCAGGGCATTGCCGATGATGTACTCGCGAACCTCGCCCGACTGCGGGCCTCCGATGTTGATCGTTCGGCCCCAGGTGTTCGCTCCATCGGCAATGTAGGGGCCGAACTTTTCGAGGTAGTTGCCCGACGGGCCCAGGTGGTTGTAGACCACGTCAAGAATCAGGCCGAGTCCGCGTTCGTGGGCCGCATTCACCAAGCGTTGCAATCCGTCCGGGCCACCGTAGATCTCGTGGACCGTGTACCAGAGCACACCGTCGTAGCCCCAGTTGTGAGTTCCGTTGAAGCCGTTGACCGGCATGATTTCCACGAAGCCGACGCCGAGGTCTACCAGGTGATCGAGACGTTCGATCGCGGCGTCGAATGTTCCTTCGGGGGTGAACGTTCCGATGTGCAGTTCGTAGACCGATGATCCTGGGAGTTGTCGTCCGGTCCACTGAGAGTCGGTCCAGGACGCCTCGTCGAGTTGGTGCAGTTGGGAGCGGAGATGCACGCCTTCGGGCTGGCGTGGTGAACGCGGATCCGGGAGTGTTTCACCGTCGACGACAAAGCCGTAGCGAGCGCGGTTGTCGCAGTCGACCTCGGCGCGCCACCACCCGTCGTCGGTCCGGTCCATCTCGTGCGTGATGCCGTCGACTTCGACCCGGACCGATTCCGGTGTTGGCGCCCAGACCTCGAATGTATGCACACGATCAGCATGCCTTGTTCGGCCGGATGTGGCAGCCCGGCGGGCTGGTTCCGTCGTCAAGGACTGTTTCTATCCGCAGGTGTTGCCGGACGGTGCAGACAGCGTGATCAGTTTCGGAGCGGGGGCGCTGCAGCATCCGCCCTCGGCTTTCCCTGTGTCGGTTTCTGCTGTGTCAGGTTCGTCGAAAATGCCTGCGCCGCCGCAGACTCCGGTCTCCGGAAGGATCAACTCGACACGGGCCGCTGCTTCGTGATCGCCGGCGAGCTCGGCTGCGATGCTGCGAACCTGCTCGTAGCCGGTCATCGCCAGGAAGGTGGGTGCTCGGCCGTAGCTTTTCATTCCAGCCAAGTACACCCCCGGCTCCGGATGGCGAAGCTCCTTCGCGCCATGCGGGTAAACGGTGCCGCACGAGTGGACGTTCGGGTCGATCAGCGGAGCAAGCTCGACCGGTGCTTGTAAGACCGGGTCGAGGCCGAGTCGAATTTCCGAGAGCCAGGACAGATCGGGGCGGAAGCCGGTCAGCGTTATGACGTTGTCCACGTTCTCGATGCGATCACCCGCATCGGAGGCGAGTATGAGTTGTCCCGAAGGGGTAGTTGTCACCTCTGCGGTGCGGAAGCCGGTGACGACTCTCAACAGGCCATCCTCGACGGCCTTCTTTGCACGCAAGCCCAGGGCGCCGCGCGTGGGCAGTTCGTCAGCGTCGCCGCCTCCGAATGCAGAGCCGATGTTTCCTCGGCGGACCGCCCAGGTGATGCGGGTGCTCGGAGCCTGCTCCGCCAACCCTGACAGCGCAACGATCGCCGTCAGCGCGGAGTGGCCACTACCTGCGATGACGGTGTGCGTTCCGGCGAACTGTGCCCGCACTGCCGGATCGTCGAGATCAGGAACCCGGTACCGGATCGCAGTACCCACCGCGCCTTCGCCGAGTGCAGGAAGACCTTCACCACCGAGCGGGTTCGGGGTGCCCCAGGTGCCGGACGCATCCACAATGGCCTGGGCGAACATCCGATCCTCGGTTCCGTCCCGGCGCCGCAGGTGAATCGAGAGGGGTTCGCTGTCGCGTCCGGCGTCGACGACCAGGTCACGTCCGCGTCGAGCGACGCCGATCACCTCGGTGTCGAACTGGACCAGGTCGGCGAGGGCCGAGGCGAGTGGTTCGAGGTAGAGCTCGCGCCATTGCCGGCCGGTCGGATAGGTCTGCCCGTCGGGTGAGCTCCATCCATTCTGGTCGAGGAGTCGCCGCGCGGCGGGGGAGACGAGTTCGGACCACCGGGAGAACAGTCGAACGTGATTCCACTCGGAGATCGCAGCACCGGCTGTGGTTCCGCGCTCGAATACAAGGGGTGTGAGTCCGCGCTCGCGCAGTTCTGCTGCGGCTGCCAGGCCGATCGGGCCGGCCCCGATCACGACAACGGGTAGGGGGTTCATTTTCGTGCCTTTCATCGACGATTATCGATCTACGGAGAACTGTATCGACGATCATCAATGTAGGCAACCATCGACAGCTGTCGATATAGTGGAGAGATGACTTCGCTGCAGACTCCGACGGTGCGAGTCGGCGATTCGGACCCGGATCAGATCCGTTCTTCCGTCCTCGCGCAGGGCGATGCCGATACCTACGCGCAGTGGTTCGCCTGCCTTGCCGAGCCGATGCGCGTCCGATTGCTTCACCGGGTAGCGAGCGCGGTCGGTGGTATTACCGTCGGAGCGCTCGCCGAGGCGTTGGGGATCGGGCAACCGACGGTGTCGCACCACCTGCGCAAGCTCGCCGATGTGGGTTTTGTGACCATGCGTAAGGAAGGGACGAGCACGGTCGTCGCGATGAGTCCGACGTGTTGCGTTGCCTTGCCGCAGGCGGCGGATGTGGTGATGGGAGTCCTTGCTCCGCGTCCGTGCTGCCCGAGTGATCTGCCCGACGATGTCTCTGTCCGGGCCATGATCGACGACGACTGGGATGCGGTTCGCCGTATTTACGGCGAGGGTATCGACACCCGAAATGCCACCTTTGCCGCTGAGGTCCCCTCGCGTGAGCATCTCCACGAACGGTGGCTGCCGCAGCATCGATGGGTGGCGACTATCGGGGGTGTTGTTGTCGGATGGGCTGCGTTGAGTCCGGTTTCCGAGCGTGACTGCTACCGCGGGGTTGCCGAGAACTCCGTGTACGTTGCGGACGGCATGCGTGGTCGTGGCGTCGGAAAGGCGTTGTTGCGCAAGCAAGTCATGGCCGCCGACGCCGACGGACTCTGGACTCTGCAGACGTCGATGTTCCCGGAGAACCGTGCCTCCATCTCGCTCCATCATTCGGCCGGGTTTCGAACGGTCGGCCTTCGCGAGAAGATCGCCGAACTCGACGGCGTGTGGCGCGACACTGTTCTGCTCGAGCGTCGAACGGCGATCGCCGAGGGATGAGTCCGGGATCCGGCTGACCGGATGCCCGATTGCGCGTTGATTCGATATCTGTCAATATCGAAGAATGTCGAATCAAGAGCTGCCGGACTCCGAGGCTTGCTGCACCCCGCTCGTTCGTGAACCGTTGACTGAGGATTGGGCCGGAGACTTGTCTCGGATGTTCAAGGCCCTCGGCGATCCGGTTCGTCTCCGCTTGCTCAGCTTGGTGGCAAGTCACGAGGGTGGTGAAGCCTGCGTCTGCGACATCTCCGACTCGTTCGACTTGTCTCAGCCGACTATCTCGCATCACCTGAAGGTGTTGCGCCAGGCCGGGCTGCTCGATTGTGAACGACGCGGGACCTGGGTGTACTACTGGGTTATTCCGGCTGCGCTGCAACAGCTTTCCGCCGTTCTGCTGGTAGAAGGTGCGAGCGTGAGTGCCGCAGACGCTTGCGCTGAGGTCACCGCATGAGCAACACCGCTGCCACCACCGAACACCCCGAAGTCGTCGGAAAACTCTCCACCCTCGACCGCTATCTGGCGGTCTGGATCGGCGTGGCCATGGTCGTCGGCCTGCTGGTTGGACGCTGGATCCCCGGTGTGAACACTGCCCTGGACAAGGTGCAGATCGACGGCATCTCGCTACCGATCGCCCTCGGTCTGCTGATCATGATGTACCCGGTCCTGGCGAAGGTCCGCTACGACCGCCTCGACACAGTCACCGGGGACAAGAAACTCCTCGCCGGCTCCCTGTTCCTGAACTGGGTTCTCGGCCCGGCGCTGATGTTCGCCCTCGCCTGGCTGTTTCTGCCTGACCTGCCGGAATACCGAACCGGTTTGATCATCGTCGGTCTCGCTCGCTGCATCGCGATGGTGATCATCTGGAACGACCTGGCCTGCGGAGACCGCGAAGCCGCCGCGGTGCTGGTCGCCATCAATTCGGTGTTCCAGGTGATCATGTTCGCCGTGCTCGGTTGGTTCTACCTCTCGGTCCTGCCCGGGTGGCTCGGCCTCGAACAGACCACCATCGACACCTCGCCCTGGCAGATCGCCAAATCCGTTCTGATCTTCCTCGGTATCCCGCTGCTGGCAGGTTTTCTGTCCCGCTTCTTCGGCGAACGCGCCAAAGGCCGCGACTGGTACGACAACAAGTTCATCCCCAAGATCAGCCCCTGGGCGCTCTACGGTCTGCTGTTCACCATCGTCGTGCTCTTCTCGATGCAGGGCGAACAGATCACCTCCCAGCCTTGGGATGTCGTCCGGATCGCGCTGCCCCTGCTCGCGTACTTCGCGCTCATGTGGGGCGGAGGCTACATCCTCGGCGCCGCAATCGGATTGGGCTATGAACGCACCACGACCCTGGCGTTCACCGCCGCGGGCAACAACTTCGAACTCGCGATCGCGGTAGCCATCGCCACCTACGGCGCCACCTCGGGGCAAGCTCTTGCCGGTGTCGTCGGCCCGCTGATCGAGGTACCGGTGCTCGTCGGGCTGGTCTATGTCTCCCTTGCACTACGCAAACGCTTTGCAGTCGAAGAGGTTTCATCCAGTCGAGAAAGAGCGAGGTCATGAGCAAACCATCGGTGTTGTTCGTCTGCGTCCACAATGCCGGTCGATCTCAGATGGCCGCGGGATTCCTGAGCCATCTCGCAGGCGACGCCATCGAGGTCCGTTCCGCCGGATCCGCACCCGCCGAGACCGTCAATTCGGCAGCGGTCGAGGCGATGGCAGAGCGCGGTATCGACATCTCAGCGCAGTCTCCGAAGATCCTCACTGTCGACGCCGTCCAGGATTCGGATGTCGTCATCACCATGGGCTGCGGCGACACGTGCCCGATCTTCCCCGGCAAGAGTTACCGAGACTGGGTTCTCGACGACCCGGCCGGACAGGGCCTTGAAGCAGTTCGCCCGATCCGTGACGAAATCGAGCGGCGCGTTCAAGCTCTGATCGACGAACTCACGCAGATTCGCCAGGCATTGACCACGGCGACAGATTCGGACCCGCCAGACACAAACAGAACGGATGACCAGCGGGATCGAGTAGAACCCGGCAACGCTCCGGCGCGTTCTGCCGGCTACCGATTTGAGCACCGAGGCTGACAGCTTGCTCCTGTGCGATGTCCAGATCATCGACCACTAAATCCAGATGAATCTGCTTCGGTATTGCAGCCATCGGCCACGTGCTCGGGCGGTGTTCGTCGATGCGGATTGCGGTGATCTGGCCACCGCCTGTGCTGACGGTCGCAAACTTCTCAGTGTTGTACGTGATTTCGCCGCCCAGCATATTTCGCCAGAATTCCGCAAGGCGTTGTGGATCACTGCAATCGAGGGTGATCGATCCCAAGCAAGCTACAGGCATGGTCTCGACGCTACAGAATGCCTTGCTTCGGCTTCCTTTGCGGAGGCGTCATTCGTCGGTGGGCTCGATGTGTTCGGCACCGAGGACGGAGAGTCGGTATTCCTGTGCGTCCTGCTCGGTTTCGAAATCTTTCTCTTCGAGGAGATTCCGGTCGGCGTCGAGGTATCGGTAAGTAGTCATTCCTCCACCGTGTCACTGATGAACGATTCGTGCTCGGATACCGGTTCGATTTCGTCGACGGCTATTTGAATCAGCCTTCCGTAGCGCCGGATCAGATCCTCCGACGACAGTGAATCCTCACCGAGGAGTTCGAGCGTCCGCATGCCGGTGGCCAGTCCGAGCAGCAGTGAGACGACGATCTGGCTGCGTACCAAACCGGGCTCCGTGTCGCCGATGCGGCGCGCGATCCCGTGAACGTATCGTTGCTTGATCTCGGCCCGAGCGGCGGCCGGATCTGGCGCCTCGTGAACGTGTACTGCGAGCATTGCCCACGGATCGGTTTCGTCGGATTCTCTACGAGCGACAAGTTTCTCGACCAGTTGACAGCCGATGTCTCCGGTGGCGTCGGCATTCGGATCCTCGTCCATCGGAGGTGCGGACGGGATCGCAGCCGAGTACAGCCGAGCTTTGCTGCCGTAGATCTTCATGACCAGGGCAGGGGAGTAGCCGGCTGCGACCGCGATGTCCTTGATGGTCGTCGATGCGTAACCTCGTTCCGCGAACAAGGCTTTCGCTGCTGTGAGGATGCTGGCTTCGCCGCTGCTCATGTCGCTCGCCTCCGCCTCGATACCCGATCGCCATGCGTTCGGTTGCTCGTACTGGCGTTCATACTGTCGTCAACGGCTCGGCATCGACGGGTACGTCGAAGTCGACGACGGTGGACTGCGCGATGACCGCTATCTGACGAGCCAATGTGCCGTGTCCGCTCTCGGTCAGCGCGGTCAGGATGTACCGGCCGGATGTCGGGAGCGCGATTCCGTAGTGCCCGGTTCCGTCGGTGACGGTGGATGCGACGAATTCGCCGGTCGGTTTCGTGAGCGTGACGACGGTTCCCGAGGTTGTTCGGCCGCCGACTCCGACCTTGCCGGAGATGGTGAGGCGGTCACCGAGTTCGACGGTGTGCGTCGATTGCGCGCTGTCGAAAGCGATCACCTGCGACCGAGGGGACCAGCCGTCGGCACTCGTCACTACCAAATACCGTCCGGGCCGGGGTAGGGCGAGGGAAAAGTTGCCCTCGTTGTCGGCGCGACTCCAATCGATCGGTCGACCCTCCATATCCATCACGGTGACAACTGCCTGCCGGATCGGTCGGCTGTCGGCCCGGATCACACGACCGGCAACCACAATTTCCGTTTCGGACACGGCGGCGTCGGGAAGCTCGAACCCTTCCGGGGTCACCGGGCGAAGTGCCGCTTCCGGTTTTGCGCCGCGGCGAGGAATGAACGCAGCGGCAGCGGCAGCAGCCACGGCGGCGAGGGCGGCCAGCCAGAAGATGTTCTTGAAGGCGTCGATCGACGGAAGGCCCTCGCCCGGCCCGGACGGGATGACCATCGACGTGAGCATGGCGGCAACCACCGCGCTGGACGTGGAAGTACCGACTGAGCGGAGCAGCGAATTGAGGCCGTTTGCCGACGCGGTTTCGGTAATCGGAACCGATCGCATGATCAGCATCGGCATCGCGGAGTAGGCAATTGCGGTTCCGATGCTGACCACCGCCGCGCTGATGATGATCAGTGCTATCGAACCGGTCAGGAACACTCGCGCGATGTAGGCGAGCGCGAGCACCGTGCCGCCGACGATCAGGGTGATCTTGGCTCCGAATCGCTTCGTGATGTTCGCGGAGACGGGCGCGAAGAAGACCATCGCGAGGCCTGCCGGAATCATGCACAGTCCGGCCGCCATCACGCCCAGTTCGAAGCCGTAGCCGGAGATCTTCGGCATCTGAAGTTGTTGGGTGGTGGAGAGGTTGTTCGCGTACATCGAGAAGCCGACGAGGATCGAGGCGACGTTGGTCAGCAGAACAGGCCGCTTGGCCGACGTTCGAAGATCGACCATCGGCTGGGTAACGCGGAG
This sequence comes from Rhodococcus sp. C-2, assembly GCF_027854095.1. NCBI lineage: Bacteria > Bacillati > Actinomycetota > Actinomycetes > Mycobacteriales > Nocardiaceae > Rhodococcus > Rhodococcus sp. C-2. The sequence continues at coordinate 99,191 of NZ_JAQGFI010000014.1, read as the reverse complement.
TTCGTAAGGGAACCACAATGCGAGAGTCACGATTCCGATGACGAACATCAGCAATGTCAGTTCGCTCGTCCACCCCCAACTGGCGCCCTTGGAGATGGCGAGGAGGATCGCCGTGAGTGCTGTCGAGAGCATGACCGCGCCCAGGAAGTCGAATTTGCCGCGGGTACGAACACTCGATTCCGGGACGACGACGGCTACCGCGATGATCAGCAGGACGCCCACGATCGCCGAGAGCCAGAAGATGGCGGGCCAGCCCAGATGCTCGAAGATCAACCCGGACAGCGGGAGCCCGAGTGCGCTGCCGATTCCGAGAGTGGCACTCATCAACGCTGTTGCCGACGCCACCTTCTCCTTGGGTAGTTCGTCGCGCATGATGCTGATTCCGACGGGGATCATCGAGATCGCGAAGCCCTGGAGACCACGTCCGATCAGCAGGGCGACAAAGTTGCCGCCGATCGCCGCGACCAGTGATCCGACCACGATCATCGTCATCGAGATCAGCATCATGCGTCGTTTTCCGAACATGTCTGCCAGGCGGGAGACGATCGGAGTGGCGACGGCACTCGTGAGGAGCGTGACGGTGACGAGCCAGGAGGCGTCGTCAGCGCTGACGCCGAGGATCTTCGGGAAATCGGGCAACAACGGAATGACCATCGTTTGTTGCAGCGCGACCACGGTGCCGGAAAGACAGAGAATTGCGGTAATGAGCCGACTTGAACGGCGAGTGGTCGGAGACGAGTGCAATGCCAAGAGACGGTCCTTCACGCGGCGATGGTGAACGGGAATTCACCCTGAGTGAACCACTGTTCACCCGTCGGTGTCACCTTCGGTGAATATGCGATTTCTCACGACGGCAACTCGCCCCGGGGTTTCCGAGTCGGCATGGCGGGAACAACGTCAGTGGTTGGTCTGCGCCTGCGCGAGCGGGCAGCGAGGAGGAGTGATGCATGCCGAAGTGGGTGACCGTCTCCACGTCCAGGGGCGCGTGGTGGGGCAGGCGGAGGTAACTGCCGAGGTTCTCGAGGTGCACGGCGAGGACGGCGGTCCTCCGTATCTGGTCAGGTACGACAACGGCCACGAGGCGTTGGTGTTTCCCGGTAGCGACGGCTGGATAGATCACCCCGGAAAAGGCTCCTGAGCTGCACGATTCTTTCCATGCATGGTCGTTGCATCGAATGCGGCTAAAGTGTGCGCAATGGAGGGCAGACGCCAGTACCACTCCCGCGTGCGTGAAGCTTCCGCGCAGCGAACGCGTGAACTCATTCGTGATGCGGCGACGGCCTTGTTTATTCGAGACGGGTATGTCAAAGCCACCGTCAAGCAGATTGCCGCCTCGGCCGGCGTCGCCGATCGGACGGTGTTCACAGCCTTCCCCGGCGGGAAACTCGAGATCTTCGAAGCGGCCCTCGCTGCGGCGCTCGATGCCGAAGAGGTTCCACTCGGCGCGCCGAACCTGGCCTCGGACCCCGATGACGTTCGCCGGATCGTCTCCCAGATCGTGGCTCAGGGCATCGGACTGCTCGAACGTGCCGGCGCTCTGATGATGGTCGCGGTCGAATCCTCGGGTGCGGATGCCGACATGCGTCGACTATCCGAGGAGTCGTCGGATCAGTCGGCCATCAATGCGATGTCGATAGCCGAGGGTCTCTCCGAGCATGGCTTGTTGAGGCCTGAGATTTCGCTCGAGAAAGCCGCGGGCATACTTGCCGCTTTCGTCTCGCCTCAGCTTCATCAGCAATTGCGTCGGGTCAGTGGATGGGACGTCGATGCGTACCGAGGATGGCTCGAGTTCAACATTCGCCAGAATCTAATGTACTAATTGGTCTGTTTTCGTTAGCATGGCGAGGGTTTTTATTCTCGGGAGGAATCGCCAGCGTGCCCTATGCCTTGTTCGGCCTCATCACGATGTTGCTGTGGATTTTCTGCATCGTCGACGCCATCACGAGAGATGACGCCTACATCCAGTACCTACCCAAGGTCGTCTGGATTCTGATCATCATCTTCCTTCCTACTTTGGGATCGGTTCTGTGGCTGGTGGTCGGGCGCGGACAGAACGCGCCCCGCGGTTACGTCGGCCCAACCGGTTACGGCGAATACGAGCGCCCGGGACGTGCCGTTGCGCAGGATCCGGCGGCGGACGAAGCCTTCTTGCGTCAGTGCCGCGAGCGGGCGGAAGAGCAGCGTCGAATTGCCAAGCAGCAGCGCCGCGACGGCGACGCTGATCGGATGTGAGTTATCGGTAGGCCGTGAGTCGGTCCAACACGAGCCGAAGCGGCGGCCACGACGATCGGCCGCGACGCGTCACCGCATAGGCAGTGAGGATGACGGGCGGATCGACGAGTGGTTCGACGCGCACGCCTTCGCGAGTCTTGCGTTCGAGCGGCATCAGCCCCACGCCGTAACCACTGAGGATCAAGAGTTCGACCAAGTCGAGACTGTCGATCTGGTGAGTGATCCGAGGGGTGAACCCGGCCAGCGACGCGAGGGTTCGCACAGCGCGCTCGTCTGCCGTGTTGCGTGAGTTCACTATCCATGACGTGTCGGCGAAGGCGCGGAGATCGATTCCGGATTCTGTGGACTTGTCGGGAGCTTTGGCGTCGTCGGGAACACACAGTCCCCATGGCGTCGACCAGAGCGGAATTGCTTCGAGTAGTGGGCTCGGCGACGCGGGGGCAAGGTTGTAGTCGTACGTCAGTGCGAGGTCTAGATCGTCGCGTTCGAGGAGTGCAAAAGCCTCGACGGGTTCGTATTCGTAGATCATCACGTCCACCTGCGGGTGACTGCGTTGCAGGCTTCGAGCGACGGGGAGCATCGCGGTTCTGATCGCAGTTGCGAATCCGCCGACTCGCAGGGTCCCCACCGGTTCCGCGTCCGGATCGAGGTCCAGGCGAGCTGCATCGACGGCTGCCAGGATGGTGACGGCATGTTCGGCCAGCCGTTGACCGGCCGGCGTCAGCCGCACCCGGCGACCGTCGGGCTCGATCAGTGCGGTACCGGTCTCCGCGGTCAAGGCCGCGAGTTGTTGGGACACTGTCGACGTCGTGAGGTTGTGCGCTTCGGCGACCGCACGCATCGAACCCAAGCGGGAGAGTTCGAGGAGGAGATGGAGTCGACGGGTTTCTATTCTTCGATCATTCACTAATCGTGAACATAATGTAGGTCAAAATCGCGTGGACACGAACGGTTGGCCTCCCGTTCAATTCAGCTATGGATACGAAAGCGCGGGCCGGAGTGGGCCTGGCTGTTTTGGCGATGTTGTGCGTGCAGCTCGGGCTCGCTGTGTCGGTGGGCCTGATCGATCAGCTCGGCGCAGACGGAGCGGCGTGGCTACGACTCGCCTGGGCAGGCATCATTCTTCTGATCATCGTCAGGCCCCGACCTTCGGCGTTCACTCGCAAGGCGTTTCTGGCTTGCGTGGTTCTGGGTGTGGTCACCGCAGGCATGACGCTCCTGTTCATGGCAGCGGTGGAGCGCCTTCCGCTGGGAACAGCAAGCGCATTGGAATTCTTGGGTCCGCTGACGGTTGCATTGCTCCGGGGGCGTGGCCGCGTTCTGTGGCCGGTTCTGGCAGGCGTGGGCGTCGTGCTTCTCACCGAACCATGGGCAGGGACAGTCGATCTGGTCGGTGTGGCGTACGCACTCGGTGCGGCGCTCTGCTGGGCGATGTACATAGTGCTCACCCAGCGCGTCGGCGACGAGGTTGCCGGTATCAACGGGCTGGCGGTGTCGATGGCGGTAGCCGGGTTGGCCGCGACAATTGCCGTAGGCCACTCGGCTATCGGGCGGCTGACTCCGCATCTGATTCTCGTGGGCCTCGGACTCGCGATCTTGCTGCCCGTCGTGCCGTTCGTTCTGGAGATGGTCTCGTTGCGAAGGCTGTCCACGGCGGCGTTCGGCACGCTGATGAGTCTCGAGCCTGCTTTCGCGCAGCTTATCGGTCTGGTTGTGCTGCAACAGGTTCCGAGTGTTCTGGCCGTGGCAGGTATCGCGTGCGTCGTCGTCGCAGGGATCGGGGCGGCCCGCGGTGGTGCTCGGGATGGTGCTCGGGATGGCGCCCGGAAGCCGACTGAGCCACCCTCCGATTCCGAGCGAACGTACCTTTCGGCGCCTTCATGAGACCGAGAGTGCCGTTCGCTCAGGTCGCGTTCGCTCAGGTCGCGTTCGCTCAGTGCGAGTGCGCCGCGGCGATTGCTCCGTCGAACACGTCGGCGACCTCGCCGAGGGAATCGAGAATCGGCTGACCGGATCGTTCGACGCGAGCCCGCACCAGCGAGCCCTCGAGCGCGGACACTGCCAGGACGGCAAGCCGTTCCGCTCGCGCACGTCCGACCCCGGACGCGATCAGTGTGTCGCGCAGTAGCGAAGTCCACTGTCGATACACCGCCTGTCCGGCGGCTGTCACGCTCTCCGAATCGGGGGCAAGTTCCAACAACACCGTCGTGATCGGCGAGCCTTCGTGGAAATCCGAATCGCTCACCCATCCGGCGAGCAACCGCGCGTACTCGCGCAGCAGCGACCCGGCGTCCGATTGGCTGTCGGCGAGTTCGGTCAGGGTGTCGGTGACCAACTGCCCGCCGACGCGGACGACCTCTTCGCCGATCTGCTCTTTGCCGCCGGGAAAGTAGTGGTACAGCGAACCTTTCGGCGCCCCGCTCGACTTGAGGATCTCGTTGAGGCCCGTTGCCGCATACCCCTGGCGGCGAAACAGATCGGCCGCAGCTCGTACGAGTGCTTCGCGGTGTTTCGGGGGAGTCGCCACGAGTTGGAGCTTAAACACCCCAGCGATCCACCACAATCTATGTAGACTGGTCTACATGGGAAATTCTGAAATGCTCGAACAGTTGCGGGCGGTCAACGCCTCGGCGGCCTTCAACCGGTGGGCCGGATTCGAAGTCACGGAGGCCGAACCGGGTCGCGTTTGTCTGCGGCTCGAATGGCGTGAGGATCTGGGCCAGTACTCGGGACACCTGCACGCTGCGCTCGTGGCGGGACTCGTCGACACCGCGTGCGGATTTGCTGCTTTCACCCAGGTAGGTGTCGTGGCGGCGTCCAACTGCGCGGTCAATTTCGTGAGTCCGGGCGTCGGAACCGCATTTGTCGCTACGGCGCGCTCGGTCAAGGCCGGGCGCAAGCAGGTGTTCGTCACTGCCGAGGTACATGCCGAACGCGAAGGCGAATCGGTGCTCGTCGCGTTCGGCACCACCCTGTTGGTTCCACTCGCCCCTCAGACACAGGGAACCGCAAGCAACGTCAGGGAATGAGGATGAACTTCCCGGCGGGATGGGAGCTCTGCAACTCGGTGTGAGCGAGCGCGACGTCCGTTAGTGGGAAAGTCTTGGCGATCTTCACGGTGAGATGTCCGGAACCGGCTTGTTCGACCAGCTCGGATCGAGCCTTCAAACGTGCTTCGGCACTTGCCGGATTGCCTCCGCCGACAGACGCGAAGCCGTCGGTCTGGGCGCGTCCGAACGCGACGATGGTGACGATGCGACTCTTGTCGGTGACCAAAGCCAGAGATGCATCGACGGCTTCGTCCGTTCCGGCGGTGTCGAACGCCGCATCGACGCCGTTCGGCGCGAGTTCACGGACACGCGCTTCGAGGCCGTGGCCGTAGAGCACAGGCGTGGCGCCGAGCGAGCGCACGTAATCCTGATTCGAGGCTCCCGCAGTGCCGATCACCGTAGCTCCGCGACCAACTGCCAACTGAACAGCGATCGCGCCGACGCCGCCGGACGCGCCGTGGATGAGAACGGTGTCGCCGGAACCGACCCGAATGGTGTCGAGGGCGTCGACTGCAGTTCCGCCGACCAGAAGGAGGCCGGCTGCCTGTTCCCAGCTGATGCCTGCGGGCTTCGCGGTGACAGAGGAGACCGGCACGACTACTTGTTCGGAGTAGAGGCCGTTGCCGGGGCTGACGATCACTTCGTCGCCGACGTTCACATTTGTGACGCCGTCGCCGACAGCCGAGACGACGCCCGCTGCCTCGCCGCCGAGGCGGATGGGAAGTTTCTCGGGGTCGGTGCCGAAAGCGCCGCTGTAGAGCTTGAAGTCGAAGGGATTGACGCCGATCGCCTTCACGTCGACCAGGACTTCACCTGATTTCGGTGACGGTAAATCGACGTCCACCAGCTTCAGGACCTCGGGCGTGCCGTACGTCCGCGCTACAACAGTTTTGGTCATGTCTCGCGCAACCGTCCTCGGGGAAGCGATATTCCCCGAGGACGGGAAAAACTCGAGAAGATTCGATCAGCGGATCAGGGTGCCCAGATCGAGCGGCATCGCGATGCCGGTGATGTGATGGGCCTCGTCGGAACCGAGGAACGCGACGGCGGCGGCGATGTCCTCCGGCTGGCTGACCGGGTCGGGCAAGGTCTGCATGAAGATCGGACCGAGTGTGTGGGCGTTGGCGTCGATGAGCGGCCGCATGTCCGTCATCTGCATTCCGGTTTCCACGCCGTGTGGGTGGATGGTGTTGACCCGAATGTTGTACTGCCCCAACTCCGAGGCCATCGTCTTGGCCAGACCGGTGATGCCGTGTTTGCTCGCGACGTAATGGCCGAGGAAGGGGAGGCCGCGCAGGCCGGCGACGGAGCTGGTGAAGATGATCGAGCCACCGGTGCCTTGCTTGATCAGGTGCGGGATCGCTGCCTTGGCGGTGTGGAAGACGCCGGTCAGGTTGACGTCGAGCGTTTCCTGCCACTGCTCGGGCGTGATTTCCCAGGACATGTTGGCAGAACAGATTCCGGCGTTCGCGACGACGACGTCAAGTCGCCCCAATTCGTCGATGCCGGCCGCGAGCGCCGCGGACAGCGCAGAGAAGTCGCGAACGTCGGTCTTGGTAGCGACAATTCGACGGTCCAGGGCCTTGACCAGTTCGACTGTCTCGGCCAGGTCGTCGTCGGTGGCGCCGGCATACGAGGTGGATTCGAATTGAACACACGCGTCGACGGCGATGATGTCTGCGCCCTCTTCTGCCAGCCGGACAGCTTCGGCGCGCCCCTGACCACGGGCGGCTCCGGTGATGAAGGCAACTTTTCCGGTGAATCGACTGGCGGCCATGCTCAAACCTCCGACTAGTGGTGATGATCTGCTCTTCGGAAGTTAGCGCGACGAAGTTCTTTTCGGGGGTGAATGCCCAGTCAGCGGAAACCGCTCAGCGCACCCTGGTCAACAGGGCACATGGCCCGGCAGCGAAGATGTCCCGCGCATCCGAAGACAAGACGGGTTGTCCGCTCAGTGCGTCGACCCATTCGCCATCTGGCAGGTCCACTCGCGTATCTCTCCAACCGTGCGACGAGAGTCCGAGCGAATGTCGCGTCGCCAGAGCGACGACCATGGGCGGATCACCTGCCGGGCCGCGCGAGAAGCCGACCAGATGACCGGATCCGGAACCTGAAGCGAAGACCGGCCGGTACTCACCGTGATCGAACCACGAGGGGTTCTCCCGCCGCAGTGTCAGTGCCGTGCGAACGAGGTGCAACTTTGCGGTTCCTGTTGCGTCGATCGGCGCGGCGCCGGAATCGAGCAGTGATCGCCTCGTTCCGTAGTCGACAAGCCGCCGGTTGTCCGGATCGACCAACGAGTCCTCCCACAGCTCAGTGCCCTGGTAGACGTCGGGAACGCCGGGCCCGAGAAGTTGGAGCAGCTTTTGGCCCAGAGAGTCCGACCAGCCGTGACGCGCGATCCTGCCGACGAATTCGCTGACCGAATCACCGACTGGGCCGTCGATCACCTCGTCGATCCAGCGGTGCACTGCCGACTCGAAGTCGACGTCCGGATCGTTCCAGGAAGTTCTGGCGCCGGACTCGCGGACGGCTTTCTCCGCATAGGCGTGCAAACGCTCGCGCAGCTCTGGAACCGAGGCTGCCGAGCGGCCGTCCGCCGGCCACACACCGATGATGTTCTGCCACAAGAACAATCCGGTAAGCGGATCAGGGCTGGGGCACACGTCTTCCCACTCGCGAATCAGCCGGGCCCACAGCGTCGGCACCTGAGACACAACACCGATCCGTGCCCGCACGTCCTCGCCGCGTTTGGTGTCGTGAGTGGACAGACTCGTCATCGCGCGCGGCCACCGCTTCGCTCGGTCCGCGTTGTGGAGATGGAATTCGGCGACGGAGACGGCAAGCGATGCCGGGTTGCCGCCGACTTCCTGACGTGAGACCAGGCGCGCCGTCCGATAGAAGAGTCGATCTTCGACGGACTTGGCCATGACAGCGCCACACACCTGCTGGAAGCGAACTGAGGCTTCACCGCTGTTCACCAGGGATTGCGCCAACACGTTGAACGATGGTTCATGTCCGGGAGCCAATTCGTGCATGTCGCCGACGATCCGAGCGGCCAAACCGGCGAGGGGACTGTAGTCGGATCGGTACACCGGCATCCGAGCGATCGCGACGACAACTGCGTCGTTCAGTTCGGTCTCACTGCAACGACTTCCGGTTTCGCGTCGGATTGCACGTACGAGCCTGCGAACCTCCGGTGCCAGGTCACCGCGCCCGGTGTCGCGTTTGAACTGACGTTCGGTGTGATGCAACCACGTACTGTCCCCGTCGTCGCCGGTCAGATCTGCCGAGAGTTCGGTCAATTCGAGTTCGGCGGCGGGATCGACGAAAATGCCGCCCAGCTGATTGAGGGCGTCGTATCCGGTGGTGCCGTCGATCGGGAGCATCGGATCGAGTGGTTCCGTATGGCCGAGGATCTTTTCGATCACGAGCCACTGATCTGGTCCGATCAGTTCTCGCAGGCGCCCGAGATATTCCGCCGGATTCGCGAGTCCGTCCGGATGATCGATGCGAACGCCGTCGATCAGTCCTTCGTCGACCCACGACTTCACTTGCCGATGGCAGAGTTCGAAGACGTGGGGGTCCTCCTGGCGCAGCGCAGCGAGTTCGTTGACGGCAAAGAACCGTCGGTAGTTGACGATCCCGGCGTTCCACGGTACGAGTCGGTACGACTGCCTGGAGTGCACCTCCTGTGGAGATCCGAATTCAGTACCGGCAGCGATGGGGAAGCGGTGCTCGTAGAACGCGAGAAGTGTTTCCTCGCCATCTTTCTCGACAGTCAGTGCGTCGAGATCGTCCGGGCTACCCAGTACCGGGAGTGAGAGTTTGCCGTCGGCGCCGTTGGCTCCGTTGTCCTCGGCCCAATCGATGTCGAAGAAATGCGCGTACTCCGACGACTGCCCGTGCGTGAGAACGTCCCACCACCAAGCATTTTCGCGAGGTTTGGCGACACCGACGTGGTTGGGGACCAGATCGACGATCAGGCCCATCCCACGTGATCGAACGGCGCGCGAGAGCTCCACCAGGGCCTCGCGGCCACCAAGTCCTTCGGACACGGTTGTCGGATCGGTGACGTCGTAGCCGTGCGTCGATCCGGACGTCGCAGTGAGGATGGGGGAGAGATAGAGATGTGAGACCCCCAATGCCTCGAAGTAGTCCACCTGTGCGGCCGCATCACGAAGAGTGAATGCATCCGGTCGCAACTGCAGTCTGTAGGTGCTGGTTATCGGGGCCATGTGCACGTCTCCCTCAAGCGGTTCTGCGAAGTACCGTCAATGCTCGCGCTTTTACATCCAATGTTGTTCCGGCTTTGATCACGGTATCGCTCTCACCGGTGGGGACCGAGGTGTCGAGTACGACGGTCCACTCCGAGGCGTAGTCCGCGTTGGGGGTGGAGAATTCGAGATCTTCGTAGTGGGCGTTGAAGCAGAGAAGGAACGAATCTCCGGTGACGCGCTCGCCACGGTAGTTCGGTTCCGGGATCGCGTCACCGTTGAGAAAGACAGCCAACGACTTGCCGAAACCGCTGTCCCAGTCGGCCGGAGTCATCTCTTCGCCAGACGGCGTGAGCCAGGCGATGTCGCGACTCTGATCGCCGCTTCGAATAGGTCGCCCCTCGAAGAATCGACGACGCCGGAAGACCGGGTTCTTGGCGCGCAAGGCAATTGCGCGCTTGGTGAACTCGACGAGGTCGGCGTTGGTTTCCGCGAGAGTCCAATCCATCCATGACAGTTCCGAATCCTGGCAGTAAACGTTGTTGTTACCCTGCTGAGTTCGGCCCATCTCGTCGCCGTGAGCAAGCATCGGGGTGCCCTGGCTGAGCATCAGCGTAGCCAGTATGTTCCGGCTCTGACGGCCACGCAGTTCGAGGATTTCCGGGTCGTCGGTGGGGCCTTCGACTCCGCAGTTCCACGATCGGTTGTGCGATTCGCCGTCGTTGTTGTTCTCACCGTTGGCTTCGTTGTGCTTCTCGTTGTACGAGACGAGGTCGTGCAGGGTGAAACCGTCGTGGGCGATGACGAAGTTGATGCTCGCGCCAGGGCGACGTCCGGTGGCCTCGTAGAGATCAGAGGATCCGGTGAGACGGGAGGCGAACTCCCCCAGCGTTGCCGGCTCACCACGCCAGTAGTCGCGGACGGTGTCGCGGTATTTGCCGTTCCATTCGGTCCACAGGCCGGGGAAGTTGCCGACCTGGTAACCGCCTTCGCCGACGTCCCACGGTTCGGCGATCAGCTTCACCTGACTGACGATCGGATCCTGTTGCACGAGATCGAAGAAGGCCGAAAGGCGGTCCACGTCGTGCAGTTCACGGGCGAGTGTCGAGGCGAGGTCGAAGCGGAAACCGTCGACGTGCATCTCCGTGACCCAGTACCGCAGAGAGTCCATGATCAATTGCAGCGTATGCGGATGACGGGCGTTGAGGCTGTTGCCCGTTCCGGTGTAGTCCATGTAGTGCTCTTCGTCGCCGTCGACCAGGCGGTAGTAGGCGGCATTGTCGATTCCGCGGAAGCTGATGGTCGGCCCCATGTGATTGCCCTCGGCGGTGTGGTTGTAGACCACGTCGAGGATCACTTCGATACCCGCCTGGTGGAAGCTGCGCACCATGGCTTTGAATTCCGCTACGGCCGCATCGGGTTTCGTGGCCGAGGAGTAGTCGGTGTGTGGAGCGAGAAAGCCGAAGGTGTTGTAACCCCAGTAGTTTCGCAGACCTTGGTCGAGAAGCACCTGATCGTGCATGAACTGGTGGACCGGCATCAGTTCGATCGCCGTGACACCCAGATCGGTGAGGTGCTCGATGATCACCGGATGAGCGAGCCCCGCGTACGTGCCGCGCAATTCCTCCGGAACTCCGGGATGCGTCGCGGTCATACCCTTGACGTGCGCTTCGTAGATGACCGTCTCGTGATATGGACGCTTCGGCGAGTGGTCGGACGCCCAATCGAAGAACGGGTTGATGACGACGGTCGACATCGTATGGCCGAGCGAATCATGTTGGGGGAAAGGGATGGTGGCGGGTTCGTCGACGAGTGGTTCCGGCTCGAAGGGTTCGGGCTCGAGGATCTCGTCCGATTCCTGATCGCCCGTGGGCGAGTCGTCTTCGAGGCCCACCTCGTCCGATTCGGCTTCCGAACTCGTTTCGTCGGTAGCCTCTTGCGGCTCCACGGCGGGAGATTCGTCGTCTCCTGAAGGTTCGGGGTCCGCCGCCGATTCGACGTCGTACGAGAACAGCGAACGGTCTCCGTCGAAGTCTCCGTCGAACGCTTTTCCGTACGGGTCCAGCAGGAGCTTGCTCGGATCGCATCGCAGACCCGCAGCCGGATCGTACGGCCCGTGTACGCGGTAGCCGTATCGCTGGCCGGGGGATACCGACGGAAGGTACGCATGCCAGACGTAACCGTCGACCTCGTCCATCCGAATGCGGGTTTCGGTTCCGTCCTTGGCGATCAGGCACAGCTCGACGGCCTCGGCGACCTCGGAGAAGAGCGAGAAATTGGTCCCAGCGCCGTCGTAGGTGGCACCGAGTGGGTACGCACTGCCAGGCCATACCGGGATGGGAGTGGCTGAGGTCTCGCTCGGCGGTTGATCCATGAATCAGACCCTATCGGGTGCAGCCGATCGAATCTCGTCGACTGTCTACGGTGCCGATCACCGTTTCGCCTGGCTGCGGGCGGTTGCAAGCATTCCGGCTGTGATCTGTTCCACCTCTGCCTCCGAACACAGGTACGGAGGCATCGCGTATACGAGGTTGCGGAACGGCCGGAGCCAGACGCCGGCGTCGACGGCTGCATCGGTCGCGCTCTGCATGTCGACCGGCTGTTCGAGTTCGATCACTCCGATTCCGCCTTTGACGCGGACGTCGACGACCCCGGGAATTGTGACGGCTTCGGCGAGGCCTCGAGCGAGGCCACGTTCGAGGGTTGCGACGTCACGCCGCCAGTCCATCGCAAGCAGAAGTTCGGTCGACGCCACCGCGACGGCGCACGCGAGTGGATTGCCCATGAAGGTGGGGCCGTGCATCAGCCCGCCGCCCTCACCGGCAGTGATGGTCTCCGCGATCTCCGTGGTGCACAGCGTTGCCGCCAGACTCATGTACCCGCCGGTCAGTGCCTTGCCGACGCACATGACGTCGGGACTGACGCCGGCGTGATCGGCGGCGAACAATTCTCCGGTGCGTCCGAATCCGGTCGCGATCTCGTCGAAGACCAGGAGGACTTGGTACTTGTCGCAGAGGTTACGCAGGTCGATCAGGTACGCGGGATCGTGGAAACGCATTCCGCCGGCGCCTTGGACCACCGGTTCCACGATCACCGCTGCGAGGTCCTCGTGATGCTCGGCCAAGAGCGATTCCAACTCCTGCACGTATTCGGGGAGATAGCCCGCCGGGGGAGCCTGCGCGAAGACCTGAGGGCGCAGGACGTCGGTCCAGAGAGAATGCATGCCGCCGTCGGGATCGCAGACGCTCATGGGGGTGAAGGTGTCACCGTGGTATCCGCCGCGCCAGGTCATCAAACGATTCTTCGACGGCTTTCCGAGGCTCCGCCAGTACTGCAGGCACATCTTCACTGCGACTTCGACGGCCACCGAACCGGAGTCGGAGAGGAACACCTTGTCGAGGTGAGGTGGTGTGATGTCGACGAGCAGTCGCCCGAGGCGAGCGGCGGGTTCGTGCGTCAGTCCGCCGAACATGACATGGCTCATTTTGCCGAGCTGCCGTGCGGCGGCGGTGTCGAGCACGGGATTGCGGTAGCCGTGAATGGCGGCCCACCACGAGCTCATCCCGTCGACCAATCGGCGGCCGTCGGAGAGCGTCAGGGTAGCCCCCTGCGCAGAGTCGACGATCAGCGGACGAGTCGACGCGGGAAACGATCCGTACGGATGCCAGAGGACATCGGCATCGATGGCGGAGACGTCATGGGGATCAAGTCCGGTTGTGAGCACGGATGCACCCTAACCATTGAGTTGAACGGTGTTCAAGTATGGTCGGAAAAGTGAACACCTCGCTGAATTGGCTGACGGCCGTCGAAGCGGACCGCAGGGCCGCTGGACTGCGTCGCGAACTCCGTCCTCGCACGGTCGACTCCCCGTTGATCGACCTGGCGTCGAACGATTACCTCGGACTCGTGCGGCACCCCGATGTGATCGAGGGTGCCGCGGCGGCTCTGCGCCGTTGGGGCGCGGGCGCCACGGGCTCTCGTCTGGTCACCGGCACCACCACCGAACACGAACTGCTCGAAGTCGAACTGGCCGAGTTCGTCGGGGCGGACTCCGGACTTGTCTTCTCCTCCGGTTACACAGCCAATCTCGGCGCGGTGACGGCGCTCTCGGGTCCAGGGTCGTTGATCGTCTCCGATGCGGGATCGCATGCCTCGCTGGTGGATGCCTGCCGCCTGTCACGTGCTCGGGTCGCCGTTGCTCCGCATTCGGACGTGGGCTTTCTCGCCGACACGTTGCGCAGCAGAGTGGAAGAGCGAGCGCTGGTCGTCACCGATTCGGTCTTCAGTGCCGACGGAGACCTCGCGCCACTGCGGCAGATGCATCAGGTGTGCCGCGAGTACGGGGCGATCCTGTTGGTCGACGAGGCGCATGGCATCGGTGTGCGCGGTGCCGGTGGACGTGGACTCGTCCACGAGTCGGGCCTGGCCGGTGAACCCGACGTCGTCGTGACGGCAACACTGTCCAAGTCGCTCGCCAGCCAGGGCGGAGTTGTGCTCGGTGACAACAAGATCCGCGCGCATCTCATCGACGCGGCAAGAACGTTCATCTTCGACACCGGTCTCGCACCGGCCGCCGTAGGCGCGGCCAGGGCTGCACTCGCCGTACTCCAGCGTGAGCCGACGCGAGCGCTCGACGTCCTGGCCCGGGCATCCGAGTTGGCGGACGTCACCGGTGCTCCGTCGCCTGAATCTGCTGTCGTCTCAGTCGTTCTCGGTGATCCGCAGCGGGCGTTCGATGCCGCGTCGGCGTGCCGGGATCAGGGGTTGCATGTCGGTTGCTTCCGCCCGCCGTCGGTTCCGGAAGGAACGTCACGGCTGCGTCTGACCGCACGAGCGACGCTGTCCGCATCCGAGATGGAGCAGATCGCTCTCGTACTGCGCGAAGTATTGGCCGGAGCCCGAGCATGAGCATTTTCCTGGTGACCGGAACGTCGACCGACGTCGGAAAAACAGTGGTGACAGCCGCATTGGCATCGGTGGCCTTGCAGTCGGGAAAGTCGGTTGCAGTGCTCAAACCGGCCCAGACCGGCGTCGACGTGGACGGTGCGGGTGATCTGGCCGAGATCGAGCGTCTGACCGGCGGCGGTGCGACGCTGGTCGAGTTGGCGCGGTACCCCGAACCTTTGGCGCCGGATACTGCTGCACGTCGAAGTGGTCTCCCGTTGTTGGCGCTCGACGACGTGGTTCGGGTCGCCTCCGACCTGGACACCACCCACGACTTGACCCTGATCGAAGGCGCCGGCGGCTTGCTGGTCCGCTTGGGCGTCGACGGGTTCACCGCTCGCGATCTTGCCGCGGCTCTGGCAGCGCCAGTGGTGCTGGTGGTTGCGTCCGGCCTGGGCACGCTCAATCACACGGCACTGACCGTGGAAGCCCTACGTGCATCCGGCGTGGACTGCGCCGGGTTGGTGATCGGTTCGTGGCCGCAGGAACCGGACCTCGCCGAGAGATGCAATCGCGAGGATCTGGTCTCGGTCAGCGGTGTTCCCCTTCTCGGGGTAATGCCTGCCGGAAGTGGGGGCGCGAGTGTCCGAGAGTTTGCTCGCACCGCTTCGATCACGCTCGGTGAACTTCATTTGACCAACTGACGACGTAGCATCCGATTTGTCCGCATCGATAGCCAAGGCACAGTGGGGCGCCTTGGGTTTCGACGTCCCTCGCGTACGATTCCGGTCGGTATATTTCGACGGGTGTCTTGCGGCGACCCTGCATCCGGGGCGCCTTGGTCACCGACAGTGGTTGTCGAATTGTGAGTAGGTCAGTCGAATGTAGGTGGTGAGCACGGTCGAAAAGTCGTTGTCGTCATCGGCCGTTCGTCGCGCACTGCTTATCGGCGTAGTCGTCTTCGTCTCGTGCCTGGTCGGAATTCTGAGCCGTCTGCCGGGCACGCTTGCAGTCTTCTGGCCGGCGAACGCGCTGCTACTCGGGATCCTCTTTCGGTCGCCGCGTTCCGCCACACTGCTCACCTGGATCTGCGTCGTAGTCGGTTATGTCGGAGCCGACCTGATCACCGGTGGGGCATGGGAGTCCACGGTGTGGCTCAACGCGGCCAACATCGTCGGGGTTGCGAGCGGCTTCTACGCCTTTCGCTGGGTCGACAGTGAGGACCGTCGACTGACCAGTATTCAGTCCGTCGGCTATCTCGTGTCGATGACTGTCGCCGCCGCGTCGATGGCGGCGCTCGTGGGCGGAATCGCGAACCGCGTGCTGTTCGGCGGGCAGTGGTGGGACGGCTGGTTGCTCTGGTTCTCGAGTGAGTTCGTCAACTACATGACCATCGTCCCCTTGGTGCTGACATTCCCTTCGCTTCGACGAGTGGATCGAGAACCGAAAGCTGTTGCCACGCTTGTGCGTCGATCAGTCGTTCCGACGGCGCTGCTGGCCGTCTGCATCATCTTGGAGTGGGTGGTAGGCGGTGCCGGAGCGATCGCGTTTGCCATGCCGGCGCTGGTGACTGCAGCCTTGCTCACCAATGTATTTGTCACGTCGGTGCTCACCGCTGTGTCAACTGCCTGGACGTTGGTACTGACGGCCGACGGCCATCTCGGATTGTCCAGCGAGGGCGTCTCGCCGGTCAGCGCGTCGGTCCAGATCGGATTGTCGCTGCTGGCGGTAGCGCCGATCGCGGTGGCCTGTGTGATCCTCGAGCGTCGCCGCGCGCTCGAGGCACTCACCCAGGCCGTCACCCACGACGATCTCACCGGTGCGTTGCGCCGGGACGAATTCCTGCGGCGAGGCGGCAGCGTGACGGGTGCGACCGATCCGCGTCGCCCCTCTGGACGTCCGGTCAGCGTCCTGATGATGGATCTGGATCACTTCAAGATGGTGAACGACAACCTCGGTCATCGTGCCGGCGATACAGCGTTGGTGAGTTTTGCCGATCAGGTGCGGCGGCACCTCGATGACAAGCATCTCTTCGCCCGATTGGGCGGCGAGGAGTTCGTCGTACTGATGGCCGGTGTCGATCTCGAGGGTGCGACCGAAACAGCCGAGATGATTCGACGCGCGCAAGCGGAGAATTCGTCGGCAGTATTGGGTGAATTCGGGCCGACCGTCAGCATCGGTGTCGCGTGTTCACCCCACGGCGACGCAGACCTGACGCAATTGGTCGATTGCGCTGACGAGGCGTTGTATCGAGCGAAGAAGTTGGACCGCAATCGAACCGTGGCGCTCACGGTCGGTAGCTGAAGAAATACGTGCGGACCCGCAGTTTGTTGCGGGTCCGCACGTGGTGGTGGAGTCGACCGATTCAGAACAGATTGATCAGGGCAGGAACACTGAACAGCGCTACGTAGTAACCCATGAACAGAACTCCGCCGTGAATCTTGAACAGGCGCCCGAGAAGACCACCGACCAGGCCGACCGTCACGGTGATCAGAAGCCCGAGGATGCCGCCCTCCCAGATGCTGATGACGACGACGAGTCCCGTGAACACCGCGATCACAGCTTCGTGACTGATGTGCTTGACCACCGCTGACGCAGCGCGGTACGCGTAGTTCATGGCAAACGGGTATGCGATGACCGTTGCCGTGACCACTGCGAGCAGTCCGTAGAGCAGGAACTCCCACTGCGTCAGGTACGTGGAGAGATTGTTGATCACTCCGGTTTCCTGATTGGTCTCGAACACCGGTGGAGCGTTGAACAGAGGGGCTGCGGGGCCTGCCGCGAGCGGGCTGAGCGGAAGGCCGAAAGCGACGAGTGGGATGAGGGTTTCCGCGATGTAGGTGGATTCCGTCGTACCGTTCTTCGCCGAGACCATTGTGGTCAGTCGGTGATAGCCGTTCTTGATCCGCGCACCTACCAGCTCACCCATCAGAACAGTCATGGCGACCGGGCTGAAGACGAAGGTTGCGCTCGACACCGTGGAAGCGGCGGCGGTGTAACCGATCTGCTTGCGATCGAGGACCTTCAGAGGATTGGGGAAGTATCCCTTCCATCCTTTGATGTCCGGGGCCAATGCAACGGTTTTGGGTTCACTGCGTTCCATGTCCTTACGGCTCGACGGGCCCAAGGTCAATGCGAGGTCCGCGATCAGCGGCCCGACTGCGATCGCAAGGAAGTAGCTGATGTTCAGCGACACATCGTAATTCGACGTCAACGCGCGGGCGCCGAGGATCAAGATGACGAAGGGAACGAGGGCGACAACCCCGGCCCAGCGGCCTGGTGAGGCGTAGGCGATGCCGATGGCGGCGACCAGGAACAGCCACGGTGCTATCGACTGAACGGTGTCCGCGAACGGCGCGAGGATGGTCGCGAACAAAACGGCAACCGGCACAGCGACGAACGCCGAGATCACTGCTCCCGAGATCGCCTTGCGGAGTGCGATGTGCGGGATGCCGAGTGAGCGCATCATCTGCGCTTCCGGCAAGAGTGGAATCGCCATCGTGTCGCCGGGAATGCCCAGCAGCATCGTCGGCACCGCGTGCGTCATGTGTTTGGCGATCGCACCCGAGAGGAAGAACGTGAAGACCGCCGCCGGGGGAGCGCCGAGCAGAATCACGAGCAGAGTCAGCGGTGCGATCGTGGCGGTCTCGTCCGTGCCGGAGATCAATCCGATGAACGTGAACGCGACCGCACCGATGATGCCGAAGAGAACGGCAATCAGAATTTCGTTGGTCAGAACCGAACTCATGCGCGCCCACCGTCCTTCGGTGTGTTCGAGACCCGTGCGTGCTCGGCCTCGGCAGCGGCGAAGTGGTCGTACAGACCCAGCTCGCGAAGTTCCTGTCGGCTCTGCTCCGGAATGTCGGCGAGAGTGCCCAGACCCTGGCGCTGTTCACTCATCGTCGTGATGACACCGTCGATCGACTCCGCGTCGGCGGCGGCCAAGGCGACTATCCGCTTCGGCTTGATGAAGATTCCGCAGACCACGCCGGCGAGCAGGCAGGCCGCGATGCCGACCAGAAGGCTGTACGCCTGGGCCAACGACGGTTCGCTGACGACCCGTTCGAACAGTGCCTGGGCCGCGAGAAGGGCCGAGGCGCCGACGACACTGCCGACTGCAACGGAGATCGCGAGGTGTCGACCGTTGACGGTGTCACCCCAGACTTCGAGGTATGTCTGCTGCTCGGTCGGCTCGGTTGTGGTGGTCGGCGTCGTTGCCGGCTGCGGTGGTGACATCAGTCTTCTCCAGTGTCATGCATGGCGGGGTCGTACAGGGAGGGGCTTGCGAGATGAGGGGCTTGCGTTGCGGGTGTCAGGTGCGTGCTGCGCGGAGGGCGGTGACAACTCGGGACGGGCTCGAGTGGCCGATCTGTTCGGCCATCCAGCTGCTTGTATCGGTGAGCGAATCCAGGTCGATGCCGGTGTCGATCCCGAGGCCGTGGAGCATCCACACCAGATCCTCGGTGGCGAGATTTCCGGTCGCGCCCTTGGCATACGGGCACCGTCCGAGACCACCTGCGGAACTGTCGAATTCGGATACCCCAGCGGTCAACGACGCATAGACGTTCGACAGCGCCTGGCCGTAGGTGTCGTGAAAGTGCATGGCGATCTGCGATGTGGGGATGCCACGTTCTCGGAGGGCGCCGAGCAAAGCGAGCACATGGCCAGGTGTGCCGACGCCGATGGTGTCGCCGAGTGAGAGTGACGTGACACCGCTGTCGATCAGGGTCTTTGCGATGTCGGCGACACGCTCGACGGGCACGGAGCCTTCCCAGGGGTCGCCGAAGCACATGGAGATGTAGCCGCGGACGGGAAGTCCCAGGGCTCGGGCGGCCGTAGTGACCTCGGCAGCCGCGGCGATCGCGCCGTCCACCGTGGAATTGAGGTTGCGTTTCGCGAATTCCTTTGTGGCGCTGACGAATACTGCAACCTCGCTCGCTCCGGCGGCGACGGCCCGCTCGAGACCCTTGCGGTTCGGGACAAGAACGACCGTACGTACCGAGTCCGGCAGGTGCAGCCGACCCATCAATTCTTCCGCGTCCGCAAGTTGCGGGATCCATCGAGGTGAGACGAAACTCGTCAATTCGACAGTGCGGGAGCCGGCCGCGACCAGGCGTTCGATGAACTGGGCTTTCGTCTCGGTCGGGATCACCGCTGTTTCCGCTTGAAGTCCGTCGCGTGGCCCGACTTCGTAGATCCGGACCGAGGTCGGCAGTCCCGGTGCCGGCACTCGATGAGGCGCCGGCTTCCACACCGGTGATCCTGCAACTGTTTCGGTCATTGTCGTCAGTTTCCGCCGCGGATCTCGGCGAGAACCTTCTCGGCATGCTCGACGCGAATGCTCTTGTCCGCGATCAGGCGTGCCACCACGGCGTCGATCTCGCTCTTCTGCGCTCCGGCGGTGGCAGCGATGTTGCGGGCGTGCAGCCCCATGTGTCCGCGCTGGACACCCTCACTGGCCAGAACGCGGACAGCAGCCAGGTTCTGCGCCAGGCCGACTGCCAGAATGATGCCGGCGAGTTCTTCGGCGCTCTCGACGCCGAGCATCTTGATTGCGGCCTGCGCTACCGGGTGCACCTTGGTGGCGCCGCCGACGAGGCCGACCGGCATGGGTAGCTCGAGGGTGCCGACGATGTTGCCGTCGGCATTCTTCTCGAAATGCGAGAGTGAGGAGTAGATTCCGTCGGCGTTGACTGCATGGGAATGGCACCCGGCTTCGACTGCGCGCGTGTCGTTTCCGGTTGCCAACACCACGGCGCTGATGCCGTTCATGATGCCCTTGTTGTGTGTCGCGGCGCGGTAGGGATCCAGCTCTGCCAAGCGTGCGGCATGGATCAGGTTGTCCACAACCTCTGCGCCGCCGATCAATTCGGCGTCGAACACGGCACGAACGCGCGTCAGCCGCAGATCTGCCTTGTTGGTGAGAATGCGAAGAACGACGTGCCCGCCGCCGATCTCGGCTACTCGATCCGCGATTGCCTCTGCCATCGTGTTGACTGCGTTGGCGCCCATCGCATCTCGTACGTCGACATGAAGGTGGAGGACGACGTAGGCGGCCTTGTCCGAAGAAACGATGCGTACCGAAACGTCCTTCACGCCACCGCCGACGCTGACCAGTTTCGGGTCCTGTTCGTTGGCGAGTGCAATGATTTCTTCACGTGCCTCGAGGAGTCGGATACGGGCGGCTGCCGGATCCACGACGTCGACGAGTTGTATCTGGGCCTGCATGATCGGCGGGGTACTCGAGACGTGAAAGCCGCCGAGTCCGCGTGCGATGCGAGCAGCGTTGCTTGCGGCTGCGACCACCGACGGCTCCTCGGTGGCGAGCGGGATCAGGTAGTCCGTGCCGTTGATCGTGAAGTTGGTGGCCACGCCGACCGGGATGCCGATGACGCCGAGGACGTTCTCGACCATGCGATCGGCCTGGTCGATGGTGAGGCCGTCGGCGGCGTCGTAGACCGCGATGTCTGCCTCGGTCAGGTCGGTCTGGCGGACGATCTCGGCGCGTCGTGCGGCGACGTCGTAGGACCGGAAATCGGCGATGCGGCTGTTGATGGACCGGTTGTTCATAGACACGTGGGGTCGTCCTCCTGAAGTGGTTCTGTGCTCCGCTTCACAGTAGGGAGGTCGATGCTTGCCAGGCCACGTGCTCACGACACATCGATCGGTCGAAATTGTAGTGTCATGCACCATCGGCGCTGTCGGTGATGCCGCTTCCGGCCTCTTCGGTTCCCACGTCCCGAAGTTCGTCGAGCCTCGTCGCCATGGACACCCGGAAAAAGTTCTCGTCTTCGCGCCACGATTGACCGAGGAGCGTACGGATGCGGTCGAGACGCTGAACGACGGTGTTGGGGTGATAGTTGAGTGCGCGGGCAGCCTTGGTCGGGCTCCCTTCGTTGCGTACCAGGGCACGAAGGGTCGCGGTGAGATCGGTGTCCTTGTCGCGGTCGTACGCGCGTACCGGGCCGATTACTTCGTCGATGAACTGATGAAGTGATTCCGGATTCTCGCCGAACAGAACGGTGTACGGCAGATATGACGCCGTCGTGACCGCGCCGTCGGTCTTGCCCAATGCCGTGAGTAGGCGGGCCGTGCGCAGCGCCGAGGTGAAGCGCGCCGGGAGCTCTTCGGGGCGTTCCGCCGTCGTCGGCGCAATGACTACTGCGTGCGGTCCTACCGAACCGGTGATCTGACGGTGAATGACCGTCGCCGCGGCTGCCGGGTTTCCCGAGCGCGAGACCACCGCGATCAATCCGGCATGCTGCGCCGCCAACCCCGCTACCGGCAGAGACTGCCCGATTGCGCGGAGCGCGGCGGTGCGGAGTTCCGGAGCGACCGACACCACGAGGACGGTGTCCAGTTCGCCGAGGGAGATGCCGAGGTTGCGGGTCCTACGTTCGAGATCGCGCCTGCGCTCGGGCGCAGTGCTCAGCAAGTCGGCGACCAGTTCGTCACGTGCACGCCGGTCCGCTGCTGCTGCCGCCGAGTGTTGCAACACGAGGATGGCAGTGACCTGAGCTGCCCGTTCCACGGTCCGGAGTTCGACGGGGCCGATCGGCGCGTCCGAACGATTCAGCAAGATGGCCCCGAGGAACGATTCTCCGGCGGTGACGGCGCTGACGAGTTGGATCACGGTCTCACTGTCATCGGCGACAAACGTGCATCGGCCGCTTCGGCGACTCTGGTCGATGGCCTCGGACACGGCGGGAGGAAGAGACAACGGCACCGTCGTGATCTGCTCGCCAGAGGATTTCACGAGAGGGCGTAGCTCACTGTCGACGACGACGGTGCTGCGCTCGAGCGAGCTGCTGAGGGTTCGTGCAACCTGGGCGTATCCGCCGCCGCGGAGAACGGCGTGGATCAGATCCTGGTGGACGATGTTCGATTTGTCCCGCGCGGACACGTGCTCGCGCAGCTCGTCGAGTGCTCGCCCGGTCTCGGCGGCGGATTCCTCGGCGCGGTCCAGCGCCCGTGCGGTTTGCAGGACTACCGAGGCGTGATCAGCCAGCGCCGAGAGCAGGGCGATCTGATCTGCGGTAAATCGTCGTTCCCGGCGGTCGGCGGCAAACAGGACTCCGAGGATCTGGCCGTCGGAGAGCATCGGCACGCCGAGAATCGCCACCAGACCCTCGGCGACGATCGCGGCATCGACCACTTCGTCATGGCGCGACTGCGTGTAGTCGCTGTAGTTCTGAACCCATTGGGCTGCTCGAGATTCGGCAATCGCGCTGACCAGTCCCGCGCCGGCAGGAACTTGCAGATGCTGGAGTTCCGGCGAGACCGCGCCGGCCGTCTTTCGAACATTCAGGTCACGAGTGATCACGTCGAACTCGGACAGGTACGTGACGTCGGTGCCCATGATGTCGTGTGCGCGGTTGACCAGCCTCTGCAGCAGTGTGTCCACGTCGCGAACCTGCGCGAGCTCACGTGCACTCGAATAGAGAACCGCCAATTCGTTCTCGCGACGGCGAAGTCGCCGAAATTCCGACCGACTGGCCCGGATGCGGGCCGCGGTCTCCGCGACCTCCGTTGCGCCAAAGCCGAATTCGGCAAGTACCTGTTCGACATGTTCGTCGCCGACTGCATCGGACGTCACGTCGAACAGCGCGGCAATCACGTTGGGCGCTGAGTCGGAGTCTGAATCAGGGGCGGTCACACCGAACAAACTACAGACCGGTGGATCCACCGAATTCGTCGAGCGGTGTGGATATGTGATTGTTGTTTGTTTCCAATGCATTCCGAGTCGTGCTCGTGTCTCCCGTTTCCCGTCTCAGTCTGTTCACGTCCTTCTCGAGCGCGCTGACTTCTGTCTCGAGGGCACTGATTTTGCGGTTCAACGCTTGGATGCTCGCCATGCAGACGCCGTTCGCGTCGACGGCGGAGATCCGGCGGGCGTTGGATCCCAAGCCGAAAATCGCCGCAAAGTCTTGCGCCATCGGACCCAGGTGACGGACCGACTTGTGGTCGAATCCGTAACTCCACGTACTTATTCGGAGTGCCGTCAACCGGTCGAGCACGTCCTGCGCGCTCGTCGGAACATCTACGCCGGTATGCACGCCACGTCGATGCGCGGCCCGTGCGAACACCCACTGCGCGGGGTGTCGCATCGCGGCGTTCACCCGAATACCGACCCGAGTGCCCAAAAATTCAGTGCGCTCGCCCTCGTCAGGCGGTGAGTTCACGTCGTGCGGTTTTGACGGTCTTGTCGCTCAGCAGAATTCCCGCTCCTGCGCCGAGCAGTCCGAGGCCGATTCCGACAGCGGCGCTGCCGAGGCCCAAAGCAATTCCCAACATGATTCCTCCAAAAATTGTGCGGTGAATTGAGGGGCCAGGTGTCCGACGAAAGTGCTGCCGACCTGCTCCGCGCTCATCTTTCACATTGCTCCGCCGTGCGGGCGATGACAACCCGTCTGGACCGAATTTCTCGTGGAAAACACAGGCGTGCAACACTGGGTGAAGAACTGCTGAGTCATCGGCGTCTTGTCGGCGCCGTACGGGCGGCAGTAATTGAGTAGCCATCGACCGATCTCTAACGCAGGTTTATCTGCGCGCGGCAACGATGACCAGGCAAAAGGGTGGCATGTGAACGAATCGAGCAGTGGCTTGTTTTCCGACCTCAGCGCGTCGGAGCCCGTTGTCGACGCAAAAAGCGCCGAGCAACTGGCTGCCGAGCGTGAAACTGCGGCAGCAGAACGCTCCAACACCGACACCGCTGAACAGCGGCAGTCGCAGCTGTTCAGCGGTTAAGCGCGTCAGGACTCCTTGATCACCGACAGAACATTGCCGGCGGGATCGGTGAACCAGGCGATGTCGGGGCCGTTGCCACGCATGATGCCTCGCGCATCCTGGGGGAATCCGTCGTATTTGAGAAACTCCACGCCACGTGCGGTCAGTTGGTCGACGGTTGTGTCGATGTCGTCGACGACGAAGTTGAGAATCGTGTAGGTCGCCGCTTCGTGATTCGGCTTCGGATAAACGAGGATCTCGGTTCCGCCGGCAAGATGTAGGCGAATCAGTCCCATGTCTCCGTCGGTTACCTTCAACCCGAGTGTTTCGCCGTAGAACTTCTTTGCAGAGTCGATGTCTGTCACCGAAAATCCGCTGAATGCTTTCGTGTCTGTAAGCATGACTATCTCCGTTCCCAGCGGTTGCCGGACTAGGTGGTTTGGGAATCCGTCATTCCGGATTCCATCTCGGCCCTGGCTTCCTCGCTGAACTCGATGATCTGAACGTAGTTTCCGTCGGGGTCGATCGCAGTGGCGAACAAACTGCCCCCGCGGTCTTCGAGTGGAGCGTGCCATTTTCCGCCGAGCGCATCGATGCGCTGTGCGATCGACCGGGCGTCGTCGGTTTCGACGTTGAGGAACATGCGACCCGGCTGGGGGTTGGTCTCGCCGACGTCGTCGCGTCTGTCGAGCATCACGTAGAAACCGTTGAAGTCGAGCACGTCGTAGCCGGGTTCGCCGGGAGTCCGGTCGACCTTCGGGGCGAACGCCTCGGCGTACCAGTCGCGCAAGCGTTCGGGGTCGGTGCTCGAGAGCAAAATGCTGCTGATGCTGGATCCGGACATGGGTCCTCCTGCTGTCGGTCGTTACTGTCGTCGGTAATCGAGGCTCTGGCCACGTCACCTCCCAGATACAGACTTCCCGCAGCGGCGAAACTCATCGCGGCTCAGGTGTGTTCCGACACCAAGATCGCTGTCGTCCCTGGTTCGAGCGCCCGAAAGATGTGCTCCTCGTCGCCGGGATAAGCAAGATAATCGCCCGGTCCGAGTTCGATCGGATTTGCAGTGGGCCCGACCTCCGCCCGTCCGGTGCCGATCACGACGTGTTCGGTGGTGCCGCGTGCATGCGGAGTGGAAATACGCGGCTCGCCCGGTTCGGCGACTATCCGATACAGATCGCGTCGTGCGTTCGGTGGGCTCGGCGCCAAGAGCGTCGCGATGTACGACGCGTGCGCCGACGCAATCGCGGGACCTTCTCCGGCTCGAATCAACTGAACGGTCTGTGCCTGAGAGTCGACGAGTTGTGAGAACGGCACACCCAATGCGTTTCCGAGTGCCCACAGAGTTTCGAGGCTCGGATTTCCGAGTCCGGATTCGAGTTGGGAGAGTGTGGACTTGGCGATATCGGCGCGCCGGGCGACCTCCGAAAGGCTCAAGCCTGCTCGGGCACGTTCGCGTTTGAGTGCGACGGCGACCAGTTTCTGAGGAGTCTCCGCTGTATCCGTTTCATTACTGGGCATCGTTCGATTCTCCGATCGATCGTTCTACTTGACGAACGGTGTCACTTCGTTCAACATAGAATACATGCGTTCTTTATGGCGAACAGTTGATCGAGACACGGTTCGGGTGAGCGCGCTGATCTGTCTCTCCGTGGCCATCGTCGGTGTGTCCTACGGTGTGACGGCAGGATCGGCTGGATTCTCGTTGTGGCAGCTTTTGGCGTTGGCTGTACTCGTTCTGGGAGCGTCTTCGGAGTTCTTGTTCATCGGAATCATCGCGGCCGGAGGCGGCGCCGTCGCTGCAGTTGTAGCCGGCTTGCTGATCAACTCCCGAAACTTCGCCTACGGATTGGCAGCGGGATCGTTTCTCGGCGAGGCTCGCCACACGGATTCAGGCTGGCGCAGGGGCTCGGGCTGGCGCAAGTTGGTCGGCGCGCACCTGGTCAACGACGAAAGCGTCGCGGTTGCCATGGCGCAGGGCTCGGTGAAGCAGAAGCGTGCGGCCTTCTGGTTCTGTGGGATCGGGATCGCGGTGTCGTGGCCGATCGGAGCTCTCCTGGGCGGGCTGCTCGGCAGCGTCGTCCGAGACCCCGGCGCGTTGGGATTGGATGCCGCGTTTCCGGTTGTCATTCTGGCCCTTGTCTTTCCTGCGCTGAAGGAGAAGGTGACGCTGCTTGCCGCCCTGATCGGTGCAGCAGTCGCGGTGGCCACGTCGCCGTTCCTGCCGCCCGGTACCGCGCCGCTCGTAGCGCTGCTGAGTATCGCGGTGACGATACCGTTCCGGGAGAAGGTTCGATGAATACCGCGTCGGTCTGGATCGGTATCGTCGTGTTCGCTTGCGGTTCTTACGCTTTGCGGGCAAGTGGCGTTCTGCTCCGCGCTCGGGTGAAGCTCTCCGGCTTCGCCGAGAAAACCCTCGATCGTGCTGTCGTGGTGCTGCTGCTCGCAGTGGTTGTGACATCGACGGTCTTCACCGGGCATGACGTTGCGGGGCCGGCGCGGATGCTCGGCGTGGTGGCCGGAGGCATCTGCGCCTGGTTCAAGGCGCCGTTGGTGGTCGTGGTGATTGTCGCGGCCGGCACTACTGCAGTACTCCGACTGTCAGGAGTGTCGTAGAGCCGATTCGATGGGCGTTGAATCGGGGATCGAATTCAGGCGAGTGCGAATGCCGTCGATGAACAGGTCCAGGCCGAACTGGAAGCGCACTGTCGGATCGCCGTCGAGGAGGTCCTCGTCGGAACCGCCGCCGATCACCTCGGGGGAGTCGGGGGAAATGGGTGCTCTGGTCAGTGCCCCCATTTCTTCCATCTGCGCTCGGGACTGCTCGTCCACGGTATGGCCGAGTACGTAATACAGCAGGGCGTACGCCGCGAGTTGGGCGTGCTCGCGTGAGAGACCGGATTCTTGCCCGGCTTGTACGAAATGCTCGCGCACCTTGCTGTTCGTCATCCGCGAAGCGAAGGTGGCGCTGACCAACTCGGCGCCGTCGCGGTGCGCCAGTAGGGCAGACCGAAGTCTGTGTGCCAGTTCGGAATACGCTTCTTGCCACGTGTCTGCGTCGACGGGGGCGTCGAGGTCTTCGAGGATCTTGTCGACGACCGCGCCGAGCAAGGTCTGCTTGTTCGGGAAGTGCCAGTACAGGGCGCCGGGTTGGACGCCTAGTGAGGTTGCGAGCCTGCGCATCGTGAGGTCGGCAAGTCCGAACTCGTCGAGTATCGCCATGGCGCCGTCCAGCACGTCGCCGCGTCGCAACTGCACTTGTCGTTCCCCTCGTTTCGTCCCGCTGTGGACCGCTCGCGATCGGATGTCGATCGGACCCGCCTTTGACAGTATTCCACCACGTCTCTAACGTGAACACCGTTCAACTTGTACGGTGTTCAATTTTGCTGGTTTCGAAGGAGACGTCTGTGACCCCGCCCCCGATTAGCACGGCCCCTGCGACGGTCGACATCCTCGACCAGGCGCGCGAGCAAGTTCTCGAAAGAGGAGTTGGCCTGACCGAAAGCCAGGTGCTCGACGTACTCCGACTCGACGACGGCAGGCTCGAAGACCTGCTGGCTCTCGCCCACGATGTGCGTATGAAGTGGTGTGGACCGGAGGTCGAGGTCGAGGGCATCATCAGCCTGAAGACGGGCGGCTGCCCTGAGGACTGCCATTTCTGCTCGCAGTCCGGACTCTTCCAGTCGCCGGTTCGCGCGGCGTGGTTGGACATCCCGAGCTTGGTGGAAGCTGCCAAGCAGACTGCGAAGTCGGGCGCTACCGAGTTCTGCATCGTGGCCGCCGTCCGCGGACCCGACGCCCGGTTGCTCGCTCAGGTTGCCGCAGGCATCGAGGCGATCCGCAACGAGGTCGACATCCAGATCGCCTGCTCGCTCGGCATGCTCACCCAGGAGCAGGTCGACCAACTGGCCGCCATGGGTGTGCACCGGTACAACCACAACTTGGAAACTTCGAAGTCGCATTTCCCGAACGTCGTGACCACGCACTCGTGGGAAGAGCGGTGGAACACGCTTCGGATGGTTCGCGAAGCAGGCATGGAAGTGTGCTGCGGCGGAATCCTCGGCATGGGCGAATCGCTGGAGCAGCGCGCAGAATTCGCGGCCAACCTGGCTGAACTGGAGCCGGACGAGGTCCCGCTCAACTTCCTCAACCCGCGTCCGGGTACCCCGTTCGGTGATCTGGACGTGTTGCCCGCCAGCGAGGCGCTCAAGTCCGTGGCGGCATTCCGTCTCGCGCTGCCTCGCACGATCCTGCGCTTCGCGGGTGGACGCGAGATCACTCTCGGCGACCTGGGTGCCAAGCAGGGCATCCTCGGCGGAATCAACGCCGTGATCGTCGGCAACTATCTGACGACCCTCGGACGTCCCGCCGAGAAGGATCTGGATTTGTTGGTGGATCTGCAGATGCCGATCAAAGCACTGAACGACACTCTGTGAGCACTCCGGTGACCGAGGAGCGGTACAACCCGTTCACCGGGCGTCGGATCGTCGACGGCGTCGACGATCCGACGCCGCCTGCGGCGTCGATGGGGCTCGAGCCTCCTCGCTTCTGCGAGCAGTGCGGGCGCCGCATGATCGTTCAGGTCAGCCCTGACGGATGGTGGGCGAAATGCTCCCGACACGGTGTCGTCGACTCGATCGACGTCGCCCGCAGGTAGCGTCACTCTGTGTGATCTCTCTTCGGCAGATTCGTCTGCGCACCGCGATCGTGATCGCCGCAACCATTGCGGGCGTGAGCGTGCTCGTCGGTGTGCTGTGGGCGTTCTTGGCTCCGGCCGAGCACCTGTTGGTGGTGTCCGAGGGGCGCGGCGTCGCGTTGACGGGTGAGAGCCTTCATCAGTTCGACGCGAGCGCCGTGTTCATCTGGCTGGCACTGATCGTCGGTGTGCTGTCGGCGGTGGCGGCCTGGTTGGCACGCCTGAGTCGAGGTCCTTATGCCCTGGGCGGGTTGATAGTCGGTTCAGTGGCAGGTACCGGACTGATGGCACTCGTGGGTTCGGGCGTGACAAAACTGCGTTTCCCCACGGCCGACAATCCGGCGGTCGGGGAGATCATTGCGCGGGCCCCGAACGTCGGAACTTTGCTCGTGCTTCTGTTTCAGCCGCTCGCGGCGTGCGTCGTGACATTGGTTCTTGCAGTGCTCAATCCGTACGACGACCTCGGGGTGGGGGACCACCCGGAATCCGGGGATCCGGAATCTGGGGATCCGGCCACCGACACCGAACAGGCCGAAGTCGAAAGCCAGCCGAAACTTCCGTAACTGTTGCGTCGCTACGCCGGCGAGGTCGACGAACGCTTGGTTTCGGCTTTCATTCGCACGTCACCCAACAGTCGCCCGGAAATCAGCGCGCCCAACCGGCGGGTTGCGAAGCGAGTGCTGATCGAGGACACCCAGTTCGGCAGTCCCGATACGACGGTCGGCGGCGCGTAGCGTCGATCCAGTGCTCGGAAAGCGGTGTCCACCACCTGAGTTGCCGTCTGCATTCGCCCGACCGCCGCGTCTTCGGAGCCGACTACGTCGAAGAACTCGGTGCGCGTCGGACCGGGGCACACCGCCAATACAGTCAATCCGCTGCCGCGAGCTTCGGCCCAGAGTGCTTCGGTGAAGTTGAGTACAAACGCCTTGGACGCGCCGTAGACGGCCATGCCCGGTGTCGGCTGGAACGACGCTGTGCTGGCGACGTTGACCAGTGCTCCGCGGCCGGTGAGAAGGTCGGGCAGGAATGTGTGTGTCAGCTCGACCAGCGTGGCGATGTTGAGCTGAATCTCGGACGTGACGCGCTCGAGATCTTCGTCCACGAATGCCCCGTGTGTTCCGAATCCGGCGTTGTTGATCAGCGAGTCGACGGTGATGCCACGGTTTGTCAGCTCCTGGTGCAGCGATGCACCGACGCCGGGTGCGGCCAGGTCGGCGGGCAGGACTGTCACGATGATGCCGTGGGCGCCACGGAGTTCGGTGGCGAGTGCCTCGAGGCGGTCGGCCCGCCTGGCGACCAGAACCAGGTTTGCGCCGCGAGCGGCAAAGCGATGAGCGAATTCCACTCCGAGCCCAGCGCTGGCTCCGGTGATGAGGACGGTGGTTCCGGCTACGTCGATGGCCATGGTGGCTCCTTC
The DNA here is from genome assembly GCF_027854095.1 of Rhodococcus sp. C-2. NCBI lineage: Bacteria > Bacillati > Actinomycetota > Actinomycetes > Mycobacteriales > Nocardiaceae > Rhodococcus > Rhodococcus sp. C-2. The sequence goes on along the minus strand of NZ_JAQGFI010000014.1, from coordinate 68,972 downwards.
GGTTCGGGTGATCCCAAATGTAGGCACTGACACCATAGTTGTCAATGACAACATTTTGATATGGTGCCACCATGCCCGCCCACGAACAGCCGTATCATCACGGCAGCCTGCGACAGGAACTCCTGGCGTCGGCCGAAGCAACACTCGAACGAGATGGCGTCGACAAGTTGTCGCTGAGGCAACTCGCGCGTGAGGCGGGCGTGAGCCACGCGGCTCCGGGCAAGCACTTTCGTGATCGCCAGGCTTTGCTCGATGCCTTGGCCGAAAGTGGATTCCATCGGATGACCGGTGCGCTCGAGCGGGCAGTCGCGGATGCTCCACCGACCGCGAGGGCCCGGTTCTCCTCGCTCGCCAATGCCTACGTGGATTTTGCGCTGGAGCATCCGGGCCTGCTCTCTCTGATGTACAGCAACAAGCATGCGCCGGGCGCCGCCGAAACTGTCGTCAACGCGGGGCACGCGACGATGGACCTGACCGTCCGGCTCGTTTCGGAAGCTCAGGCCGCAGGTGACATTGCCGCCGGTGATCCGGAAAGTATTGCGCTGGTTGCCTTTGCGACGTTCCACGGCGTCGCGACGCTTGCTGCGGGCGGAATGTTGGGCGACGTGCCGGTGGGCGAGGTGGTGAACGCGGCCTCGACGGTCTTCTGGGCGGGCCTTTCCAGGGCTGTCTGAGGTGGGGCGCGCAATTCCCCAGAGTTCTCACAGAACCAGCACAAGGGAAGCACAAGATTGCGGACTTACATAGGAGTCAAGAAGATTGATTCCGAGTGGAGGTTCGGCAATGAGTGTTTCAGAGAACGCCGCCAACAGGGGAGTTGTACTTGTCACGGACATCGGATTCGAGCACGGTGCGCGCACGGCCGCCGAGTTTCTCGACGCTGGTTGGAGCGTGGCAGTCACGGCGCGGACGGTCACCGAATTGGTTCGCGTCATGGCGGGAAAACCTGCCCATCGCTTCTTTGCGATTGTCGCCGATCCGACGGATCGTTGGCAGGCCGATCGGATTCTCGATCGGGTGACGACTCGGTTCGGTGTAATCAACCGGGTCATCGATCCGGCCGGCGCCGTGACCTCGGTGTGGTTGCAGCGCGGAAGTCTCGAAGCTGTTGCCTGACAGTGCGATCGGTGTCAGCTTGGCGGCCGTAGTGCGGCGAATTCGTCGGTGACCCGCAAGGTGGAGTCGGTGAAACGGTACAGGGCGGGTGGACGTCCACCCGACTTGCCGGACGGTGCGGTGTTGCCGGTGGGAGTCAGAACGCCTCGACGCCCCAGCACGCGTTGCAAATTGGTGGCATCGACCTGGTAACCGAGGGCAGCGCAGTAGATTTCGCGCAGTGTCGACATCGCGAACTCTTCCGGGGCCAGCCCGAATGCGATGTTGGTGTACGAGAGTTTCGCGGCAAGTCGATTGCGCGCGTGCCGTACGACGGTTCCGTGGTCGAACGACATCTCCGGCAACTTCGAAACGGGGTGCCAGGCCGTGTCCGGTGGCAGTTGTGGGTCGGCGCTGAGGGGAACGAGTCCGAGGAAGGTCGACGCGATGCGGCGCGGACCCGGCACGCGCTGTGGATCACTGAAGACGGAGAGCTGTTCGAGGTGGGCGACCTTTCGTAGGTCGACCTTCTCGGCGAGGAGTCGTCGAGCGGAGGTCGTCAGGTCCTCGTCGTCGCGCAGAGTGCCCCCGGGCAGGGACCACGTGCCCTTCTGTGGGTTGAGTGCACGCTGCCACAGCAGCACGGCCAACTCTTCACGACCTTGCGGGCAGTGATCGCCGTCACCTGCGGCGATGCTTGCGGGGAAGGTGCGAACTTGGAACACCGCTGCAAGCACTTCGTGGGTGGTGTTACTATTGGGCACGTTTTCGATCCTAAGTCGAAAACCTCGAATACGGAAATCCGGGCCAGCCCGTCCGGATTTGAACTGGGTGACGAGCCCGGGTTCACGGTGAAGGAGAACGCCATGACGACCACGACGTTATGGGAGGGATCGGCCTCGCAGATTCACGACGGCCCCGGCGGATACAACGGAGTCGAAGCGACCCCCGAGTGGGCCGCTGAGATCAAACGTCTGGCTCGCGAACGCGGCGCGACGATTCTTGCGCACAACTACCAGCTGCCTGCGATTCAGGACGTCGCCGATCATGTCGGTGACTCCCTGGCGCTGTCGCGAATCGCTGCCGAGGCGCCCGAGGACACGATTGTCTTCTGCGGTGTGCACTTCATGGCCGAGACCGCGAAGATCCTGTCGCCGTCCAAGACCGTGCTGATCCCGGACGAGCGAGCCGGCTGCTCTCTGGCCGACTCGATCAATGCCGAGCAGCTTCGTGAGTGGAAGGCCGACAACCCGAACGCCCTGGTGGTGTCGTACGTGAACACAACCGCAGAGGTGAAGGGTCTCACCGACATCTGCTGCACCTCGTCCAATGCGGTCGACGTGGTCAACTCGATCGATCCCGACCGCGAGGTTCTGTTCCTGCCGGACCAGTTCCTGGGAGCTCACGTCAAGCGCGTGACGGGCCGTACCAACATGCAGATCTGGGCTGGTGAGTGCCACGTGCACGCCGGCATCAACGGTGACGAGCTGACGGCCAAGTCCAAGTCGCACCCGGACGCCGAGCTGTTCGTGCACCCTGAATGTGGTTGCGCTACTTCGGCTCTGTACCTAGCAGGTGAAGGCGCGGTCCCCGCGGACAAGGTCAAGATTCTCTCCACCGGCGGAATGCTCGACGCTGCCCGCGTCACCAAGAGCAAGCAGGTTCTGGTCGCGACCGAGATCGGGATGCTGCACCAGTTGCGCAAGGCAGCGCCCGACGTCGATTTCCAGGCCGTCAACGACCGCGCGTCGTGCCCGTACATGAAGATGATCACGCCTGCCGCGTTGCTTCGCTGCCTTCTCGAGGGCAAGGACGAGGTCCACGTCGATCTCGAGATGGCCAAGCGTGCACAGAAGTCGGTGCAGCGCATGATCGAGATCGGTAATCCGGGCGGCGGCGAGTGACCAGCCCTGCCGGGCGTTTCGCCTGGGAGGCTCATGCCGACCTGGTCGTCGTGGGAGGCGGTGTCGCGGGCCTCACCGCTGCGCGCACCGCTTCTCTGCGGGGATTGAAAGTACTCACGGTCAGCAAGGGCGGTCCGACGGACACCGCGACTCAGTACGCGCAGGGCGGCATCGCGGTCGTCGACGATCTGAATACCGATTCCGTCGAGTCGCACGTTTCGGATACGTGTGAGGCCGGCGTCGGTTTGTGCGACGAGGAAGCCGTCTATTCCATCGTCGAAGCTGGTCACGACGCTGTTGCTGCGCTGGCCGCGTTGGGAGCGGTCTTCGATCGCGGGCGAGACGGCGAGGTGTCGCGCACCCGCGAGGGTGGGCACAGCACGCGTCGGATCATCCATGCCGGCGGCGACGCCACTGGCGCGGAAGTGCAGCGGGCTCTCAATGCTGCCGGGCTCCCCGTTCTGTTCGGTGCAGCGGCAGTCCAGGTGGTGACCAACCGGCGTGGGGTGTGCGGACTCATCGTCTCCTCGCCGGAAGGCCTCGGAGTGATCCATGCGCCCGCGGTGCTGCTCGCTACCGGCGGACTCGGTCAGCTGTATGCCTGCAGCACAAATCCGCCCGGAGCGACTGCCGACGGAATCGCGTTGGCACTCGAAGCCGGTGCGGCGATTGCGGACCTGGAGTTCGTTCAGTTCCATCCGACGGTGCTCTTCACTCCGGGCGGGGTAGGCCGCCGACCCCTGATCAGTGAGGCGGTCCGCGGCGAGGGCGCGATTCTTGTCGACACCAACGGTGATTCGGTCACCGCAGGTGTTCATCCGCTGGGTGATCTCGCCCCGCGTGACGTGGTCTCGAGGGCAATCGCAGCACGCCTACGCGATCTCGGCACTGATCACGTCTATCTCGACGCTCGCAAGCTCGACGGTTTCGATTCGAGATTCCCGACCATCACGGCGTCCTGCCTCGAAGCGGGCATCGATCCACGCACCCAATTAATTCCGGTCGCCCCGGCCGCGCACTATTCGTGCGGCGGAGTCGCCACCGACGTCCATGGACGAACGGGAGTGCCTGGTCTCTACGCAGCAGGCGAAGTGGCTCGCACGGGATTGCACGGCGCGAATCGTCTTGCGTCCAACAGCCTTCTCGAGGGTTTGGTAGTCGGGGAGCGTGCAGGAATCGCAGCTGCCGAGCGTCGCGAGGTTCATGCCGAAGTGGTCAACGTGGTGCGCAAGCCGATGCCGATCCTGCCGCGAGAGACCGTGCAGTCCGTCATGACGGCACACGCGTCAGTGGTTCGCGACGGAGGCGGTCTCCAGATTGCGCGAGCCGCGCTTGCCGACGCCGAACAGACAGTGGCGGTGGCTGCTCCGGACCTCGAAGACGCGGCGCTCACGTTGACCGCGACTGCATTGGTCGACGTGGCCGTGGCGCGAACCGAGAGCCGTGGCTGCCATACCCGCACCGACTATCCTGAAACAGATCCGAATCAGCGTCGCAGCACTCGGATCAAGATGGGTGCCGACGGAGCGCTCGAAATACCCGACATGTTGTTGACAGGAGTTCATTGATGACCGAGCAGAAGATCCTGCCCGCGCCGCTCGACCGTGACGAGCTGCTCACATTGGTCAGGCTCGCTCTGGACGAGGATCTGCGCTATGGACCCGACATCACTTCTACCGCAACGGTTCCCGCCGATGCGGTCGCGAAGGCGTCGGTCGTCTCACGCTCCTCGGGTACTGTCGCCGGCATCGACGTCGGACTGCTTGTTCTCGACGAGGTGATCGGCGCGGGTAACTACGAGGTCGTTGATCGGGTGGCCGACGGAACTCGGGTTGCGCCAGGTCAATCGGTGCTCACCGTTGTCGCGCCCACCCGCGGACTTCTCACGGCAGAGCGCACGATGCTCAACCTCGTCTGCCATCTCTCGGGAATCGCCACGGCGACATCACAGTGGGTCGACGCCATCGCCGGCACTCATGCCAAAGTGCGGGACAGCCGAAAGACGCTGCCCGGACTGCGTTCTCTGCAGAAATATGCAGTCCACGTGGGCGGAGGCGTCAACCACCGTATGGGATTGGGCGACGCGGCGTTGATCAAGGACAACCATGTTGCTGCTGCCGGTTCGGTGGTCGCAGCACTTCGTGCGGTCCGTGAGCTCGCCCCGGACATCGAGTGCGAAGTTGAGGTCGACAACCTCACTCAGCTCGATCAGGTGCTGGCGGAGAATGTGGAACTTGTTCTGCTGGACAACTTCCCGCTGTGGCAGACGCAGATCGCGGTCCAGCGCCGAGACGCTGTTGCTCCAGAAACCAAACTCGAGTCATCCGGTGGTCTCACCATCGACGTTGCCGCAGAGTACGCCCGAACCGGCGTCGACTACCTCGCTGTCGGTGCCTTGACGCACTCGGTGACGGTCCTCGACCTCGGGCTCGACATGTAGGTGTCGCTATTGCTCGGCGTCGAGCAGTTGCGGGACGGCCGAGCGAAGCGCGTTTGTCACGGTTGCGACCGCCGGGTGAGCGTCGGAGCCCGCTCGGTGTGCAATCTTCGTCCTTCGTCGAATGTGCATCGGCGTCAGGCGCACACCTAGCGGCGGATGGATTGCTCCGAGTTCAGGAACCAGCGAAACACCCTGTCCCGCAGCGACGAGGGCGAGAACGGTGGCGAACTCGTCGATGTGGTGTCGCACTTTCGGGGTGAATCCAGCTGCCTGGCATGCGCGAATAGTCATTGCATGACAAGCAGTTCCGGGAATTGCGGTAATCCAGGGACGTTCTACGCAGTCGGTCAGTGATGCGACAGCGTCGTGGGGATCTGACTCGATGTCACTCGAAGCGAGGTACACGGCTTCGCTGCACAGCGGCAATGTCGTCAGGCCCGGTTCGGTGGGGCGAGGGACGAAGTCGTAGTCGTGAATCAATGCCAAGTCCAGAGTCCCAGCTCGTAGGTCGTCGGCGACGTCCGCCGGGTCGATCTCCGAAACCATCGGTTCCAACCCGGGATGCTCGCGAGACAGGGCGATCAATGCCGCCGGGAGGATCGCCCGTGCCGCGGTCGGGAACGTTCCGATGCGCAGCGGCCCCGCCAGTCCACGACGTGCGTCGACCAATTCACCTGACGCCTGCTCCAGGCGTTGCAGGATGGCTTCGGCATGACGTGCGAGGTTCTCACCGGCGGGTGTGAGTCGGACGCGACGGCCTGTTCGTTCCAGCAGCGGCACGCCGGCTTCACGTTCGAGGACGGCCAACTGCTGCGACACCGCGGAGGGACTGAACGACAGCGCCTCGGCAACGGCAACGATGGTTCCGCGCAGCGCTAGTTCGCGCAAGAGCTTCAGTCGGCGAACATCGAGCATCAGCTCAGCTTACGCTCGACGATGGAAATGCGAACTAGACCTACAAGGTTTGTTCGGTGAGGCTGAGTTCTATGACTACGACTCGAGTTGACCTGGCCGGAATCCATGTTCCACTGATCACGCCCTTCGAGAGCGACGGTCGTATTGCAACCGATGCACTCGAACAGCTTGCGCACCAGGTCCTCTCCGAGGGTGCGGTCGGACTCGTTGCGCTGGGGACTACAGCGGAAGCCGCAACACTCACCGAACAGGAGATAGTGACCGTTCTGGATATCTGTGCGAATGTGTGCCGTGCGAGAGGCGCGACGTTGATCGTCGGCGCGGGCAGTAACGACACGGCGGCCAGTGCGCAGGCGCTCGGGAGGCTGGCTCGGTGGCCTGAGGTCTCAGCGGCGTTGGTGCCGGTTCCCTCCTTTACGAGGCCGTCGAAAGCCGGTGTGGTGGCGCATTTCGCGCATCTGCAGTCGTCGAGCCCAGTGCCGCTGATCGTCTATCACGTGCCGTACCGGACTGCGTGCGATCTGGACAGCGGCACTTTGCAGGAGGTGGGTACTTTGCCCGGGGTTGTTGGTGTGAAGTATGCCGCGGGCGGTATCGACGCAGCTGCCGTCGAACTCTTCGCGGATCTTCCAGGCGACTTCGCCGTACTGGCGGGGGATGATCTATTTCTCGCGCCTCTTCTGGCCTTGGGTGCGGCCGGTGGCATCTTGGCGTCCGCTCATGTGTCGACCGCTGAGTTCGTCCGCTTGGTAAAAGCTTGGGACAGTAGCGATGTGGACGGCGCCCGTGACCTCGGGCGGAGTTTGTCGAAGCTGTCCGGAGCTCTGTTTTCCGAACCGAACCCGACTGTGATCAAGGGCGTATTGCATGCGTTGGGACAGATTCCGACTCCCCATGTGCGACTGCCGTTGCTACCTGCGGGTGACGAATCGGTAGCGCGGGCGCTCGAGGTCTACCACTCTTGACTCGAACGCATGTTCGAGTATTGTGTGGGGAGGGGATCGGGGGATTCAATGAGTGTCTTGTTGTCGGATGTGGTGTCTGGTTCTGCGGTGGGGTTACGCGGACGTCTGTGGCGGTTGTCTGCTGCCGAGTTGCGCGCTGCTGCTGTCGAAGCGAGTGCGGAGATTCTTCGTCTCGAAGCTGTGCGTGTGGCGGTGGTGGACGAGTTGTCGTTGCGCCCGGATGATCAGGTGATTGCCAGTCGCGGTGTGGGGTCCTGGTTGGCGGCTAACACGATGCTGCAGGTTCGGGACGGGAAGAAGATCGCCGCGTTGGGTGCGGCTTTGCGGCCGTTTCCGGCGGTGGCTGCTCGGTTCGATGGCGGGGATTGCTCGTTCGAGCATGCGGTGTTGATCGTGGCGTTCTGCGAGTCACCGCCGAAGGGGATGCCGGAGGAGGCATTACCGAAGTGCATCGATTTGTTGTTGGCGGCTGCGTCGGGTGTGGAGGCGACGACGACGAAGGTGCGGAACGTGATCGCGACGTTGGAGCGGTTGTTCGAATCGGATGAGATTCCACCCGCCGAGGATACCGACCTCAACGAGCTGCGGATCGCGTCGACATTGAACGGTCGAGTGGTGGTGCGCGGTGATTTCGACGCCCTCACCGGTGAAATGTTGTTGTCGGCGTTGTCGAGTCTGACGATGCCGATCCCGGCACCGGATGGGACGCCGGATTCTCGGTCGGCGGCGAAGCGGACCGCGGATGGGTTCACGGAACTGATTCGCCGCTATCTCGATTGCGCTAAGACCGGCACCGATGGTGGTCAGCGGCCGCACGTGAACGTGCACATCAACGCTCGGGATCTGGCGGAGCATCGGGATTGCGCCGCCGCACCCGCTGCTTCTGATGACGGAATGGCTGTGTCGGATCTTGATGTCGGGCACATGCCCTGGCTGGGCCCGCTGTCGGTGTCGCAGACCAGGCTTCTCGGGTGTGATTGTTTCCTGTCGACCGTTCTGCTCGACGATCACGGCGCGCCCTTGGATGCGAAACCAGGAAAGAGGTTGGTCACCGCCGAACAACGGACTGCGTTGATTGCCCGCGACAGAGGCTGCGCGTTCCCGGGTTGCACATGCGTGCCCGCCTGGACTGATGCGCACCACATCCGGCACTGGGCGAACGGTGGCCCGACGGTGATGAACAACCTGGTGCTGCTGTGCCGTTCACATCACCGACTGATACACCGCAAATCAGGGTTCGTCGGGAAATGGGCGATCCGAATAGGCGCCGACAACAAACCGTGGTTCATCCCGCCGCCCTCGATCGACCCCGGCCAGCACCCGCGACCGGCCAACACCACATTCAAAACCTGACTGAGTGGTGACACCCGTTCAGGCGCACAACTTCACGCCGATAGGCTTCAACTCGGAGATACACCCGGGTTGGGGCCTGGAGGCCGTGTTGTTGTGAACGGCTGCAGATATGGGGGAGGTCATATGGTTGTCGACGTTGTGCAAGCGGTCGAGACCGATGGGCCGGAGATTCTGGCGCTGCGGCACGCGGCAGAAGACTGGTTGGCAGAACGCGGAATCATCCAGTGGCGCCCGCGTGAAGTGTCTGTCGAGCAGGTCGGGGAGCAGATTTCGAGAGGGGAGTTCTTTGTTGCGCGAGACCGGGAACAGTCGAGGATTGTCGGTGCCCTGCGGTTGATCTGGTCAGACCCCGTGGTCTGGCCCAATTCGAACGATCCTGCCGGCTACGTGCACGGATTAGTTATCGATCGAGAATTCTCGGGCACCTCGTTGGGCGAACGCTTACTCGTCTGGGCCCATCGACGGTCCGCGCAGGAGAACGCGCAGTACCTGCGGCTCGATTGTGTAGAAACCAACGTGCGGTTGCGCCGCTATTACCGAGACGCGGGTTTCGCCGAGGTAGGGCGTCGTGACTTCGGAGACGATGCCGACAACGGGTGGTTCAGCGTCGTGCTGTTCGAGCGCTCCCTGACCTGATCCATTCACAGCAACTTTCCAGGCGGCTCCCAGTGCCGCCAGGGTTGGAGACGCGATCGTTGGCAGGACAGTAACTCGTGAAGGGACTTCCTGATGACCGCCGTTCTGCATCCGGCCCCGCGTCAGCGGCCGGCACCAACTGCCCATCGCGCGGAGCCCTCGCCGTCGTGGTTCCGCACGCGCAGTACGGGATTGGCGCTGACGATCCTGTTGGCAGCAACGGCAGTCCTGTATTTGTGGAATCTGACCGCGAGTGGCTACGCCAACACCTTCTACGCTGCAGCGGCGCAGGCCGGCTCCCAGAATTGGAAAGCGTGGTTCTTCGGGTCCCTCGATACCTCGAATTTCATCACGGTCGACAAACCGCCCGCTTCATTGTGGGTCATGGGTGTGTCCGGGCGAATCTTCGGATTTTCGAGTGCCAGCCTTCTAGTTCCGCAGGCATTGATGGGCATCGGATCGGTTGCGCTCGTATACGCGGCCGTCAAACGAGTGGCGTCGCCCGCTGCGGGTTTGGTGGCGGGAGCTGTTTTGGCAGCTACGCCCGCTGCCGCCCTGATGTTCAAGTTCGACAATCCTGATGCACTGTTGGTTCTGCTCATGACTCTCGCCGGCTACTTCGTTATTCGCGCCATGTGCACGGCGATAGGTCGTCGAGCCGCTATGTGGGTGGCGCTCGCAGGAGTAGCGCTGGGGTTTGCCTTTCTCACCAAGATGCTGCAAGGGCTGATGGTGTTGCCTGCATTTGGTGCCGCGTATTTGATCGCCGGACAGGTGCGCTTGCGGACTCGCCTGGTCCACCTGGTGATCGGTGCTGCGTCCGTTGTCATATCGGCTGGGTGGTGGGTGTTGGCAGTGTGGCTGTGGCCCGCTGATTCTCGCCCGTACATCGGCGGATCGACCAACAACAGCGTCATGGACTTGGTAGTGGGATACAACGGATTGGGTCGACTTTTCGGGAGCACCGGTGGCGGTGGCGGAATGGCCGGTGGCAGTGCAGGTTCGAGCTTCGGGGGAAGTGCCGGACTCGAACGGCTGTTCGGCAGCGAGATGGGTATCCAGATTTCCTGGCTTATTCCTGCGGCTTTGATTGCGCTGGTGTTCGGCCTGCTCGCCTGTGGGCGCGCACCGCGCACAGATCTTGTCCGTGCGTCGTTGATCCTTTGGGGTGGCTGGTTTCTCGTTACCGGCCTGATCTTCAGCTACATGTCCGGCACGATCCACCCCTACTACACAGTTGCGCTGGCGCCCGCCGTCGCGGGGATGATCGGGACCGGTGGATACGCTCTGTGGTTGGTCCGTGCCCGTTGGATCGGACGTTGCGGGTTGGCTGCGACGATGCTGGCCGCAGGAATCTGGAGCTGGGTGTTGTTGCACCGCAATGCCGACTGGCTGCCGATGCTGAAGTGGATTCTGTTGGCGGGCACTGTCGTCGGCGCGATCCTGGTTCTCGTGGGAGCTAAGGATCGATTTCGCAAGCTCGCTGTCGCTGGATTGATTCTTGGATCGTTGGCAGGGATAACCGGTTCTGCGTCTTACGCGATTGCCACTGCCGCAACAGCGCACGGTGGGTCCATCCCGACGGCCGGACCGACCGGCGCCGTGTCCGACTCCGGAATCGGCGGGGGAGGAGGTATGGGTGGGGGCCCAGAGCTGCAAAACGGTGACGCTCCGCCGAATTCTTCTGACGCGACTGTAAATCCGGCGTCGAACGGGCAAGAACTGAGTAGCGGCAGTGAAAGTACTTCCGAGTTGACGGCAATGCTGGTCAATGCGGGCACCACGTGGTCGGCCGCGACCAACGGCTCGCAAAGCGCAGCAACCTACGAGTTGGCCAGCAATACCGCGGTGATGGCGATCGGCGGTTGGAGTTCCGATCCCGCACCGACATTGGATCAATTCATCCAGTACGTGGCAGACGGAAAAATTCACTACTACATTGCCGGTGGCCAGGGCGGAAGCCAGAGAGAGGGCCAAAGCGGGGGCAGCACCTCGAGTGTCATCCAGGAATGGGTCGAAGCGAATTTCACGTCGACAACGGTGGGAAATTCCACGATCTACGACCTCAGCGGGTATGTCGGATAGCGACGTAGTTGTTGTGGTAGGCAATGATCGAGAAATGTCTGGGCGCAGCGCACACGAGTCGAACCGTCGCCGCGAGCAATGGACCTGGCGTGACGGGCTGGTGATCGTCTCGATCGTCGCCTTGGGAACTGTTGTCGCGGCGGTGACGAACGAAGACACGGGCACGTCGATTCCCGGCTGCGATTCGGTGGCATCGCCGGGTCCGCCGGTGCGTATCAACTACGGTTTTGCCGGTGAGCCCGGCTATGACGACCCGGACTATCCATGGTTCTCGGGACCGAAGGCCACCGCCATGAGCGACGCACTACTCGAATCGCTGCCTTCCGATGTCGACGTTGCATTTGCGAGTCCATCGAAATCGCTCGAGTTTGCGCCGATCCAGAATTACCGGGGTGCCTCGTTTCCTGACGGGGTCGACCCGATCGAGTTCAGCGGTTCTACGTCGGCGAAGGGAACCTTGACTCGCGTCGGGCGGACTGCGGATATCTCGGTTCAGGTGCGTGCATGGGATCAGCCGGTGCCGCCGTGCTTGGAGGGTCTGGTGGATCGGCGGGAGCATCTCGAAAACGGAACAGTGCTCGACATCGCCGATTTCGAGGACAGAGCCGATTTCGAAGACACGGACGGTTCGGAAGTCGGGGGCGAGCGCGGAGTCGTCGCGTATCTCGGTGATGGATCCCGGGTTGTTGCCAGCGTCGACACGTCGACCGGAACTTCGTCGGATGCTTCCCCGCTCTTGACGATGGACGAACTGATCGCGTTAGCGACCGCGCCGGGGCTTGCGGTGACTGCGCCGGTTCCAGACTCGACGCCGCCGCCGATGGCATCCTGCTACACCGATTCTGTGAATGCCGGTCCACCTGCGTCGCGCATGGATATCGACCGACTGAATCAGTTGCTCGATGCACGTTGGAAGGATCTCGGCGCGGCAGGCGTCACTTTGGAGCGCCCGCTCGGTTCGTTGGTTCCAGATGATTACGGACAGGGAGGAGTGTGCGAGCGGATCGTCGCCTCGACAGCGGACGGCAGCAGCGATGTCGAAATATCAGTTGGTACCGCTGTGCCGGAACCGGGTGACACACTGACGTTGCCAGGCTCCACCACCGTGACTCGCCTGGTCGATCCCGATGGCTCGGGCGATGACACGGTCCGGGTTGTTCACCCCTCCGGCGAAACAGTAGTGGTGACCCAGTTCGTGACATCGGCTGGCTCCACATCGGCGTCGCCTTTGACAATCGAACAGCTCGAGTTCATCGCAACCACTCCAGGGCTGGTGATTTCGGCTCGGTGACGGTGGTGCTGGCACAATAGTGGCGAATTGTTCGTACCCAGAGACGTCGGAGGCTCAACGAATGGGCGATGCCAGCCCTGCTCGCGGTGACGATTTCTCCACCTGGTTCATCGACCAGTTCTCCGTGTACTGGCAGTCCGGCGGTGGGGCCCGCATCGAAGGACGTATTGCGGGCTATCTGTTGATCAGCGAGTCGCCAGGGGTCAGCGCCGAAGAGTTGGCGCAGGCACTCGGAGCAAGTCGCGGATCGGTGTCCACCTACATTCGTCGGTTGATCGACCGGGGGTTCGTCAAGCTCACGCGCAAGCCTCGGGATCGGACTCACTACTACGTCATGGATTCCGACGTGTGGGGCGGATTCCTCGAAACAGAGCACGTGTATCTCGAGAATCAACGCAAGCTTGCGACCGAGGCCCTGCAGTACGCAAATCCCAACGGTCCCGCGTACATTCGCGTGCTCAACATGCGCGATTACATGGGGTGGATCATCGACAATCGCATGCTGAGCAGTGAGTGGATGCGATTCAAAGCTGAACGCGACGGCAAGAAACCCGCGTCCGAATAGGACGCGGGTTTCTCGATCGCACGATGCTGATCTACATCACTTGTTCAGCTTCGCGATTGCCTCGTCGATCATCGGCACGTAGCGCTCGAGCGACCAGGGCACGGTCAGAGGGTTGATCATCGAGGAACCGGTGACGAAGGGCTGTTCGGTCGGAGCGATGACAGTTCCCCGAGCCACAGCGGGGATTGCCTGGTAAGCGGGCTGCGCTTCGATCTCGGCCCGGTTGGCCGGGTCCGAGTAGAAGGTGAAGAGCAGGTCGGACTTGTCGAGGAGGTTTGCGTTCTCGAGGCCGATGACGGCCGAGTCTGTTCCTTCAGATTCCGTCAAGGTGTAGACGACGGGATCCACCTGCAGGCCAAGTGCGCGGACCATGGCCACACGCTGCTCTTCGGCGAAAAAGACGCCGAGGGTTCCTGGGCCCGTGTTGTAGATGAAGGAGAAGCTGACGTCGGCGTAGTTCGGATGTGCTGCAGTCGATTCCGCGAACTGCGACTTGATCTTGTCGATTTCGGACGTTGCCTTCTCGGATTCACCCATGGCTTTGCCGATGACGTTGATCTGGTCTTCCCACGTGATGGTCCAGGGGCTCTCGGCGTAGGCGACGGTCGGCGCGAACGCGTTGAGTGAGTCGAACTGCTGCTGTGTGATGCCGGACCAGGGGGCGAGGATCAGGTCGGGTTCGAGAGCGATGATCGCCTCGATGTTGAGATCGGTTCCGCCGGTGAACTGCTCTGGCAGTTCGCCACCTTGCTTCGTGACCGCTTCGTGGACCCACGGCAGATACCCGGTGTCGTCGCTGCCCCATGCGTACTTTTCGACGCCGACGGGGATCGTGCCGAGCGCGATTACGGTCTCCGCCGACCCCATGCCGAGAGTCACGATTCGCTCGGGCTTTTCGGTGATGACGGCGTTTCCGAGCGCACTTTCGATGGTGACGGTTTCGAAGTCGCTGCTGCTCGATTCGGTTGCGGTGTCGTTGTTACTGCATCCGCCGATTACCAGGGCGGCAATGACCAATCCACTCAGCGCCACAGTTCGGCGAAGTGAGCGCACACGGGCGTATCGCATGGGGAACCTTCCGTTGTCGATGCGCCGAGGAGTGAGACTCCGACGGATCGCAGCCGACGGCCGGTTCCAGGCGCGTCAGGAAGCATAGGCTAGCCTTTGCCAAAGTTTCAAATCTGCTGAAAGTTCACGAGCCCGACAAACGGCGACATGCCAGGGGCCTCGTCGACGTTTGCCGGTCAGCTCAGCAGCTAGGAACGTCGACGGTAATCTTCGGGTCGTCGACAAGCGGCTGGACCGGTACGCGAGCTTCGCCCTCGGCTGTGGGCTCGGTCAGATCGAACTTCAGCTCAACCGTCTGGCCTCGCGGAATGACGGCCCTGGTCATGTAGGCCGGGTGACCCTGTTCGGTTCCGTTGACGGCAAACGAAATCTGTCCACCCACGGAGACGGCATCGAGTTTGGCGCCGGCTGTCGCAAGCAGAGTGACTGCAGCCACATTGGTGCCATTGGGCAGTCGTCCGGGGTTGTCGACGATCCCGCTGACATATTCGGTCAGGTCGGCGTCGGGCGCGTTGTTGGTCAGTCGAACGGTGACCGTTGTCTTTCGGGTGTCGCCGGTGCACGTCTGGGCTGTGTAGTCGATTTCTCGTGTGAGGTAGTAGTCGAGCTTGTTGCCGGCTTGGTTGTTGATCACCACACCGGCATACGGAGCCGCATCATCGGGAATGGTGTGCCCGAGGACGGTGTCGGCAAGAACCGATTGTTCGTCGGGGTGAGAGCTCCACACTGCGATTCTGCCCTCGCTGACACCTCTGCCCAGAGCCTCCAGTAATGCGCTCGGCGACTTGATGTTCCCGGTCATCTTCGCCACGACACGGGCCGCGATTGTCTGCAGATACTGCTTTCGTGCCTTGTTGTCGGAGGGAAAGCGTGCGTACGCGGTCGACTCGGTCAACTCAACGACGTTGTCGGCGGTGACCGACTCTCCGTCCGGCATCTCTACTGGTCCCACCGCCTCGAGGAGGTAACTCAGTGCTATCGGATCGGTCGCTATCGCGCCGTCGACCAGCTCACCCCCGGACTCCTGTGACCACAGGGACTGCCAGATCTGCGCTGCGTAGGGAAAGTGCGAGCTGAGGTTGCTGTTGCGAAAATCGGTGGTCGGTCGACTGTTTCCGTACAGCTGGTTGAAGTCAGGACCAAGGTCTATCGGTTGATTGTCCAGTGTTAGTTCGGAGTTGGGGGAGAGTGTGTCCACCCGAGCGGCGCCGTTGTCGACTCGGACGATGCCGTATCCACCCAACAGGCCGCCGGTTCCTCGCGCTTCCGCATTGGTCTGGAAACCGATGAAGTAGTTGCGCGGTCCGTCGGTGCCGAGCATCGCCGGTGCGATGCGCGCCGCGGTGGCGGTGTTCGTCAGGAGGGTAGCCAGTTCGCTTGTCTGCGACTGTAATTCTGCTCTGGCATCGTTAACTCGGCCCAGGTACTTCGATTCGGGAACTTCCTGTGCCTGCGACGACAGCAATTCCGCGGCGATAGCTGTTTCGGCCAGTTTCGGTTCCGCTTCGCGTAACGGTGTGAGTGCCAAGCGCCCACCGGGCTGCACCAATTCCGTTGGTGCGAGTGAAGTTCCGGTAGTCACGGCAGGGCCGAGAACGTCACGCGTAAGCCCCTGAACGACCTCGGTCATCTGGCGCGTCGACTCGAACGGCGACCCGATGACGGGAATTGCGGCGGTGATGTTCCAGGGGAGTGAATGGGTGTTGTCGTATGCGGCCGATGCTTCGCGATCGGCTTCCGCCGCGGCAGACTCTGCGACTCCCGTATCTCCGGCCAGGAGAGCGCTCTTCGCCGACTGTGCGTGGTCGCGAGCCGCCTCCAGGTTGTCTTTCGCTTCGTATGCCGTGTACCCGAGCCATGCCACGAAACCGCCCACTACCAGCGTCGTTGCGGTGATCGCGACTGCCGTTCTACGGCTTCGGAGAAAAGCGGCCGCCCCCTTGGTTTCGCGCTCCGGGCCCCTCGGTGGGATGGTGTTGGAGCCGCTCGGTTCAGCCCCGGAATCGTCGTCGGACTTTGGTCCCACCGTGTCGTTGTTCATCCGCTGAAGCTCCTGACGTTTGAGTGCGTGAAAGCTGCGTCGACATGTCTAGCAGTGTTGGCCCAGTGGTGAAAACTTAGACGAGACAGTAGGGTTCGGTTCGGCCGTTCGTGGTGTTCGCTCCCATGGATTCACGTGATCAGCCACCGAACGTTCGTGAAAAACAAGGCTGGTGAAATGTGAGGTGACGGGTTGAGTGCTTTTCCGTTGTCTCGGGCTCAGCTCGCGCTGTGGTTCGCGCAGCAATTGAGTCCGTCAACTCCGTTCGTGGTGGCTCAGTACGTGGAACTACGCGGACCGGTTGACGTCGACGCGCTGATCGAGGCAACGAACACGGCATGTCATGAATTGGAGTCGCCGTTCGTTCGCCTCGTCGCTACCGATGCCGAGCCGGCACAGGTCGTCGATCATTCGATCGTCGACGATCTCGCATACCTCGACTTACGCAGCGACCGCGACCCGGTTCAGCGCGCGAACGAGTGGATGACAGCGGAATACTCACGGCCACTTGACGTGATGTCTGACCGCCTGATCTCGGCAACCTTGCTTCACCTGGCAGATGAGCACTACTACTGGTACTCGCACGCCCATCACCTCGTGCTCGACGGACATGCGGCGATGACACTCACCGCTCGGGTGGCCGAGCGCTATTCGCATCTGGTTCATGGCAAGACGCTGACTCCTTTCGGTGGTCTCGGGGTACGTGCACTGCATGACCTCGACGTCGATTACCGATCCTCGTCGCGGTATCGATCGGACGAGCAGTACTGGACGGAGATGTCCGAAGGCCTGCCCCGCCCGGTTCGCCTCGCCGACGGCGCCGGCCTGACGTCCATGCCGCAGCGCATGATGGTGCGGACACTGAATCCAACTCTTGCAAAACAGCTTTCGGATGTCGCGACCGAGTGGACTACCTCCGAGGTGGCGGTCCTCGTCGGTGCATTCGCGTCCTATCTCGGTCGCATGACTGATTCCGATGACGTAGTCCTCAGCTTGCCGGTGTCCGGCCGCACCACGGCGACGTCGAAACGTTCAGGTGGGATGCTGTCCAACATCGTGCCTGTTCGTGCGCAACTCGAACGGGATCTGTCGCCACGAGAACTGGTGCGTCAGATCTCGGTTCAGATGACCGGTGCACTACGCCACCAGCGATTCCGCTACGAGGACATGGGCTTCCAGGAGGGTCAGGGCGGATCCCGTGAGGCGGCGGGCCCGGCCGTGAACGTCATGATGTTTCACGAAGCCATTCGGCTCGGCGACGTCGTCGGCGAGTTTCACGTCCTCACATCCGGCCCCACCGAAGACCTGTTCTTCAGCATCTATCCGTCGATCGCGGGGGAGAACGTTCGCCTGTCCTTCGAAGCCAATCCGCACCTCTACAGCGAACGTGACCTGGCGATGCATCATCGTCAGTTCGTTCGGCTACTCGAGGGGTTCCTCGACTCGGCTACCCGTGCGCTCGGTGACCTCCGCATCCTCTCGACGGACGAAGTGAAGGATCTGGTCCCTGCGCTGGGTCCGCGGACGGACGGATTCGCGACGCTCGATTCGGTCATCAGAGGCGGCGCAGGGCAGGGGAGTGCTGTCGCGATCCGCGAGCAAGGTGTGGACGTCACTTACGACCAGCTCGGCGCTCGCGCGGATGCACTCTGCGCCTTGCTCGTGGAGAACGGAGTCGGACGAGGCGACGTCGTCGGGATCCTCACCGAGCGCTCGACCGATTCCGTAGTTGCATTCCACGCGGTAGTGCGGGCTGGTGCTGTCCTTCTTTACGTGGATCCTCAAACACCCTCCGAGCGTGTCGCTTTCATTCTCGACGACGCCGACGTGTCGGTTGTGGTCGGTGGCGAACTCGTGGACGCGCCGGCTTGGGTGTGCGTCGTTGATCCCAGTGGCGACGAGACCGTCGAAGGGCCGGTGGATCGACGCGTGGGGGCGGGTTCATCTATCGCCGACCTGTCTCTGGACGACACCGCCTACGTGGTCTACACCTCTGGTTCTACCGGGCGACCGAAGGGTGTCGCGGTCACGCACCGAGGCATTGTGCCGTTGCTGCGTTCTCACGCACGGCGTCTGAACATCGATAGTTCCTCCCGCGTCGCGCTCCTTGCAAACACATCGTTCGACGTGGCGATCCTCGAGATTCTGCTTGCGCACGGCTGCGGCGCGACCGCAGTGATCGTTCCTCCCGGATTGATCGGCGGAGTGGACCTCGAAGACTATTTGCGGCTCGAAGGTGTCACGCACCTGAACTCGACGCCATCGGTTCCGCTGACGATGGATCCTCGGAAACTGCCGGATCTTCGAGTGTTGAACGTCGGTGGCGAGCGACCGCCGGTGGCGCTCGTGGATGCGTGGTCGAGTCACGTCGACATCGTGAATTCGTACGGGCCCAGTGAAGCAACCGTCGCGGCATTCATGAGCGAGCCGCTCGCGCCTGGTGGTGATACTCCGATCGGGCGCCCGATCGACGGCGTTTCCGCTGTGGTGTTGGATTCGTCGTTGCTGCCCACTCCGGTCGGCGCCGCGGGGGAGCTGTACGTGATGGGACACGGACTGGCGCGAGGGTACCTTTCTCCGACGCTCACCGCGGAGCATTTTGTCGCTGCGCCCTTTGGTGCCACTGGTGCCGGCGAGCGCATGTACCGCACCGGGGATGTCGTGCGATGGAACGATGCCGGTCAACTCGAGTTCTTGGGTCGCTCTGATCAACAAGTCAAGATCCGTGGAGTACGCGTCGAACTGGGCGAGATCGAGGCTGTGCTCCTGTCGACTCCCGGCGTTGCGCAAGCAGCGGTGGTCGAGCGATCCGGGTCGCTTGCGGCGTATGTGACCGTGGCCGAAGGTGCAGCTCATCCGTTGAGCCAGACGATGGTGCTCGATCATCTGGCTTCCCGACTTCCTCGTTCCATGCTGCCGAGTTCGGTGACTATTTTGGCAGCATTGCCCGTCACGAGCCATGGAAAGACTGACCGTTCAGCGCTCCCCGAACTGGCGTCGTCCGCGCCGGCCGAGCAGCGCGCGGCGGTCAACCGTCCGATCGAGTACGACGAGGAATTGATTGCCTCGGTGATGGCCGAGGTCCTCGGCGTCGGAGTTCTCGGACCGCACTCCGACTTGTTCGCCTGGGGCGGTAGTTCACTCGACGCCGTGTATGTCGCCGCGCGAGTGAGTTCCGCCCTCGGAAGACGGGTTGGTGTGAGGGATGTGTTCGGTGCCCCGACGCCGGCGCGCCTGGCCCGGGTGATCCGTGCGGGGCGGGCGGAGTGGGTGGAGGAACCCCAGCGCATTTCGGACGACCTCGTCGTGGAAATCGCACCGGCGCAACAACGCCTATGGTTACTGAACCGTTTGGATCCCCAGTCGTCGGCGTACAACATTGCGTTCGAGGTCGCGTTCAGTGGTGCTCTGGATATCGAGGCGATGAGGATGGCGGTAGGTGACCTGACCGATCGCCATCTCGTCTTGCGTACTGTTTTCTCGTTCGACCAGAATCACGACGCGTGGCCGATCCAGGTTGCGACCGCGACTCCGGTGACTCTGATCGAGGTTGCGTCCGAGGATTACGAGGCTGCGTCAGCGGATTTGGTTGCGGCGGGTTTCGACCTGGCGACCGATGCGCCTCTTCGCTTGATCCTCGCCTCCGGCAGCGATGCCGACCACCGCATGACCGTGGTTGCCCATCACATCGCCCTGGACGGCCTTTCGTTCGCGACGATCGTCTCGGACCTCATCGCGGCGTACGACGCTCGCGCCGACGGACGGTCGCCGATCTGGCCTTCGCCCGCTCTCGACTACCGCGACTATTCCGCTTGGCACAGAACCATTCTCGGTGATCCCGCGGATCCACAGAGCTTGGCAGGACGCCAGCTGGAATTCTGGTCCGACACACTCGCCGGTGTTGATCCGACTCTGGTGCTTCCCGTGGACAGATCCCGCCGGCCGGACCAACCGTCGTCGGCTCGGGACGTGACGTTCGAGTTGCCCTCACCTATCCATGCGGCGCTGAACGAGATCGCTCGCGCGCACGACTGCACAACCTTCATGGTGTTGCACGCTTGCCTTGCGATCGCACTGAGCAAGATCACCGGTGCGTCCGATGTGGTCATCGGGACCCCGACCTCCGGACGAACGCATCCTTCGTTCGACGGTGTCGTCGGTATGTTCGTCGGGACCGTCGCGCTGCGAACGCTCCTTCGCGGCGGAGACACGTTCGGTGAGTTCTTGACTCGGGTGCGCGAGGTTGATGTGGCGGCCCTGTCCAATGCCGACGTCCCGTTCGACTGGGTGGTCGACCGTGCGGTCGATGGGGGCGTAGGTGAGAAGAATTCTTTCCTCCGAGTTGTTCTCGCTGTCGATCCGGTAGCGCCCGACTCCGAGATCGCGATGGGAACTCTGACGGCGCACGGCACTCCGCTACCCCCCGTGCACCCTCGCTTCGACCTCGAAGTGACGGTGCGCGAGGATCGTACGATTGACGGCGACGCGAGCGGTGTTCGCGGCACTTTCCGATATGCCGCCGATCTGTTCGATGCAGGCACCGTGCAGAGCTGGGTCGAGCGGCTTCGTCGAGTGTGTGGCTCGATTACCGAGAACTCGTCAATCATGCTGCGTGACATCGATGTTCTCAGTGTTGCGGAACGCGAAGAATTGTCGGCTCGGGTGCCGGCGCCGTCGATTGTCGCGCAGTCGCTGCCTGACCTCTTCGGGGCCGTCGCAGCCCGGCATCCGAATGCAATCGCGGTGTCGAGTGGCGATACTCGCGTCACCTATGAAGAGGTGCGAGTTCGTTCGGAGGGCCTTGCCGCTGTCTTGATCGATCGAGGAATTCGAGTCGGTGATCGCGTGGCGGTCGCCCTGCCTCGATCGGTCGACCTCGTCGTAGCCATCATCGCTGTCGTTCGCGCGGGCGCGACGTACGTACCGATCGACTTGCAGTATCCCGACGCTCGTATCCACTACGTACTTGCCGATGCAGGCCCGAAAGCGATTCTGTCGACGGACGAATCTGCTGGGCGGTTCGTTGGGTACGAGCAACTTGTCATCTTCGTGGACGAGACGACGGACGCTACGGCCGACTGGCCCGTTGCACAGTCGGAGTCCGCCGCCTACGTGATCTACACTTCCGGATCGACCGGAGCTCCCAAAGGCGTAGTGGTGTCTCAGGACAACGTGTTGGCGCTGCTCGCCTCGACCCGAGAGATCTTCGACTTCAACGCCGAAGATGTATGGACGATGTTTCATTCGTACGCATTCGACTTCTCGGTCTGGGAGATGTGGGGTTCGTTGACCACTGGCGGATCCCTCGTGATCGTGGACGGTGATGTCGCGCGCTCACCCGAAAGATTCGCGGATCTGATTGTGCGGGAACGAGTGACCGTTCTCAATCAGACCCCGGCCGCCTTCTATGCGTTGGCGGAAGTCACGCAGGAAATGCTGCTTCCGCTCCGGACGATTGTTTTCGGCGGTGATCGCCTCGACGCCGGCCGCGTGGAGGCTTGGTTCGATCGGCACCCGGACGTGCGGGGCGTCAACATGTTCGGAATCACCGAAACCACAGTCCATGTCACCAGTTTCGATCTTGTCCCCGGTGACGAGACTGTCTCGCCGATCGGGTCCCCACTACCAGGGTTGCGCAGCTACGTACTGGACGCGTCGTTGAAGCCCGTCCCTCCGGGATCTGTCGGCGAACTGTATGTTGCGGGTCCGCAGGTGGCCGAAGGCTACTTGGGTCGACCCGCGATGACGTCTTCGCGATTCGTGCCTGAACCCGGATTCGATGGATCACGGATGTACCGCAGCGGCGATCTGGTCCGTTGGCGAGCCGGCCGACTCGAATATGTTCGCCGCGCCGACGGTCAGATGGCACTGCGCGGTTACCGCATCGAACCGGGCGAGGTCGAATCCGCGCTGTTGGCTCACACGTCGGTGGAGCAGGCCGCGGTAGTGGTGAGAGAACTCGACAGCGGGCCGACTTTGGTCGGTTACATCACCCCGGGGAGCGGACACGACCTCGACGGCGTCTTGCGGACTGCTCGTTCGTTGCTGCCCGCGCACATGGTTCCGTCGGCTTTGATGGCGCTCGCGTCATTACCGGTCACGATCAACGGCAAAATCGACCGAGCATCGTTGCCGACCCCGGTGTCTCTCACGCAGCCGACTCGGCAGTCGCGAGACTTCTTCGAGCAGACAGTCGCAGCTATTCTGAGCGATTTGATGGAAGTTCCGCATGTCGATCCGGTCCGGAACCTCTTCGATCAAGGCGCCAATTCCTTGATCGCCACTCGTCTTTCGTCGCGTCTGAACTCCGCCCTGGGCTGCAACCTCGACGTCCGCGATGTGTTCGAGCACCCATCCGTCGATCAGCTCGCAGACATCGCTGCTGCGCGGATAGGTGTAGGGCGAACCGGCGCGGAGCACGCGTCTGACGTGTCCTTGGGGCCTCGTTCGGACAACACGGAAGTGCACCTGTCAGCTTCCCAGCATCGAATGTGGATTCTGAATCAGTTGGATACAGACTCCGCCGGATACAACATCCCGATCGTGCTGCGCTTGGCAGGCGAGCTGGACGTGGTTGCGGCCGAACTGGCAATTCGTGACGTGATCAATCGCCATCGCACTCTGCGGACCGTGTATCCGGTTGTCGGCGGCGGCCCGGTTCAGACGGTGCTCGACGCCGAGGATGCGCTTCCGGCCTTTCAGCTCGAGGCACTCGACGGCGGCGACGCCGAGAATTGTGTAGCAGTACTGGTGGGTTCGGGCTTCGATGTCACCGTTGATCCGCCCGTACGTGCGGCACTTCTCCAGGTTTCACCCGTCGAGCACATCCTGGCTGTCGTCGTCCATCACATTGCCGCCGACGCTCGATCGCTCGAATTGTTGGTCCGCGACTTCACTGCGGCGTACATCGCCCGCTCGGCGCAGCACGCTCCGCAGTGGTCGCCGCTCGCGCTCGAATACTCCGATTACAGTGCATGGCAAAGGGAATCGGGGATTCCCGAGACGGTACGCAGCTACTGGATGCAGGCTCTCGAAGGACTTCCCGAGCAGGTGACGCTTCCCCTCGATCGTCCACGTTCGACGTCCGCCCGTGCGTCGAGCTGTCGGGTGGAGATCTCAGGTTCGGTACGAACGGGCCTTCAGACACTCGCACGATCGAACAACGCGACCATGTTCATGGTTGTCCACGCCGCTCTCGCGGCGCTGTTGGCGAGGTACAACGGTAGCAATGACGTAGCTGTCGGCACTGTTGTGTCCGGACGCGTCACACCTGAACTCGACGAGCTGGTCGGCATGTTTGCCGGCACGATTGTTCTTCGAACCGAAGTCGATCCGTCGAACTCGTTTGGCCGGTTGGTCGAGCAGGTTCGTCAGCGTGACGTAGCGGCGTTCGCGCACGCAGAGATGCCCTTCGAATCGCTGGTCGATCTGATCGACCCATCGCGATCGCGTTCGCGACATCCGTTGTTCCAGGTAGCGCTCTCGTTCCGAACTGCTGAGACCGCCGCGTGGTCGATACCAGGGCTGGACATCACACAGATTGCTCCTGAAGTCAGGCACGCAAATTTCGATCTGCAGGTCAACGTCACGGACGAGGGGGTCGGGGGCGAACTCGGTCTCGAATTCGTCTACAACGCTGATCTATTCGATGATCTGACGGTATCGAGCTTTGCGGGCCGGTTCGAGCGCTTCCTGAATCAAGTGTCTGTCGACCCGAATGTCACCGTAGGGCAAATCGACCTGTTGGACAGTGCGGAACGAGCTCTTCTCGTCCCCGCACACGGCGCGGTCGACAGGCCTGATCGATCTCGACTTTCCGGTGCGACACTTGCCTCCATGCTGCGCTTCGGCGTCGAATCCGCCCCGGACGCTGTGGCGGTCGAGGGTGAGGGCAACACACTGACTTACCGGGAACTCGATGCCCAGTCGGATGTCGCAGCCGACGAGTTGCGCTCCCGGGGAGTTGGAGTCGACCAGGTCGCTGCTTGGACTGCAGATCGGTCGATTGCGTCGATCGTGCAACTGTGGGCAATCGCGAAGGTCGGTGCAGCTCCGGCATTGACGGACCCGGAACAGCCGCAGGCGCGAGTACGCGATGTCCTCGAAACACTGGGCACCGGAGCGATCGGCGGCCGCAACGCTGGTGGTGAAGACGCTGGTGCTGAAGACGCTGGTGGTGAGAAAGTCACCGACTCGGTGCGCGAATATTCCGAGAACCTGGCGGCCTACGTAGTTTTCACGTCAGGAACGACCGGAACCCCCAAGGCTGTGGTCGTGACCAACGGCGGGCTCGGTGTGATCGCCGAAGACCTGCCCGGTCGATTCTCGGCTGGGCCAGGTTGTCGCGTATTCCATCGCGGAGCGCCAGGATTCGACATGACGTTGCTCGAGGTGCTCATCGCGAGTGCGTCCGGGGCCACGCTCGTTCTGGCGAAGAACGAAGAACTGTTCGGCTCGGGACTCGCATCAGCACTGAGGCGCGAGCGAATTACTCATCTGTGCGCCACACCTACTGTCGTCGCCTCGATCGGCGATCCTTCGCTGCCGGACCTTTCCACGGTGATGTTCGGGGGCGAGCGACTCGGCGGCGCGTTGGCGAAGCGCTGGCAAGCCGGACGCCGAGTCATCAACGGATACGGACCTGCCGAGTCGACGATGTATTCGCTTGCTACCGAACCACTGTCGATCGAACAACTGTCGGGTGACACTCACGACGGATCGATCGGGTATCCACTGGCCGGGGTCGACGCCGTCGTGCTCGATGATCGACTCGAACCGGTGCCGCCGGGAGTCGCCGGCGAACTGTATCTCTCAGGTCGAATGCTCGCTCGCGGTTACGCCGGCCAACCGGCCCGAACTGCGGAACGATTCGTGGCAACCGGTTCAGGCGCCCGGATGTACCGGACGGGCGATCTGGTGATGTGGAAGCCGCAAAGCCCCAAATCCGAGGGAAATACGTATCGCCTGCATTATCTCGGGCGAACTGACGTGCAGGTGAAGGTCAACGGAGTCCGGATCGAACCGGGTGAGATCGAGGCAGTCATTCAGTCTGTCGCGAACGTCGACTTCTGTGTCGTCGGGGTTCGGTCGGCCGAAGGTGGAAGTCCTCTGTTGGTCGCCTACGTGAGAAGTTCAGGTGCCGAAAGAGTTGACACTGGTCAACTTCGCGCTGCCGTCGCAGAAGTCCTTCCGACGTACATGGTTCCGCATGCCATCGTCGACATCGAGGGCGAGCTTCCGATGCGGAACGGCAAGGTCGACTTCGCCCGTCTCCCGTCTCCGACACTGGATGCTTCCCGTGCAGAGGGGCCGGCCACCGCCACCGAACGTGTTGTAGCCGGAGCTTTTGGTTCCGTCCTCGGTGGGAATGAGGACGACCGCGACGCAGACTTCTTCTCGCTCGGGGGCAACTCGCTGTCGGCCGCGGAGGTTACCTCGCTCCTGAGTAGTACTCTGGGGCTGGTTGTTCCGCTCAGGACCGTATTCGAGCATTCAACAGTTGCGGCGTTGGCAGCCCGGCTCGATTCGCTCGAGCAGAACGACTCGGTGACCGATCTTGTCCGACTGGAACCGCGCCGCGATCCCACGCCCGCACCCCTGTCACGAAACCAGCGTGCGATGTGGGTACTGAATCAGCGGAACACAGCGAGCGGTGCGTACAACCTGCCGATCTGCATCGAGATCGACGGTGAACTCGACGCGGCCGCGCTGCGTCAGGCAGCGACGGATCTTGTCGGTCGTCATGACGTCCTCAGAACCCGGTATCCGGGCACTCCACCGGTTCAGGTCGTGGAACCTCCGACCTCTGTGACAATGGAAACGCGGCTGGTCGCCGACATCGAGGTCGAGGTGCTGCTGCGAGAGTTCGGCTCGCGCGGTTTCGATGTAGCGGCAGACCTGCCGGTGCGCTGGATGCTGCTCCAGGTGTCACCGGTCCGGCACGTTCTGGCAGTGAGCTTTCATCACATCGCAGTCGACGGGGTGTCGATGCGAACGGTGGTCGGCGACCTGCTGACCGCGTACGGCAAGCGACGAGCTGGACTGGATTCGCAATGGTCTCCGTTGCCGATCCAGTACGGGGATTTTGCCGCGTGGGAGGCAGCACGTGACGTTTCCCCTGGCGTCGAGCAGTTCTGGCGCCGAACGCTCGACGGTGTGACATCTGTGTCTCCGCTGACGGTGGATCACTCCGATGGCGGGCCGGATACCCTAGCGCAGCGAGTGAACTTCGTGATACCAGCCGTCATCACCTCGGCACTGCAGGCGCGAGCCGACCGATTGAAGGTCTCGCTGTTCGCGGTAGTTCATGCGGCGTTGTCGGTGGTGCTTGCCAAGCTGAGTGGAAATCCCGACGTCGTGATCGCCACAGCTGTCGACGGACGGCGGGCGCCTCAGCTCGACGGCGTGGTCGGCATGTTCGTGGATACGGTGCCTCTTCGCCTTCGGATCGACGGGGACGTGCCGATCGATCTTCTGTTGGGTGCAGCTTTCGATGCTGATGTGGCAGCGTTCGAAAACAGCTCTGTTCCTGCCGAATTGGTTGGTGAGCTGCTCGGTGGACGAACTCCCCAGATTGCGCTGGGTCTGCAGAACTTCGCGATCCCTGCCGTGGAGGTTTCCGGTCTCACGATCGAGGCTCGCGAAATCGAGACCGCGACAACGAAGTTCCCCATGCATGTCTCGCTCGCACCCGCTGTCGACGGTTCATTGACCGGAGCGCTCATCTATGCCGCGAGCGCATTCGATCCTTCGAGCGCCGACGCCGTTACCCGACAGCTGTCGAGAGTGCTCACCTCGATTGCCGAGGATGTGCCAGTACTCGTTTCGGATCTCGCGGTGGGCGCGGCGCCCAGTTGGACTGCTGCCGAGGTCGATTCGTCCCGCACGCTGACCGAGATCTTCGCCGCCACCGCGGCGCGATTCCCGAACAACATTGCTCTCGACGACGGACACCGCACGGTGACGTATGCCGAACTCGACTCTGCCTCGGATGCCCAAGCCTGGGAACTGGTGGCTCGGGGAGCAGGACCGGGTGCCGTGTACGAGATTCCGGCGGTGCGGACTATCGCGTACCTGGTCCGAATGTTGGCGATCTCGAAAACGGGAGCGGCATTCGTGCCGATCGACCCCGACCTGCCACCGGCACGTCTGAAGCAGCTGCGCACAGTCCTCTCCGATCGCAGCCCTGTTCCCGGTCGGCAGTATCCGGATTCAGTCGCGTACGTTGTTCACACGTCCGGGTCGACCGGTGAACCGAAAGGCGTTGCAGTCACCCACCGAGGACTGGGCCTGCTGACCGACGATGCTGTCCGCAAGTACGGCGTGACCTCGGACTCGGTTGTGCTGCACGGTTACAAACCGACGTTCGATGCAGCAATCCTCGAGATGATGTTGGCGATCGGCGCCGGGGCTACCTTGGCGGTCGCTCCTCGGGAGGCTTTCGGCGGAAGGGCACTCGAAGAATTCGTCGCAGAACGCGGCGTCACTCACATGTTGTCCACTCCAGCCGTACTCGACACGATGGCTCCAGAGCGGTTCGATTCGCTCGAGGTGGTGGCAGTCGGTGGCGATGTGCTCTCACCTTCCACCGCGCGTGCGTGGAGTCGCCGCGCGCGAATGCTCAATGCGTACGGACCGACGGAATGCACGGTGGTCACCACTGTCGCCGAGGTGGATCATCGGGTCACCATCGGAGTCCCGCTCGCCGGAATCGGTGCAGAGGTGCTCGATACGCGACTGCGTCCGGTGCCGTGGGCCGGGATCGGTGAGTTGTACGTCAGCGGGCCCGGGCTTGCGATGGGCTATGCCGGAGATCCTGCCGGCACCGCCACGTCGTTCATCGCAGCACCCGGTGGGCACCGCCGTTATCGGACCGGTGATCTGGTTCATCGCCGCACGGATGACAGGCTCGGATTCGTCGGACGCTCCGACCGTCAGATGAGCGTGCGAGGAATCCGCGTCGAGCCCGCCGAAATCGAATCAGCTCTGCGTCGGTGCACGGGCGTCGAGGCTGCGGCGGTTGTCCTCGTCGACGACATCGCCGTTGCGTGCGCGGTCGGCGATGGTGTGGAGGCGGATCAGCTGACAATCGAGTTGGCCGCGATGTTGCCTGCGTATCTGATGCCCGGCCGCGTGGTCGTATTGGAGTTGATCCCGCTCACGACGAACGGAAAACTGGACGCAGATGCGTTGCGGCGCCATGTGTTCGAGAGCCAGGCGCCCGATGCAGCAGTGACGGTTTCGGAGGAACTCGTCACCGCTGTCATGTCGGAACACGTGTCCGGAAGTTTCGGCGCTCTGCACAACCTGTTCGAATCAGGTGGTGATTCGTTGGCCGCGGCAGCGGTGGCAGGTCGACTCGCCTCGATCTTCGCGCGAGATGTGCCTGTTCGCGCCGTCTTCGACAATCCGTCGCCGCGAGCGATGTCTCAGTGGCTGTCGGCGAGCGCGTCCGATGGCAAACGCCGCGAACTGACTCGACGTGATCCCGGCAAGCCGGCCCCGCTGGCGCCCTCGCAACAACGACTCTGGCTGATCAATCAGCTTCAGCCGGAATCGACTGCGTACAACCTGACGTTTGCAGCGGTCCTGGCAGACGACGTCGATCGTTCGGTCTTGAGCAGCGCGCTCGGCGACGTCGTCGATCACCATGCCGTTTTGCGAACTGTCTGTGTTCCGGGTGAATTCGGTCCGCAACAACTTGAAATGGACTCTGTTGCATTCGATCTCACTGCGGTACACGTCGGCGATATCCGTGCGAGCGCTTCGGCATTCGCGACTGTGCCGTTCGATCTCGAACGAGATGTTCCGTTCCGTGTGCGTGTGTTCGCCGAAAAGGCAGGAGTCGACTCTGCAGGACTGACGGTCCTGGTCATCGTTGTTCACCACATCGCGATCGACGGAGCGTCGATGGGCCCGATCCTGACCGATTTCGTGGCAGCCTTCCAGGCCAGGTCGGCAGGTCTTCCCTGGGATCGCTCGTCGGGGGAGATCAGCTACGGCGACTACAGTTACTGGGCGAGAGAGAGCTTGGGTGACCCCGAGGATTCTCTCAGCATGGCTCACCGGCAACTCGACTATTGGTCGGACGCACTTTGTGGCGTCGAGGATGTGTTGGCTCTACCCGTCGACAACCCCCGGAGTCCCGTGTCTTCACGATCCGAGGAGATGGTGACGGAAGTCCTCGATGGCGCCAGCTACGACGCGTTGTCGGCGTTGGCTCGTTCGCATGGCGTCACGGTATTCATGGTCGTCCACAGCGTGATCGCCGTGCTGCTCGCTCGCGAGTGCGTCACGGACGACGTCGTGGTGGGAGCAGCTGTGAGTCTGCGGAACGATCCGGCGCTGCTGAGCGTCGCCGGAATGATGGTGGGTACTGTTGCATTGCGCACGAGGATCAACTCCACCGATCGCTTCGCTGCTGTTCTGGACGAGGTTCGCCGTGTCGATCTGGAAGCAATGGCGAACGCGGACGTCTCGTTCGACGACGTCGTTGCGAAGGTCGATCCGCCGCGCAGGATGAACGAGCATCCGCTGTTCACGGTCATGCTGGCGTACCGGCGAGCGCTGGAGTTGCCGCAGATCGACGGCATTACCGTCTTCGACATCGACAATTCAGGGGCGTCGACTGGTTACGACTTGACGTGGGACCTGGTCGACACCGGTGACAGTCTGACTATTCGATTGCTGTATGCGACGGACAAGTTCCGCGAGTCGACCGCGGAACTGTTCATGCAGCGGGTGAGACGTATCGCCGAATCAGTGACCGCGGAACCCGAGATTGTGATCGGGGAGATCGAACTGCTGTCCGGACTCGAACGCTCGGCGCTGACTGCTGCGAATCCTCGCCACGTCGAACCTCTGACGATTGCCGACATTTTCGAACGCGCTCTGCGTCAGGCGCCCGACGGCGTCGCGCTGGAAGAGAACGGCAGACGCTGGACTTACCGCGACCTGCACGAGGAGTCGTCGCACTGGACACGCGAGTTGGTGGTCCGAGGAATCGGACCCGACGACGTGGTGGCCGTTGCGCTCGGGCGCGGGCATCTGTGGATCGTTGCGTTGTGGGCAGTAGCGCGTGCAGGCGCAGCGTGGCTGTCGCTCGATCCGGCGCTGCCGACAGCGCGCCGGCAGACGATGGTCGAGGAATGCGGTTCGGTTGTCGGTTTGACAGCGGGAGGTGCATCCGAGAGTTTGCCCGAGTGCGTCGAGTGGGTGGCGATGGACGAATCCTGCACTGCTGGTGGCGCTGCCGAGGTATCGGCAACGCCGGCTCACCCCGACAACCTCGCCTACGTCATCTACACGTCGGGTTCCACGGGAAGACCCAAGGGCGTGGAGGTTTCACACCGCGGAATCATGAACGTCTGCACCGCACACGCCGAGATCGCCGAGCTCGAGCGTGGCCCCCGAGTCCTGCAATTGGCGTCGTCGACCTTCGACGCGTCGGTGATCGAGATCCTTCTCGCGGCTGCAGGGTGTGGAACGCTGATTCTGACTCCCGACTTCGTCTACGGGGGAGAAGAACTCACGAATCTGCTGATAGCCGCCGACGTAACACATCTGATCGTGACGCCGACGGTCCTGGCGACAGTCGATCCGGATGCAGTGCAACCGTTGATCGTCGAATCGATGGGGGAGCCGCTCTCTGCGCGCCTTGCGTCGGCGTGGTCACCCCGACATCGCATCGTCAACGGATACGGACCGACCGAATCAACGATCGCGGCATCGATTTCCGCACGGATCACTGACGCGGACGTCACTGTCGGCACTCCAGTCCCTGGTACGACAGCATTTGTTCTCGATCAGAGGCTCCGACCGGTTCCGGATGGCGTTGCGGGAGAACTGTTCCTCGCCGGTGAGAATGTGGCACGGGGGTACGTCGCTTCCCCGGCTCTGACGTCCGAGCGCTTTGTTGCCAATCCTCATGCGGTGGGGACTCGGATGTATCGCACGGGTGACCTCGTGCGTCGTAGGCGTCACGACCGAGCGCTCGAGTACCTGGGTCGCAACGACGCGCAGGTGAAGGTGCGGGGTGTCCGCGTGGAACCGGCGGAGGTCGACGCGGCCCTGTCAAGCCATGGAGCAGTGGCCTTCTCGGTAACCGTCGTCTGTGACGACGGGCACGGAGCCGCTGAACTCCGGTCGTACGTAACGCTGGCGGAAAACGGTTCGGCGACGGAATCGGAGCTTCGCGGGTTCGTCTCCGGCCTGCTGCCGAAGCACCTGCTGCCTTCGTCGGTGACGATAGTGGGCGAGGTACCGTTGCTCGCTTCGGGGAAGATAGACGCAGCGGCACTTCCTGCTCCTTCACCGCAGCCAGGGTCGAGTGTGGATCGACCCATCTCGGATACCGAACGTCACGTGGCACAGGCATTCGAGGGCGTGACCGGCGCGAAATCGGTCGGCCGCTACGACGACTTCTTCGAGCTCGGCGGGACATCGATGGGTGCAGTTCGAGTGGCGACGCGCTTGCGTGAGAGCCTTAACAGGGAATTCCCGGTTCAATGGATCTTCACCGACCGAACTGTGGCGGAGCTTGCCTCTCGGATGGATCTCGTTCATGCCGATGTCTTCGAGGGTGATTCGCTTCGTTCGGATCCGCTGGACACGGTCGTCATGCTCGGCGGCGACCCCGATGACCAACGGCCGCCGTTGTTCTGTGTGCATCCGGTCAGCGGAATCGCCTGGTGCTACGCCGGACTCGTCGGTCAGCTGCGGGGTCGACGGGTGTACGGCATCCAGGCAACGGGAGCAGGTGAATTGCCAGGCACGGTGGCGGAGTTGGCGTCGGGGTACGTCGATGCCGTACGGACGGTGCAGCCATCGGGTGAATACCATCTACTGGGTTGGTCTGCCGGCGGAACGATCGCGCTCGAGATGGCGAGCCAGCTCGAAGAGGCCGGCGATCTAGTCGGTTCGGTTTTCATGCTCGACGCGCTGTTACCGGAGATGATGCCATCGGTACAAGCGGCTCCGAAACCTTCCGAACTGTTCGCGCAGATCGGGCTATCCGAGGTTGAAACTGAAACTGCAGCACTGACTTTCACAGACGTTGCGGCAGAGATCCGAAGGCAGACCGGTATGGATTTCCTTTCCGATACGGTACTCGAATCCGTAGTGGGTCGGGTGGAAAAACTGTCGCGAATCGTTCGGGACCACACGCCGAGGCACTATTTCGGGTCAGTGGAACTGTTTGTGGCGCAGCATGATCTGCCTGAACATCGTCACCTGGTCGAAAGGTGGTCCGAACTGGTGGGGCCGTTGCGGGCGTACCTGGTCGACTGCTCCCACTCGGAAATGTCGAGCACTGAGGTGTTGGCGGAGGTCGCCCAAGTTCTCGTCGGCTATCTCGAAGGTGTCGATTCGGATTCGAAGGATCGCAATCATACTGGGGTGCAGTAGATCTAACGTGCCGGGACTTTGGTCCGGAATTGTCACTCCCGTGGTCCTCTTGCTTCAGTTCCGCAAGTAGAATCTGTAGCATTTCCCTTGTGGCAGTAAGCCATTCAGAAACTATCTCCGGAGGATCGTATGTTGGGTTCCCTTTTTTCCATCAGCTCTGAAATCGGTGTTCCGTCCGTCGACGCGCTCTTCGAGGCTGCTCGGACCATCATCGGCGCGCTCTTCGGCCTGAGCTGACACGTCGCAGCGACCTTCCCCCGCGGTGAAGAAAGTCCCTGTTCTCCGACAAGGAGAACAGGGACTTTCGTGCAGCCTGCCGGTGAGCGTTTGCGTGGCGGTGAGTGAGTGACCTACCGGCCGTTCTGTTGATACGCGATCGCTGTCAGCAATCCGACTTCGTCGTTCACGTCTGCGGTGCTGGTGAGCCCGATCTTGTGGGTCGACTGCCCGGGAGCTTTGGCCGGGACAAGAAGTTCGGATTCGGGGGCCTCGACAAAACGTAGTCCGAGGTCGACTCGGGCCTTGGTGGCCGCTGCGATGGCGGCGAATTGGCGAGCGCGAACGAAGGGCGTGTAGGTTCCGCGGCCTTCGACCCGAACATCGGTTCCGAGTTCTTCGATCAGACGTCGGGCTTCATCGAAGATCGGCCGCAGTGCTGCCTTCGGGCCGCTGTACTGCTGGTCGATGTATTGCTCGACGGTCGGCTCCACCCATCCGGACTGTTCGGCAGTCTCGAATGCAATTGCCCACTGCGAATTCTGCGGTACACCGTGCTCTGCTTTCAGCCACTTGCGCACTTCGTTCTGATCGAGCGGGTCGACCCCGGACGTCCGTACGGCCTCAACCCATTCTTCGAGGGTGCGCCCGGTACGGTCGCGCATGGACGAGGTGACTGCGGCCATCATGTCGGAGGGTTCCATGTGTCTGTTCTACCGGTTGTCACTGTTCTACTGGTTGTCGCTGTTCTTCCGGTTGTCGCTGCTCTCTCGGTTCTCACTGTGCACGGGGAGCTCGCTCAGTCGATGCCGAGCATCGTCTTGAACGCGCGCACGCCGGTCACTTCGACGGGATACGGCGGTGCGACAAAATCTTCGCGGCTGAGGGTGAAGAGACGACGCACGGTCATGCGACCGTCGGCAGCCAACTCCTCTACTGTGCCGTCTGCGCGGTACCCGACTTTGGTGGACACCGTGATCGAGGCGGGGTTGTCCGTGAATGCCGACGACACGACGCTTCGTGCACCCAAAGAGTCGAATGCGAATGCGCAGATTGCCTGTCGGGCGAGAGTGCCGACACCCCGGCCTTGGAACCCGCGTCCGATCCACGAGCCGGTTTCACCGGTACGACTTTTGGGAAAGTCCGTCGCGGCGAACGCCTGGCAGCCGACGATTTCTCCGTCGACGACAATGGCTGTTTCGAATTTCCAGTCGGTCATGGTCATCGCTCCGCGGACCGACCAGTGGTATTGGATGAATCTTCGCGACACTTCGTCGGGAGTGCCCACCGTCCAGGGGACGAGAAACGGCATCTGTTCGGCAGGGTGAATGCCGGCTCGGACCAGCGCAGTGAGTTCGGGGAAATGATCGTCGCGCACAGGGAGCAAGGTGATGGGCCCACACGTGATCGTGACTCCGTACGGAGGCCAGATCTCTCGCAGTGGGTCAACCATCGTCTTCAGACCTTCGTTTCGTGTGCGAATCGGGTCACAGTCTGGCATGCCAGGCCCGTCCGAGTGAGCGACTTCTGGTCATCGGGATTCTTTTGCCCTCGCGGTACGGAGTCGTGACATTAGTGTGTGGACGGTGACTACAGACAAACCGGTACGTCTTCGTGAAGGTAGATCGCCTGACAGGCTTTCGCGTGGTGTGGTGGCCGGATACGCAGCGGGAAGTGTCGGTACGGGTGGATTCGGTGTTCTGCCAGGTCTGGTACTGGCGTACTACCTGACCGACACGCTCGGCGTTGCCGCGGCGCTCGCGTCGCTTGTGGTCATTGTCCCGAAAATCGCCGACGTCCTGATCGATCCGCTGATCGGGTCGATCAGCGACCGAAGCTCTCATCGAACCGGTACGCGAGTGCCACTCATGCTCGCAGGCGCTCTGGGACTGCCGTTGCTCTTCATTCTCACGTTCTCGGCCCCGGTGTCGGCCGGCCCAGGAGTCGGGGCGATGTGGGTGCTCGTCTTCTTCCTGCTCGCGGCGAGTGCCTACAGCCTCTTTCAGGTTCCATATATCGCGTTGCCGACCGAGTTGACCGGCGATTACCACGAGCGCACTCGGTTGGTATCGGTTCGAATTGCGGTGTTGGCCCTGACAATTCTGGTCATCGGCGCCGGCGGACCCGAGCTCCGCGATGCTGCCGGAGGCGGAGCACGCGGTTATCTGGTCATGGCGATCGGGGTGTCGGCGCTGATGTGCGGGGCAATGATCTGGGCAGTTCGCGGAGCCGCGCGCCACACGGTGACTCACGCGGACGCGCCGGTCGGCTCGTTGCTCTCGCAGTACCGGGACGGGTTCGACGCGATACAACGTACCCGCGCGTTCCGAATGCTGGTCAGCGTCTTCGTGCTCCAAGCTCTTGCCACCGCCGTGATGTTAGCGGGTGCGCAATATCTGGCGACCTATGTGATGGGCAACGAAGGTGCGCTCACCGGTCTGTTCGTTGCACTCGTCGGACCAGCTCTCGTCGTCATGCCGCTGTGGTACCGGTTCTCGCATCGGTACGGAAAGCTTCGCGGTTACGTGGTGTCTTCGGTTCTGTTCGTCGTCGCCACGGCGTTGTTGACGCTTGCGGCTGTCGACGCGGGTTCGTGGATCTACGGTGCCGTCGCGCTTGCCGGCGTCGGCTACGCCGGCATGCAGGTGTTCCCGCTGGCGATGCTTCCGGACGTCATCGAGGACGACGCGCGAATCGGTGGGCGCCAACGCGGTGGTTCGCTCAGTGGCATCTGGACCGCCGCGGAAACCGCAGGCCTTGCCCTGGGACCCGCGGTGTTCTTGGGTGTACTCGCGGTGACCGGCTTCGTCTCGAAAACTGCGGGCGAGACTGTCGTGCAACCGGAATCGGCGCTGACCGGAATTGCCCTCGGCTTCTCGGTCGTGCCGGCGATCCTGGTTGCGATCAGCCTGGTCGTATTGCGGAATTACCGCACCGAACAAGAATCCACTCACGAGAACGAAAGGTGAACGATGAGTTCCACTCGGGCCGAGGAACTTCAGGGCAAGATCGTCGAGAGCGCAAACCTCGAGAAGAGGGCGGCCGACATCTTGAGTCGGTTGCGTTCGCTTCGCGAGCAGGACGCTCCGACGCACGGAGGCCGGGTTCTGTCGTACGTGTACGACAGCGGCCTCGCAGCGCTCGACGAGTTGGCAGCGGACGCAGCTCGATTGGTTCAGCCGGTCAACGGTCTCGACCCGACGGTGTTCCCGTCCACCGCGGTGATGGAGCGTGAGTTGGTTGCGTTCGCACGCGAGTTCCTCCATGGAGCTTCAGACCCAGCCGCAGATACAGACGCCGGAGGCGTAGTCGTCGGCAATGTCACCAGCGGCGGAACGGAGAGTTGTGTGTTGGCCGTCAAGGCAGCTCGCGACTTCCGTGGGCTCCCGCCGGGTGAGGGTTCGCTGGTTCTTCCGACCACCGCGCATGCCGCTTTCCACAAGGCAGCTCACCTGCTCGGACTGGAACTGATCCTGGTACCAGTAGATCCCACGTCGGGGCGCGTCGGCGCACAAGATATTGCGACGGCAGTTCGGAAAGACACGGTCTTGATCGTCGTCTCCGCGCCCAGCTACCCGTTCGCGGCGCTCGACCCAATCGCCGATGTCGCGGAAGTTGCTCGTGCACATTCGATTCCACTGCATGTCGACGCCTGCATCGGTGGGCTTGCGTTGCCGTGGTGGGGTGATCTGCCACCCTGGGATTTCCGGGTGCCCGGGGTCACCAGCATGTCGGTCGATTTCCACAAGTACGGATACTCGCCCAAAGGCGTTTCGGTCCTGCTGCACCGAGGGCGAGATCTGCATCGCAAGCAGTATTTCGGACTCACGGACTGGCCGGGGTACCCGGTGGTCAATCCCACGCTTCTCGGTTCCAAATCCGTTGCTGCTCTTGCCGGTGCTTGGGCGATTTCGCAAGTCCTCGGGCAATCCGGGTACGCCGAATTGGTGTCCCGGGCGCAGCGGGCCACTCGTGCACTGATCGGCACGGTCGAGGCAATCGAGGGTCTTCGCGTCGTGGGCTCGCCGGTGGGACCACTGTTCGCGGTCGCTACCGACGATTCCGTGCCGCTCGAACGGCGAGTGGATCCGCATCGCTGGGTGAGCGCTGTCGGTGCTCGCGGCTTCGTCCTTCAAGGGCAGCCGGCGTCGACGCAACCTGACGGGACGACGTTGCCTCGAACAACCCACCTCACCGTCACCCCGGTGACGGAATCTGTGCTCGGCGAGTTGACCAGCGCACTCGTCCTCGGTGCCGACGACGTTCGCGGCTCGGCGGCAGCCGAGGCGCCGCCGGCCCTGGCAGAGTTGGCCGGAGCATTCGAACGTGGCGATGTCACCGTCGCCGATGTTCTTGCGTTGCCCAGTGACGCCGTCGCGGCAGCGTTGACGTCGGCGGGGCTGGATCCTCGGGGCTCTTCCGATTCTCCCTTGGACATGGCGGCCGTCCTCGCGGCAGTGGAATCGCTGCCACGTGAGGTCACGAAGAGACTGCTGGTGGAATTCCTCGCCGGAATGGTGGAACCCTGAACTCGGCGATGAATACCGAAACCGCGATGAACACTGTCCAAAACTCGGACAAATGGCGCGAAAGATTCGCGAATCGGGCGTAAGTTTTCTGTCATCGGCTAACCATCTTTTGTCGGAGGGTTGATCAGTGACTGGTGCCGCGGCCAAGATTTTGACGGTGTTCGAGGAAGTGATCGGGGTTCCGCTTCCGGTTCGCGTGCGATGTTGGGACGGTTCGGAGGCAGGGCCACCGGACGCCGCTGCGCAGGTTCACTTCCGGAATCGGCGTGCCCTACGGCGGGTCCTCTACTCTCCCAACGAATTAGGGCTGGCGAGGGCGTACGTTTCCGGCGATCTGGACGTAGACGGCGATATCTTCGCGCTCCTCGACGTCCCGGAACTGGTCACGCGGCTCGGTGAGAATCGTTTGTCGACGTTGCCGCTGCGCTCGATTGTTCGCGCCGCCGGTACTTTCGCCGGCTTGGGAGCGGTGGGTCCACCACCGTCACCCCCGGCGATCGAGATGCGTAGTAAGCGAGGCAAGCGGCACAGTAGATCACGCGATTCGGCGACTGTCTCCCATCACTACGACGTCGGGAATCGCTTCTACGAACTGTTCCTCGGGCCGAGCATGGTTTATTCGTGCGGATACTGGCCGGAAGGTGTCGAATCCCTCGAAGCTGCTCAGTACGCGAAGCTGGACTTGATTTGCCGCAAGCTCGATCTGAAGCCGGGAATGCGACTGCTCGACGTCGGCTGCGGTTGGGGATCGATGGCATTGCACGCCGCCCAGAACTACGGCGTCGACGTCGTCGGAGTCTCGCTGAGCAACGAGCAGGTCGAATACGCCAAGGGGCGAGTTGCCGACGCGGGTTTGACCGATCGCATCGAGATTCGGGTGCAGGACTACCGCGACGTCGACGACGGCCCTTACGACGCGATTTCGAGCATCGGCATGTCCGAGCACGTGGGCCTGGTCAATTTGCCGGTGTACACGGCAAAACTCTACGACCTGCTCGTGCCGCGGGGTCGTCTGCTCAATCATGCCATCGCCGCGGTGAAGTCGTTGTCGGACAACGTCGATGACGGTCCCAGCTTCATCGACAGGTACATCTTCCCGGACGGTGAGATCCTTCCGTTGAGTAAAACCATTGATGCGCTGGAACTTTCGGGTTTCGAGACGCGTGACAGCGAAGCGTTGCGCGAGCATTACGCACTGACACTGCGCGCATGGGTGCAGAACCTCCGCGAGAACTGGGACGCATCGGTCTTACAGGTCGGTGCTCCCCGGGTGCGTACCTGGTTGCTGTATCTCGCTGCCAGTGCCCTGGGTTTCGAGGAGCCGCACAGGCTTACGATTCATCAGGTTCTGGCCGTGAAACCAGGGGATCGGGGGGCCAGCGGCATGGCCCGCTCGCGTGACAGTTGGTATCGATCGATTGAAGTCCCGCAGATCGAAACCGGTCCGCGCGTCGACTGAGGCCTATACGTTGGATTTCCATGAGCACCCGGAAGGTTGTCCTCGCGGCACTGAAGGTTTCGGCCGTTGCGGTATCGGCGCTGTTGCCGACCTCGCTGCTGTTCACACCGATGTCGAACGCCGAACCTGTGAACGATTTCTACGATGCGATTCCGGGCGACGTCGGTGATCCGGGTTCGGTGATTCGGACGGAACCGCTGGCTCTGGCCGGTGCCGTCGGCGGAGTGCCTGGTGTGGGGACCCGGATCCTGTATTCGAGTACCGACGCCCACGGATCCAAGGTTGCTGTGTCGGGC
The DNA here is from genome assembly GCF_027854095.1 of Rhodococcus sp. C-2. Taxonomy (NCBI): domain Bacteria; kingdom Bacillati; phylum Actinomycetota; class Actinomycetes; order Mycobacteriales; family Nocardiaceae; genus Rhodococcus; species Rhodococcus sp. C-2. The sequence goes on along the minus strand of NZ_JAQGFI010000014.1, from coordinate 29,710 downwards.
TCGTACCTGGAGCCGGCTGCCCCGTGGTCAGGAGCGGGCCCCCGCCCGACGGTGGTGATCGGTCCGGGTACGCAGGGCCAAGGTGATCAGTGCGCGCCGTCGAGGATGTTTCCCACTGCCGGTCAGCTCCGCCTGGCGGAACCTGGGAATCCGTCGAACTACGGTGCCGGTGTGGACAGTGTCGGTGTCAACTACGAGTCAGCTTTTGCTTTCGCTTTCCTCGCCCAGGGCGTTCGTGTATTCGTCACCGACTACATCGGACTCGGAACACCCGGCGTCCATACCTACGTCAATCGCGCCGAGGAAGCCCATGCGATGTTGGACGGTGCACGCGCTGCCCGAGCCCTCGCGCAGGCAGGAGAGGACGATCCGATAGCGCTGTGGGGCCATTCGCAGGGCGGCGGCGCCACTGCCGCTGCAACCGAACTGGCACCCGAATACGCGCCTGAGTTGAATCTGGTCGGGAGTTACGCGAGCGCGCCCCCGGCAGACTTGGCAAGCGTTCTGCGTCATATCGACGGTACCGGCCTGATGGCCGCGATCGGTTACACGATCAACGGCGTCCTCGACCGCTATCCCGCCGCCCGAGAGCCGATCGAATCTCGACTCAACGACTACGGCCGGTCCGTGCTCGCCGACGTCGCCGGGCAATGCCTCATCGATTCCCGAACCAAGTACGGGAAGCAGTCGACGGCGTCGTGGACCACAGACGGACGACCACTCGCCGACGTGGTGGAATCGGTACCGGAGATCCAACAGGTGATCGAGGAACAACGCATCGGGTGGCGAACCCCGGCCTCGCCGATTCTGGTCAACGGAGCGCTCAACGACGATTTCATCCCGTACGAGCAAACCCGGCGCCTGGTTCAGGACTGGTGCGCGCGCGGGGCCGAGGCGACGTTGTTCACCGACACTTTGCCTGCGGTGAATCCGGGGAGCGGCAACAACCACCTCGCGCCGGCCGTAGCGGATTTCGGCGTCGGATTGCAGTACGTGCTGGACAGATTCAACGGCAAGCCGATAGTCGGTGCGTGCAACGCCTGAGTCGCCGTGTCACGTAACCACCGTCTCACTTCTAACAGTGGTTGACTGAGCCCGTGAACGATCGACCGCACGACCTTCCGATCAACCCGGTTCCACGGAGCGCCCTGGGTGCCGGGCCGGCGCTGAGAGTGTCGACGGGTCTGCTGCTCGGTGTGGCCGCCGGTGTCGTCACGGCGTTGGTCGGCTATCCCCGATTCGCGTTTCTGATCGGCTGGGATGTGGCGGCGATGGTGTTCACGGTGTGGACGTGGATTCTGGTCTGGCCCTTCGACGCGACGCTCACCGCAAGCCACGCAACGCGCGAAGAGCCGGCCCGAAACGTCGCGCACCTGCTGATTCTCGGTGCCGCCGTCGCGAGCCTGGTCGGTATCGCGTTCTTGCTCCTGGCGGCACCCGACGGACATCACTACCAAGTAGTGGCGGCATCGGTTGCAGTCGGCAGCGTCGTGATCTCGTGGCTGGCGGTCCACACGCTCTTCGCCCTCGGATATGCACGGCTGTACTACTCCGGCCCCGACGGCGGAATCGATTTCAATCAGGAAGAACCGCCGAGGTACAGCGATTTCGCCTACGTGGCGTACACGGTCGGGATGAGCTTCGCGATTTCCGACACCAACTTGAAGTCGTCGGACATGCGCGCGATGGCACTCGGCCACGCATTGCTGTCGTACCTGTTCGGTTCGGTGATCGTGGCGTCCGTCGTCAACTTGATTGCGGGCCTGTGATCTCTCGAGCCGTGTTACCGATCAAGCCGCTGCACGCCCGATGCTCGAGAGGAAGCCGGCGGCTCCGAAGAACAGACCGGCGAACACTCGATTGGTGGTTCGCTGCTGTTTGGGGGAGCGCATCAAGGTGAGTACCCGGGCGGCCAGGCCGGTGTATCCGGTCATCACGATCACGTCGACTGCGCACATCGTGGCGGCGATGATCAGATACTGCGGCAGCAGCGGCGCCGACGGGTCCAGGAACTGCGGGAGCACTGCGAGCATGAAAACGACGGCCTTCGGATTGCTCGCGTTCACGAGAAATCCGCGAAGCATCATCATCGGACCGGAGCTGCTCGCGGCTGCCTCGTCGGTCTCCACCTCGGTGGGCGCCGATCGCCACTGCCTGATCCCCAGGTAGACGAGGTATGCGACACCGAACCACTTGATCAAGGAAAAGGCCACGGTCGAACTGGCGAGAATTGCACCGACCCCCGCCGCGACAATTCCGATCTGCAGCAACAATCCCAACTGCAGCCCGAAGATGTTCCAGTATCCGCGTCGCAAGCCGTAGGCAAGTCCCGACGACATCGACGCAATGGCGCCGGCCCCCGGCGACAGGCTGATCACCCAACTTGCTCCGAAGAACGCCAACCAGACGTGCCAACTCATGTCGAAAGTCCTTTGATCGGGAAATACTCCCGACAACGAGCACGCACGGGATCAGAAAAGTGTAGACGGACAGTCCTGCTCACTGCTCGCGACAGTGCAATGATCGGGAGATGACGTCGTATCCCGTACTGGACCTGACACCCGACGAATTGCTGACCACAACGCGGACCGTTCGAAAGCGTCTGGATCTGACCCGTCCCGTGCCGTTGGACCTGGTGAAGGAATGCCTCCAGATCGCCCTGCAAGCGCCCTCCGGTTCGAATCGCCAGGGCTGGCAGTGGATGGTGGTGACCGATCCGGCACTGCGTGCAGCAGTCGGGCAGATCTACAAGGAAGTCACCGACGAGTACCTTGCCTCTCACGGTTCGGCGGCAAAACTCTTCGCCGATGATCCCGATCGCGCGCCGATTCAACAACGCGTGGGCACCAGCGTCGCGTGGCTCGGTGAGCACATGGGTGAGGTGCCGGTCCTTCTCATTCCGTGTATCAAGGCGGGCAAGACGCTGCCGGAGGGGAACCAAGCCGGCCTGTGGGGTTCGCTACTCCCGGCTGCGTGGAGTTACGCGCTGGCCGCGCGGGCACGTGGGCTCGGTACGGCGTGGACGACATTGCATTTGCAGCGTGAAGCGGAAGTTGCCGAGCTGCTGGGCATTCCGGCCGGATTCCATCAGGCTGCGCTCATCCCGACGGCGTACTTCACCGGCGAGACGTTCAAACCCGCCGCCCGTGAACCGGTCGACAACGTGCTGCACGTGGACCGATGGTGAGCCTGATCTACTCGGCGATCTGCTCGATCGACGGGTATGTGGCCGATGAGCAGGGGAACTTCGACTGGGCGGTTCCCGACGCGCAGGTCCACGCGTTCGTCAACGAGCTAGAGAGGGGAGTCGGCACGTACCTGCTCGGGCGCCGGATGTACGAGACGATGATTCCCTGGGAAACAATGGCGTCCGAGGATCTCGAGCGTTCTTCGGTGGCAGGAGGACCTTCGGCTCCGGGCGAGTTTGCCGGTATCGAGGCGGCGACCGCCGAGTTCGCTCAGATCTGGCGTGGAATCGACAAGATCGTGTACTCCACGACGCTGAACGAGGTGTCGACCGCACGTACCAGGATTGTCCCGAGCTTCGATGAAGACTTCATCCGTTTGCTCGAGAGTGAAGCGGTACAAGATATCTCGATCGGTGGACCGACGGTTGCGGTTAGTGCTTTCGCGGCGGGTTTGGTCGATGAAGTCAGACTGTTCCTGTGTCCGGTCAATATCGGTGGCGGATTGCGAGCTCTCCCGGAAAGCCGGCTTGATCTGCAACTGCTCGAGGAGAAAACCTTCGACGGCGGCGTCATCTATCTGCGATACGCCGTTCGCTAAGCAATCACCATCACTGCCGTGACGACGCCGAGTAGAGCGATGTAGGCGGCGGCATGGACTCGGTCCGGTATGGCACCGACGATTCGTCGGCTCAGCGCGATCGCCGGTAGGGAACCGGCGAGTAGTGCACAGACGGCCAGAAGGTCGACAGCGCCGACTCTGCCCGCCGACAGATCCGAGGCTGAACTGTGCCCTGATGAGACCGCATACACCGCAGTCGCGACGACGGCGACAGGCAAGCTCAACGGGTTGGCGCTCGCGGCGGCGTCGGCCATCGGAACTCCGCGGCGTCGCATCATCGGAACCGTCATGACGCTCCCGCCGACTCCGAGGAAACTTGCGACGGCACCGATGCCTATCCCGACAGCGCGGACGCCGTGACGGTCAAGATGTTCGCGAGGTTCAGATGGTGTCAGAAACCCTTGTCGCAGAAGACTGTCCAAGATTGTCACCAGCAGGTAGAGCACAAACAGAATCCGGACGACGCCGTCGTCTACGTGGCCCGCCGCAACCGCTCCGAGCCCGGCTCCGAGTGCGACGGGGCCGATCAGAGGTCTGATGTACTCCGTCCGAAGCCGTCCTGACTTCCTGAATGCGACTGTGGCACCGAGTGAATTGACCACCATCACGGCCGCCGAGGATGCTACGGCGACATGCATCGGATCGATGACGTCCGGCCGCAGCGTCGATGCAGCGTAAACGACTGGGACAGTGACGAACCCGCCACCGAATCCGAACAGAACGGTGGTGACTCCGGTCAAGGCGCCGAAAGCGAGAAGGATGAGGGCGTAGTGAAGCACTCGATGAACGGTAGAGATTTCTCCGCTGGCGCACATTCGAAGGTTCGCCAGGTTCCATTGTCAATCAGACACGGACTCGGTAGGTTCCTCCGGTGCGCAACATCTCGATCAACGACGTCGATCACTCACCCCGCGGTGTTCTCGCAATCGGAACCGACTACCCACCCGGTCACGTGCTGGCCGCCCACGAACATCGACGAGCCCAGTTTCTCTTCGCTGTGAACGGCGCGATGAACGTCGAAACCGAAGACGGTGAGTGGACTGTTCTGCCGTCCAATGCGGTCATGATTCCCGCCGGTGTCGCTCATGCCGTGACAATGGACGGCGTCAGCACGCGAAGCCTCTACATCGAACCGTCCGCAGCGCCGTGGTTCCCGGTCAGGTGCCGAGTCGTCGCAGTATCGTCGCTCCTGCGTGAGTTACTTGTTGCTGCAGTCGACGTGGATGTCGAGCTGAAGGTGGAGGACGACTTCCCCGCACACGGACGCTGCGCCGCGGTATTTCAGCTGATCCTGCACGAACTTCGCGATCTTGCGCCCCTACCTGTGGAACTCCCGCTGCCTCGGCACCCGGGATTGCGGGCGTTGTGCGCGCAGTATCTCGCAGCCCCGTCGATCCATGACTCGCCCACGCGGTGGGCTGACCGACTCCACGTCAGTGAACGGACACTGCACCGCTTGCTGATCTCGGAAACGGGGATGAGCGCGTCGTCGTGGATGCAGCGTGCCTGCATTCTTCACGCGCTTCCGAAACTTTCTGCCGGGGCCAGTGTGACGGCCGTTGCGTCTGAACTCGGATACTCGACGCCGGCTGCCTTCGCAGCGATGTGCACCCGAGTCTCGGGTGCACCGCCCAGTAGCTATCGGGCGCGCGTCACGACACAGACACCGGGATGATGTCGGCGACGACGTCGTGGATGAGACCGTCACGGACTTCGAAGGTTTCACGAATCTCCACGGTCATGAGGCGAGTGCCACCGATTCCCGCGTCGAGCAGATAGGTGGTCGAGACGATGTCCCCGGCTTCCGACATCTCTAGGTCTCGTACGCCCTGGATAACGCGGTATTGGATACCGTTTTCGAGGTCGGCGGACATCTGTGGTCCGGAGAAACCCGTCTTGAGTCCGGCTTCGACGCGCGTCGCATCCGGGGCGAAATGAACATCGGAAACGTCATGGGAGACCAGGGCGTCGATGTAGGCGCGTGCTTGCGCCTCGCGGGGTGAATCGGCCGGGTTGGGGGCTGCTGTCGCAGCGCCTCCGGCAACCAGGATCAGGGCAGCCGTGGCAGCGGCAGTTCCGGCGATATTTCGCAGTGTTCGCATGGGACATCCTAACGACGAGGTGTGGAGGAATTTCGGAAAACGGCCGTCATCGAGTAGCCGTACAGCTGCGGGGAGGATCGACGAGCGAGCAGAAAGCCGGGGCCATGACGGGCACGTAGTCGGCCCCGACGCCGTTCTCGTGAATGATCCGGCGGTAGGTGTCGACGCCGTCGGTCGGGATTCGCGCTGCAGTGGGATCGCCGAGAACATCGACCGTGTAGAGGCCGAATCGAGGTCGGTACGAACCCCATTCGTAGTTGTCGGTGATGGACCAGTAGTTGTAGCCGATCACGTCGGCACCGTCTTCTCGGGCGCGTTCCATCCAATAGATGTGATCGCGTAGGTGATTCGAGCGTGTGTAACCGTCGGCGCGCGGCGCTCCGTTGTCGGTGGGCATGCCGTTCTCGACGATGTAGAGGGGGAGTTCCGGATACTTGCCCGAGTACCGCATCAATGCGTCGTAGAGGCCTTCGGGCTGCGGCGTGACGTTGTAGAACTCGTCGAGTGCGGCGTACGCGGCAGTCGGATTGTTCAGGGCCACACCGTAGTAGTAGTCGATGCCGAGAAAGTCGAGCTTGTCGCGCACTCGATCCGTGAATACCGAATCGATCGCCTCGGACACGCCGGGAATGAAGGAGAAATTACTGCTTACGCGGGCACCGGGATCGAGAACATGGATGCGGTCGTAGATCGCCCGGTGGACTCGGACCAATGAGTCGAACATCGACGGCGCCTGGGTGAGTGCGATTCCGCCGTAGGTCAATTCGCGCTGAACGTACACAGTCGGCTCGTTGATCGTGATCCAGAGCGCCCCGATTCCGGAGTACCGCTCGACTACCTTCTCTGCGTTGACCAGCCAATCGGCTTCCGTCTTCGGATTTGTCCAGCCGCCTTGATCGACAACCCATCCCGGATACACCCAGTGGTCGAGTGTGATCATCGGAGTCATGCCCCGCGCGCGGATGTGAGCTACCACGTCGTCGTAGTAGGCGAATTCGGTCTCGTTCCAGCTCCCGGCGGCGGGCTGAACTCGCGCCCACTCGACGCCGAATCGGAAAACCTTCGATCCCAGATCGGCCGCCCGGTCGATGTCCTCGGCGTAGCGATGACGGAAGTCGACCGAGTCACCGATCTTGTCGTGGGTTCGTCCGGAATCGGAGTATCGAGACCAGTTGCTGTCCGGCGACGAACCTTCCGATTGGAACCCGGAGGTGGCAACGCCCCAGAGGAAGTCATCCGGTACCTCAGCCGAGGCGTGAGCGGGAAGGGCCAGCACCCCGAACAGGCACGTCAGTGCCATCAGCGCAGGCGCAATAGACCGTGACAGGGCTCCCATGCCTGGGAGACTAAGTCATACAAGTGTCCAGTCGCAGGCGTTTCGTCCGATCCGCCCGCGGCAGGACCGTGTCACTCAGTGACCCAGCCGCTCAGAAATTCCGCTCAGAAAACCATGGTCATCGATCCCGGGTTCCACGTCCCGGAGCGCTGAACGGTCGTTTCGTCGACCTGGGCAGGTACTGCACTCGGATCGATCGGTGTGTACTTCTCGATCGAACCCCAGTCGCGAGCCCAGTCGTTGTCGAGATACGACGGAATGGTCTGAGCGGTCAGGAGCAGATCGATCCACCCCAACGGTCCACCACCGTAGTGGTCCTGCCAGGCACTGGTCACGAGCGCGCCGGAATGGTCGGGAAGGATCCGATACTCGGGGACCTCGGCGACACCGACCCGATGATCGAAGGGGCGTTGGCATGGGAATGCCAGTCCGACAGCCCAATCCAGCATGACGGGCGCCTGTGAACCGACGACGTCGTTGAGCTTCTGGGTCTTCGGAACCCGCGGCGGGGTGACGGCCACCCATTGGTCGGGCTTGCTGTCGTAGTCGCTGACGACCAGTCGAATGCTGTTGGCTTCGACGGGAATCTGATCCAACGGCACACGCAGGTTCCGCCATGACGGCGCCGGGCCGATGTCGAGGGGCGCGATCTTTCCGAGTGTTTCGACAGCGTCTGTTTCGGCATCGTCGACGCCACGCGCTGTGCCGTACTCGACCTCGACGTTCTGGCCGTAGGTGACGATTCCGTCCTTGTCGACGGACCGAACACGACCAGCCGCGGCAATCGAGATGATGTCGCCACGTGTGGCGTTCTCGCCCACGTCGGGGAGTTGGTACCAGTCACTGGTCAGAGTGCCGGGGGAGGGCTGACCGTAACTACCCATGACGGGTGTTGTCGCCGGGTCGAGACCGAACGGCAACGCGACCGAACTGCCGTTGACTCCGGTCTGTCCGGCGCCACCGCCGGTTCCGGCCGAGTTGCCGGCGGTGTCCTCGGAGGTGTCGACGGTGTTCGCGCCGCCGGTAGCCGTGGCTTCCTTGTCTGCTCGAAGGTCGGAGGCGACGCCATTCGGATCGAATCCCGTAGCCCCACCGGCGGACAGTCCTGTGGCGACGCTGCCCGAGAGGGGCGTCAGCATCGAGGCGTTCGGATCGGTCTCGAGCAGAACGTCGTTGGCGAGTCCGCAGTGTTGGCCGAGAACGGCGTCGACGTTTGCACGGCCCACCGAATAGGCCGGGTACTGGGTGACCGCGCCCTTGGCCATGGACAGCACCTCAAAGAGGACCATGGCACCTGCGGCAACCGTCAGTGGCGAGATGGCAAGCAGTCGAGCGTGCTTCGCGGACGGTTCCTTCCCCGCGGTGTACGGCTCACGGAAGAAGTACCACGCGGCGACGCCGAGCATCAGCACCGTCAGCCCGAGGAGGACGGTGCTCGCGCCGAGTCCGCTGATGGACACAGGCTTGTCCCACCACGGAACGCTGTAGCTGGACACGTAGTAGTAGCTGTTGCTGCCGGTGAATGCCACCGCGAGGAGGAACAGGACGGCCGCCGCGAAGAGGGCCCGATTGCGCGGCGAGCGCAGGAGTTTTGTTCCCACGGCGACGGCCGTCATCATCGCCAGAACGGCGGTGAGTCCGGCAAAGATTCCGAAGTGGTGCGTCCACTTGGTCGGCGAGAACATCAGCAGTGGCAGTGCGCCGATCGTCAGCCCCACGACGCGGCGTGACGGGCCGGCGGCCAAACCGGGAATCCGGCCCCCCCTGCGCAGCATCATCGCGGTGCAGACGCCAAGGCACAGAACCATGACGAACACACCGAATCTGCGAGTCAGAGAACCGTCGACGGAGATGTTGAAGAGGTACTGATAGCGGAGGTACTCGTCGAACCAGGGCTGATTCGGTGAGATCGAGTGGACGCGTTGCATCTCGATGACGGCGGCCAGACTTTGATCGCCGAACGCGGGGATGAGAATCGAGAGTCCGGCAGCTAGCAGTGGCCCGACAGCCGCGACGTAACCGGTGGTGCGCGCACGTTCGATGATGATGCGCATGATCGGGCGTATTCCGGCGATGAGTGCGGCAAAGCAGATGAGGCCGGAAGGGCCGGCAGTCAAGGTGAATCCGGCGATCAGGATCGCGACTGCGACCGGCAGAAGTCGTCTCGTCGCGACGGCGCGTTCGATCGAGCACCAGGTCAGCAGCACGCCGAGGGCAACGATCGGTTCGGGGCGCAGTCCGTTGTTGAACGGAAGCCAGAAAGCGAGGAAGACAAGCGCGCCGGTCCAGAGGGCGAGTCGATTTCCGCGAATGGCGGCGCCCAGCCGAGGCGCAACCTCCCGGCTGACGACGAGCCAGGTGATGATGCCTGCCAACAGAGCAGGCAGACGGACCCAGGGGCTTGCGGTGCTGACGTGGGCCAGGAGTCCGAGGATGTTGTAATACGGCGTTCCGAACGGGGTTTCGGGGACCGCGAACCACCGGAAGTAGTTGGACATGTAGCCCGATTGCTCGGAGGCTCTTGCCATCGTGAACTGGTAGCCGTCGTCGGTGGTGGTAGCGCCGATGAAGTGCCACAGCACCAGAGTTCCGACGACGACCCCGTCGAGGACGGTGAACTTCCACCATCGGGCGGGCAGAAATTTGCGTGTGCCCCGGCCGTCGCGGTTGTCGAGGCGGTGCAGCGCGAAGAGGGACACGAGAGCCGTGAGTGCCCCGAGAATCATGGCGAGAGTCTTGATCACCGACGGGCTCGACGTGAAGCGAGAGTCCGCCTCGATCGAGACGTTCAAACCGGCTGCCGCCGAATCGAGGTCGCTGAAGACGCCGACTACCTGTGGTCGGCTGTCGCCCTCGATGACGCGCGGTTCGGAACCGGTGGCGCTGAAGGTGGTTCGGGTCGGCTCGGCGGCGAGCGTGAGCGCGCATCCAGTCTGCAGATCAGCAACGGGTGTCGAGAGCAACACTTGATCACGCAGGACAACGTCGACCCGAGCGGGAGCGTCGGCGGATTCGGGGGAGACGGTGGCAACAAATCCGTAGCGGCGCGCATCGGGGGCACCCGGAGGTGCAGTCGAGACGAGTGTTCCGCCGGTGGCGGCCAACTCGCTGATCGACGCGCACGGAATCGATGCCTCCATGCGCGACGGTGTGTACGAGACCAATGGCGCCTCGACGCTTGTCGTCGACCCGGCCTGCGGCCAGTTGACGACGGCGGTGTCCTGCTCGATCGGCAGGAACGGCACTGATCCGCACAAAACTATGCCGAGGATCGATGCGACAATCGCAACGATCCGTGCTCGGTTCGGTCCGCTGGATCGCTGAGGGGTCGGCAAGGCCGGAGGTGCGGTCGTGGCCACGTCACTGTCTGTCACGACTTTGGACCCTAGCTGTGCGTGACGTGTTTGTTATAAAAGCGCGAGTAATGGGATGGTCGTGTTCCCGGTGTCATTCCTCGGGGTGGGGTTGTCGGCGATCGAGGCGGGGGGTGCTGTGCGCGAATTTCACGAGTCCATTCCCCTGAGCCCACTACTGCGGCGTTCGGCGGTCGCATTGTGCGTCGTCCTCGGAATTGTCCTGGTAATTGTCTGCGGGTTCGCGGCAATCGTGGATCGCGACTCGGCGGGCTACGTCGGCGCCGTGTTGTCCGCGGTCCTGTCCTTCGGGTTGGCCGCGTACATGTGGAAGGTGCGCGTGATCATCACCACAGACGTCGAACGAGTGTCGATCGCGCTGTCTCCGGGGCTGCGTCAGGTATTTAGGTGGGACGAAGTTGTGTCTGCCACTGCAGTACATATCGGGATGGGCTCCGGAATCGGTTATCGAATGACCGGCCCAGGTATGCGGGTAATTCTCGCGTCACCCGGCGACGGGGTCCGCTTTCGTCTGCATGACGGCCGTGAAATCTCGGTGGCAACACCTCGAAGGGACGAGCTGATCGAACTCGCCCGGCGGCGGGCGCCGGACCTGCAGTGAGCGTTGCAGGTGGACCGGTGAAAAACGGGGTGCGCCTATCCTGGATAATTGACATCAGTTCTGTGTTTCAGGCGCGCTGTTCAGGGCCTGTGATGCCGGACCGGTTTGCTGCCGCTTGCACAGGCACCCCGTTTGCGTACGAGAGGAACTCTCATGCTTGCCCGCACCGACCTGCGTGGTCGTACCCCATCCACGGCCGAACTTCGCGCCGCGCTTCCCCGAGGTGGAGTGGATGTGGACGCGGTACTGCATCAGGTTCGCCCGATGGTCGAAGCCGTCCGTGATCGCGGGGCAGAAGCCGCCCTCGAGTTCGGCGAGAAGTTCGACGGCGTTCGTCCGGCTTCGGTTCGTGTACCAGCAGCCGAGCTCGAGCGCGCACTTCGTGAACTCGACCCCGCAGTCAAGGAAGCCCTCGAGGTTGCGATCGAGCGCACCCGCAAGGTGCACGCCGATCAGCGTCGCAAGGACACCGTCACCGAGGTCGTTCCGGGTGGCACGGTCACCGAGCGTTGGGTTCCGGTCGAGCGCGTCGGGCTGTACGTGCCCGGCGGCAATGCCGTGTACCCGTCCAGCGTTGTCATGAACGTCGTGCCGGCTCAGACGGCCGGCGTCGGATCGCTTGTTGTCGCCTCGCCGCCCCAAGTCGACTTCGGCGGATTGCCGCACCCGACCATCCTTGCCGCAGCAGCCATGCTCGGCGTCGACGAGGTGTGGGCCGTCGGCGGCGGGCAGGGCGTCGCCCTCCTTACCTACGGCGGAACCGACACCGATGGAACCGAGCTTGTCCCGGTCGACCTCATCACCGGTCCCGGCAACATCTACGTCACTGCCGCCAAGCGTCTGTGCCGCGGACTGGTCGGCATCGACGCGGAAGCCGGTCCCACCGAGATCGCGATCCTCGCCGACCACACCGCTGACCCGGTCCACGTTGCCGCCGATCTCATCAGCCAGGCCGAGCACGACGTGATGGCCGCCAGCGTTCTTGTCACGACCAGCGTCGACTTGGCCGACGCGGTCGACAAGGCTCTGGCTGCGCAGCTCGAGATCACCAAGCATCGCGAGCGCGTCACCACGGCACTGACCGGTAGCCAGTCGGGCACGGTGCTCGTTTCTGATGTTTCCGCTGGTCTGCGCGTCGTCAATGCGTATGCGGCAGAGCACCTCGAGATCCAGACCGAGGATGCAACCGGGGTGGCAGCTCAGGTCACCAGCGCTGGTGCCGTGTTCGTCGGCCCGTGGGCGCCGGTCAGTCTCGGCGACTACTGCGCCGGCTCCAACCACGTTCTGCCGACGGCCGGGTGTGCACGCCACTCCTCCGGTCTGAGTGTGCAGACGTTCCTTCGTGGAATCCACGTGATCGACTACTCCGAGTCTGCACTGAAAGACGTTGCCGGACATGTCATCACGCTGGCCAATGCGGAGGATCTGCCGGCTCACGGCGAGGCTGTGCGTCTGCGATTCGAGGCTCTGCGATGAGTAGTGCTCCTGGAGAGTCGATTTCGGTCGACGCCCTGCCGATTCGCGAGAACCTGCGTGGAAAGTCGGCGTACGGCGCACCGCAGTTGACGGTTCCGGTTCAGCTCAACACGAACGAGAACCCGCATCCGCCGACCCAGGCGCTCATCGACGATGTGGCCGAATCCGTGCGCGAAGCCGCGAAGGAACTGCACCGCTACCCCGACCGTGACGCTGTGGCGTTGCGGACGGATCTGGCGGCGTACCTGGCGAAGCAGACAGGTGTACCGGTCACCGTCGACAATCTGTGGGCGGCAAACGGATCGAACGAGATTCTGCAGCAACTTCTTCAGGCGTTCGCAGGTCCGGGACGTAGCGCGATGGGTTTTGTGCCTTCGTACTCGATGCACCCGATCATCGCCGACGGTACCGATACCGAGTGGGTCGAGGTCTTCCGTCGGGACGACTTCGCACTCGACGTGGATGCTGCCGTCACCGTGATCGCGGAACGTCGACCCGACGTCGTGTTCGTGACCAGCCCCAACAACCCGACCGGACACAGCGTCGGCATTGCAGAACTGCGACGCATCCTCGACGTGGCGCCGGGCATCGTGATCGTGGACGAGGCGTACGCGGAGTTCTCCGCTGCCCCGAGCGCGATGACGCTGATCGACGAGTTCCCGGCCAAGCTGGTTGTGACCCGCACCATGAGCAAGGCTTTCGCGTTTGCCGGTGGCCGACTCGGCTACCTCGCCGCCGCTCCCGCGTTCATCGACGCACTGTTATTGGTGCGCTTGCCGTATCACCTCTCGGTGGTCACGCAGGCGGCGGCACGTGCCGCCCTGCGTCACGCCGACGAGACCCTCGGCAGTGTGCACGCCTTGTCCGCCGAGCGCGATCGCGTGTCGAAGGCGCTGGCGGACACCGGTTTCCGAGTGATTCCCAGTGACGCGAACTTCATCTTGTTCGGACAGTTCACCGACAGTGCACAGGCGTGGAAGGAATACCTCGACCGCGGGGTTCTCATCCGCGACATCGGCATCCCCGGATATCTGCGGGCCACCGTGGGACTCGAAGCCGAGAACGACGCGTTCATCAAGGCCAGTGACGAAATCGCAGGCACCCAGCTGGTCGACACGAATTCAGGAGAGACGGCATGAGCGATCGCATCGCGCGGATCGAACGAACAACTCGGGAATCAAGCATCGTCGTCGAACTGAATCTGGACGGGACCGGCATCGTCGACGTCTCCACCGGCGTTCCGTTCTTCGACCACATGCTCAACGCCCTGGGTACGCACGCCAGCTTCGATCTCGACGTCAAGGCGAAGGGTGACGTCGAGATCGACGCTCACCACACCGTCGAGGACACCGCGATCGTTTTCGGCCAGGCGCTCGGCCAGGCTCTCGGCGACAAGAAGGGCATCCGTCGTTTCGGCGACGCTTTCATCCCGATGGACGAAACGCTGGCGCACGCGTCGGTCGACGTCTCCGGTCGCCCGTACTGCGTGCACACCGGTGAGCCCGACTACATGGTGCATTCCGTCATCGGCGGGTACCCGGGCGTTCCGTATCACGCGGTGATCAACCGCCACGTGTTCGAGTCGATCGCATTGAATGCACGTATCGCACTGCACGTTCGGGTTCTGTACGGCCGCGATCAGCACCACATCACCGAGGCGGAGTACAAGGCCGTTGCGCGAGCTCTGCGTGAGGCTGTCGAGCCGGATCCGCGCGTGAGCGGCGTGCCGTCGACGAAGGGCACACTGTGAGCGTCCTCTTCACCTATCTGCTGTTCATCGGTGCGGGAATTGCCGTGGGTGGCGCCTACTCGATGTTCAAGGTCAACAAGCTTGCGTCGGGAATCCTTCTGGCGTTGGCGGTTCTGGCGGCAGTAGCGGGCGCACTGCGTCTGTGACGCGAAAAGTGACTGCGTCTGTGACGCGAGATCCTGCTCCATCGCCGGGGTTGCTTCGCACTCCGGGCATGATCGGTGTCCTGATCATGGCGGCAGCAGCTTTCGGTGGCTGGTCGTTGCTGTTGCCGGTGGTGCCGTTGCTGGTTGCGCAGTCCGGCGGATCGGATGCGCTTGCCGGATCGGTGACCGGTGTCTTCATGGCGGCCACGGTCTTGACGCAACTGCTCGTGCCTCGGTTGTTGCGGGCGCAGGGCTACCGGCGCGTGCTGGCGGTCGGGTGTCTGCTCCTCGGTCCACCGTCGTTGGTGCTGTTGATCTCGGCCGACGCCGGCCCTGTCCTGGCGGTTTCCGCGGTGCGTGGTATCGGTTTCGGCATGCTGACGGTGGCCGGCAGTGCACTGGTGGCGGAGTTGGCGCCCAAACGAATTCTGGGCCGTGCCACCGGTGCTCAGGGAATCGCGATCGCAGCGTCACAAATGGCGGGGCTTCCGCTGGGGCTTGCGATCATGGAACGGTGGTCGGCGACACCGGTGTTCGTCCTCGGTGCGCTGATCCCGGCGCTCGCGCTGGTGGCCATTGCCGGGTTGCCGAAGATCTTCGCCCAGCCGACCGGGGAATCCGTTCGACTGAGTGTGTTCGCCGTCTTGGTTCCGGTGCTCGCTCTGGCGTGTGTGTCCGCCTCGTTCGGCGGATTGTCGTCTCTACTGCCGATCGCAATCTCGGAGCGTGCGGCCGTTGCTGGAGTGGTGTTGGCGACCGCCAGTGGGTCGATGTTGGTCGGCCGGTACTCGGCGGGACTGATCGCCGATCGTCTCGGCAGTGGTCGGACACTCGCGCCGGCATTGGCGTCGTCGACCATCGGATTGGTGCTGTTCGCGATCAACGTCGACGGCGGGTCGACGCCGGTCTTGTTCTGCGCGGCGGTCCTTTTCGGGCTGGGGTTCGGGGCGGTGCAGAACGAGTCCTTGGTCATGGCGTTTCAGGCTGCCGGCCCGAGGCAACTCGGATCCGCCAGCGCGATCTGGAACATCGGCTACGACGCCGGCACCGGAATCGGTGCACTGGCGTTGGGATTCGTGGCCACGACTGCCGGCTATGCGTGGGTCTTCGCGGTCTCTGCGGTCGTTGTCGCTCTGCTCCCGGCACTGGCCGCAGGCGGCAAAGTGATCGGCAGCAGGGTTGCCCGATAGAGTTGGGGCATGAGCGCTTCCACGATTGCTGTACTCGATTACGGCTCCGGCAACCTGCATTCGGCTACTCGCGCACTGGCGCGCACCGGGGCGCAGGTGGAGGTGACCAACGACATGAAGGTTGCACTGGCGGCCGACGGTCTCGTGGTGCCCGGCGTCGGCGCGTTCGCGGCCTGCATGGAAGGTCTGCGTGCAGTGCAGGGTGACCGAATCATCGGCAGACGCCTGGCCGGTGGCCGACCGGTGCTGGGCATCTGCGTCGGCATGCAGATTCTGTTCGACCGGGGAGTCGAATTCGGTGTCGAGGCGGAGGGCTGTGGCGAATGGCCCGGCACCGTCGAGAGGCTGCAAGCAGAGGTTTTGCCGCACATGGGCTGGAACACCGTGGAGGCGCCGGAGTCCAGCACCCTGTTCAAGGGCATAGACGCCGATACCCGCTTCTACTTCGTCCACTCCTACGGTGTGCAGAGTTGGGAGCTCGCGCCGTCCGAGCACATTGCACCCCCGAAGCTGACATGGGCCGATCACGGCGGAAAGTTTCTCGCTGCCGTCGAGAACGGTGCGTTGTCGGCAACGCAGTTCCACCCCGAGAAATCCGGTGACGCAGGCGCCGAGTTGCTGAGCAACTGGGTGCAGAGTTTGTGACCGGGGGATCCGGACCGAACCGCGGTGACGATTTCTCCCTCGCCCGTCTGGCGTTGTTCTCGCTCGGCGCCGCTGTGGCTGCGCTGGCGGTCGCAACCGTCGTCATCGTTGTTCTCAAACCATCGCCGGGCGTCGGCCTCGTGATCGGTCTCGTGGGGGTCGCCGCTGCGATTGCGGCAATGGGCGTCGTATCCAAGCGGATGACCCGAAAAGCGTTCGGTGACCCGGAAGACGGTTCGAGGTCCTGACCTACTAGGGTTACCGCACGTGAGCCTGGTCCTTTTGCCTGCTGTAGATGTCGTCAACGGTGAAGCTGTTCGCCTCGTGCAAGGAGAGGCGGGAAGTGAGACCGGTTACGGGTCGCCCCGCGACGCTGCTCTTGCGTGGCAGAACGACGGTGCCGAATGGGTGCATCTTGTCGACCTCGACGCTGCTTTCGGGCGTGGGTCCAACAGTGAACTGTTGGCCGGCGTCATCGGCGACCTGACGGTCAAGGTGGAACTGTCCGGTGGAATCCGCGACGACGCTTCCCTGGAAGCCGCACTGGCCACCGGCTGTGCTCGCGTGAATCTCGGTACTGCCGCTATCGAAGATCCCGAGTGGTGTGCGCGTGCATTGGCCAAGTACGGCGACAAGATCGCTGTCGGCCTCGATGTTCGTCTCGTCGACGGTCAGTACCGCACACGTGGTCGCGGCTGGGTCACCGACGGCGGCGATCTGTGGGAGACCCTCGCGCGTCTGGACCGTGACGGCTGCACTCGTTACGTCGTCACCGACGTCTCCAAGGACGGCACACTCACCGGTCCCAATCTCGAACTTCTCAGCCAGGTCTGCGCGGTCACCGACGCGCACGTCGTCGCCTCCGGTGGTGTGTCGACCATCGAGGATCTACTCGCCATTTCCAGCCTGGTTGATCAGGGTGTCGAGGGCGCGATCGTGGGCAAGGCATTGTATGCCGGTCGCTTCACTCTCCCCGAAGCACTGGCAGCAGTTTCCGGATAGATTTTCCAGATGACTCCGACGCGTGACCTCGACGAACTTCTCGCGATTGCGGGTCGGCTTCTCGACGGCGTCCACGATCAGTTCGTCTCCGGTGTCGGCGCCCCGAGTGCGGTCCGCAAGGGCTGGGGTGATTTTGCCACCGAGGTCGATCTTGCGCTCGAGAAGCGGTTGACCGCGGAGTTGTTCGAGCAGACCGGCATCGAGGTGCACGGCGAGGAATTCGGCGGTCCCGACGTCGGTTCCGGGCTCGTCTGGGTTCTCGACCCCGTTGACGGTACTTTCAACTACTCGGCCGGATTGCCCACTGCCGGAACGTTGTTGGCGCTTCTCGACGACGGTGTCCCGGTGCTCGGATTGACCTGGCTTCCATTGATCGGTCACACGTACGCGACTCGCGCCGGCGGTCCGTTGTTGGTCAATGGAATCGCCGTACCGCCGCTGGAGCCAACCGATCTGGCGTCGTCGATCGTCGGCTTGGGTGCGCTCAACGTCAACAGTCGAGGGCGGATCCCCGGCAGTTTCCGTCTCGACCTCCTCGCCGAGATCAGCAAGGTGTCCTCGCGGATCCGGATACACGGTTCAACCGGAGTCGATCTGGCCTTCACCGCGGCCGGCATCCTGGGCGGTGCGATCGTCTACGGCCGCAACGCGTGGGACAACGCGGCCGGGGTCGCGCTCGTTCGCGGTGCGGGCGGGGTGGTCACCGACCTGGCCGGCCGCCCGTGGACCGTAGAATCGGAGTCGGTGCTCGCTGCCGCTCCGGGCATCCACGGTGAGATTCTCGATATCCTCAACGCGCTCGGTGATCCGCGCGCTTCGTCCTCAGGAGGACCACAGTCATGACCCTCGCAGTTCGTGTGATTCCGTGCCTCGACGTCGACGCCGGGCGAGTGGTCAAGGGTGTCAATTTCGAGAATCTTCGCGACGCCGGAGATCCGGTGGAACTCGCGGCAGCGTACGACGCTCAGGGCGCCGACGAACTGACCTTCCTGGACGTGACCGCCTCCACGTCGGATCGCGGCACGATGCTCGACGTCGTAAGTCGCACTGCCGAGCAGGTTTTCATTCCTCTGACCGTCGGCGGTGGAGTGCGCACGGTCGCGGATGTCGATCGTCTGCTGCGTGCCGGTGCCGACAAGGTCAGCGTCAACACCGCGGCGATTGCGCGCCCGGAACTGCTGAAGGAACTGAGTGAGCGTTTCGGCTCGCAGTGCATCGTCCTCTCGGTCGATGCCCGCACCGTTCCCCAGGGGCAGCCGGACACACCGTCGGGGTGGGAGGTCACGACGCACGGGGGCAAGCGCGGCACCGGGATCGACGCTGTCGAGTGGGCCGAGCGTGGTGCAGAGTTGGGAGTGGGGGAGATCCTGCTCAACTCGATGGATGCCGACGGCACCAAAGCGGGCTTCGACCTTCTGATGATCCGCGCTGTCCGGGCGGCAGTCCACGTACCGGTGATCGCCAGTGGCGGTGCCGGCCTGGTCGAGCACTTTGCCCCTGCAGTCGAAGCGGGCGCAGACGCAGTTCTCGCAGCAAGTGTCTTCCACTTCGGCGATCTGAGCATCCCGGAGGTCAAGGATGCGATGCGTGCCGAGGGAATCGTCGTTCGCTAGGCGTTCTCGGCGCGGATTCCGTCGAACATGAGGCGGCTGATGGCTTGGTTCAACGCCGTGCAGTCGACGGACGAACCGGCTCGCAATCCTTGAATCGCACTTGCCAGCATCATGCCGTTGACGGCGTGGGCAGTGTTGTCGACATCGAGGTCGGCGCGTAGATAGCCGCATTCGACTCCGTGGTGCAGGTACGCCGCGGTCAACGATGCCGACTGGTCGAGTAGATCGAGCATCCGGCCAGTGAGATCGGCGTCGACGCCTGTCGTCTCGAAGAGCAGAACCCGCGGAATGCGCGGGTCGTCGAAGAAGATGCGGGGGAGCGCTTCGGCGATGCGACCGACCTGGGCGCGGTACTCGTCCAATGTATTTGCTGCGTCAGGGGCATTTTCGACGGCGAGTGCGCTGATGATCTTTGCGATCAGATCGTCGATGACGTGGTCGATGATGTCGCGCTTGTTCTCGAAGTACCGGTAGAAGGTCCCGTGACCGATTCCGAGAGTTGTTGCGATATCGGCAATTCCGGTCGCGTGGTAGCCGCGTTCCGCGAAGCACTCGAATGATGCGTCGATGATCTCGCGGCGCAATTCCGCCTTTTTTCGTTCCGCTCTGGTCATGGCCTTCGTCACATCAGGAATGATACCGTTCTCAATAACGGAATGACGTGTCAGTTTCTGATGTGCAGTTTTTCTGATGTGCAGTTCACGAGAGGGATTCTCCGATGGCAGTGCAGTACGACGCAGTTGTGGTGGGGGCGGGCTTCGGCGGAATGGGTGCGGCCATTCAACTCAAGCGGCTGGGCCTGAACAACCTGGCGATCCTCGAGCGCGAGGACGATCTGGGTGGAACCTGGCACGTCAACCGCTATCCCGGTCTGGCTGTCGACATCGCGTCGGTCACCTACTCGTATTCGTTCGAGCCCAATCCGAACTGGTCCAGGCTTTTCGCACCGGGCGCGGAACTGAAGAAGTACGCCGATCACGTCGCGGACAAGTACGATCTGCGGAAGCACATGACGTTCGGTGCCGTGGTCAACGGAGCCCGCTGGGACGAGGATTCCTCGCACTGGGTCGTATCCGTCGAAGGCGCGCCGGACATCACTGCCAAGTACCTCCTGACTGCGACGGGTTTCCTCTCGCAACCGCATCGGCCCGACATCTCCGGTATCGACGACTTCGCCGGCAAGATCATCCACACCACGGCCTGGGACGATTCCTACGATCTGTCCGGCACCAAGACCGCAATCATCGGAACCGGCGCCACCGCTGTGCAGTTGATCCCCGAGGTGGCGCGGCAGGCCGCAGAGTTGACCGTCTACCAACGCACCCCGATCTGGGTGGTTCCCAAGATCGACGTCTCCATTCCGAATGCAGTGCAGAAGCTGTTCTCGCGTATTCCGCTCACCCAGCGAATCGCCCGCGCTGTCAGTTCGTCGATCCTAGAAATGATCATGGTCAGCGCGGTCCTTCACTACAAGCAGGTCAAACTGTTGAACAAGGGTGCGGCGGCCGCATCACGTGCGTTTCTGCGGTCCCAGGTCAGCGACGCCAGCCTTCGCAAACAACTCACACCGGACTACGACTTCGGGTGCAAGCGTCCCACATTTTCCAACAACTACTTCCGTACGTTCACCAAGGACAACGTGCATCTCGAAACGACGCCGATCGACCACATCGCTGCCGACGGAATCGTCACCGCCGACGGTCGCAAGACCGAGATCGACACCTTGGTGCTGGCAACGGGATTCAACCTCTGGGATGTGAACTTTCCAGCCATCGAGGTTATCGGTCGCGAGGGACGAAACCTCGGTAAGTGGTGGCGCGACAACCGTTTCCAGGCCTACGAAGGGGTCGCGGTTCCGTATTTCCCCAACTTCCTCACGCTCGCCAGTCCGTACTCGTACAGCGGGTTGTCCTACTTCACGACGATCGAATCCCAGATGCAGCACATGGATCGACTGTTCGGCGAGGTGAAACGGCGCGGCGCGGAAACATTCGAGGTCACCGAAACTGCCAACGCCGAGTTCCTCGACCGGATGACCGAGAACCTGGCGGACTCCGTCTTCTACGGCGGTAGTTGCCAGACTGCACGAAGCTATTACTTCAATCAGCACGGCGAGGCTGCGATTCTGCGGCCCACGTCTACACGGAATGCGTTCGTCGAAGCGAAACGCTTTCCGCTCGAGGACTATTCGATCATCTAGGCGGGCTTGTCCCGCGTTCGGCTATCTTGCCGAGCTGACTCCGGTCGGAACCGATATCACGGGATAACGGTTCTGCCGGTTCAGTCGGGAAGTGACCGAGATGTGCATCAGTCGGCTCACCGCGGAGGCAGCGCCTTTTCGCGGAGATCCGATCACGATGGTAAATGCGTCGTATTTGTCCGCGGTTGCGAGAATGACACCGGCCGGGTCTCCATAGGTGCAGTCGTACGTCCAGGTGTCGGCGTGCGAGGCAAGTGCCGAGGTTGTCTGCTCGCGTTGCGACACCATCTCGTCGTGCAGACGCGTTTCGAATTCTGGTGAGTCGGTTTCGACAGGTAGGTCCTCTGACGTGATGCAGTGAACGACGTGGAGGGCTGAATCCTCCTTGGCGGCAAGCGTCAGTGCGTAGCTGAGTACATTCTTGCTGGTAGCACCTGGGCCGATGCCGAGAACGACGTGGCGGGTTCGGACGCGATCGGTACTCGGGTTCGCGAGATGGCAGATGTACTCCGGGTGCGGACCGTCATGATGCTGATGGTTCATGTCGGATCTTCTTCCAGAGCGAGAAGCGAAGGAACTTCCATTCTAGGGCGGCCGTGCAGGGGAATTCCACGGAAGTCACAGGTGGAAGGTATAAACGTCATATGAGTCTTGATCCCGCAATCGCGGCGAAGCTGAAGCGAAACGACGCCGGACTGTTCAGCGCGGTTGCGCAGGAGAAGTCGACCGGTGATGTGCTGATGGTCGCGTGGATGGACGACGAAGCGCTCGCGCGAACACTGGAAACCCGTAAGGGGACGTACTATTCGCGCTCGCGGCAGCAGTACTGGGTCAAGGGTGAGACGTCGGGGCACACCCAGTACGTCCACGAGGTGCGACTCGACTGTGACGGCGATTCCGTCTTGCTGATCGTCGATCAGGAGGGCGCCGCGTGCCACACCGGCACTCACACGTGTTTCGACACCGACGTCCTGCTCGCTGCTGAGCAGTGACGCGAGATGGCCACTGACAAGACTCCACAACCGCTCGATTACTCGTTCACCGCTCCCATCGAGAAAGACGGTGCGTTCGCAACGTTCTTGACCGTGCCCGGCTCGGCGGAAATTCTGGGAACCAGACGCGCTGTGAAGGTGGTCGGGACCCTCGATGGTGAGCATCCCTTCGAGGCGACGCTGATGCCCTCCGGCGACGGACCGCACTGGCTTCCGCTGCGCGTGGCGCTGTGCAAGGCGATCGGCAAGAGCGCCGCTGGAGAAGAGGTAGCGGTACATCTACAGCAGCGACTGAGCTGAAGTTTTCCCGAACCAAGGAGCGCCGTCGTGCAATTCTGTTCGATTTCGAACATGCCGCGGACGTGGAGCCGGATCGGTGGGCCGAGTACGGTCCAGGTGCCGTCGGCGTCGGGTGGGACATGGGACTGCTCGGGCTGGCTCGACACGTGGAACTGGGGATTGCGACGCCACTCGAGACACCCGAGTGGTCGGCGAGCGACGAGGCCAAGGCATTCATCGCGGGAAGCAGTGAACTGTGGGCCGAAGCTGCGATCGCATCGGGCGACGACCCGGATGCGGCTGCAGCCGCCGCTGCTCGCACGACCGCTGCATACACCGGGTAGATCACCTCTACGAGGACTAACATCGGATTAGTCTGGTTGTTGCGGGACTTCCGCGCCACGAGCGGAGACGACGATGGTGTATCGGCTCATCGAAGTAGTAACGGTGTTCGTTCACTTCGGGTTTGTCCTCTATGTGGTGCTGGGTGGGTTCGTGGCGTGGAAGTGGCGTCGTACCATCGGTTTCCACCTACTTGCAGTCGTCTGGGGAGCCGGTTCGATAGCGGTCGGATATGACTGCCCGCTGACCAATCTCGAGAACTGGGCCCGCCGGATGGCCGGGATCGCGGAGTTGCCGTCCACCGGATTTATCTCGCACTACATCACCGGCGTGTTCTATCCGGCGAGTATCGAAGGCCTTGTACAGGCGCTCGCGGCGACAGTGGTTGTCGGATCCTGGGTAGGATACGTGCTGCTCGGACGGCATGCGAAGGGTGAGGTCAAAGCCCCTTCAGCGACCTGATTCCGTACAAACGATCCCAGCCGTTTCCGAATGGAAACGACTGGGAGGTGCTACCAGGATTTACGCGCGAGTCAGGGCTACCACCGGGATTGTGCGGATCCCAGCGGTCTTCTCCGCGTATTCGGCAAATCCCGGGTATCGACTGGCCTGCTCGTCGTAGATGCGGTCACGCTTCTCGCCGGTTACTTCGCTGACGGAGACCGGGTATGTTTCGGTGCCGATCTCGACCTCTGCCTGGTCGGTGGCAACGAGGTTGTAGTACCAGTCGGGATTGGTCGGGGCACCGGCCTTGGATGCAAAAACGTAGATGGTCTTCGGATCCTGCTCGTCTGCCAGATACATCATGGGACTCACGAAATCGCGTCCGGATTTGCGTCCTGTGTGGTGGACCAACACCATGGGCGCACCTTCGAAGGGGCCACCTACCTTGCCCTCGTTCTCCCGAAATTCCGCAATGATTCCTGCGTTCCAATCGTCGGTACTCATCGTTGTCTCCCGGTCTGCGAGTGGCGAAGGGCTCTGCCGCCAAGCTTTGCACAACTGGTGAATCGACGAGAGGTCATCTTCGGCGTCCAGCATGATCTACTATCTACGTATGAACGCAGATAGTGGTGTTTGTCGCCGTAAGCTTCCCGATGATCAAGTCGACCTCGTCGTCGAGGTGTTCCGCATGCTGGCCGACGCAACCCGTGTGCAGGTTTTGTGGGCATTGGTAGACCGCGAGTGCTCGGTGAACGAACTGGCGGAACGCGTCGGCAAGCCGGCGCCCTCGGTGTCGCAGCACCTGGCGAAATTGCGCATGGCAAGGTTGGTACGAACCCGCCGCGATGGTACGACGGTGTTCTATCGCCTGGAGAACGACCATGTGCGCCAACTGGTTACGGACGCGGTCTTCAATGCGGAGCATGCCGGACCCGGATTGCCGGGGCATCACCGTAGTGAAGGTGAGCTTCGGGAGATACACCCGGAGCGCTCGGCGAACGTCGATCGGACCGATCAAGAAGAAGGTGCGTCATGACGCACGAACCCAAGACGTCCCACGGCCACGGCCACCGCCATGGCCACGGGCCGAAGGGATTTCGATCGGCAGTCCGCGAAGTGTTCTCGCCGCACAGTCACGACGCTGCCGACAGTGTCGACGACGCATTGGAATCGAGCGCAATCGGCATCCGGGCGGTCAAGATCAGTCTTGTCGCGCTCGGAGTCACCGCAGTTGCTCAGGTTGCGATCGTGGCGATCTCGGGTTCGGTGGCGCTGCTGGCGGACACCATTCACAACTTCTCCGACGCGCTCACGGCAGTCCCACTCTGGATTGCCTTCGCGCTCGGTCGGCGCGCTGCGACCAGGCGCTATACCTATGGTTTCGGGCGTGCGGAGGATTTGGCCGGACTGTTCGTGCTCGCCATGATCGCACTGTCGGCAGTGATCGCCGGTGTCGAGGCGGTGAGGCGATTGATCAACCCGGTCGAGATCGAGCACCTCGGTTGGGTAGCGGCGGCAGGTTTGATCGGTTTCATCGGAAACGAATTGGTGGCGTTGTATCGGATCAGGGTCGGCAGGCAAATCGGTTCAGCGGCCCTGGTGGCCGATGGATTGCATGCTCGGACCGACGGATTCACTTCGCTCGCAGTCCTTCTGGGGGCGGGGGGAGTTGCGCTGGGTTTCCCGTTGGCAGATCCGATCATCGGCCTTGTCATCACCGTTGCCATCGTGGCGGTGCTCAGGACTGCAGCGCGAGACGTCTTCCGGAGGTTGATGGACGGCGTCGAACCTGAGTTGGTGGACGACGCAGAGCATGCATTGATGCACGAACCTGGAGTCCTCGGTGTTCGTGATCTGAAGATGCGGTGGATCGGACACCGACTGCATGCCGATGCAGAACTCGACATCGATCCCCGGGCAACACTTGCCGAAGCTCATGCGATTGCACACAGCGCCGAGCATTCGCTCACTCACGCGGTGCCCAAACTCGCTACTGCCTTGGTGCATGCGTACCCGGCGCATGACGCGGCCAACTCCGAAGTCTGATACCGGCCGCCTTCCCGGTGATCTGTGCTTGATGTCAAGCGCAGGCGGCTTCCCAGGCGAAACCGTCTGGGTCTGTGAAGGTTTCAGACGTGCCGGCAACGGTCAGACGGTGTGATCCGGTGCCTTCCGGAGCAACCCCGGCATCCTTTGCCAAAGCGCGGCGACCATACAGTGCGAGTGTCACATTGTTTGCTGCACTGGTGAATTCGACGTACTTGCGACCGAAGCTCTTGGACACCTCGAGTCCGCGGTCGAGGTAGAACTGCTTGCTGGCCTTGACGTCTTCGGCGCCGAGCAGCAGCACGAGGCTGTCGATCGTGCGGGTGGCCGGCCCGTCGTTCTTCTTCGACGACGTGGCGATCTTCCAGATCGAACCGTCTGGAGCCTGGACGACTCCGCCGTATCCCCAGAGGGATTTCTTCACAGGCTTCAAGGCGGTGGCACCGGCTGCGAGTGCTGCGCCGACGAAGGCGTCGACGATGTTCGGTTGGGAGACGACGAGCGAAAGGGTGTACCCACGAAACCCTGTTGTCGGTTCGTTCGATTCGCGTAGCTGGATTCGATCTCCGACGCCGAGAGCGTTGTAGAAGGCTTCGGCTGCCGCGAGGTCGGGAACGTCGAGTATCACGGATTTCGCGGTGGTCATCTGGGCGCTCCCTGCTGATGTGTGGATTGGCGACGTGTGGTCGGAAGTGGACTTCTGTGGTGTGTTCATGTGTTTCAACGTAATTGCGGGTCCCGTGGCTGTGCTTCTCGATTTCTGATCGGTTTGCTGAGACTGCTTGCAAGGTGCAGCACTCACGCAGGCCTTAGGTGGGCGATTTGTCGTGAATATCCTGTTCAGCCGATGTTTTCTCGATAGGCTGGTGAGCGCTGATCGGACGTACCTCACGCCACCATGGAACGGGGAAACCAGTGATCGCACTGCGACGAAAGTCGTTAGCCGCAGCAGTTGTGGTGTCCATGACGATGGCGTTGGCCGCGTGTACCTCCGGTGAATCGGCGCCCGAGGTGGGCGGCAATTACGGCTCTGGCGGAACCGCCGTCGACTATCGGGAGCCGGTGAAACTGAGTAGCCGAGATGGTGTTCTCGAGGTGCGCTTGTCCGCTCATCAGGGAGTGATTCCGCTCGATACCGCTTCGGCGCCCGTGTCGAATTTTCTGCTCTTCGGGTACGAGGTCATCCGCGGTACGGCGTCGGACGGATCGACCTCGGCGAGTGACGTCTATCCGGCGCCGACTCTCCGCGTCAATCCCGGAGAGCGATTGATCATTCATTACGACAACGATTTGCAGGATCTCACGATCCAGGACTTCTACGATCCGGCATTCACACCGGCGGGCGGGGGCGTGCCGATCTATCCGCCGGCGCTGACGTCGGCTCCGCTGAATCTGCACACGCACGGAGTGCACGTGAGTCCGGACGGCAATGCGGACAACGTGTTGCTCAACATTCCAGCCGGCCAGGGAAACGTGTACGACTACGCGATTCCGGCGACGATGCCGAACGGTCTGTACTGGTATCACAGTCACCGGCACACCCTCACTGCGCAGCAGACGTACATGGGCCTGGCCGGGCTACTGGAAATCGGCCGGCCGGACGGCAATCTGCCTGTCGTGACGGCAAACGACGTTCCGATTCGCGATATGGCACTGCAGTACAACTTCGTATTCGACCGCAAAGGAAAGGGCCGACAGCTCAACGACGCGAACTGGCCCCAATTCGTCAGTACGTTGACGCCACCCGCCGGTACGGAACTAGCCGACGGGACGTACCGTCCGAGCCTTGCTCCGGTGAATTTCTCGGACACCACCGAGGGCGCGCAGTATTTCACCAACTGGTACACCGGACCGTTGTCCCCGGCCAATCATCGTGGACAGAATCAATTCGTTCCAGGCAATCTGCAGAGCTTCGCGGGTGAATCGACGACTGTACCGGCCGATCCTTCACTGCCGGACAACCAACGCGATGTGCAGTACACCGTGAACGGTCAGTTCCAGCCGTCGCTGAAACTGAAGCCGGGGCAGACCGAGATCTGGGTGCTTGCCAACATCAGCGACTTTGCCTACATGCCGGTCACGTTGACGGAAACCGCAACCGGCGCCCATCCGAAGTTCGCCATCGTAGGGCAGGACGGAAACCCGTTCGACGAGGTCAGGCCATCCGTGGACGGGGACGGAACCAGGCTGGTGATTCCGCCGGCCTCGCGATACGCAATCGCAGTGACGATGCCGGAGTCCGGCGATCTGGTGCTGGAGATGCCACCGCTCGAAGGTGCGAAGCCGGTGAGCAATCCAGGCATTCTCTACACCAACAACGGTACCGACAATCCGCCCGCCGAACTCGGAACCGTCACCGTCGACCCGTCGGTGATCAGTTACGCGGACGGATTCTTCACGTTCCCGACTCAGCAGTTGATCCGTGCGACGCCAGACGAGGGTGAAGGAAAGACGACTCCCTTCGAGTTCGGACAGAAGCTCGATACCTACACCTCGTTCGTGGATACCGCAGCGATGACGCCCGACGTGACCCGCAATCTCACAGTGTCCGGTGGGTTCGGAAACGAGAAGGCCAGCAACAGCGATCCGAAGGCCTTCACCTACGAATTCGCCGACAACACGTTCCCCAACATTCCGCTGATTCAACCGCGACTGAATTCCGTTGAGGAATGGAAGATCACGAACCTCAACAACGACGAACACCCGATGCATATTCACGTCAACGACTTCCAGGTAACGGAAGTTGTGGATCCCGTCGCAGGTACCACGACGGGCGTTCAGCCCTGGGGAATCGACAACGTGAACGTGCCCGCTCCGGTGACTGACGAGAATGAGAATGCTCTCGAGCCTGCGTCAGTGACGTTGCGAACGAAGTTCACCGAGTACGCCGGAACCTTTGTGATTCACTGCCACCGACTCAATCACGAGGACAACGGTTTGATGGCGACTGTCAACGTGATTCCCGAGGTATCGACATATGCCGTCGCGATACCTGGTTCGGCCGGCGTGCCCGCCAAGGTGCAGATATTCGATGCCAACGGCGACAAACTGATCACTGCTGTGACGCCCTTCCCGTCGTTCGAAGGCACCCCGAGTGTTGCGATGGCGGACGTGAACGGAGACATGGTGCTTGATCTGGTCGCTGGAACAGGTGCAGGCTCGGCTCCGGAAGTGGTGGCGTACAACGCAGTCGGCGGCGTGCCGTTCACCGACGAGTTGGCAAGATTCGCCCCCTTCGATGTGGGTTTCCGCGGTGGAGTGAACGTCGGCGGTGTCGACATCGACGGAAATGCACTGGCAGACAACATCATCGTTGCATCAGGCCCAGGGATGGAGTCGCAGGTCAAGATCTACTCCACCGACCTTCCGGCGGACAAGAGGTCCGCACCCACAGAATTCGGTTCGTTCTCGCCGTACCCGGGATCGAGTAGCGGAGTCACGTTCGCAACCGGAATGGTTGACAGCCACTCCGGTCGAGCGAGCATCGTGACCGCACCCGGTGCGGGCGAGGAGCCGTTGATCAAGACGTTCCGCTACGACCTGTACGAACCGACGGCGGCTGCGCAGGGCGGCTCCGATGAACACGCAGGTCATACGGCTGGTCCGGCAACGACATCACAGTTCTTTGCATTCGATCAGGACTACCGCGACGGGGTGTCTCTGTCGACGGGTTGGGTGGCCGGCGCCGAGGGCGGAGCAAAGTCGATAGTGGCAGGCATGCTCGGAGGCGAAGGATCCGTCCGCGTCTTCTCGAGTGGATCGAGGCTCGACGGTGCGCCCGAGATGTACCTGGAGAGCCCAGATCATCATTCGACGGACGTGGTGTTTCGGGAAGTTGCATCCTTCGATCCGTTCGCCGGTCCAGGGACGGGTGTCGGAGTAGCCACGACGAGCACGACCACCGGCGCGGATCTCCTCGTCAGCGGCAGCGACGGAACGGGTGCCGAAGTTCGGAAATTCACTCTCGGTCGTGCCGATCCGTCTGCGACCACATTGACACCGACGCTTGTGGGAACGCTGCCGCCCTATCCCGTCGGCGGGGGAGTTCTGCCGCTCGGCGGCCGATGATCCGGTTTTGAGAGTTGCTGAAAGTAGTTTCATATCAACGTGTCTCGAGCCTTCCTGTTCTCGAAGTTGTCCGGTTTGTCTCTGGTTATCGAAAGTGTGTTCGATTAAACTTTCGGTATGGACAGTCGGGGAGCGTGGCAGCTGGATGGTGAGGGCCTCAAGGGTGAGGTTCTGGATCTGGTGCGTGTCCGGCACGAGTTGCAGTCGCGGATGGTGTTGTTGATCGTGGAGATGTTTTCCCGGGAGGTTCTCGGCGGGAGAGGTTTTCGGGCGATCGCGCAGTGGTTGCATGGTTCG